>JAXMMJ010000048.1:0-10428 GCA_034366585.1 Hylemonella sp.
CTTGTAGTTGATGGCGTGGTGCGCGCCCAGTGCCAGGCAGGCTGCACATTTTTCATCGCTGCCCGCCGTCACGATCACCGTGGCACCCATAGCGCGCGCCAACTGAATAGCGGTAACGCCAATGCCGCTGGTGCCGCCCTGCACCAGCAGGGTTTCGCCTGCCTGCAGACGACCCCGGTCAAACACAGTGCTCCACACCGTGAAGAAGGTTTCGGGCAGAGATGCCGCCTCAATGTCGGAAAGCCCCGCGGGCACTGGCAGGCACTGCTCGACGGGCGCCACGCACCACTCGGCGTAGCCGCCACCAGCCACCAGCGCGCAAACGCGGTCGCCCACTTGCAAGCCGGCGCGCAACAGGGCCGCCGCATCGCCGCTTTCGACAACACCCGCCACCTCCAGCCCCGGCAGATCGGTGGCGCCAGGTGGAGGCGCGTAATGCCCCAGGCGTTGCAGCACATCGGGCCGATTGATACCGCTCGCACTGACGCGAATCAGCAACTCGCCCTCCCCCGCCTGGGGCTTGGGGCGCTCGCCCAGGCGCAGCACATCGGCGGCGCCAAAGGCAGTGATTTCTACAGCGCGCATACAGGAATCCTTCGCACGTTAATCTGAATGATTTTGACCGCTAGCGCTTGATGGATAAGCGCCAGCAGCTCTTATATCAATAGCAGATCAATCAACCGTTCAACTGGCCTGCGCTGCCTTCGGAAGGCACCGCTTGCTGCTGCTGTTGCTGCTGATCGGCGGACTGGCGATCACGACCGCCATCACGGCGCTCGCCACCGCGCTCGCCACCACGGTCACCACGCTCAGCCGGTGCGGGACGATCGCTGCCGCCAGCGGGACGCTCGGCCAGGGCCTTCATGGACAGCTTGACGCGGCCCTTTTCGTCGGTTTCCATGACCTTGACCTTGACGATCTGGCCTTCGGTCAGGTAGTCGCCCACGCGCTCGACACGCTCGTGCGCGATCTGGCTGATGTGCAGCAGGCCGTCCTTGCCGGGCAGCAGGTTGACCAGGGCACCGAAGTCCAGGATCTTGGTGATCGGGCCTTCGTAGACCTTGCCGATTTCGACTTCGGCGGTGATCTCGGCGATGCGGCGCTTGGCTTCCTCGGCCTTGGTGGCGTCGGTGGCGGCGATGGTGATGGTGCCGTCTTCCTCGATGTTGATCTGGCAACCGGTCTCGTCGGTCAGCGCGCGGATGACGGCGCCGCCCTTGCCGATCACGTCACGGATCTTCTCGGGGTTGATCTTCATGGTGAAGAGCTTGGGCGCGAAGTTGCTCACCTCGGTCTTGGCCTCGCCCATGGCTTCCTGCATCTTGCCCAGGATGTGCATGCGGGCTTCCTTGGCCTGGGCCAGGGCGACCTGCATGATTTCCTTGGTGATGCCCTGGATCTTGATGTCCATCTGCAGGGCGTTGATGCCGTTGGTGGTACCGGCCACCTTGAAGTCCATGTCGCCCAGGTGATCTTCGTCACCCAGGATGTCGGTCAGCACGGCGAAGCGGTTGCCTTCCTTGATCAGGCCCATGGCGATGCCGGCCACGTGGGCCTTCATCGGCACGCCGGCGTCCATCAGCGACAGGCAGCCGCCGCAGACGGAAGCCATCGACGAGGAGCCGTTGGACTCGGTGATTTCCGACACGACGCGCATGGTGTAGGGGAAGTCTTCCTTGCTGGGCAATGCCGCGATCAGTGCGCGCTTGGCCAGTCGGCCATGACCGATTTCGCGGCGCTTGGGCGTCCCGAAGCGGCCAGCTTCGCCGGTGGCGAAGGGGGGCATGTTGTAGTGCAGCATGAAGCGGTCTTCGAACTCGCCGGCCAGCGCGTCGATGCGCTGCGCGTCGCGCTCGGTGCCCAGCGTGGCAACCACCAGGGCCTGGGTTTCACCACGCGTGAACAGGGCCGAACCGTGGGTACGGGGCAGCACGCCGTTGCGGATCTCGATGGGGCGCACGGTGCGCGTGTCGCGGCCGTCGATGCGCGGCTCGCCAGCCAGGATCTGGCTGCGCACGATGCGCGCTTCGATGTCGAACAGCATGCCTTCGACCTTGACGCTGTCGAACTCGACGCCCGAATCCTTCAGGGCGGCCATGACGGCGGCGTAGGTCTCGCGGCAAGCCTGGGTGCGGCTCTGCTTGTTGCGGATCTGGTAGGCGGCGCGCAACTTCTCTTCGGCCAGCGCGTTGACCTTGGCGATCAGGGTCTCGTCCTTGGCAGGAGCCTTCCAGTCCCAGGCCGGCTTGCCGGCGTCACGCACCAGGTCGTGGATGGCGTTGATGGCGATGTTGCCCTGCTCGTGGCCAAACACCACGGCGCCCAGCATGATCTCTTCAGAGAGCTGCTGCGCCTCGGACTCCACCATCAGCACGGCGGATTCGGTACCGGCAACGACCAGGTCCATCTGGCTGTCCTTGAGCTGGGTCTGGCCCGGGTTCAGGACGTATTCGCCGTTGATGTAACCCACACGTGCGGCACCGATGGGGCCGTTGAAGGGGATGCCGCTGACGCTCAGCGCAGCGCTGGTGGCGATCATGGCGGCGATGTCGGCCTGCACTTCGGGGTTCAGGCTCACGACGTGCACGATCACCTGGACTTCGTTGTAGAAGCCTTCGGGGAACAGCGGACGGATCGGGCGGTCGATCAGGCGGCAGGTCAGGGTCTCCAGCTCGCTGGGACGGCCTTCACGCTTGAAGAAGCTGCCGGGGATCTTGCCGGCGGCGTAGGACTTCTCGGTGTAGTCCACCGTCAGGGGGAAGAAGTCCTGGCCGGGCTTGGCGCTCTTGGTCGCCACCACGGTGGCCAGCACCACGGTGTCGTCGATGTTGACCAGCACGGCGCCGGTAGCCTGGCGGGCGATTTCGCCGGTTTCCATGGTGACCGTGTGCTGGCCCCACTGGAAGGTCTTGGTGACTTTGTTGAACATGGTCATGTGTTTCTCCTGTATGGATCAAGGGAGGTCTAAGCCGCCTCCCCTAGGGCTCGAAGCCACATCACAGAACACGATGCCATTCCAGAGAAATCAGAGGGAAATTCGCTCAATTTCCTCTGGAATGACACAGCTTCGCTCTGTTCCTGTCTGCTCCGAAGTACAAAGCGCCTGAGCTAGCGGACCAACTCAGGCGCTTCTATTCATCTGTCCGGGGCGATTACTTGCGCAGACCCAGCTTGGTGATCAGCGCGCTGTAACGGTCGAAGTCCTTGGACTTCAGGTAGTCCAGCAGCTTGCGGCGACGGCTCACCATGCGCAGCAGACCGCGACGGCCGTGGTGGTCCTTGGCGTGGGTCTTGAAGTGCGGGGTCAGTTCGTTGATGCGGGCGGTCAGCAGGGCGACCTGGACTTCCGGGCTGCCGGTGTCGGTAGCGGAACGGGCATTGGCCTTGACAACTTCGGCCTTGATGCTGGTAGCGATCATTTCTATTTCCTGTCATGCGGGACGAAACCGGCCGCTTTCGGCCGGGACGTCCCAGGGTTTACAACTTGCGTCAGCGGCTGGAACTGCTACTGACGTGCGCTCTGCAAGCCCTTGCGGACCGCAGAACCGTGGAATTATAGCCCAAACCAGACCAGCGGAGCGCCTACTTACTTCCCAACCAGGTTTTGAGCCGCTCCACCCCCAACACCAGGCGCTGCGGGTCCCTGGACGCAAAACACCAGCGCAGCCAGCCCTGGGCCTCGGGGGCAAAGGCCTCGCCCGGCGCCAGGCCCAGGCCGGCCTCGCGTACCAGGCGCTTGGCCGTGGCCAGGGAATCGTCGTATCCGGCCAGGCGGAAAAAGGCGTACATGCCGGCCGCCGGGCGGGCCAGCTCCACGCCCGGCAGGGCCTGCAGCAAGGGCACCAGGGTGTCGCGGCAGGTTTTCAGGTGGGCCACCACCCGCGGCGTGATCTCATCCGCCCGCTGCAGGGCCGCCACGCCGGCGCGCTGGGTGAAGACACTGGCGCAGGAGGTGTTGAACTCGATGAGCTTGCCCACGTCGTGCGTGATGGCAGAGGGCAGCACCAGCCAGCCCAGGCGCCAGCCCGTCATCAGGAAGCTCTTGGAAAAGCTGTGCACCACGACCAGCCGGTCTTCGGAGGAGGCGATGTCCAGGAAGCTGGGCGCGCAGCCGTTGAATTCGACTCCCCCCGAAGGGCTACGCCCCTCCCCCTTGAGGGGGGCGCCCGGCTTGGGGCGGCCCGGCGCCGGGCCATCCTCGTAGTACAGCTGTGAATAGACCTCGTCCGCCACGATCCAGGTGCCGGTCTGGCGGCAGTGGTCCAGGATGCGCTGCTGCTCCTCGCGCGTGAGCGTCCAGCCCGTCGGGTTGCTGGGCGCGTTGAGGATCAGCACCCTGGTGGCCGGTGTCACGGCCGCCAGCAAAGCCTCCAGGTCCAGCGTCCAGGCACCCGACACGGGCTTGAGGGGGATGGGCTTGAGGCGCGCGCCCAGGATCAGCGGCTGCGCGGTCAGGTTGGGCCAGACCGGGGTGACGATGGCCACCTCGTCGCCCGCCTCCAGCAGGGCCTGCATGGCGATCATCAGCGCATTGACACCGCCCGATGTGACGGCGATGCGGTCGGGCGCCACGGTCCCGTGCAGCCGGCTCAGGTGCAGGGCGATGGCCGCGCGCAGCTCGGGCAGGCCCAGGTTGTGGCTGTAGAAGGTCTCGCCTTTCTGCAGGGAATCGATGGCCGCCTGGCGCACGAAGTCGGGCGTGACCTCGTCCCCCTCGCCGAACCAGAAGGCCAGCACGTCGCTGCGGCCCAGGCCGGCATTGGCCACTTCGCGGATTTTGGATTCTTCGAGGTCACGGATCACCTGGCGCATGTTTACTCCATCGCAAGGGGTCGATTGTGCCGCGTGGCCGGCACGGGCGCGGCGGCCGGACATAGAGACAGGCCCCATGTTTTCAAGACCTGGCCGCCAAAAATTTGCCGCACGCTGCAGCCCTTGAAAACGTCTTGGCCCGTTCCCAGTTATGCCCTGCGGCCGGCAGTGCCTCCGCACACCGAGTCCACCGTTTACACCACAGGAGTTCAACCATGCTGTTTGTTCCCGTCATCCGCCGTTCCGCCTTCTCCCCCTCGCTGCGTGCTTTCGACCGCTTCTTCAGCGAGTCCGCGCCCGCCGAGCAGCCGGCCAGCGCTGCCGAAGACAAGGCCTATGAGCTGAGCTTCGACGTGCCCGGCGTCAGCCGCGAGCAGCTGTCCATCGGCATCGAAGGCAATGTGATCCGCATCGAGACCCTGCCCGAAGCCAAGCGCCAGTACAAGGCCGCCTACGAACTGCCGCAGGATATCGATGTGTCCGCCAGCGAGGCCAAGCTGGAGAACGGTGTGCTCACGCTCAAGCTGGTCAAGGTGCTGCCCGAGAGCAAGACCGTCAAGCTGGCGATCAACTGATCCTCGCCTTCCCGAGAAAAAGGCCGCGAAGTTCGCGGCCTTTTTTTATGACGTCAACGTTTCCGCTCAATCTGCGCCCCTCCGGGCGACTGTGCTTGGAGCCGATATTAGGCATTCCTATCAACATTAATTAGCAAGAGACGATATGCCGAACCATCTGGGATCGGCGTTGCATTTCCACCAAATAGATTAGGTAAATCGACGACAGTTGGCGATCTACCATTTGCTGTGGCTGCGCGATTGATCATTCCCTGCAAGAACTGGCCGTGCGCCCTACTTACCAAGGGCGCACCAATCCTCATCTCAAGGAGAGCGGATATGAAATTTTGTATTCCTACAGTGCTTAACAAGTCTCTACCGTTGACGCCAAACCCCATCATGAATGTATTTAACGACAACTTCGTCTTAGATGAGAAGCTATGCGGCGTAAGCCAACGAGCCGCGGAATACGCGAAATCGATGAGGTGATTCCCTCCCCTATAAAAGACACCGTAGTTTCCTACGGAGTCATAGTCCGTACCAGACAAAATATCTTTGGGAAACGGTATCGAGCCAACAGAATTTACCTGTGGCCGATACGCCAATAGATCGTACTGATAGATGTCTGCGCTAAATGCCAATGTAGGGCTGGTTCGCAAAGCCCCACTTGAGCGTTCGTACTTGTTCTGCTGTACACAATATCGCGCTTCATGACTTTTGTATGAGTACGTAACGATCAGAAGATCCCCGATCTCTTTAACGATGCCAGTCTTTCCGGGCCATATTCCTGACGAGAACTCCACGTGGCCTGGTTTTCCATGCACCACAAAGTACTCGACCCCCGTGTAGTGTTTTGCTAGTAATTCAGCGAATAGTTTGAAAAGAGAAACCTCGTCATGGGGTACTTTAAGTTGATCTCTTTGCCAGTCGTCGATAAAAGCCATAAGGACCGCCTAACTTGATATAGACAGCAAACCTGTCTTATGGACATTGCACCCTGCGTATTCAAACGGTTGAGTGCGGTCAGATATTCTTCTGTCGCGAGATTAAGAAGGCACGATGCCACAAATTCAAATCGATTGACTGATCGCATCCAGCGGCCAGCGCGGCTTGACCTCGAAGGTGTAGGCGCGAGTCGCTTCCTGCATGCCGGCCTGCAGGCGCATGGCGGCGGCCATGGCGATCATGGCGCCGTTGTCGGTGCACAGATGCAGCTCGGGGTAGTGCACGCGCACCTTGAGCTTGGCGCATTGGGCATTGAGTTGTTCGCGCAATTGCCGGTTGGCGCCTACGCCGCCGGCCACCACCAGGCGCTTGAGGCCCGTATCTTTCAGGGCGGACAGAGATTTCTTCACGAGCACTTCGACGATAGCGGCCTGCGTGGAAGCCGCCAGGTCCGCCTTGCGTGCTTCCAGTTCGCCACCCAGGCGCTGCGCCTGCGTGAGCACCGCGGTCTTGAGCCCGGCAAAAGAGAAATCCAGATTGCCGCTGTGCAGCAGCGGGCGCGGCAGCTTGAAGGCCGCGCCGTCGCCCTGCTCCGCCAGTTTGGCCAGCCCCGGGCCGCCAGGGTAGGGCAGGCCCATGAGCTTGGCCGATTTGTCGAAGGCTTCGCCGGCCGCGTCATCGATCGTCTCGCCCAGGATTTCGTAGCGCCCCACCCCGTCCACGCGCATCAGCTGCGTGTGGCCGCCGGAAACCAGCAACGCGACGAAGGGGAACTCGGGCGGGTCGGCGCTCAGGAAGGGCGAGAGCAGATGGCCTTCCAGATGGTGCACACCCAGCACGGGCTTGCCCAGGGCCGCGCCCAGGGCGCAGGCCACGCCGGCGCCCACCAGCAGCGCACCAGCCAGGCCGGGGCCGCGCGTGTAGGCCACCACGTCGATGTCCTTGAGTGTCTTGCCCGCCTCCTGCATGACCTGTGTGGTCAAGGGCAGGACACGGCGGATGTGGTCCCGGCTGGCCAGTTCGGGCACCACGCCGCCGTAAGCCTGGTGCATCTCGATCTGGCTGTAGAGCGCGTGCGAGAGCAGCTGCGGCACCGGGCTGCCATCGGTTTGCACCAGGGCCACGCCGGTTTCGTCGCAGGAAGATTCAATGCCAAGGATCAGGGGCGCGGTGTCGGACATGGAGCGAGTCTAAGCGAATGACAGCGCAGAACTTGTGAAGAAATCGTAGCGAGCGGCCCGAGCGCAAGGCGGACGGAGCGCAGTCACCGGAACGTACTTGACGTACGTGAGGATGGCGAGCACCGCCCAACGCGGCGATCGGGTCGCGCAGTAGATTTATTCACAAGTTCTCACTTCATGACCAGGCCGCCATCCACCACCAGCACCTGCCCGGTCATGAAACGGCTCCAGTCCGAAGCGAGGAAGAGCACCGGCCCCGCCACATCCTCGGGCCGGGCGATACGCCGCATGGGCGTCTGCGCCACGATGGTTTCTTTCACGTCTTCCTTGGTCGCGCGGCTGGCGTCGGTCGGATAGACCAGGCCCGGCGCCACGCAGTTGACGCGTATGCCCAGCGGCCCGAGTTCGGCAGCCAGGTTGCGGCTGAAACCCACCAGCGCGGACTTGGCCGTGCTGTAGTCGTGGTACGGCACCACGGGCCGCTCAACCAGGTCGCTGGCCAGGTTCACGATGGAGCCTTGCGCGCGCTGGCGCATGCCGGGCAGCACGGCCTGGCAGACGTTGTAGGTCGCGCGCACGGCGCCGTCGAACTGGGTCTGGTAATCGGCCCAGCCTGTTTCCCAGAAGCGTTTGCGCTGTTCGGGGTCGAATCGGTAAGGTGCGAAAGCGTTGTTGACCAGCACGTCGATGCGGCCCAGTTCGGCCTGCACCTGCGCCACCAGGGCCTGCACCTGCGCCGGGTCGTTGACGTCGGCGCGGATGGCCCAGGCATCGCCACCCCTTGCAGCGCCCACGGCCTTGCAGTGCGCCACCACCTCATTCGCGGCGGCTTCGTTGCGCAAGTAGTTCACCACCACAAAACCACCCTCGGCCGCGAAGGCCCGCGCGATGGCCGCGCCGATGCCGCGGCTAGCGCCGGTGACGAGGATGACCTGGCCCTGGAAGTTCATGCTTATTTACCGGGGAGCAGTTCGCTGCTAACCACGTCTTTCATCTTCAGATCACGCTGGATCAGACCGATCTTCTTCCAGGCCTCGGCGCCCTTCTGCAGCATGTCGACGTCGATGGCGCCCAGGCCTTTTTGTTGCGTCAGCGGCGAGACGCTGGAGGCATTGCGCAGCTTGATGACCTCCAGGTTCACGGTCTCGTTCTGGCCGTTGATGGCCCGCTTGACCGCGAGCGCGGCGGCATCCTGCGGCTGGGTCATCATCCACTGCATGCTGTCGCGGTAAGCTGCCAGGAAGCGTTTGAGCACGTCCTTCTTCTGCTGGTAGGTTTCTTCACGCACGACAAAGATGTCGCTGGAAACGTTGAGCGAGTGGCGCACTTCCATCACGTTCACCTCGCCCACACCTCTGGCGCGGGCCACCAGCAGGCCGGTGTCGGTAGCGGCGGTGGCGTCCACCTGGCCTTGCATCAGCGGCGCGAAGTTCAGCAGGCCCGTGACGACGATGGTCACGTCCTTCTCGCTCAGGCCCGCCTGGTTCAGCAGCAACTGCAGATTGGTCAGCGTGCCGCTGGACAGGCTGTAGACGCCGATCTTCTTGCCTTTCAGATCTGCCGGCTTGCTGATGCCGCTGCTCTTGAGCGCCACCACGTTGAAGATGTTCTGCGGGTAGATGTCGTAGATCACGCGCAGCTTTTCGCCCTTGTCCAGCGCGGCGTAGAGCGAACCCGGGTCGGTGAAAGCCACGTCGGCCTGGCCGCTGAGCAGGTTGCGTACGGCATCGCCACCACCAGCGCCGGGCATGTAGACCATGTCGAGGCCCTGGGCGCGGAAGAAGCCCTTGTCGGGCTCGACCAGCAGGTTGGTGACCTCGGAGATGGGGCCGCTCCAGCCGGCGATCGTCACCTTGTCCAGCTTGGCCTGGGCCCAGGCGCCGGTGCACAGGGCACCGAATGCAAGCGCAGCAAGGGTGCGCAGGAAATGTCGTTTCATGGTGTCGTCCTCAAAGGTTGGATGAATAAGGTCGCAGGAGACGGCGCTCCAGCCAGAGCGTGGCCTCGTACAGCAGCAGGCCGATCAGCGTGATCAGCAGCAGCACGGCAAACATCAGGGGCGTGTCCATGGAGCCCTGGGCCGCGATGATCAGCGCGCCGAGGCCCTTGCTGGCACCGATGAACTCACCCACCACGGCGCCCACCAGCGCCAACACCACGGCCACACGCAGGCCGGCCAGGATGGCGGGCAGCCCGGCGGGCACCTTGAGCCGCCACAGGGTCTGCCAGCGGGTGGCACCCAGCATGCGAAACAGTTCGAGGCGCGCGGCGTCCACCTGGGCAATGCCGGTCAGCGTGTTTTCGAGCAGGGGGAAGAAGCAGATCAGCGCGGTGATGACCACCGTGGGCACGGTACCGAAACCGAACCAGACGATGAACAGCGGCACCAGCGCGAGCTTCGGTACCACCTGGCTGGTCACCACATAGGGCATGAGCACACGGCGCAGCACAGCCGACTCGCCCAGCAGCACGCCACCGGCAAAACCGAGCGCTACGCCCAGCGCCAGCCCCAGGCCCAACTCCAGCAGGGTCTGGGCGATGTGCGGCCAGAGGTAACCCGTCTGCAGGCCGCGCAGCAACGCCGCACCGATCACGCTGGGCGCCGGCAACACCAGCGGCGAAAAACGGAAGGCCGACACCGCCCACTCCCAGGCCAGCAGCAGGATGAGCAAGAGCACGAAGGCCAGCAGGCGCGGGTACCTCATTTGCCCTCCCCGTCCATGGCGTGCCGCAGTTCGGCGCAGATGGCGTTGAAGGCCGCGCCGTAACGCAGGTCACGCCCGCGCGGGCGCGGCAGGGCCACACGAATGTCGTGGCGGATGCGGCCGGCGTCCATCACCGCCACGCGGTCCGCCAGGTAGACCGCCTCGGCGATGTCGTGCGTCACAAAAAACACCGAGGTGCCGCGCGCGCGGCACATGGCCTGCAACTCGTCC
>JAXMMJ010000049.1:0-5236 GCA_034366585.1 Hylemonella sp.
ACCGCGGCCCTGTTCGCCCGCGCGGGCGGCTTCGACCGCGGCATTGAGCGCCAGGATATTGGTCTGGAAGGCGATGCCGTCGATCACGCTGATGATGTCGGCAATCTTCTTGCTCGAATCATTGATGCCCTTCATGGTGTCGACCACCTGGGCCACCACTTCACCGCCCTTGACGGCCACGGTGCTGGCACTCTGGGCCAGCTGGTTGGCCTGTTTGGCGTTGTCGGCGTTCTGCTTGACAGTAGAACCCAGCTCTTCCATCGAGGCGGCGGTCTCTTCCAGGGCGCTGGCCTGGCTCTCCGTGCGTGCGCTCAGGTCCTGGTTGCCCTGGGCGATCTCCGCACTGGCCGTGGCCAGGCTTTCGGAGGACTGGCGCACGTTGGACACCACCTTGGACAGGCTGGCCTGCATGTGCTGCAGGCCCTGCAGCACCTCGGACACTTCATCGCCGCCCTTGGCCACGATCTGTACCGTCAGGTCACCGCCGGCCACGGCTTCGGCCAAACGCGAGGCCTCCTTGAGGGGCGTGACAATGGCACGCACACTCAGCACCACCATGACGCTGGCGACCAGTGCCGCAATCAGCATGAAGCTCACGATCGTGGTGCGCAGACCGTCCACTGACTTGGTTGCAGCCTCGGCGCTCTCGGCAGCGGCCTTGCGCTGCATGGCGATCAGGTCGGCAAAGCCCTTGACGGTCGCCGCACCCAGCGGTGTGGTGTGCTCCGCACGGATCTTGGCGGCTTCGTCCGTATTGCCCGCGGCCAGGGCCGTTGCCCACTTCTCACGCCAGGAGGCGTAGTTGCCGAAGGTTTCACGCAGGGCCTTGATCGCCTGGCGCTGGTCGTCGGCGTTCACGCGACTCTCGAAGTCGAGCAGTGCCTTCTCGGCATCTTCACGCAGCTTGGGGCCGGTCGCCGCGACCTTGGCCCGTGCCTCGGGGTCGCTCAGGGCCGTCATCTGTGCCACGCCCCAGCGCAAGGCCCAGAGATGGCTCTGGGCATCGGCCAGCGAAGCAGTCTGCAGCGTGCTGATGCGGCCTTCCTGGAGACGCTGGTCGCTGACCTGGCCCAGTTGCCACACGAATGCGGAGCTGATGAGCAGCAGGACAACCACGGACCCGGCGGCGAGGTACAGGCGTTTGGCGATGGTGAGTTTCATGACGTGATTCCTTGTCAAATCTGTTGATCAGCTGGCGTTTGCAGTGCTGGCCTGCGAAACGAGGCCCAGCTCGGCGCTGCTCATGACGCGCTCGATGTCCAGCAGGATCAGCATGCGGTCGCCCACGGAGCCGATAGCCAGCACATGGTTGTTGTCGATGACCCCGGAGAACTCGGGCACCGGGCGCAGCTGCTCGGGCGTGAGCGTCATCACGTCGGACACACCGTCGACCACCATGCCGATCACCTGCTTGCCGATGTTGAGCACGATCACCACAGTGAAGCTGTCGTACTTCACCTCTTCCATACCGAACTTGATGCGCATGTCGATGATGGGCACGATCACGCCACGCAGGTTCACCACGCCCAGGATGAAGGCCGGCGCATTGGCCATGCGGGTCGGCGGCTCGAAGGAGCGGATTTCCTGCACACGCAGGATGTCCACACCGTACTCTTCGCGGCCCAGCTTGAAGGCGAGAAACTCGCGGATGGAGGTCTGTGTGCCGGTGGGCACCGTTTGCGTCGCAGAGGCCAGTTCGATGCTCATGGCAATCTCCTGAAGGTTGAGGATGAAGGGTTCAGTGGGTCGCTGCCGCCTGCTCATGCAGCAACGCCAGCAGTGGCTCGAATTCGGTGGATTTGTCGAAGAACCAGTCGGCGCCCGCCTGGGTGCAGCGCTGCCGGTTGTAGTCATTGGCATCGTTGGTCAGCACCGCGACGCGCAATCCGTCCCGCATGCGCTTGAGCAGCGGGATGATGCGCACGGCATTGCCGTCAGGCAGGTTCAGGTCCAGCACGATCAGGTCGGGCTGGAAATAGGAACCCACGTACAAGGCCTGATGCAGGCTGTCTGCGATCGCTACCGGCTGGATACCCGGGATGCGCTCGATCAGCCCGACCAGGCGGGAGCGGATGAGTTCGGAGTCGTCGACGACGAGCAGTTTCATGTCCGAGATGGTGCCGGCGCAAGGCCGGCGCCACCATCGGACACGCCCGGTTCGGATGTCGGAATCGGCTGGCCGGTGTAGGGCGATTCCTACCCACCGGCCATCTGGACCTCAGTCCAGCAGCCCGTGCTGCATGGCGTAGCGCACCAGCTCGGCGGTGCCGCTGAGGTTCATCTTCTCCAGCAGGCGCGTCTTGTGCGTGCTGACCGTCTTGTTGCTGATGCAGAGCTGGTCGGCGATCTCGTTCACGCCCTTGCCCGCCACCAGCAGGCGCAGCACCTCCAGCTCCCGGTCCGACAAGGACTGGTGCGGCAGCTTGCCGTTGCCCAGGGAGACATCGAACACCAGCTTCTCGGCCAGTTCCGGCACGATGTACTTGCCGCCGCCGGCAACCTTGCGGATGGCGCCCAGCAGCACCTCCATCTCGCTGTCCTTGGTGACATAACCACTGGCGCCGGCCTTGAGCACGCGCGCGGCCACCTGCGGCTCGTTGTGCATGCTCAGCACCAGGATGGGCAGGTCGCTCCAGTGCGAGCGGATGCGGGCGATGAGGTCCGGGCCACTCAGGCCCGGCATGTTGAGGTCCAGCAGGAGCAGGTCGGGCTGCTGGCGGCGCAGCGCGTCCAGCACCGTGGCGCCATCGACCGCCTCGGCCACGACCTCGATGTCCGGGGCCAGCGTGAAGAGCTGTTTCAGGCCACTGCGCACAATGGCGTGATCGTCGGCGAGCATCAGCTTGATCATGTGTACCCCCGCCACTGGCTGGCCTGGTGCAGGGGCACCACCACGCGCACGCGCGCGCCCTGGTCCGGCGCACTGCTGATGTCGACGCGGCCGCCCAGGGCCAGCGCCCGCTCTTCCATGCCCAGCAGGCCGAAGGAGCGGCGCGAGCGGACCTGCACCGGGTCGAAGCCCTGGCCGTCGTCGATCACCTCCAGCACCAGCTCATCACCCTGCTCCTTTAGCGTCACCAGCACCCGGCTCGCTCGCGCGTAGCGCGTGATGTTGGTCAGCGATTCCTGCACGATGCGGAACAGGCCGATGGCCCGGTCTTCGGGCAGTTCGACCGACAGCGGGGCACCGCGAAAATCGCAGGGAATGGCGGAATGCCGGGTCAGCTCGCTGCACAGCCACTCGATGGCCGGCACCAGCCCCATGTCCAGCGCGGCGGGCCGCAGATTGGCCGCCACATTGCGCACCCCCTGGATGGCGCGGTCCACTAGGCCGCGCATTTCCCGAAGCTTGTCCGTCAGCTCGGGCGATACGCTGCCATGGCGCATCTCCGTGAAGGTCAGGTCCATGCGCAGCGCCGTCAGCACCTGGCCCAGTTCGTCGTGGACCTCCCGCGCGATGTTCTTGCGCTCGTATTCGCGCATGGCTTCGCCCTGCGCCGCCATCTCGCGCAGGCGCTGGCGTGACACGCTGATTTCCTGCTGGATGCGACGGCTCTCGGTGACGTCGTGCGCGGTGGCAAACAGGCCGACCACCTCGCCTTGCTCATTGCGAAAGGCCCTGGCATTGCACAGCACGTCGTAAGTCCGGCCGCTGGCGTGCTTGATGGTGAGCTGGTAGTTGAGCGCCTGCCCGTCGGCCATGACCTGCTTGTAGCCTTCATAAAGCTTCTCGGGCTGCGTGAACCGGCTGGGCGCGTCGCTGCCGATCAGCGCCTCGCGGGACAGGCCCGTGATCTGGCAGGCCGCATCGTTGGCATCCTGCACCTTGCCGGTCAGGTCGATCAGCACCATCGGGTCCATGCTGGTCTCGATCAGGCTGCGGGCATAACGCGCTGCCTCGCGCAACCTCTCCTCCTGAGCGATCCGGTTCGTGGCGTCGCGCACCATGGCCAGCAGCAGGGGCCCGCGGCTGGCCTGCAAGGCGCTGACGCTGACGTCCGCCACGAACTCGCTGCCATCCTTGCGCTGGCATCGCGTGTGTGATTCGATGCGCGTCCCCCGGGGTTGCCCTATTACCGATGCGCGGCGCTCACGCGTCCCGGCACGCCCCTCCGGGGTCAACAGCATCTCCACCGAATGGCCCAGCAACTCCGCGCGGGCATAACCGAACAATTCCAGGGTGCGGGCATTGGCCTGCACGATGTTTCCCTCCTGATCGGACAGGATGATGGCATCCGGTGCAAATTCGATAACGTCGCGGAACTTGCCTTCCAGGCTGCGCCGCTGCGCGTAAAGGGCCAGGTGGGTGTTCACCCGCGCCAGCAGCACGGGGACGCTGATGGGCTTGGTAACGAAATCGGCCGCCCCGGCCTCGAAGCCGCGGGTCTGCGCCTCGCTATCGTCCAGGGCGCTGAGGAAGATGACGGGGATGGCGCGCGTGGTGTCGTCCGACTTGAGCCGCGCGCAGACCTCGTAGCCGTCCAGGCCGGGCATCATCACGTCCAGCAGGATGAGACTGGGCGGCTCCTGCCGCACCATCTCCAGCGCACGCTCCCCGCCGGCCGCCTGCAGGGTCTGGTAGCCAGCCTGCTCCAGGATGGTCGTCACCAGCAGGCGGATCTCGGGGGTGTCGTCCACCACCAGGATGCGTGCCTTGGAAGTCTGTGTCTGCGTCATGGGTATTCAAGTATGTCGCAAGGCTGACGGTCGCGCTGTCCATTTTTTCACGATCGGAACTTTCTTCCCTGAGCCCGTATCATTCAGGCATGGCCCGAACCCCTACCGCCATGCGCGCCCTCTTCCTGGCCCTGATGATCGCCCTGCTGCCCCTGCGCGGCTGGGTCGGTGACGTCATGGCCATGGAGCGGCTGGGGCAGGCCCTCCCGAACACCCCGGCGGCGGCCGCCGTTCACGGCGAATGCCATGAGGCGCAGGCCCACCACGGCCACGACGCTGCGCACGAGGACATGAGCCACCCTGCCGGGCAGGCCAGCGGCCATGCCCAGGCCGACTGCTCCGGCTGCACGGTCTGCCAGATCTGCCATTCGGTCGTCCTGGCCAGCACCCCCGTGCCAGCCAGTACCGCCGTGCTACCCACGGCCCTGCCGCCATCGCACGCGCGTGTGTACGCCAGCGCCGAACCTGTCCCCGGCTTCAAACCGCCCATTTCCTGACCCTCATACCCGAGGTGCGTCCGCAGCTGGCCGATGGCCGCAGCGCTGCGTACGCGAACCCT
>JAXMMJ010000050.1:0-27528 GCA_034366585.1 Hylemonella sp.
AGCCGCCAAACTTGGCCGCCAGCACGGTGGTGATGGCCGCCGTCAGCGTGGTCTTGCCGTGGTCCACGTGACCGATCGTGCCCACGTTGACGTGCGGCTTGGTCCGCTCAAATTTCTCTTTTGCCATTTTTCAAATCTCCAGAAAGGATGCAAAAAGCAATTACGACTTCAAACACCAAGACACGCCGGCAACGGCCGCGCACCTGAAAGTGGTGCCCTTTGCGGGAATCGGACCCGCGACCTCTCCCTTACCAAGGGAGTGCTCTACCACTGAGCCAAAAGGGCAATATTCTTGTCACCAACCACTGCAAAAGACACATGGAGCGGGAGACGGGAATCGAACCCGCGTCATCAGCTTGGAAGGCTGGGGTTCTACCATTGAACTACTCCCGCATCACCAAAACGCTCGCTCTACATATCTTTCACTGGTGGAGAGGGCTGGATTCGAACCAGCGTACTCGTAAGAGGGCAGATTTACAGTCTGCTGCCATTAACCACTCGGCCACCTCTCCATTAGGTGAACCTCAGATTATGCCATGAAATTTTGACGGGAGCGAGACCCTAGACACTCCGGATTCACCACCGGACCTCGCCCAGCCCCTGCGCCAGCAAAAACGCATTCGCCCGGCTGAAGTGGCCACAGCCCAGAAAAGGCTGCGGGCCGCGCCGCGCCGACAGGGGGGAGGGGTGGTTGGCGCACAACACCAGATGGGGCCCGCTCCCCGCCTCCAGCCCTGCGGCAGCGGCGGCACGCTGGGCATGAGCACCCCAGAGCATGAAAACGGCCGGCCGCGACCGCTCGACAACGGCCCGAATTATTTTGTCAGTAAGCACTTCCCAGCCGCGGCCAGCATGGCTGGCGGGCTGGCCGTCTTCAACCGTCAGGCAGGTATTGAGCAGCAAGACCCCCTGCTGCGCCCATCGCAACAGGGAGCCATCGGCCGGCGGGCTGGTGGGCCCAAGCGCCGGGTCGCGCGCCAGTTCCTGGTGGATATTGCGCAGGGAGGGCGGCAGGCGCAGACCCGGCGCCACGGAAAAAGCCAGGCCCTCGGCCTGGCCCGGCCCGTGGTACGGGTCCTGGCCCAAGATCAGGACACGCACGTCGGCCAGCGCCGTCAGCTCCAGCGCACGCAGGGGCCGGGGTGGATAAATGGTGGCGCCAGCCGCCAGCCGGGCGGCGATATGTTGACCCAGCTGCACCCCGGCTTCGCCGTCAAAAAACCGGGAGGCCAGCGGCTGCCAGTCCGCAGCCACGGGCCAGCGACCCGGCTCCCAGGCCTGGAGGCAGGCCGGCACGGTCGCGCCCCCCGTGAACAGGTCCGGCTGCGACACGGTCATCAGGCAAACAGTTCGGCCAAGGCCAGACCCGGATCGGGCGCGCGCATGAAAGCCTCGCCCACCAGGAAGGCATGGACGCCTGCCGTGCGCATGCGCTGCACGTCGGCACGATCCAGGATGCCGGACTCCGTCACCAGCAGACGATCGGCCGGCACACGCTCACGCAGCGCCAGCGTGGTCTCCAGCGACACCTCGAAGGTGCGCAAGTTGCGGTTGTTGATCCCCACCAGCGGGGTTTTCAGTTTCAGCGCGCGGTCCAGCTCGGCCCCGTCGTGCACCTCGACCAGCACGGCCATGTCCAGCCCGCGCGCGATGGCTTCCAGGTCGGCCATCTGCGCGTCGTCCAGGCAGGCGGCGATCAGCAGGATGCAGTCCGCCCCCATGGCGCGCGACTCGTAGATCTGGTACGGGTCGACCATGAAGTCCTTGCGCAACACGGGCAGCTCGCAGGAGGCGCGCGCCTGTTTCAGGTAGTCGGGCTGGCCCTGGAAGAACTGGCGATCGGTCAGCACCGACAGGCAGGCGGCGCTGGTCTGGCCGTCGCCTTCGGCGTAGCTCTGGGCGATGTCGGCAGGAATGAAGTCCTCGCGCAACACGCCCTTGCTCGGACTGGCTTTCTTGACCTCGGCGATCACCGCGGCCTGGCCGGCGGCGATCTTGGCGCGCATGGCGCCGACGAAGTCGCGGGTGAGCACGCGTGATTCGGCGTCAGCCCGCATGGCCGCCAGCGAGGTCTTCTTCAGGGCCGCGGCCACTTCCTGGCGCTTGACGGCCACGATCTTGTCGAGAATATCGCTCATGCTGCTTGCCCCAGACGGTGCGCCACGGTCACCAGTTGCTCCAGCTTGGCCTTGGCGGCACCCGAATCGATGACTTCACGCGCGCGCGTGATGCCCGCGGCCATGCTGTCCACCACGTTCGCGGCGTACAGCGCCGCCCCGGCATTGAGCAGGACGATGTCACGCGCAGCGCCCGGCTGCTTGTCCAGCACGCCCATGAGCATGGCGCGCGAGGCCTCGGGCGTGTCCACCTTGAGGGCGCGTGTGCTGGCCATGGTCAGGCCGAAGTCCTCGGGATGGATCTCGTACTCTGTGACCTCCCCGTTTTTGAGTTCGCCCACCAGGGTGGCCGCGCCCAGGCTGATCTCGTCCATGCCGTCCTTGCCGTAGACCACCACGGCATGCTCGGTCCCCAGGCGCTGCAGTGCGCGCACCTGGATGCCCACCAGATCCGCATGGAACACGCCCATGAGGATGTTGGGCGCGCCGGCCGGGTTGGTCAGCGGACCCAGGATGTTGAAGAGGGTCTTGATGCCCAGTTCACGGCGCACCGGCGCCACGTTTTTCATGGCCGGGTGGTGGTTGGGCGCAAACATGAACCCCACCCCCGTTTCGGCGATGCACCGGGCGATGGCCTCGGGCTGGAGGTTGATGTTCACGCCCAGCGATTCCATCACGTCGGCGCTGCCGCTCTTGCTGCTGACGCTGCGCCCGCCGTGCTTGCTGACCTTGGCCCCGGCGGCGGCGGCCACGAACATGGAGCAGGTGGAGATGTTGAAGGTGTGGGCGCCGTCGCCGCCGGTGCCGACGATGTCAACCAGATGCCGGCGGTCGGCCACGTTGACCTTGGTCGAGAACTCGCGCATCACCTGCGCGGCGGCCGTGATCTCGCCGATGGTCTCCTTCTTCACGCGCAGGCCGGTGATGAGCGCGGCCATCAGCACCGGCGACATCTCGCCACTCATGATGAGCCGCATGATGTGCAGCATCTCGTCATGGAAAATTTCGCGGTGCTCGATGACGCGTTGCAGCGCCTCCTGCGGAGTGATCTGGTGGGGATGGGGCATCTTGTCTTCCTCAGGCTTGTTCCAGGAAATTCTTCAGCATGGCATGGCCATGCTCGGTCAGGATGGATTCGGGGTGGAACTGCACACCCTCGACGGCCAGGGTCTTGTGCTTCACGCCCATGATCTCGCCATCTTCAGTCCAGGCCGTCACTTTCAGTTCGGGGGGGCAGCTCGCGCGCTCAATGGCCAGCGAGTGGTAACGGTTCACGGTGAACTGTTTCGGCAAGCCGGCAAACACGCCTTCCTGCGTGGTGGTGATCTGAGAAGTCTTGCCGTGCATCAGTTGTTGCGCCCGGATGATCTTGCCACCGAAGGCCGCGCCGATGCTCTGGTGCCCCAGGCAGACGCCCAGGATGGGCAGCTTGCCGGCGAAGTGGCGGATCGCCGCTACCGAGATGCCGGCCTCGGCGGGCGAACAGGGGCCGGGCGAGATGACCAGGCGGTCGAGTTGCCCAGCTTTCAGCCTGGCCTCGATCTCTTCTATCGTGATCTCGTCGTTGCGATGCACCTCGACATCAGCGCCGAGTTCACCGAAGTACTGCACCAGGTTGTAGGTGAACGAGTCGTAGTTGTCCACCATGAGCAATTGGATGTTCTTTGCCATGATGTTCACTCCAGGCCCTGCTCGACCAGTTCGCTGGCGCGCACCAGCGCCCGCGCCTTGTGTTCGGTCTCGCGCCATTCCATCTCGGGGATCGAGTCGGCCACCACGCCGGCCGCGGCCTGCACGTAAAGCGTGTCGTTCTTGATGATGCCGGTACGGATGGCAATGGCCACGTCCATGTCGCCGGCGTAACTCAGGTAACCGCAGGCGCCGCCATAGAGGCCGCGCTTGCTGGGCTCGAGCTGGTCGATCAGCTCCATGGCGTGCACCTTGGGGGCACCGGTCAGGGTGCCGGCCGGGAAGGTGGCCTTGAGCACGTCCATCGAGCTCATGCCGTCCTTAAGCAGGCCCTCGACATTGCTCACGATGTGCATCACGTGGCTGTAGCGCTCGACCACGAAGGCCTCGGTCACCTTGACGCTGCCGGTCTTGGCGATGCGGCCGATATCGTTGCGCGCGAGATCGATGAGCATCACGTGCTCGGCGCGCTCCTTGGGGTCGCCCACCAGTTCCACCTCGGCCGCCTTGTCCAGCTCGGGCGTGGCCCCGCGCGGGCGCGTGCCGGCCAGCGGGCGGATGGTGACCTTCTGCCCTTCGGGGGTCTGCTCCTGGCGCACCAGGATCTCCGGCGAAGCCCCCACCACGTGGAAGTCCCCGAAGTGGTAGTAGTACATATAGGGCGAAGGGTTGAGCGAACGCAGCGCGCGGTACAGCGAGAGCGGCGACTCGGTGTAGCGCTTGTGCAGGCGCTGGCCCACCTGGACCTGCATGAAGTCGCCCGCGGCGATCAGCTCCTTGGCACGTTCCACGGCGGCGATGTAGTCGTCCTTGGCGAACTCGCGGCCGATCTCATGCGAAAGGCTGGGCTTGATGGGCGGCGCCTGCACCGAGGTGTTCAGGCGCTCGCGCAGCTCGGCCAGGCGCGCCTGCGCCTGCGCGTAGGCCCGGGGCTGGCCGGGATCGGCGTAGACGATGAGGTAGAGCTTGCCCGAGAGGTTGTCGATGACGGCCAGCTCCTCGCACTGCAGCAGCAGGATGTCGGGGCAGTCCAGGGTGTCGGGCGGACAGCTGTGCACCAGCTTCTTCTCGATGTGGCGCACCGTGTCGTAGCCGAAATAGCCGGCCAGGCCGCCGCAAAACCTCGGCAGGCCGGGCTGCAAAGCCACCTTGAAACGCTGGTGGTACTGGGCCACGAAATCCAGCGGGTTCAGGCGCGAAGTCTCGACCACCACATCGTCGGTCACCACCTCGGTCACGGCCTGTTCGCCAAAGCCGCGCGAGCGCACCAGGGTGCGCGCCGGCAGGCCGATGAAGCTGTAGCGACCGAAACGCTCGCCGCCCACCACGGACTCCAGCAGGAAGGTGTTCTTGCCGCCGTTTTGCGTATGCGCCAGCTTGAGGTACAGCGAGAGCGGCGTTTCCAGGTCGGCAAACGCCTGGGCCAGCAAGGGAATGCGGTTGTAGCCCTGGCGGGCCAGTTCGTTGAATTCGGATTCGGTCATCACAGGAAAACTCCGGTTCGGCGCGGGCCTGCAGCCCTGGGCGCCGGGCACGTCGTGCCATGTTCATTCGATTCTGGAGCCCCGCCGGAAGGGGCGAGGAAGCGGGGCCGGCGGGTTGGCGCCGGTCTCAGTCGCGCGACCGGGCGCGCGCGGCAGGACAGATACGCCAGGGCCAGGCTCCCCGGTCGCTGCAACCTGTGCTGATGAGGCGGTGAATGAACATGGAGCCAGTTTAGCAAAGGCGCCCACCCCCAGAAAAACCCTGAAACGGGTCAGACCCGGGGTCTGGGATAATTAGAACGAACGATCGTACTATTTTGGAGGTTCTCGATCATGTGGTCTCCCTTACGTCCCCTCCTGTTCGCCCTGCTGTTCGGCCTCGGCCAGCAGGCATCCGCCCTGGAAGTCGGCGGCGTCAATTTCGCACCGCAAGTCGAAGTCAACGGCAGCAAGCTGGAGCTCAACGGCGCCGGCGTGCGTTACAAGGCGGTCTTCAAGGTCTATGCCGCAGGCCTCTATGTGGGCCGCAAGGCCAGCTCGCTGGAGGAGATCCTCAAGACCCCCGGCCCCAAGCGCATGAGCATCACCATGCTGCGCGACATAGACGCCGCCGAGCTGGGCAAGCTGTTTTCCCGCGGCATGGAAGACAACATGGACCGCGCCGCCTTCGTGCAGCTGATCCCCGGCATCATGCGCATGAGCCAGATCTTTTCCGATCACAAGAAACTGATGGCCGGCGACAGCTTTACCCTGGACTGGATCCCTGGCCAGGGCCTGTCCATCTCGGTCAAGGGCAAGGTCCAGGGCGCCCCTTTCAAGGAGCCGGAGTTTTTCGCCGCCTTGATGGGCATCTGGCTGGGCCGGGTCCCGGCCGACTGGCAACTCAAGAACGCCCTGCTGGACCTCAAGTCCTGATGGCAGGCTAGGACCGCGCCTGGGCCCACCGCTCCAGGTCACCGGCGTTGAGGGGGCGGCTGAACAGATAACCCTGGCCCTTGCCGCAGCCCAGATCGGCCATGAGCGCGGCCTGCTCGGTCGTCTCGATCCCTTCGGCCACCGTCTGCAGGCCCAGTGTGCGCGCCATGCTGATGGTGGCATCGATCATCACGCGGTGGTAGTTGCTGGTGAGCGCCTGGCTCACGAAGGAGCGGTCGATCTTGACCTGGTTGACCGGCAGTTCGTGCAGGCAGGACAGGGATGAGTAGCCGGTCCCGAAATCGTCCAGCGAGAGCGAGACACCAAGCGCGCGGATCTCGCGCAGGATGGCCTGCATGCCCTCGTCCTGGGCGGCCAGGCTTTCCGTCACCTCCAGCATCAACGCGCCCGGTGCCAGCCCGACGCTGTACAACAGCTCCGACAGCTTGGCGGTGAATCCCGCCTGGCGCAGTTGCGCACGCGAGAGGTTGACCGACACCGTCTCGGGCGCCTGCTCACCCAGCAGGGCGCGCAGGCGCACCAGTTCATGGCAGGCGGTCTTCAGGACGAACTCGCCCAGACGGCCGATCATGCCCGTGGCTTCGGCCACGGGGATGAAGGTCAGCGGCGAGACCAGGCCGCGCCGCGGATGCGACCAGCGCGCCAGCGCCTCCATGCCCACCAGCCGCCCGCTGCCCAGCTCGATCATCGGCTGGTAGACCACGTGGATCTCGCCCTTGTCGACCGCCTGGCGCAGGTCGTTCTCCAGCTCTGCGTCGTCGTGCACGCGCTTGCGCATGGAGGGCTCGAACATCTCGTAGCGACCGCGCCCCTGGCGCTTGGCCTCGTACATGGCGATGTCGGCGTCGCGCAGCACACTGTCGGGGTCCTCGGCCATGTGGGCCGTGGTGACGATGCCGATGCTGGCGGTGGAGTTGACGCGGTGCGGACCGATCTGGTAGGGCTCGGCCAGTACCTCCAGCAGGCGCGAAGCAACCACCTGCGCGTCCAGGTCGCCGCGGATGTTGTCCAGCAGCACCACAAACTCGTCGCCGCCGATGCGCGCCGCCATCTGGCTGAAATCGCTGGTCTGCACGAAGGCGTCGCCGGGGCGCAGGCTGTCCTCCAGGCGCTTGGCGATCTGGCGCAGCAGCTCGTCACCGACCGAATGGCCCAGCGTGTCGTTGACCTGCTTGAAGCGGTCGAAGTCCATGAAGAGCACGGCAAAACAATAACCGGCCTGCTGCCGGCTGCGCTGGATCGAGATCTGGATGCGGTTGAGTAATTCGACCCGGTTGGGCAGGCGCGTCAGGCTGTCGGTGCGTGCGCTCTGCCGCAACTGCTCTTCCAGCTCCTTCTGCGCATTGATGTCGTAGCAGATGCCCGCCATGCGCAGGGCCCGGCCGCTGCCGTCGCGCGCCACCACCGTGCCGCTGTAAAGCGCCCACATCCAGCGACCGCTGCCATGGTGTATGCGCACCTCCCAGTGCAGGGGCCGGCTCGAGTCGCGCAGGTTGGTGCGGATGGCCCAGTCCCAGCCCTCGCGATCCTCGGGATGAATCAGGCTGTGGAAGGTTTCCGACGTCAATGTCAGCTCTCCCTGCGGATACCCGAAGAGTTCCAGCAAACGATCGTTGACGTCCATCTTGCCGCTCGGTATGTCCCAATGCCAGACACCCAGGGAGGCACTCTCGATCGCCAGCGTCAGCAACTGCTGCTGTTCGCGCTGCTGCGTCACATCCACCAGACAGGAGATCACGCCGGTCAGATGCCCCGTGGCATCGAGCATGGGCTCGGTATTGACCATGTGCCAGCGCAACTCGCCGTTCGCGCGCATATGGCCGACCAGCTCGCCACGCAGGCCGTGCCCGGTGCGCAAGGTGCGTACGCTGGGCCGCTCTTCCAGCGGATAGGGTGTGAGATCGGAGCGTACCACCGCGTCATCCTCGGCCAGCCGGTTGCGGCCCAGCAGTTTCTGATCCGGATGCGCCAGCATTTCCTGCGCCTGGAGGTTGCAGTCGATCACCGTGCCGGACACCGACTGCAACACCACACCGGCCGGCATGGTGTTCAGCAGGGCCTGCATGCGCAGGCGCTGGTTCACGCTGTCCGTGATGTCGCTGGCCACCAGGGTGAAACCGGTGAGCACACCATGGTCGTCATGGATGGGCTGGTAGTCGACGTCCAGCCAGAGTTCTTCGCCTTGGCGGCCGTGATGCATGACCTCGACCCGCACGGCCAGCCCCATGTCCAGCTCGGCCAGCAGGCGTGTCATCTCCTCGGCATCGTTGTACGCATTGGCCGTCAGCAGCGCCGCATGCTCGCCCAGCACCTCGTCGAGCGTACCGCCCTTGCCACGCAGGAAGGTGTCGTTGCACCAGAGCACACGGCGCTCGCGGTCCACCACCGCCACCCAGTTGGAAGTGCGCTGCGCCACCAGGGCCAGTCGCTGGAGCTCCATCGACTGGTTCACCAGGTCCTCACTCTGCCGCCGTACGAACAGCACCAGCGGCTCGGCCACCGCCAGGATCAGCAACAGCAGCACACCGAGCATGAAGTTGCTCGAAAACTCGATCCGGTCCAGGCTGGCGCGCGAGCGCCGCTGCGCCGCCAGCTGCAGTTCATCCACCAGGGTTTGCGTGGTCAGCCAGAAGGATTCCAGCTCGGTCAGCAGGAACTGGGAGGCCGTC
This sequence comes from Hylemonella sp., assembly GCA_034366585.1. Taxonomy (GTDB): domain Bacteria; phylum Pseudomonadota; class Gammaproteobacteria; order Burkholderiales; family Burkholderiaceae_C; genus Hylemonella. Next base: position 8,896 of record JAXMMJ010000050.1, read on the forward strand.
AAGCGCTTCCCCAGGTTCTTCTGGTCGAGCAGCCACAGCAGGGACTGGGTGCGATACCAGACCCGCTCGCGCCGCTCCTGCCATTCGAAAATGGCGCTGCGCAACTGGGGGCGGTCGTCCATCTGCCAGACCCCCTGGCGCAACAACAGTTCATCGAGCAAGGTGGCCTGGGTCTGCGTCTGGCTCAGCGTCTCGCCCAGCGCATTGGCGCTTTCCTCTTCACTGCCCTCGGCGTGCTGCAGCCGGGTCAGCAGCATGATCATGCGTTGGATCTGCGTCCCCTGGGCGGCCGCCACACGGATGATCTCGGCATCGGCCTGCCGGATCTGCTCGGACAGCTGCTGCTGCCGCATCTGCCAATAGGTCAGGGCGCCCACCACCACCAGCACCGTGTACAGGGCCAGTCGCACCCAGCGGTACACCTGCATGCCGCCTTCGGACTGGCGCCGCCCGGGCAGCCAGTCCAGCACACGCCACCACCCGGAGCCGCGTTTTTCCTGCCGGCCGGATGCGTTGGACGTGGTGTCTCTGCTTTTCATGAACTGGCGCCGATGCTAGCCGTGAAGCGTACTTCCCGGCGTCATGGCTAACACGTAGGAAGGAGGGCGCCCCGCCAGCCGCTCAGGCCAGCGCCTGGCGCATGGCCTGGATGACGGCGCGATAGTCCGGCTTGCCGAAAATGGCACTGCCCGCCACGAAGGTGTCGGCCCCGGCATCGGCCACGCGGCGGATGTTGTCGGCCTTGATGCCGCCGTCAACCTCCAGGCGGATGTCCTTGCCCGAAGCCTCGATGCGCTTGCGTGCGGCCTCCACCTTGCGTAGCGCCGAGTCGATGAAACTCTGGCCCCCAAAGCCCGGGTTGACACTCATGATGAGGATGAGGTCGATGTCCTCGATCACCCAGTCCAGCACGTCCAGCGGCTGCGCCGGGTTGAACACCAGGCCGGCCTGGCAGCCCTTGCCCTTGATGGCCTGCACGCTGCGGTGCACGTGGCCCGACGCGTCCGGGTGGAAGCTGATCAGGTCGGCACCGGCAGCAGCAAAGGCCTCGGCCAGCGCGTCCACCGGCTGCACCATGAGGTGCACATCGATCGGCACCGCCTTGCCGTCGGGCGTCTTCGCATGGGGCTTGAGCGCCTGGCAGACCATGGGGCCGAAGGTCAGGTTGGGCACGTAGTGGTTGTCCATCACATCGAAGTGGATCCAGTCGGCACCGGCGGCGATCACATGGCGCACCTCCTCGCCCAGACGGGCGAAATCGGCCGAGAGGATGGAAGGGGCAATGCGGAAGGTTTTGGACATGATCGGTATTTTCACAGGTACGATGCAGGGAATGGTGCTCAGGACTCGCACCGTACACGCGAGCCCTGAGCACCATTTCCTCGACTATATCCATATATGGCAAAGTACCAGATTCTCATCGAAGTCCAGCCCCGCCATATGCCCGAGCAGTCGGCCCCGGCGCAGGGGCTTTACGTCTTCGCCTACACCGTCACCGTCACCAACACCGGCGAGATTCCGGCCCAGCTGATTTCGCGCAGCTGGAACGTCAATGATGCCAACGGCCATACGGAGAAGGTGCGCGGTCTGGGCGTGATCGGCCAGCAGCCGCTGCTGCAGCCGGGCGGGACCTTCGAGTACACCAGCGGCACGCGCCTGCGCACACCCACCGGCACCATGCACGGCAGCTACTTCTTCGTGGCCGAGGACGGCGAACGCTTCGACGTGGACATCCCCATGTTCGTACTCGACGCGCTGAGTGCCGGCGGCGGTACGCGCACGCTGCACTAGGGACCCATGCCGGCCTTTCGTGACCTGCCCAGCCTGCTGGACGCGCTGGACCCCGAGGCGACGCTGGTCCAGCGCCATCTCTGGCTCGCCGCCCTGCTGGAGTGGGTGCGCGGCGACCAAAGCGACCCCGCTGTGTCCATCGAGCGCCTGCGACTGTTGCTGGATCTGCTGGAAGCACGAGCCCCTCTGCGCGAACGGCTGCAGGCCTGGTGGCTGGCCCTGCTGGACGGCCTGGACGCCACCACGCTGCTGGCCGACCACGGTTTTGCCCAGCGCCCGGCCTTCCTCAGCGAGTTCTTCAGCCGCCTGCTGCGCAAGCTGCTGCCGGCCACGCCGCAGACACGTGACGCATCCGAGCTGTTCCTGCTGTTGTTCCCCCATCCCTATGACAGCCAGTGGCTGGCCCAGCTCGATGAAGCCACGGTCGCCCGGCTGGATGCGCTGCTCAGCCCGGCCGACGCGGCGGCACGTTCGCCCTGGGCGCTGGCCCTGGAAGAGTCCATCACCTACTGCATCAGCCAGATCCGGGCCATCGGTTTTGCCCCCGAGCTGCGCCTGCGCATGAGCCCGGCCAGCCAGGAAACGCGTGCCTTCCAGAACCTGGCGGCCGATTTCGATGCTGTGCGCCTGGCCCTGCACCAGGGCCCGCCCGATGCCGCCGCGCTGGTGCAGGCGGTGCAGCGCTTCAAGGAGCGGCTCGAGGCCTGTCGCCTGGCCGCCGCCAGCGTCTACACGCACCTGGACGAAAACGGCATCTCGGTGGACATGGTGTTTCGCCTGCGCCAGTTGCGTGAACGCGTGCTGCGCGTGCGCGAACTGCTCGACACCCTGCTCTCGCCCACGCCGGCCCTCAGCACGGCACGGCTGCTGGCCCACCTGACACAGCTCGGGCAGCAAAGCCGCAGCGTGCGCGCCCTGATCGCCAGCAACTCCTCGCTGCTGGCGGCCAAGGTGACCGAGCGCAGCGCCGAGACCGGCGAGCACTACATCACGCGCAACCGCAGCGAGTACCGCGACATGCTGCGCAAGGCCGCCGGCGGCGGTGCCGTGATGTCGATCACCACCCTCGTGAAATTTGCGCTGCTGGGCCTGGGCCTCTCGGCTTTCTGGGGCGGCCTCGCCGCCGGCCTCAACTACGCGCTGTGCTTCGTGCTGATCCAGTTGCTGCACTGGACCGTGGCCACCAAGCAGCCGGCCATGACGGCCCCGGCCATGGCCGCACGCCTCAAGGACCTGAACGCCCCGGACGCAGTGGATCAGTTTGTCGACGAGGTCAGCCACCTGGTGCGCTCGCAGGTCGCGGCCGTGGCGGGCAATCTGCTGCTGGTCGTGCCCTGCGTGCTGCTGCTCAGCGGCGCCTGGTTCCTGCTCACGGGGCGCCCGCCTCTGACAGTGCAGGAAGCCGACTACGTCCTGCATTCCCTCACGCTGCTCGGCCCCACGGCCCTGTTTGCCGCCTTCACGGGCGTGCTGCTGTTTGCGTCCAGCATCGTGGCCGGCTGGGCCGAGAACTGGTTCGTGCTGAACCGGCTCGACTCGGCACTGCGCTACAACCCGCGCATCACGGCCGTGCTCGGCGAGGACCGCGCGGCACGCTGGGCGCTTTTCCTGCGCAACAACATCTCGGGCCTGGCCGCCAACATCTCGCTCGGCCTGATGCTCGGCCTGGTACCGGCTTTCGCCGCCTTCTTCGGCCTGGGGCTGGAGGTTCGCCACGTCACCCTCTCCACCGGCCAGCTGGCGGCCGCGGGCTTCACACTGGGCCCGGACGTGCTGGCCATGCCGGCCCTGTGGTGGTGCCTGGGCGCCGTGCTGGTGACCGGCGCGCTCAATGTTGGCGTGAGTTTCTACCTCGCCTTCCAGCTGGCGCTGCGCGCCCACAGCGTCAGCGGCGTGGACCGCGCCCGCATCTATGCCGCGATCCGCTCGCGGCTGCGCCGCGCGCCGCTGGGTTTCCTGTGGCCGCCACGCGAGGTGGCTCGCGCTCAGGAGGGCAGCGGTGGGTGAATTCGACCTGATCGCACGCTATTTCCAGCGGCCGCAACGCCCCTATACCGGCGCCGTGCGGCTGGGCGTGGGTGACGACTGCGCCCTGCTGCAGCCGGCACCCGGCACGCAACTGGCCATCTCCAGCGACATGCTGGTCGAGGGCCGGCACTTTTTTGCCGATGTCGACCCGGCCACACTGGGCCACAAGGCCCTGGCCGTGAACCTCAGCGACCTGGCCGCCTGCGGCGCCCGCCCCCTGGCCTTCACACTGGCCCTGTCCCTGCCGCAGGCCGACGAGGCCTGGCTGGCCGCCTTCGCGCGCGGCCTGTTCGCGCTGGCCGACGCGCACGATTGCCAGCTCATCGGCGGCGACACCACACGCGGCCCGCTCAACATCTGCATCACGATCTTCGGCGAAGTGCCCGTAACCGACAGCGGCAGCCGCGCGCTGCTGCGCTCGGGCGCGCGGCCGGGCGACGAGCTCTGGGTCAGCGGCACGCTGGGCGATGCGCGGCTGGCGCTCGAAGCCCTGCAGGGCCGGCGCAAGCTGCCGCCCCCCCTGCTGCAGGCCGCGCGCGCCCGACTGGAACAACCCACCCCGCGCGTCGCGCTCGGCCTGGCCCTGCGCGGTGTGGCCAGCGCGGCGCTCGACGTCAGCGACGGCCTGCTCGGCGATCTGGGCCACATCCTGCAGGCTTCGGGCTGTGGCGCCTGCATCGACACCACCCTGGCCGCCCCCTTGCTGGCAACACCGGGCGTGGCCCTGGATGAAGCAGAACGCCTGAGCCTGGTGCTGGCCGGCGGCGACGACTACGAACTGCTGTTCACCGCCCCGGCGTCACACGCTGAGGCTGTCGTCGCTGCGGGCCTGGCCAGCGGCACCCCGGTCACACGCATCGGCTGCATCGAGGCCGCGCCCGGCCTGCGCCTGGTCGACGCGCAGGGCCGGCCGGTCACCGGCCGCTACGCCTCGTTCGATCACTTCGCCTGAGTGGCTCCACCATAATTGCCGCATGAACGCCCCCAGCCCCCTGCGCCCGCCCATGACCCGGCCCACCGGCCGCTTCATGCTGGCGCACCCGGCCCACGCCATCGCCCGGGGTTTCGGCTCGGGCCTGAGCCCCAAGGCCGCGGGCACCGTGGGCACGCTGTGGGCCTGGGCCGCCTTCCTGGTGCTGCAGCCCTGGATGAACGAGGCCCGCTGGGGCCTGTTGCTGCTGGTCTCGCTGCCCCTGGGCTGGTGGGCCTGCAGTGTCACCGCGCGCAACCTGCAGGCGGGTGACCCCGGCTGCATCGTCTGGGACGAGATCCTCGCCTTCTGGCTGGTGCTGTGGCTCATCATGCCCACGGGCTGGCCCGAGCAGTTGCTGGCCTTCGCGCTGTTCCGCTATTTCGACGCCGCCAAGCCCGGCCCGGTGGGCTGGGCCGACCGCCTCTACCACGACATGGACCCCAGCCACGCCCGCCACGGCTGGGCCAAGGCCGGCTGGGGCATCATGCTCGACGACCTGGTCGCAGCTTTCTGCACGCTGCTGCTGATCGCGCTGTGGCGAAGTTTATGAAGCACCCCTGTGCCGGCTGTCGCCGTCTCCCCCTCAAGGGGGCAACGCCAGTGGCCCGGCAAAGCCGGTTCACGGCGTTTCCCGGTTAGATCCCTGCCGAATCGACTAGGTTTGTCATGACCGCCCCGACGCATTCAGACTCTCTGGCCCTGGTCGAGCGCCTCGCCGCGCAGCTGCGGCAGCGCCAGTGGATGCTGGCCACGGCCGAGAGCTGCACGGGCGGCCTGATCGCCGCGGCCTGCACCGACCTGAGCGGCTCCAGCAACTGGTTCGAGCGCGGCTTCGTCAGCTATTCCAACACGGCCAAGAACGAGCTGCTGGGCGTAGAGCTTGCGCTGATCCAGCGGCACGGCGCCGTCAGCGAGGAAGTGGCGCGCGCCATGGCCGCCGGCGCGCTGGCGCATTCTCAGGCCCAGGTGGCCGTGGCCGTCACCGGCGTGGCCGGCCCCACGGGAGGCACACCCGACAAGCCCGTCGGTCTGGTCTGGTTCGGCTACGCCCTGCCGGGGCAACGGGTGACCGAGAAGATGCACTTCCCCGGCGACCGCGCTGCGGTGCGCGCCGCCACCGTGCAACACGCCCTGTCCCGCCTGCTGGAGTTGATGCGATGAACTGGTTCGAAGGTTTCGAGACCCGCCGCTTCGAGGTCAACGGCGTGCAGATCCAGGCCCGTGTGCCGGCTACACCACGCGGCGGCAAACCCGCCCTGCTGCTGGTGCATGGCTTTCCGCAAACCCATGCGCTGTGGCAGCGCGTGGCGCAGCAACTCAAGAACGACTACTGGATCGTGCTGCCCGACCTGCGCGGCTACGGCGATTCGGACCAACCCGCCGGCCTGCCCGACCACGGCAACTACAGCAAGCGCACCATGGCGCAGGACCTGGTCGACGTGATGGACCAGCTGGGCTGTTCGTCCTTCTACCTCTGCGGCCATGACCGCGGCGGCCGCGTGGCGGCCCGCCTGGCGCTGGACCACGCAGAGAAGGTGGACAAGCTCTGCGTGATCGACATCGCGCCCACGCTGGACATGTACGCCGCCACCGACATGGCCTTTGCACGCGCCTATTACCACTGGTTCCACCTGATCCAGCCCTGGCCCCTGCCCGAACGCATGATCGGCGCCGACGCGAAGACCTATCTGCACGCCAAGCTCGGCGGCTGGGGCAGCGCGGGCTTGGGCTACATCGAACCCCAGGCCCTGGCCGAGTACGAACGCTGCTTCTGCAGACCCGAAGCCATCCACGGCGCCTGCGAGGACTACCGCGCCAGCGCCGGCATCGACCTGGAGCACGACCGGGCCAGCCGCGCGCAGGGCCAGAAGATCGCCTGCGACACGCTGGTGCTGTGGGGCGAGCGTGGTGTGGTGCACAAGCTCTTCAAACCGCTGGAACTCTGGCAGGCGCAATGCAGCGCCACCGTGAGCGGCCAGCTCATGCCGGCCGGGCACTTCATCCCGGAAGAACTGCCGACCGAGACCGCTACAGCGCTGCAGGCATTTTTCAGCTGAGGTCGGCGCCGTGAAAGACCGTCTGCACGGTCGGCGGCTGGCGCAAGGTCTGCAGCACGACGCAGCAGCGCTCCGCGCCCTCGCGCAGTCGAGCCAGCAGCTCGGGCGGGGTGCCGGCGCGGGGCACCAGATGCACATCGCAGTGCAGGGACTGGAAACCCACGGGCACCCGGGCGTCCACCGCCAAGGCGCCGCGCACATCCACCTCGGCCGTAACGCGCACCGTCAAGGAGGTCAGCTCCACACCCAGCACATGAGCCACCAGACGGATCGAGGAATCCTGACAGGCGGCCAGCGCCGCGCACAGGATGTCCCCCGGGCAGGGCGCATCGTGCACGCCGCCCACGGCCTCGTGCACGCCGACAGGCAACTGCACGCCGGAGCCCACCATGGGCTCCACAACAAAGTGGAAGGGGTCGTGCGGGTCAGCGCTGTGGGTCCGCGCATGGTCGGTGACCCAGGCTGCGGCGGGCTCGGTCTGGTAGCGGGCGCGCAGGGCGCGTTGACGGTCTTTGAACGAGAGTGTTTCCATCATGGACTTCCGGTGGGTTGAAAAATATCAGGCCGCATGCCATTGCACACGGGCGGGCTGCGTGGCCTGCACCAGCAGGCGATGGGGAAGGTGCACCGTGCAGGACTGGCCGGCACTCAGGAAGATGTCGTGCGGCTGCCAGTCCTGGGTGATCCACAGCGCGCCGCTGAGGCATTCGATGCGCCGACCCTGGGGATGGGGCAGCGCCCAGACCGTGTCTTGCGGCAGCTCACGCAGGGTCGCCGGGCGGGCGGCGCAGGAGCGCCGCGGCTGTCCGGCAAAAACCTGGGACAGCGCGTGGGCCATGGCACGCGGGAGGGACAGGGGGGACGGCAGGACCAGGTTCATGGACAACTCCTCAGGGGCGTGGACGATGGCCCTACTGTCTTCCCGGCACCCCGGTTTTGTCCTTTAATGTCCTGAAAGCTGTCCTAAACCTTGCTAAGCCGCGCCGGCCCCCGGGAGTCCTGTTTGCCGTCCTACCGTTTTGACAACTACGAGCTGCGCCCGGCCGACCGGCTGCTGCTGCGCGATGGTGTGCCGGTGCCGCTGGGCGCGCGGGCTTTTGATCTGCTGCTGTGTCTGCTGCAGCGGCATCCGGCGGTGGTGGGCAAGGACGAGGCGCTGGCCCAGGTCTGGCCCGGCCTGGTGGTGGAGGAAAACAACCTCTCGGTGCAGGTCTCCACGCTGCGCAAACAGCTCGGCAGCGAGGCCATTGCCACCGTGGCCGGGCGCGGTTACCGCTTCTCGCTCGCACTGCAGGCCCCGCCCACCGATGCACCGACCGGCCCCAAGACCGAACAGGGCAGCCAGCCCACCATCGCCGTGCTGCCCTTGCAGCTGCGCACGGACGCGCCGCGCCTGCAGCTGCTGGCCGATGGCCTGGTGGAAGACGTGATCGCCCTGCTGGCGCGGGTGCCGGGTTTCCGGCTGATCTCGCACGCATCCACGTTTGTGTTTCGCAACCATCCGGCCAGCCTGCCGGAGATCGCCCGGCAACTCGGTGTGCGTTATGTGGTGGAGGGCAGCGTGCGCGCCGTGGGCGAGACCCTGCGCGTGTCGACCCAGCTGACCGAGGCAGCCAGCGGACAGGTGCTGTGGACCGGGCGCTTCGAGAGCGCGCTGCACGCCAGCGACGACCTGCAGGACCGCATCACCCGCGGCATCCTCTCGCAGCTCGAACCCGAGCTCACGCGCGCCGAGATCGCGCATATCCGCCGCCAGCGGCCCGAGAACCTCGACGCCTGGGCCCACTACCGCCAGGCGGTGGGCACCATCGCCCTGCAAGGCTGGAGCGAAGCCGCGCTGGACCAGGCCCGCGCGCAATTGCGCGTTAGCGTGGCGCTGGACCCGGCCTTCGGCCTAGGGCATGCCCATTACGCACTGCTCACGGCCCTGGCCGGCAATCTGGGGCTGATGCAGGAGGCGTCGCCCGCCGAGGTGCAGGAGGCCGCCGAGCGGGCCATCGCGCTGGACCCGGGCAGCGCCGAGGTGCTGGGTTATGCGGCATGTGCACTGGGCGACATCGGGCAGCATGCGCGCGGCCAGGCCATCCTGCAGCAGGCCCTGGAGATCGACCCGAGCAACGCCCAGGCCCATGTTGCCCTGGGTGCCGTGCTGGGCCTGCAAGGCCAGCTGGAAAACGGCATCACGCGCATGCGCCAGGGCATGGCGCTGAGCCCGCGCGACCGGCGCCTGGGCTTCTGGGGCTGGGCCCTGGGCACGTTTTTGCTGCGTGCCGGGGACAAGGCACAGGCCCTGGCCGAGGCCCGCATATCGGCCCAGCGCGATCCGAGCTTTTACCTGGCCCGTGTGCTCGAAGCCGCGGCCCTGGATGGCCTGGGCCAGAAAGAGGCGGCGTCTCAGGCGCTGGCGGCAGCGCGTGCGCTGCGGCCCCAGCTCAGCCTGCAGGAGATCACACTGGTGCACGGCCAGCGCCTCGCCCAGCGGCTGACGCCGCATTGGCGCAGCGCGCCCTGAGCCCCTTCCCCGCTTCAACGCGCCCTGTCGGCGCTCAGGTCGCGCCGTGGCACTTCTTGTATTTCTTGCCGCTGCCGCAGTAACAAAGGTCGTTGCGCCCGGGCGTGGCCTCCTTACGCACGGTCTCCACACGCGGGCCGATGCTGCGCCAGAGTTCGCGCAGGTCGTAGACGGCCCAGATCGCATCGCCAAAGGCATTGAGGCGCTCCACGCTGACCGAGGGCGGCGTATCGTCGCCGAAGGGTGAGATCTCGGGCTCGCCGGTGTCATCCTCGGTCATGGTCACGATGGATTCCAGGGCATCGTCCAGCCACTGCGCGGCCTCCTTGTCGCGCGGGGGGGCCCACTCCTCGGGCCAGTTCTCCACGGCAAACATGAAACCCAGGGCCCAGACCTGGGCGAAGGCCGGCACCTCGTCACCGAGCTCCGCACGCTCGGCGGCGGGCAGCGTGGCAATCGCGCCGCGCACGTCCATCACCTCGGGCTGGTAGGCCGCTTCGTCTTCCAGGTTCTCGACCTCGGCGTCCAGCGCCAGCGCCACCTCCTGCCAGCGTCGCGTCCACAGCGCCAGAAAACGTTCACGCTGCGCCGCATCGGCAAAAGGCGCGAGGGCAGCGGCATCGTCCAGGCCCAGCAACACGGGCAGATATTCCTCTGGCGAAATGGGGCGGCGGCCGCAGATCAGTGCGGCCATGAAACCTTCGCAGAATTCCCATTGCGGGATTTCCTCGTCGCGCGTACGCAGCTCGTCGAGGATGGCGTCGAGCTCGTCGAAATCCTCGGGCTGCAGCAGTTCGCCGGGGGTGGGGGTGTCGGATGTCGTCATGGTCGTTCCCGAGAGTGGTGATCAGTGGGTCGCAGCGGCCAGGGCCGGGGCGGTGCTCACCCCCAGCGGCAGCAGGCGTCGCTTGAGGCGCAACACGGCGTGGTCCTTGCTGAGCAGCAGCGCACGGTGCGCCACGGCCAGGTCGATGAACTTCTGGTCGTCCGGGTCCTTGCAGACGCAAGACACCCGCGGGGCCGTCTCGACGATCTGCACCTGCCGGTCGAAAGCGGCCAGCACATCGGCGGCGTCGAGCTGGTAATAGGCCAGGCGCGACACGATGTGCGGATAAGCCAGCACGCGCGCCAGTTCCTCGCGCATGGCCGGCGTGGCGATCCACTGCAGCCGACGCGCAGCCAGCGCGTCCTTCAGCGGCGGCGTGGCCGGGTCGTCGAAGACCAGCAGGTCCAGCACGATATTGGTGTCCAGCACGATCATGGCTCGACCGGCTTCTCGCGTGCCGAACCCTTGATCATCTCGAACTTGAACAGCCGGCACTCCAGCGGGCCGTTCCACATCGGCACGCGGCGCGATTCCTTCAGGCGCATCTTGCTGGGCAGCTTGAGGTCAGGGGTGAGCACCCAAGCGGTCCAGCCGCTGTAGTTCTTCTTCCAGTGGCTGGCCAGCTTGTTGAAAAAGTCATGGTCCTCCCCGACACTGTCGGCCTCGGGCAGTTCACGCGCGCCAAAACGTGCGGCGCCTGCGAAGCCACCCGCCTCGATGCGTTCGCCATAGGGCGGGTTGACCAGCATCACACCCGGTGTGGCGCAAGGCGGCAGACGCTGCAGGGCATCACCGCCGCGGAACTCGATCACGTCGGCCACACCGGCGCGCCGGGCATTGCGCTCGGCAAAGTCCACCATGCGGTGCGACACGTCGCTGCCGTAGATCAGCGCGGCCTGGCCCGGTTCGGGCTTGACCACCGCCTGCGCGGCCTCGGTCTTCATGGCGGCCCATTCGGCGGCGCGAAAGGGCCGGTATTTCTCGAAGGCAAAACGGCGCAAGGAGCCGGCCGCGATGTTGCAGGCGATCTGCGCCGCCTCGATGGCGATGGTGCCGCTGCCGCAACAGGGGTCGTACAGCGGCGTCAAGTCGCCGTCCGCGTTGCCCTCGGCCCAACCGCTGGCGGCGATCATGGCGGCCGCCAGGGTTTCCTTCAGGGGTGCATCGCCCTTGTCCTCACGCCAGCCGCGCTTGAACAGCGGTTCGCCCGAGGTGTCGATGTAGAGCGAACAGCTGTCGGTGGTCAGGTGGGCGTAGATGCGCACGTCGGGCCACTGGGTGTCCACATCGGGGCGCACGCCACCCGAGGTTTCGCGGAAACGGTCGCAGACCGCATCCTTCACCTTCAGCGCCGCGAAGTTCAGGCTGGTCAGCGGGCTGTGCTGCGCCGTGATCTCGACCTTGATGCTTTCCTTCGGGGTGAACCAGTGCTCCCAGGGCACCGCCATGGCGGCGCGGTACAGGTCCTGCTCGTTGCGGTACTCGGTGTACGACACCAGCACCAGCACACGCTGCGCCAGGCGGCTGTAGAGATTGAGCAGCATGGCGTGCGCAAACGAGGTGCGCACCGCCACACCACCACGCTGCTTGGTGATGCAGCCCGGCGGCAGTTCCGTGATCCGCAGGATCTCGGCGGCCAGATAGTCCTCCACGCCGGCGGCGCAGGGGAGAAAAAGAGTGAGTTGGTTCACGTCAGAGTGCCTTGCGCAGGTTGGCGGGGGCTATTTTCAAGGCTTCGCGGTATTTGGCCACGGTGCGACGCGCGCACTCGATGCCCTGCTCCTTGAGCATCTCGGAGAGCTGGCTGTCGGACAGGGGCTTCTTGGCATTTTCGGCGTTGACAAACTGCTTGATCAGCGCGCGCACCGCCGTGCTGGAGGCGTTGCCGCCCGATTCGGTGCCCAGGCCCGAGCCGAAAAAGTACTTGAGCTCGTAGGTGCCGAAGGGCGTGGACATGTACTTGGCCGTGGTCACGCGGCTGATGGTGGACTCGTGCAGGCCCAGCTCGTCGGCGATCTCGCGCAGCACCAGCGGGCGCATGGCGAGTTCGCCGTGCATGAAGAAGTTCTTCTGCCGCTCGACGATGGCGCTGGAGACGCGCAGGATGGTGTCGAAACGCTGCTGAATGTTCTTGATGAACCAGCGCGCCTCCTGCAGGCGCTGCTGCAAGGCGGCGTAGTTGTCGCCCTCGCGGCCGCCGGCCTTGTGGCCCTTGAGCGCGTTGGCATAGATGTCGTGCACACGCAGGCGCGGCATGATGTCCGGATTGAGCTGCACACGAAAACGCGTCTGCGCGCCGCTGCCGCTGCGCAGCACCAGCACATCGGGCACGATCACGTTGCGCTCGACGTTCACGAAACGACGGCCGGGCTTGGGCTCGAGCCGGGCCACCAGGCCCAGGGCCTCGCGCGTCAGGGCCTCGCTGCCGCCGCAGAGCTGGGCCAGTTTCCTGAGGTCGCGCCGTGCCAGCAGTTCGGGCGGCTGCTCGATCATGCGCAGGGCCTGCGCCACCACCGCCGGCTCCGGCAATGAAGCCGCACCCCGCATTGCGTCGGCCTGCAAGGCCAGCAGCTGCAAGCGCAGGCATTCGGCCATGTTGCGCGCGCCCACACCCGTGGGCTCCAGGCTTTGCAGCAGGCGCAGCGCCAGCGCGAAGTGCGCGATCATCGCCTCTTCGTGCTCCGGATCATCCCCGGTCAGGCTGCGCGCCAGCTCCTCGATCGGGTCCTCCAGGTAACCGTCTTCGTTGAGCGACTCGATCAGGAACTGCAACGCCGCGCTGTCCTCGGCGCTCAGTCGCAGGGACAGGGCCTGGCGCTTGAGAAAGTCCTGCAGCGACTCCTGGCTGCGTGCCAGTTCGGTGGCGTCGGCTTCGTCGTCCTCGCGCGCGCCGTTGCGCGCCGGGGCGTCGCCGCCCCACTCGCTGTCGTCGGGCGACATGTCCACGCTGCCGTCACCCTCCCAGTCCGCGCTCTCCAGGCTGGTCACCGCGGCGGTTTCATCCGGCCCCTCGCTGGCCGGGGTGCTGCTGTATTCGTAGTCGGCCTCGTCCTGTGTCACGGGCGTATCGGCGCGCTCCAGGCCATGGGCCTCGCGCTCGACGCTGTCGTCGGCACGTTCCAGAAAGGGGTTTTCGTCGAGCAGCTGCTCGACTTCCTGGTTGAGCTCCAGCGTGGAGAGTTGCAGGAGGCGGATGGACTGCTGCAGCTGGGGCGTGAGCGCCAGATGCTGGGAGACCCGCAGCGACAGTCCCTGTTTCATGTGTACTTAGTTCGATCAACCAGAGGGTTCGGCGTGAGCGCCGCAGGGCCGCCCCAAGGCGCGACGGCCCCCGAGGGGCTGATGGCCGCGGCTCCATGTCTGCCTGCGCAGGCATGGACGGACAGAAGAGCCTTCGCGTCTCGCGAAGGCACGTCCAGCGAGGACACGCCAGTGCCGAGCGTGGGGGCCATATTCACATCTTGAAGTGCTCGCCCAGGTAGACCCGGCGCACATCGGCGTTGTTGACGATCTCGGCCGGTGTGCCTTGTGCCAGCACGCGGCCTTCGCTGATGATGTAGGCGTGGTCGCAGATGCCCAGGGTCTCGCGCACGTTGTGGTCGGTGATCAGCACGCCGATGCCGCGGCTCTTGAGGAAGCCGATGATTCGCTGGATCTCGATCACCGCGATCGGGTCGATACCGGCGAAGGGCTCGTCCAGCAGGATGAAACGCGGCTGCGTGGCCAGGGCGCGCGCGATCTCCACGCGGCGGCGCTCGCCACCCGACAGCGCCAGTGCGGGCGAGGCGCGCAGATGCTCCACCCGCAGGTCCTGCAGCAGCGCGGTGAGCTGCTGCTCGATCTCGTCCTTGCGCAGGGGCTTGCCGGCCGCGTCCTGCTGCAGTTCGAGCACGGCGCGCACGTTGTCCTCGACATTGAGCTTGCGGAAGATCGACGCCTCCTGGGGCAGGTAGCTCAGGCCCAGGCGTGCGCGCTGGTGGATGGGCATGTGCGCGACCGCCTCGTCGTCGATCAGGATCTCGCCGGCGCTGGCACGCACCAGACCCACGATCATGTAGAAGGACGTGGTCTTGCCCGCGCCGTTGGGCCCCAGCAGACCCACCACTTCGCCCTTGCGCACGGTCAGCGAGACGTCCTTGACGACCTCGCGGCTGCCATAGAACTTCTTGAGGTGGCGCGCCTCCAGGCGGCTGGGTTCGCCGCCGGGCAGCGTGTCCTGGGCAACAGCCGAGTCGGGCTGGGAATCGGGCGGCAGGGTGCCGGCGGCCGTCTGCAGGCTGTCGCTCACTTGCGCCCTCCGCCCAGGGTGTTGTCGATGCGCAGGGGAGCGCTGGCGCGCGGGGCTGGTGGCGCGGCTGTCTCGTTGCGCGGGGTCAGGGTGGCGCGAACGCGCTCGCCGCCCTTTTGCGGGCTGCCGTCCACCGTGAAGACGTCGGTCAGGCTGTTGTACTGGATGATGTTGCCCGTCACCACGTCGGCCACCTGGGTGCCGCGCAGGCGGCGCAGGCGGGCGTCCTTGATGAGCTTGAACACGTCGGCACGGCCGTCGTATTCGATGGTCTCGCTCTCGCCCTCGATGTATTCGTTCTCGCCGTCGCGTTTCTGGCGGAAGAAGGCGCGCTGGCCCGGCTCGGCCGTCACCACGCCGAACTGGTAACCCTGCGGGTCCTGGCGCACTTCGATGCGTGTGCCCTTGATGATGATGGAGCCCCGGGTCAGCACCACATTGCCGCTGAAGACGCTGATCTGCTTGAGGTCGTCATAACGCAGCGCATCGGCCTCGATGTTCATCGGCTTCTTGGCATCGGCCGTCTCGGCACCGGCCACGCCCGCCGTCAAGGCGCAGGCCGCGCACAGCAGGAGGCGGAGGAGGGGGAATTTCATAAAGGCACGAATCTTGCTCTTTGGGTCTCGGGCATTGTAATCGGGTCGGGCGGCTGGTCCAGTCCTTGCTTTTGCCTGTTTTCCAGCGGGCCACCCGCCCTACGTCTATGGGCCTGCGCCCCTGCACCCTCTGGTTTCATGAGAGACTTCCCGGCTCCTCCCCCTCGCCACGCTGCGACCCCCTGCCATGAACCTGCTTTTCGTCGCCGATCCGCTGGAATCGTTCAAGACTTACAAGGACAGTACCTTCGCGATGATGCGCGAGGCGCAACGCCGTGGCCACACGCTGGCCGCCTGTGAGCCGCGCCACCTGAGCTGGCTGGCCACGACCGGCGTGCAGGCCCATGTGCGTCGCATCCGCCTGACCGGCCACGAAGAACACTGGTTCCACGAAGCGCCGCTGGCGCCGGCGCAGCGCCTGGCTGCGCTGCGCGACTTCGACGCCATCGTCATGCGCAAGGACCCGCCCTTTGACAGCGAGTTCTTCTACGCCACCCACCTGCTGGAGCAGGCCGAGCGCGAAGGCGCCCGGGTCTTCAACAAGCCGCGCGCCCTGCGCGACCACCCGGAAAAGCTCGCCATCCTCGAATTCCCGCAGTTCACCACGCCCACCCTGGTCACGCGCGAGGCACAGGCCGTGCGCGACTTCCACGCCCAGCACCGCGACATCATCCTGAAGCCGCTGGACGGCATGGGCGGCATGGGCATCTTCCGGGTGAAGGACGATGGCCTGAACCTGGGCGCCATCATCGAGACCCTGAACCGCGACGGCGCGCAGACCCTGATGGTGCAGAAGTTCCTGCCGGCCATCGCACAGGGCGACAAGCGCATCCTGGTCATCGGCGGCAAGCCCGTGCCCTATGCGCTGGCACGCATCCCGCAGGGCGGCGAGGTGCGCGGCAACCTGGCGGCCGGCGGCAAGGGCGTGGCCCAGCCCCTGAGCGCGCGCGACCGCGAGATCGCCGAGGCCATCGGCCCCGTGCTGGCCGCACGCGGCCTGCTGCTCATCGGCCTGGACGTGATCGGCGACTGTCTCACCGAAATCAACGTCACCAGCCCCACCTGCTTCCAGGAAATCACCGACCAGGCGGGCTTCGACGTGGATCGATGTTCATCGACGCGCTCGAAGCGGCGATGACGGTGCGCTGAAGACGTCGGTCTAGGCCACCGGCGCGCCGTCCACAAAGACCCGCAATTCGCCCGGCGCAAATGGCGTCCAGGCCTCGTCGGTCGTCAGCGGCGCCGTCACCACCACCGCCACCCGGTCACCCGGGGCGGCGTGCTCGGCAAAGTTCACACTCAGGTCCTCGTCGCGCAGCGTGGCGCTGCCGAAGGGGTGCTGGCGCACCACGTGATACAGGTTCGTGGAGGCATGGGCCCACAGCGCCTCGCCATTGCTCAGCAGAAAATTGAAGGTGCCGTATTTCGCAATCTGCGGCACCAGTTCGCGCAGCGTCAGCGTGAGCTCCGCAATGCTGGGCACGCTGGCATGCGACTTGGCCAGTTCCTGCAGCAGCCAGCAGAAGGCGCGCTCGCTGTCGGTATGTCCCACCGGGCGGAAGCTGCCGTGCAGGCGCGGCGCGTAGTCTTTCAGGTCGCCGTTGTGCGCAAACACCCAGTAGCGCCCCCAGAGCTCGCGCACGAAGGGGTGGCAGTTCTCAAGCGTCACTTCGCCCTGCGTGGCCTTGCGGATGTGCGAGATGACGTTGCGGCTCTTGATCGGGTAGTGGCGGATCAGCTCAGCCACCGGCGATTTGGCGGCCGACTGGTGGTCGACGAAATGGCGCAGGCCCTTGTCCTCGAAGAAGGCGATGCCCCAGCCGTCGCCGTGGTGGTCGGTACGCCCGCCGCGCTCGGCAAAACCCGCGAAGCTGAACATCACGTCGGTCGGCACATTGCAGTTCATGCCCAGCAGCTGGCACATGGTCTTATGTCTCCGATCGCGCGGGCGCGCGCATCTGCCAGGCCGCCAGCATGGCCAGCGCGCACACCAGCGCCAGCATCACGAAGGTCTCGTCGAAGGCAGCCAGCCGCGCCGCGCTGCTGTCGGGCCGCACCAGGCTGTCGCCGTGCGCGGCAATGCGCCACTCCAGCACGATGCCGCACAGGCTCACGCCCACCGCGCCGCCCAGCATGCGCAGGAAATTGATGGCGCTGGACGCCTGCGAGATCAGCCGCGGCTCCAAGCCGGCCATGGCGCCGTTGTTCAGCGACGGCAGGATGAAACCCAGGCCGATGCGCCCCAGCACCACCCAGGCCACCAGCAGCCACAGCGTGGCGTGCAGGCTGATCGTCACCATCAGCGCGAACGAAGCGGCCAGCAGCGCCAGGCCCAGGCAGATCAGCACGCGGATCGGCCAGTGGTCCGACAGGCGCCCGGCCAGCGGGATGGTGACGGCCAGCACCAGGCCGGCCGGCAGCATGATGGTGCCCACGTGCGAGGCCGAGAGCTGCTGCGCCATCTGGATGTACAGCGGCAGCAGGTAGGTGGAGCCGAACAAGGCCGTGCCGTAGATGAAAGCCACCAGGCTGCCCATGGCAAAGGAGCGGAAGGCAAACAGGTCCGGGTGCATGAGCGGCATGTCGCCGCGCCGCGCCTGCTGTCGCTGCCAGGCGATGAAACCCACCGTGCAGGCCAGCGCCACACCCAGCAGCACCCAGGCCTGTGCGGTCGTTGCGCCGTGCAGCTCGACCATGCCGTTGAGCAGGCACAGCGTGCCCACCGTGGCCAGCAGCAGGCCCGCCCAGTCCAGCCGGTTGCCCTGGCGGTCGGCCGCGGCGCCACCGGGCGCGGTGACCGGCACGTAGCGGTAGGCCAGCCAGATCGAAGCCAGGCAGAAAGGCACGACCATGAAGAAGATCGAACGCCAGCCGAACCAGTCGACCAGCAGGCCGCCGATGCTGGGGCCCAGCGCCGGGGCCAGCACCACACCCATGCCGAAGATGCCGCCAGCGCGGCCGCGCTCGTGCGGCTGGAAGGCCCGCATGATGATGATGGCCGGGATGGGCTGCACCACGCCCGCAGCCAGGCCCTCGACCACACGCGCGCCCAGCACCACCTCGAAGTTGCCGGCCAGCCCGCCCACCACACCACCCACCATCAGCATCAGCATGGACACCGCATAGGTGCGGCGGTAACCAAAGCTCGCCAGCAACCAGGGCGTGCACAGCATGGCCACGGTGGTGGCCACCATGAAACTGGAGGTGGCCCACTGCGCGCGTTCCTGGCCCAGCGTGAACTGGTGACTCATGTCGGGAATGGCCACATTGATGATGGTGGACGACATGATGGAGGCCATGGTGCCCACCATCACCGCCAGCAGCAACAGCCAGCGGTAACGCTCGCCGTAGCGCGCCTGCATCTCGGGCAGGGTGGCGGGGTGCCTCAAGCGTGCGCTCCGGCCGGCGCGCAGCGCAGGCTGACGCGGCTCACATGGCCCAGGCCCGCCAGCGCAGACTGCAGTTCACCTTGCAGGCGCTGCAGTTCGGCGGCGCTGACGTGCACGGCCAGCTCGGCCTCCACCTCCAGGCCGCTGTCCAGGTAGTGCAGGCGCAGCAGGGC
>JAXMMJ010000051.1:0-19893 GCA_034366585.1 Hylemonella sp.
CTGGCGCTGATGGACGCTGGTGTGCCCATGAAGGCCCACGTGGCCGGTATCGCCATGGGCCTGATCAAGGACGGCAACCGCTTCGCCGTGCTGACCGACATTCTGGGTGACGAAGACCACCTGGGTGACATGGACTTCAAAGTTGCTGGCACCACCAACGGCATCTCTGCCTTGCAGATGGACATCAAGATCCAGGGCATCACCAAGGAAATCATGCAGGTCGCACTGGCCCAGGCCAAGGAAGCCCGCATGCACATTCTGGGCAAGATGGAAGAGGCCATGGGAGAAGCCAAGACCGAAGTGTCGAACTTCGCGCCCAAGCTCTTCACCATGAAGATCAACCCCGAGAAGATCCGCGACGTGATCGGCAAAGGCGGCTCGGTGATCCGTGCGCTGACCGAAGAGACCGGTACCCAGATCAACATCGACGAAGACGGCACCATCACCATCGCTTCGACCGACAGCGCCAAGGCCGACGAAGCCAAGCGCCGTATCCAGCAGATCACCGCCGAGGTTGAAATCGGCAAGGTGTACGAAGGTCCGGTCACCAAAATCCTGGACTTCGGCGCTTTGATCAACCTGCTGCCCGGCAAAGACGGTCTGCTGCACATCAGCCAGATCGCCCACGAGCGCGTCGAGAAGGTCACGGACTACCTGTCCGAAGGCCAGATCGTCAAGGTCAAGGTGCTGGAGACCGACGAAAAGGGTCGCGTCAAGCTGTCCATGAAGGCGCTGCTGGACCGTCCGGCCCAGAACAACGGCGGCGAACAGGCCTGATCCGACTTTGTCACCCTGACGACGGCGTCCTGCGGCCCCTCCGCAGGCGCTGTCGGAGCGAGAGACCATGAAAGCCATCGAAATCACTTCCTACGGTGCGCCCGAGGTGCTGCGTCTGGGCCAGCGCCCCGACCCGGTGCCGGGTGCGGGTGAGCTGCTGATCCGCGTGGCGGCCAGCGGCATCAACCGGCCCGACGTGTTCCAGCGCACCGGCAACTACCCGGTGCCGCCGGGTGCCTCCGATATTCCCGGCCTCGAAGTGGCCGGCACGGTCGTGGGCGGCCATGCCGCGGAACTGGCGCAGGCCGGTCTCAAGCTGGGCGACAAGGTGTGCGCGCTGGTGGCCGGCGGCGGTTACGCCGAGCTGTGCACCGCGCCGATTGCGCAGTGCCTGCCGTACCCCAAGGGCCTGAGCGATGTCGAGGCAGCCTCGCTGCCCGAGACCTTCTTCACCGTCTGGAGCAATGTGTTCGACCGCGGCCGCCTGCAGGCCGGCGAGACGCTGCTGATCCAGGGTGGCTCCAGCGGCATCGGCGTCACCGCCATCCAGCTGGCCAAGGCCATGGGCGCCAAGGTCATCGTGACGGTGGGCAGCGACGAGAAGTGCGCCGCCTGCCTCAAGCTGGGCGCCGACCACGCCATCAACTACAAGACGCAGGACTTCAAGGAAGAGGTCAAGCGCCTGACCGACGGCAAGGGTGTGGACGTGATCCTCGACATGGTGGGCGGCGAGTACGTCGCACGCGAGGTCGAGAGCCTGGCCGAGGACGGCCGCATCGTCATCATCGCCGTGCAGGGCGGCACCAAGAGCAGCTTCAACGCCGGCCTGGTATTGCGCCGCCGCCTGACCATCACCGGCTCCACGCTGCGCCCGCGCCCCATCGCCTTCAAGCAGGCGATCGCGCAGGCCTGCCTGAAACACGCCTGGCCCCTGATCGAGGCCGGCAAGGTCAAGCCGGTGATCCACAGCACCTACGCGGCCGTGGACGCCAAGGACCCCACGGGTAGCGGTGCGGCACGTGCGCATGCGCTGATGGAATCGAACCAGCACATCGGCAAGATCGTGCTGACCTGGAGCGGTGCATGAAAAAGCTGATTGCTGGCAACTGGAAGATGAACGGCAGCCTGGCGGCCAACCAGGCGCTGCTCAAGGGCCTCCTCTCGGGCCTCAAGGACCCGGCCTGCGACATCGCCGTCTGCGTGCCCTCGCCTTATCTGGCCCAATGCCAGGCGCTGCTGGCGACCAGCCCGGTCGAGCTGGGCGCGCAGGATGTCTCCCCGCACGAGCTGGGCGCCTACACGGGCGAGGTCTCGGTGGGCATGCTCAAGGATTTCGGCGTGCGCTACGCCATCGTCGGCCATTCGGAGCGCCGCCAGTACCACGGCGAGACCGATGCGGTCGTGGCGGCCAAGGCGCAGCGCGCACTGGCCAGCGGCGTGACGCCCATCGTCTGCGTGGGCGAGACCCTGGCCGAGCGTGAAGCGGGCAAGACGGAAGAGGTGGTCAAGCGCCAGCTGGCTGCGGTGATCCATCTCAATGGCCACTGCATCAGCGAGATCGTCGTGGCCTACGAACCCGTCTGGGCCATCGGCACCGGCAAGACCGCCAGTCCCGAACAGGCGCAGCAGGTGCATGCCGTGCTGCGCGCGCAGCTCAAGGCGGCCACGCCGCAGGCGGACCGCATCAAGCTGCTGTATGGCGGCAGCATGAACGCGGCCAATGCCGCGCAGCTGCTGGCCCAGCCCGATATCGACGGCGGCCTGATCGGCGGCGCTTCGCTCAAGGCCCCGGATTTTCTCACCATCATCGCGGCAGCTGTCTGATACAGCTGCCCGATTGCTACGAATTTAGGAGTAAACATGAGTTTCATCGTCACCATCATCCTCACGGTGCAGATCGTCACGGCCGTGGCCATGATCGGCCTCATCCTGATCCAGCACGGCAAGGGCGCCGACATGGGCGCCGCCTTCGGCAGCGGCTCCTCGGGCAGCCTGTTCGGCGCCAGCGGCAGTGCCAACTTCCTCTCGCGCACCACGGCCGTGCTGGCCACGGTGTTCTTCGTCTGCACGCTGCTGCTGGCCTATTTCAGCAACGCCCGCCCGGCCAGCACGGGCAGCGTGCTTGAAGGCAGCGCCGTGACCGCACCGGCACCCGCCGTGCCCCAGACTTCTTCACAGATTCCGGGCACCTCGGCGCCGGTCGATGCGGCGCCCGCGTCCGCCCCCGCGGCACCTGCCGCGCCGGGCCCGGCGCAGATTCCGGCGCGATGACCTGAGTCAATAATTCCGGAATTTCTCCCCGGGGCGAGGGGGGAATTCGGAGTAAACTCCAAGGCTTGCCGGGTTTGCTATCAGACCCTCATGCAAGCCTGGCAACAGAGACAAGCCGTCGTGGTGAAATTGGTAGACACGCTATCTTGAGGGGGTAGTGGCGAAAGCTGTGCGAGTTCGAGTCTCGCCGACGGCACCAGATAAATGACCGTCCGGGTACAGCCCGGGCGGCCCAACGGTGATCAGCATTCAAGATGAGCCTCGATCAGTATCTTCCCGTCCTTCTGTTCATCTTGGTCGGCATTGCCGTCGGGGTCATCCCCCAGGTCATCGGCTATGTCTTGGGCCCCAACCGGCCCGACGCGGCCAAAAATTCTCCCTACGAGTGTGGTTTCGAAGCGTTTGAAGACGCGCGCATGAAGTTCGACGTGCGCTACTACCTCGTCGCCATCCTCTTCATCCTGTTCGACCTGGAAATCGCCTTCCTCTTCCCCTGGGCCGTGGCGCTCAAGGAAGTGGGTGCGGTGGGTTTCTGGGCGGCCATGGTGTTCATCGCCATCCTCGTCGTGGGTTTTGCCTACGAGTGGAAAAAGGGCGCCCTCGATTGGGAATAGACATGGCCCCCACGCTTGCCACGTCGTGTGCTGTGCTGCCCCCCGAGGGGGCGCAGTCGCCTTGGGGCGGCCCGGCGGCGACTTCACTTTTCAACAAGGATCATTGCCATGATTGAAGGCGTGATGAAAGAAGGCTTCGTCACCACCAGTTACGACACGGTGGTGAACTGGGCCAAGACCGGCTCGCTCTGGCCCATGACCTTCGGCCTGGCCTGCTGCGCGGTCGAGATGATGCATGCGGCCGCCGCGCGCTACGACATCGGCCGCTTTGGCGCCGAGGTGTTTCGTGCCAGCCCGCGCCAGTCCGACCTGATGATCGTGGCCGGCACCCTGTGCAACAAGATGGCGCCGGCCCTGCGCAAGGTCTACGACCAGATGAGCGAGCCGCGCTGGGTCATCTCCATGGGCTCCTGCGCCAACGGTGGCGGTTATTACCACTACAGCTACTCGGTGGTGCGCGGCTGCGACCGCATCGTGCCGGTCGACGTCTACGTGCCGGGCTGCCCGCCCACGGCCGAGGCGCTGATCTACGGCATCATCCAGCTGCAGCAGAAGATCCGCCGTACGCAGACCATCGCCCGCGTCTGAGGAATCACTGATGACTGCTTTTGCCGTAAATCCCGAAGCCACCAAGGACGCCGTGGCTGCCGCTCTGGGCGGCAAGGTCCGCCGTGTCGACGTCAAGCTGGGCGAAGTCACCGTCGAGGTCGTGCCCCAGGACTACCTGGCCGCGGCCCGCATCCTGCGCGATGCGCCCGGCTGCCAGTTTGAGCAATTGATCGACCTGTGTGGTGTTGACTACTCCGCCTGGGGCGAGGGCGCCTGGGAAGGTGCGCGCTTCTGCGTCGTGTCGCACCTGCTGTCGGTCAGCCTGAACCAGCGCGTGCGCCTCAAGGTCTTCGCGACCGATGACGATTTTCCGGTGGTCGACTCCCTGACCGACGTCTGGCGTGCCGCCAACTGGTACGAGCGCGAGGCCTTCGACCTCTACGGCATCGTCTTCGAAGGCCACGACGACCTGCGCCGCATCCTGACCGACTACGGCTTCATCGGCCACCCCTTCCGCAAGGACTTCCCCCTGTCCGGTCACGTCGAGATGCGCTACGACGCCGAGCTCAAGCGCGTGATCTACCAGCCGGTGAGCATCGAGCCGCGCGAGATCACGCCGCGCATCATCCGTGAAGACAACTACGGAGGCCTGAAATGATCATGGCCCCCCACGCTCATCACTTCGTGTATTCACTGCCCCCCGAGGGGGCGCAGGCCTCCCTTGGGACGGCCCGGCGGGAATCCTGACATGGCCGAAATCAAGAACTACACCCTGAACTTCGGCCCGCAGCACCCGGCCGCCCATGGCGTGTTGCGCCTGGTGCTCGAGCTCGACGGCGAAGTCGTGCAACGTGCCGATCCGCACATCGGCCTCCTGCACCGCGCCACCGAGAAGCTGGCCGAAAGCAAGACCTACATCCAGTCGCTGCCCTATATGGATCGCCTGGATTACGTCTCGATGATGTGCAACGAGCAGGCCTACTGCCTGGCCATCGAGAAGATGCTGGGCATCGAGGTGCCGCTGCGCGCCAAGTACATCCGCACCATGTTCGGCGAGATCACGCGCCTGCTCAACCACCTGATGTGGCTGGGCTCGCACGGCAACGACTGCGGCAGCTCCACCATCCTGATCTACACCTTCCGCGAGCGCGAAGACCTGTTCGACATGTACGAAGCCGTCTCCGGCGCGCGCATGCACGCAGCCTACTTCCGTCCGGGCGGCGTCTACCGCGACCTGCCCGACAGCATGCCGCAGCACAAGGTCAGCAAGATCCGCAACGCCCGCGCCATTGCCGAGATCAACGCCAACCGCCAGGGTTCGCTGCTGGACTTCATTGACGACTTCTGCGCGCGTTTCCCCAAGTGCGTGGACGAGTACGAGACTCTGCTCACCGACAACCGCATCTGGAAACAGCGCACGGTCGGCATCGGCGTCGTGACGCCCGAGCGCGCCCTGAACCTGGGCATGACCGGCCCCATGCTGCGCGGCTCGGGCATTGCCTGGGACCTGCGCAAGACCCAGCCTTACGACGCCTACGACCGTGTCGATTTCGACATCCCGGTGGGCAAGACCGGCGACAGCTACGACCGCTACCTGGTGCGCGTGCAGGAGATGCGCGAATCGAACCGCATCATCCAGCAGTGCTCGGCCTGGCTGCGCGCCAACCCTGGCCCGGTGATCACGGACAACCACAAGGTGGCGCCGCCGGCCCGCGAGGCCATGAAGTCCAATATGGAAGAGCTGATCCACCACTTCAAGCTCTTCACCGAAGGTTTCCGTGTGCCCGCCGGCGAGGCCTATGCCGCCGTCGAGCACCCCAAGGGCGAGTTCGGCATCTACATGGTGAGCGACGGCGCCAACAAACCCTATCGCCTCAAGATTCGTGCCCCGGGCTTTGCCCATCTGGCCACGCTCGATGAGCTCGCACGCGGCCACATGCTGGCCGACGCCGTGGCCATCATCGGCACCCTGGATATCGTGTTTGGAGAGATTGACCGATGATCTCTGAGTCCATCAAAGCGCGCTTCGCCAAGGAAGTCGCCAAATACCCGGCCGAGCAGAAGCAGTCTGCCGTCATGGCCTGCCTGGCCATCGTGCAGCAGGAGCTCGGTTTTGTGAGCACCGACAGCGAGGCCGAAGTCGCCAGCTATCTCGGCATGCCGGCCATGGCCGTGCATGAAGTGACGACCTTCTACAACATGTACAACCAGCGTCCGCTGGGCAAGTACAAGCTCAACGTCTGCACCAACCTGCCGTGCCAGCTGCGTGACGGCCAGAAGGCGCTGCACCACCTGGAGCGCAAGCTGGGTATCAGCATGGGCGAGACCACGGCCGACGGCCTGTTCACGCTGCAGCAGAGCGAATGCCAGGGCGCCTGTGCCGATGCGCCGGTGCTGCTGGTCAACGACCGCACCATGTGCAGTTTCATGAGCAACGACAAGCTGGACCAGCTGATCGACGGCCTGAAGGCTGGAGGGGCCAAGTGATGTCGGTTGAAAAACTTCTTTCGCAGTTCGCCGCCACCGGCGCCGAGACCTGCTTCCACAACCGCCACATCGAACCCCAGATCTATGCCGGCCTCAACGGCAGCAACTGGCACCTCAAGGACTACGAGGCACGCGGCGGCTACCAGGCCCTGCGCAAGATCCTGGGCAAGGACGGCGGCGAAGGCCTGACGCAAGACCAGGTGATCGCCACCGTCAAGGAATCCGCCCTGCGCGGCCGTGGTGGCGCCGGTTTCCCCACCGGCCTGAAGTGGAGCTTCATGCCGCGCCAGTTCCCGGGCCAGAAGTACCTGGTCTGCAACTCGGACGAGGGCGAGCCCGGGACCTGCAAGGACCGCGACATCCTCATGTACAACCCGCACATCGTGATCGAGGGCATGGCCATCGCGGCCTACGCCATGGGCATCACGGTGGGCTACAACTACATCCACGGCGAGATCTTCCAGGTCTATGACCGTTTCGAAGCCGCGCTGGAAGAGGCGCGCGCCGCCGGCCTGCTGGGCAACAACATCGCGGGCAGCAACTTCAGCTTCCAGCTGCATGCGGCCCACGGTTTCGGCGCCTACATCTGCGGCGAAGAGACCGCGCTGCTCGAATCGCTGGAAGGCAAGAAGGGCCAGCCGCGCTTCAAGCCGCCGTTCCCGGCCAGCTTCGGCCTCTACGGCAAGCCGACCACCATCAACAACACCGAGACTTTCGCGGCCGTGCCCTGGATCATCCGCAACGGCGGCCAGGCCTACCTCGAGTGCGGCAAGCCCAACAACGGCGGCACCAAGATCTATTCGATCAGCGGTGACGTCGAGCGTCCGGGTAACTACGAAATCCCCATGGGCACGCCCTTCGCCAAGCTGCTGGAGCTCGCCGGCGGCGTGCGCGGCGGCAAGAAGCTCAAGGCCGTGATCCCCGGCGGTTCCTCCGCCCCGGTGCTGCCGGCCGACATCATGATGCAGTGCACGATGGACTACGACTCCATCGCCAAGGCGGGCTCGATGCTGGGTTCGGGCGCCGTCATCGTGATGGACGAGACGCGTTGCATGGTCAAGGCCCTGCAACGCCTGAGCTACTTCTACATGCACGAATCGTGCGGCCAGTGCACGCCCTGCCGCGAAGGCACGGGCTGGCTCTCGCGCGTGGTCGACCGCATCGAAAACGGCCAGGGCCGTCCGGAAGACCTGGACCTGCTGGACAACGTGGCCGAGAACATCCAGGGCCGCACCATCTGCGCGCTGGGCGACGCGGCGGCCATGCCGGTGCGCGCCATGATCAAGCATTTCCGTCCCGAATTCGAACATCACGTGGCCCACAAGACCTGCCTGGTCCCGGCCTACGTCTGAGCGACATAGCGAGCATACGAACATGGTTGAAATCGAACTCGACGGCAAGAAGGTAGAGATCCAGGAAGGCAGCATGGTGATGCATGCGGCCGAGAAATCCGGCGTCTACATCCCGCATTTCTGCTACCACAAGAAACTCAGCATTGCGGCCAACTGCCGCATGTGCCTGGTGGACGTGGAGAAGGCGCCCAAGCCCATGCCGGCCTGCGCCACCCCCGTCACGCAGGGCATGATCGTGCGCACCAAGACCGACAAGGCCCTCAAGGCCCAGAAGTCGGTCATGGAGTTCCTGCTGATCAACCACCCGCTGGACTGCCCCATCTGCGACCAGGGCGGCGAGTGCCAGCTGCAGGATCTGGCCGTGGGCTACGGCGCCTCCGCCTCGCGCTACGAGGAAGAGAAGCGCGTGGTGTTCCACAAGGATGTCGGCCCGCTGATCTCCATGGAAGAGATGAGCCGCTGCATCCACTGCACGCGCTGCGTGCGCTTCGGCCAGGAAGTCGCCGGCGTGATGGAGCTTGGCATGAGCCACCGCGGCGAGCATTCCGAGATCGAGACCTTCGTCGGCCACTCGGTGGATTCCGAGCTGTCGGGCAACATGATCGACATCTGCCCGGTGGGCGCGCTCACCAGCAAGCCTTTCCGCTACCAGGCCCGCACCTGGGAGCTGGGCCGCCGCAAGTCGGTCAGCCCGCATGACTCCACCGGCGCCAACCTGATCGTGCAGGTCAAGAACAACCGGGTCCTGCGTGTGGTCCCCCTGGAAAACGAAGACGTCAACGAGTGCTGGATCGCCGACCGCGACCGCTACTCCTACGAAGCCCTCGATGGCGCCGACCGCCTGAGCAGCCCCATGATCAAGCAGGGCGGCCAGTGGCAGGAAGTCGACTGGCAGACCGCGCTGGAGTACGTGGCCAACGGCCTGAAGACCATCAAGAACGATCATGGTGCCAGCAGCATCGGTGCCCTGGTCAGCCCGCACAGCACACTCGAAGAGCTCTACCTGGCCATCGGCCTGCTGCGCGGCCTGGGCAGCGACAACATCGATTACCGCCTGCGCAACGCCGAATTCGGCAAGGCTGAAGGCGTGCGCTGGCTGGGCCTGCCCATTGCCGCGCTCACGCAGCTGCAGCGCGTGCTGGTCGTCGGTTCCAACCTGCGCAAGGACCATCCCCTGTTCGCGCAGCGCATCCGCCAGGCTGTGCGCCATGGCGCGCAGCTCAGCGCCATTACGTCGAAGAGCCTGTACCAGAGCGCCGACGCCTGGGCCATGAAGGTGGCCAACGCACAGGTGACGCCGGCTGCGCAGTGGGCGCAGGCCCTGGCCAATGTGGCTGCGGCCATCGCGGCAGAGAAGGGCGTCACCGCCCCGGCCGCCGGCCAGGCCACGCCCGAAGCCAAGGCCATCGCATCCTCGCTGCTCGGTGGTGAGCGCAAGGCCGTGCTGCTGGGCAATGCCGCCGCACACGCTGCCAATGCCTCCAGCCTGCTGGCTCTGGCCAACTGGATCGGCGCCCAGACCGGCGCCAGCGTCGGTTACCTGACCGAAGCCGCCAATACGGTGGGCGCGCAATGGGTCGGTGCCCAGCCGCAGGCTGCGGGCCTGAACGCCGCGCAGATGCTGGGTGGCAAGCTCAAGGCTGCCCTGCTGCTGGCCGTCGAGCCCGAATACGACACGGCCGCCGGCCAGGCCGCTGCGGCCGCGCTGGACAGCGCCGAGATGGTCGTCACGCTCAGTCCCTTCAAGACCAACCTGGCTTTCAGCGACGTGCTGCTGCCCATCGCCCCGTTCAGCGAGACCTCGGGCAGCTTCGTCAACGCCGAAGGTCGCCTGCAGAGCTTCCACGCCGTGGTCAAGCCCCAGGGCGAGACCCGCCCGGCCTGGAAGGTACTGCGTGTGCTGGGCAATCTGCTGGGCCTGCAGGGCTTCGAGTTCGAATCCTCGCAGGACGTGCTGGCTGCGGCCACTGCCAAGGCTGCGAAGCTGTCCAACGCCACGCAGGCAACCATCAACGTCGCTGCCACGGCAGCTGAGCCGGTGGTGGCTTCCATCTACCAACTCGACGGCCTGGTCCGTCGCGCGCCGTCGCTGCAGCTGACGGCCGACGCCCGTGAACAAGGGGTAGCCGCATGATCGATGCGTTTTACAACGGCGGCCTGAACCTGATCGCCGCCAGCTGGTGGGCCACGATGGCCTGGCCGGTGCTCTGGATCCTGATCAAGATCGTCTGCGTGCTCGCGCCGCTGATGGGCGCGGTGGCCTACCTGACGCTGTGGGAGCGCAAGCTGCTGGGTTTCATGCAGGTGCGTTTTGGCCCCAACCGCGTCGGTCCCTTCGGCCTGCTGCAGCCCATCGCCGACGCGCTCAAGCTGCTGACCAAGGAAATCATCCAGCCGACCGCGGCCGCCAAGGGCCTGTTCGTGCTCGGCCCCATCATGGCCATCATGCCCGCGCTGGCCGCCTGGGTGGCGATCCCCTTCGGGCCGGATGTGGCGCTGACCAACATCAACACCGGCCTGTTGCTGATCATGGCCATCACCTCGATCGAGGTCTACGGCGTCATCATCGCGGGCTGGGCTTCCAACTCCAAGTACGCCTTCCTGGGCGCGCTGCGCGCCTCGGCGCAGATGGTGAGCTACGAGATCGCCATGGGCTTCTGCTTCCTGGTGGTGCTCATGGTCTCCGGCAGCATGAACCTGACTGACATCGTGCTGGGGCAGGGCGAGGGCTACTTCGCCGACAAGGGCCTGGGTTTCCTGTCCTGGAACTGGCTGCCGCTGCTGCCGATCTTCCTGGTCTACCTGATCTCCGGCGTGGCCGAGACCAACCGCCACCCCTTCGACGTGGTCGAGGGCGAGGCCGAGATCGTGGCCGGCCACATGGTTGAGTACTCGGGCATGGGCTTTGCCATCTTCTTCCTGGCCGAATACGCCAGCATGTGGCTGGTCTCCATCCTGGCCGTGATCATGTTCCTGGGCGGCTGGCTGTCCCCGATCGACAGCGCGCTGTTCAACTGGATCCCGGGCTGGATCTGGCTGGGCCTCAAGACGTTCGTCGTGGTGTCCATGTTCATCTGGATCCGCGCCACCTTCCCGCGTTTCCGTTACGACCAGATCATGCGTCTGGGCTGGAAGATCTTCATCCCGGTCACCCTGGTGTGGCTGCTCGTCGTCGGCATCTGGATGCAGACGTCGTGGAATATCTGGAACTAAATGGGTCACGACATGGCTGCTGCTGCTTCGACCTTTTCCCTCAAGGACTTCTTCAAGAGCTTCATGCTCGTGGAGCTCTTCAAGGGCATGGCCCTGACGGGCCGTTACGCGTTCGCCCGTAAGGTGACGATCCAGTACCCCGAAGAGAAGACCCCGCTGTCGCCGCGCTTCCGCGGCCTGCATGCCCTGCGCCGTTATGACAACGGCGAGGAGCGCTGCATCGCCTGCAAGCTCTGCGAGGCCGTCTGCCCGGCCATGGCCATCACCATCGAGTCCGAAGTGCGCAAGGACGGCAGCCGCCGCACCACGCGCTACGACATCGACCTTACCAAGTGCATCTTCTGCGGCTTCTGCGAAGAGAGCTGCCCGGTGGACTCCATCGTCGAGACCCACATCCTTGAATACCACGGCGAAAAGCGCGGTGACCTGTACTTCACCAAGGACATGCTGCTGGCCGTGGGTGACCGCTACGAGACCGAGATCGCTGCCGCCAGGGCGGCCGACGCGAAATACCGCTAAGCCGCCAGGAAACACCAAGAAACGATCATGGACGTCAAAACCGGCTTCTTCTTCCTGTTCTCGGCCGTGCTGCTGTTCGCAGCCTTCCGGGTCATCACGGCACGCAACCCCGTGCACGCCGTGCTCTTCCTCATGCTGTCCTTCTCGCAGGCCTCGGCCATCTGGCTGCTGCTGAAGGCCGAGTTCCTGGCCATCACCCTGGTGCTGGTCTACCTCGGTGCGGTGATGGTGCTCTTCCTCTTCGTGGTCATGATGCTGGACATCAAGATCGACCAGCTGCGTCAGGGTTTCTGGAAGCACCTGCCGCTGGCGGTGACCCTGGGCGCTGTCGTGGTGCTGGAGATGGCCGCCGTGCTGCTGACGGGCTTTCGCGTCAGCGATGAGCCGGCCGTGGCCCAGGTCATCGGCCAGCCGGTGACGGATGTCGACAACGCCAAGGAGCTGGGCATCCTGCTCTACACCGAATACGTCTACCCGATCCAGGTGGCCGCCTGCATCCTGCTGGTGGCCATGATCGCCGCCATCGCGCTCACGCTGCGCCAGCGCAAGGACAGCAAGGCCATCGACCCGTCCATCCAGGTGCGCGTGCGCGCCAGCGACCGCATGTCCATCGTGAAAGTCGAGACCACCCGCGCCGCGCCCCCGGCCGCCGCGCCCGAGGAGAACAAGCCATGACCCTGACCCTGGGACACTACCTCACGCTGGGCGCCGCGCTGTTCGCCATCGCGGTGGTCGGCATTTTCCTGAACCGCAAGAACCTGATCGTGCTGCTGATGGCCATCGAGCTCATGCTGCTGGCGGTCAACCTGAATTTCGTGGCCTTCTCGCACTACCTGGGCGACATGCACGGCCAGGTCTTCGTGTTCTTCATTCTCACCGTGGCAGCGGCCGAGTCGGCCATCGGCCTGGCCATCCTGGTGCTGCTGTTCCGTAACAAGTCCAGCATCAATGTGGACGAACTCAACACGCTCAAGGGCTGAACCCGCAGGTTCATCAAGGTACTAGAAGATGAGTCAAACCCTGAATGCATCCACCCTGCTGGCCGTGCCGCTGGCGCCGCTGGTCGGCTCCGTGCTGGCCGGTATTCTCGGCACCCAGCTGGGCGGCAACTGGATCGGCCGCCGCCTCTCGCACACCTTCACCATCCTGGGTGTGCTGGTGGCCTTCATCATCTCCGCCATGACGCTCAAGAGCGTGGCCATGGACGGCGCGCGCTTCAACGAAACCATCTACGAGTGGATGGTGGTCGGCGGCCTGAAGATGGAAATCGGCTTCATGGTCGATGGCCTGACCGCCATGATGATGTGCGTGGTGACCTTCGTCTCGCTGATGGTGCATATCTACACCATCGGCTACATGGAAGAGGACGAGGGCTACAACCGCTTCTTCGCCTACATCTCCCTGTTCACCTTCTCCATGCTCATGCTGGTCATGAGCAACAACCTGCTGCAGCTCTTCTTCGGCTGGGAGGCGGTGGGCCTGGTGTCCTACCTGCTGATCGGCTTCTGGTTCAACAAGCCCACGGCCATCTTCGCCAATATGAAGGCCTTCCTGGTCAACCGTGTGGGCGACTTCGGCTTCATCCTGGGCATCGGCCTGATCGCCGCCTACGCCGGCACGCTGAACTACACGGAAGTCTTCGCCAAGGCCACCGAGCTCGGTGCCATCGAGTTCCCCTGGTACATCCTGGGCCAGGACGCCATGCTGATCACCGTGATCTGCATCTGCCTGTTCATCGGGGCCATGGGCAAGTCGGCCCAGTTCCCGCTGCACGTCTGGCTGCCCGACTCCATGGAAGGCCCCACGCCCATCTCCGCGCTGATCCACGCCGCCACCATGGTGACGGCCGGCATCTTCATGGTCGCGCGCATGTCGCCGCTGTTCGAACTCTCCGACACGGCCCTGAGCTTCATCATGGTGATCGGCGCCATCACGGCCCTGTTCATGGGTTTCCTGGGCATCATCCAGAACGACATCAAGCGCGTGGTGGCCTATTCCACGCTCTCGCAGCTGGGTTACATGACGGTGGCGCTGGGCGCCTCGGCCTACTCGGTGGCCGTGTTCCACCTGATGACGCACGCCTTCTTCAAGGCCCTGCTGTTCCTCGGCGCGGGCTCGGTCATCATCGGCATGCACCACAACCAGGACATCCGCTGGATGGGCGGCGTGCGCAAGTACATGCCCATCACCTGGATCACCTCGCTGCTGGGTTCGCTGGCCCTGATCGGTACGCCGCTCTTCGCCGGTTTCTATTCCAAGGACAGCATCATCGAGGCGGTGCACGAGAGCCACCTCTGGGGTGCCGGTTTCGCCAACTTCGCGGTGCTGGCCGGCGTCTTCGTGACGGCCTTCTACTCCTTCCGCATGTACTTCCTGGTCTTCCACGGCAAGGAACGCTACGACCAGAACCCCGATGCACACCATGACGACCACGGTCACCACGGCCATGACGATCACCACGAACCGCACGAGTCGCCCTGGGTGGTGACGGTGCCGCTGGTGCTGCTGGCCATCCCCTCGGTGGTGATCGGCTACCTGACCATCCAGCCCATGCTGTACGGCGACTTCTTCAAGGACGCCATCTTCGTGGACGCCACCAAGCACCACGTGATGGTCGAGCTGGCCGCGGCCTTCCACGGCCCGCTGGCCATGGCCGCGCACGCCTTCAGCACGCTGCCTTTCTGGCTGGCGGTGGCCGGCGTGGCCACGGCGTATTACATGTACATGGTCAACCCGGCCGTGCCGGCGGCCATCAAGCGCGCCGTGCAACCGATCTACACCCTGCTGGAGAACAAGTACTACCTGGACTGGTTCAACGAGAACGTCCTGGCACGCGGCGCACGCATGCTGGGCGTTGGTCTCTGGAAGGGTGGCGACCAGGCCGTGATCGACGGCACCCTGGTCAACGGTTCCTGGAAGGTGGTGGGCTGGGTGGCTGGCGTGGTGCGCTGGTTCCAGTCCGGTTACCTCTACCACTACGCCCTGGCCATGATCCTGGGCATCGTGGTCCTGATGACGTATTTCGTGACCTGGCCCATGCTGGCCCAGTGGCTCGGCCGCTAAGGAGAAGAACAAAATGGGTTTGTTGAGCCTTGCCATCTGGATGCCGATCGCCATCGGCGTGCTGCTGCTTGTCCTCGGGCGTGACGACCAGGCGCGTGTGGTGCGCTGGGTCGCGCTGGTCGGGGCGACCGCCAGCTTCCTGGTCACGCTGCCGCTGTACACGGGCTTCAAGCTCGGCACGGCGGCCATGCAGTTCGTCGAGAAGATGCCGTGGATGGAGCGCTTCAATGTGCACTACCACGTGGGCCTGGACGGCATCTCCTTCTGGTTCGTGCTGCTGACGGCCTTCATCACGATCATCGTCGTGATCGCGGCCTGGGAAGTCATCACCAGCCGCGTCAACCAGTACATGGGCGCCTTCCTGATCCTCAGCGGCCTGATGATCGGCGTGTTCTCCGCGCTCGACGGCGTTCTGTTCTACGTCTTCTTCGAAGCCACGCTGATCCCGATGTACCTGATCATCGGCATCTGGGGCGGCCCCAACAAGATCTACGCGGCGTTCAAGTTCTTCCTCTACACGCTGCTGGGTTCGCTGCTGCTGCTGATCGCGCTGATCTTCCTGTACACCAAGTCGGGTGGCAGCTTCGACATCGCCACCTGGCATGCCCTGCCGCTGGACAGCAGCACGCAGACGCTGATCTTCTTCGCCTTCTTCGCGGCTTTCGCCGTCAAGGTGCCGATGTGGCCGGTGCATACCTGGCTGCCCGACGTGCACGTGGAAGCGCCCACCGGCGGCTCCGCCGTGCTGGCGGCCATCATGCTCAAGCTGGGTGCCTACGGTTTCCTGCGGTTTTCCATGCCGATTGCCCCCGACGCCGCGCGCGAATGGGCCTGGCTGATGATTGCCCTGTCGCTGATCGCGGTGATCTACGTGGGCCTGGTCGCCATGGTGCAGCAGGACATGAAAAAGCTCGTGGCCTACTCGTCCGTGGCCCACATGGGTTTCGTCACCCTGGGTTTCTTCATCTTCAACGACCTCGGCGTGGCCGGCGGCCTGGTGCAGATGATCGCCCACGGTTTCGTCTCGGGCGCCATGTTCCTGTGCATCGGCGTGCTCTACGACCGGGTGCACTCGCGCGAGATCGCCAGCTACGGCGGTGTGATCAACACCATGCCCAAGTTCACGGCCTTCGCCCTGCTGTTCGCCATGGCCAACTGCGGCCTGCCCGCCACCGCCGGTTTCGTCGGCGAGTGGATGGTGATCCTGGGGGCCATCAAGGCCAACTTCTGGCTGGGCCTGGCGGCTTCCACGGCGCTGATCTTCGGCGCCGCCTACACCCTGTGGATGTTCAAGCGCGTCTACCTCGGCCCCGTGGCCAATGAAGACGTCAAGGGCCTGCAGGACATCAACAGCCGCGAGTTCCTGATGCTCACGCTGCTGGCGATCGCCGTGCTGTGGATGGGTGTCCATCCCAAGCCCTTCACCGACGTGATGGACAGCTCGGTGGCCGAGTTGCTCAAGCACGTGGCGCAGTCGAAGCTGAACTGAATTAAAGAGACTGAAGATGACAGACACCATCAGCTGGATCGCGGTATTCCCCGAGGTCATCCTGCTCGTCATGGCCTGCGCCATCACGCTGCTGGACCTGGCCGTCAAAAGCCGCCTGCGCACCACCACCTACCTGATCACCCTGCTGACGCTGGCCGCGGTGGCCCTGCTGCAGGCCCTGTACGCCAGCGCCGGCGGCACGATCTACGGCCTGGGCAACATGGTCGTCAGCGACGCCATGGGCAACTGGCTCAAGTTCTTCGCCACCATCGCCGTCATGGTGACCCTGGTCTATGCGCGTCCCTACGCGGCCGACCGCGACATGCTGCGCGGCGGTGAGCTGTTCAGCCTGAGCCTGTTTGCGCTGCTGGGCATGTTCATCATGATCTCGGGCAACAACTTCCTGCTGATCTACCTGGGCCTGGAACTGCTCACGCTCTCCAGCTACGCGCTGGTGGCCCTGCGCCGCGACCACGCCGTCTCGACCGAGGCGGCCATGAAGTACTTCGTGCTGGGCGCGCTGGCCTCGGGTTTCCTGCTCTACGGCATGTCCATGATGTATGGCGCCACCGGTTCGCTGGACGTCAACCAGGTCTTCCGCGCCGTCAATTCCGGCCTGATCAACCCCAGCGTGCTGACCTTCGGCCTGGTCTTCGTGGTGGCCGGCCTGGCCTTCAAGCTCGGCGTGGTGCCTTTCCACATGTGGATCCCGGACGTCTACCAGGGCGCCCCCACTGCCGTCACGCTGATGATCGGCGGCGCGCCCAAGCTGGCGGCCTTTGCCATCGTCATGCGCCTGCTGGTCGAAGGCATGCTGCCCCTGTGGTTCGACTGGCAGCAGATGCTCGGCCTGCTGGCCGTCGCCTCGCTGCTGATCGGCAACCTGGCCGCCATCATGCAGACCAACCTCAAGCGCATGCTGGCCTACTCCACCATCTCGCAGATGGGCTTCGTGCTGCTGGGCCTGATGTCGGGTGTGATCAACGGCAACATCTACTCCGCTGCCAACGCCTACAGCTCGGCCATGTTCTACGTCATCACCTATGTGCTGACCACGCTGGCCTCCTTCGGTGTCATCCTGCTGCTGGCACGCGAGGGTTTCGAGAGCGAGGAGATCGCCGACTTCGCCGGCCTGAACCAGCGCAGCCCGCTGTATGCCGCCATCATGGGCATCTGCCTGTTCTCGCTGGCCGGCATCCCGCCCATGGTCGGCTTCTACGCCAAGCTCTCGGTGCTGCAGGCCCTGATCGCTTCGGGCCAGACCCTGCACATCGTGCTGGCCGTGTTCGCCGTGATCATGTCGCTGATCGGCGCCTTCTACTATCTGCGGGTCGTCAAGGTCATGTACTTCGATGAGCCCATCACCGCCACCACCGTCTCGGCCCCGCTGGACGTGCGCGCCGTGTTGTCCGTCAACGGCCTGCTGGTGCTGGTGCTGGGCATCGTGCCCGGCGGCCTGATGGCGCTGTGCGCACAGGCCGTGGTGCAGATGCTCGGCACATGAGCTCGTCTTCCGTCGCGGTCTGGTTCGTGGTGCTGGCCGCCGTCGTCGGCGCCAACCTGCCTTTCGTCAACAGCCGCCTGCTGGCCGTCGTGCCGCTGAAGTTTCCCAAGAACCTGGGTCTGCGCCTGCTGGAGCTGGTCCTGTTCTATTTCCTCGTGGGCGGGGCGGCCCTGTTGCTGGAGCAGCGCGCCGGCCGTATCGCCCCGCAGGGCTGGGAGTTCTACGCCATCACGGGCGCGCTCTTCATCACGCTGGCCTTCCCGGGCTTCGTCTACCGCTACCTCTATAAGCGCAACAGTTGACGCACGGCAGCGATCATGGATGACCGCCACCTGATCGAAACACAGCAGAGCAGCGAGGAGCTGCTCAAGGGCCGTTTCCTGCATGCCTTCCGCGACACCGTGCGCCTGCCCGATGGCAGCAGCGCCGTGCGCGAATACGTCAAGCACCCGGGCGCCGTCATGATCATCCCGCTGCTGTCGCAGCCCGATGGAAGCATGCGCGTGGTGCTGGAGCGCCAGTACCGCTACCCCGTCAAGCAGGTCATGATCGAATTCCCCGCCGGCAAGCTCGACCCGGGTGAGGACGTGCTGGCCTGCGCCCAGCGTGAGCTGCAGGAGGAAACCGGCTACCGCGCCACCGAGTGGGCACGGGCCGGTGTGCTGCACCCGGTCATCTCCTATTCCACCGAATTCATCGATGTCTGGTTCGCCCGTGGCCTGAGCCAGGGCGAACGCCAGCTGGACGAGGGCGAGTTCCTTGACGTCTTCAGCGCCACGCCGGCCGAACTGCTGCAGTGGTGCCGCGAAGGCCAGGTGACGGACGCCAAGACCCTGACCGGCATGCTCTGGCTGCAGAACGTCCTGTCGGGTGCATGGGCATTGGACTGGCGCCCGGCAGCCTGAGCCGCGGGCTGTCAAGATTCGGTCCATGAAGGTCTTCAACCTCCAGTGCAGTGCACACCACCTGTTCGAAGGCTGGTTCGCGTCCGAAGAGGACTACACCAGCCAGGTCGACCGCGGGCTGCTCGAATGCCCGTTGTGCGCTGACAAGACCATCCAGAAACTGCCCAGCGCCCCACGCCTGAACTTCGGCGCGGTCCAGGCGCCGCAGGCTGCGAACTCGGCGGAGAAACAGGCCGTGGTGACCGGCGATCCGGCCCAGGCCCTGCAGGCGGCCTATCTGCAACTCGCACGCCGCATCGTGTCGGAGACGGAAGACGTGGGCGAGCGTTTTGCCGAAGAGGCGCGCAAGATCCACTACGGCGAAACCGAGGAACGCGGCATCCGCGGCCAGGCTTCGCGTGAGGAGACCGAGGCGCTGATGGACGAGGGCATCGCCGTGATGCCGCTGCCCTTGCCCGAGGGGCTCAAGGGGCCGCTGCAATAAAACTGGCCATCGCGTCTGCCGCGCAGGGTGCCGCATCGTGTTGATGTCCGAACAGCAACTGATCTTTGCCGTCCTCTACCAGGTACCGGCCGTCCTCATAGGCTTGACCCTGTCGTTTCTGATTCCCAGTCCGCCGGTGCGCGCCATTTTCGTTCTGCCAGGGACCTTCGTCCACGAAATGCTGCATTTCCTGGTGGGTCTGGTTCTTAATGCCAAGCCTGTGTCCTTCTCGGTCTGGCCGCGCAAGAGCGGCTCTTCGACCTGGACGATGGGCTCTGTCGGGTTTTCCAATGTGCGCTGGTACAACGGGGCCGCTGTGGGGCTCGCGCCGCTGCTGGCGCCTGTTGCGGCCACGTGGTTCGCGCCGGGCGCCGCAGACTGGCAAATTGGTCTGGGTGATCTCAAGTACTGGGCACTGGCCGCGCCGGTGTTATCGATGTGCCTGCCAAGCTGGGCAGACTTGAAGATATGCCTTGCTTCAGCGGTGC
This sequence comes from Hylemonella sp., assembly GCA_034366585.1. Lineage (GTDB taxonomy): Bacteria > Pseudomonadota > Gammaproteobacteria > Burkholderiales > Burkholderiaceae_C > Hylemonella. The sequence continues at coordinate 19,716 of JAXMMJ010000051.1, forward strand.
CCATGACGGCGATATTGGCCTTGCTGTACTGGCGCTTTTCCTGACGCAGGACTCAGCCAGAGACTGGCTAGGACTTGAACTGCAGCGCCGCCAGCCGGGCATACAGCCCGTTGGCTGCCACCAGGCTGGCATGCGTGCCCTGTTCCACCAGCCGCCCCCCGTCGATCACCACGATGCG
>JAXMMJ010000052.1:0-20651 GCA_034366585.1 Hylemonella sp.
AGCCGCCAAACTTGGCCGCCAGCACGGTGGTGATGGCCGCCGTCAGCGTGGTCTTGCCGTGGTCCACGTGACCGATCGTGCCCACGTTGACGTGCGGCTTGGTCCGCTCAAATTTCTCTTTTGCCATTTTTCAAATCTCCAAAGAACAGATGCCCGTGTATTGGTTTTACGTCTGCATCCGGTTGCTGGTTCGCCCCGCACGGGAACAGGGCGGCACCGGATCGCAGACAACAAAAAAGCATCCCTGTTTGCACAGGGATGCGGTTTCCTCACTTTGCGCGTGCGGCCACGATGGCCTCGGACACGTTGCGCGGAGCTTCAGAGTAGTGCTTGAACTCCATCGTGTACGTGGCGCGACCCTGGGTGGCAGAACGCAGCGTGGTCGAATAGCCGAACATCTCGGACAGCGGGACTTCGGCCTTGATGGCCTTGCCGCCACCGACCATGTCTTCCATGCCCTGCACCATGCCGCGACGCGAGGACAGGTCGCCCATCACGGTGCCGGCGTAGTCTTCGGGCGTCTCGACTTCGACGGCCATCATGGGCTCGAGGATGACGGGGTTGGCCTTGCGGCAACCTTCCTTGAAGCCGAAGATGGCGGCCATCTTGAACGCGTTTTCGTTCGAGTCCACGTCATGGTAGGAACCGAAGGTCAGCGTGACCTTGACGTCCACCACCGGGAAACCCGCCAGAACGCCGGAGTTGATGGCTTCGATCACGCCCTTCTCGACGGCCGGGATGAATTCACGCGGAACCACACCGCCCTTGATGGCGTCGACGAACTCAAAGCCCTTGCCGGCCTCATTCGGCTCGACCGTGAACACGACGTGACCGTACTGGCCCTTGCCGCCGGACTGGCGCACGAACTTGCCTTCGACTTCGGTAACCTTCTTGCGGATGGTTTCGCGGTAAGCCACCTGGGGCTTGCCCACGTTGGCTTCCACGCCGAACTCGCGCTTCATGCGGTCCACGATGATTTCGAGGTGCAGTTCGCCCATGCCGGCGATGATGGTCTGGCCGGACTCTTCGTCGGTCTTGACGCGGAAGGACGGGTCTTCGGCAGCCAGACGCTGCAGGGCGATGCCCATCTTTTCCTGGTCGGCCTTGGTCTTGGGTTCCACTGCCTGCGCAATCACGGGCTCAGGGAACACCATGCGCTCCAGCGTCAGGATGGCATCCGGATCGCACAGGGTTTCACCCGTGGTCACATCCTTCAGGCCCACGCAGGCAGCAATGTCGCCGGCGCGGATTTCGTCCACTTCCAGGCGGTTGTTGGCGTGCATCTGCACGATACGGCCGATACGCTCTTTCTTGCCCTTGATCGGGTTGTAGACCGTGTCGCCCTTGGTCAGCACGCCGGAGTAGACGCGCACGAAGGTCAACTGGCCGACGAAGGGGTCGGTCATCAGCTTGAAGGCCAGGGCGGAGAATTTCTCGCTGTCGTCGGCCTTGCGGGAAGTTTCCTTCTCGTCTTCGTCGAGGCCGCCCACCGGGGGAATGTCCACCGGCGAGGGCAGGAAGTCGATCACGGCGTCCAGCATGCGCTGCACACCCTTGTTCTTGAAGGCGGTACCGCACAGCATGGGCTGGATCTCGGCGCCGATCGTGCGGGTGCGGATGCCCAGCTTGATTTCGGCTTCGCTCAGGTCGCCTTCCTCAAGGTACTTGTTCATCAGCTCTTCGCTGGCTTCGGCGGCTGCCTCGACCATGCCTTCGCGCCACTTCTTGGCGGACTCCAGCAGTTCAGCGGGAATCTCTTTGTATTCAAACTTCATGCCCTGGGAAGCTTCGTCCCAGATGATGGCCTTCATCTTGATGAGATCGACCACGCCGGTGAAGTTTTCCTCGGCACCGATCGGGATCACGATCGGCACGGGGCTGGCCTTCAGGCGCAGCTTCATCTGGTCATAGACCTTGAAGAAGTTGGCACCGGTACGGTCCATCTTGTTCACGAACGCCAGACGCGGCACCTTGTACTTGTTGGCCTGGCGCCAGACGGTTTCCGACTGCGGCTGCACGCCGCCCACGGCGCAATACACCATGCAGGCGCCATCCAGCACGCGCATGGAGCGCTCCACCTCGATGGTGAAGTCCACGTGGCCGGGGGTGTCGATGATGTTGAAGCGGTGCTCGGGATAGGACAGTTCCATGCCCTTCCAGAAACAGGTGGTTGCAGCGGACGTGATCGTGATGCCACGCTCCTGCTCCTGCTCCATCCAGTCCATGGTGGCGGCGCCATCATGGACTTCACCGATCTTGTGGTTCACACCGGTGTAGAAAAGAATACGCTCGGTGGTGGTCGTCTTGCCGGCGTCAATGTGAGCGGAAATACCGATATTGCGGTAGCGCTCAATGGGCGTTTTGCGTGCCATGATGGTCTTTCGTTAAAACAGGTCAGGCCCGCTCGTGGCGGGCCTGCGCACCTGTGGGGCAGTTGTGGCTTAGAAACGGAAGTGGCTGAAGGCCTTGTTGGCCTCGGCCATGCGGTGCACTTCATCACGGCGCTTCATGGCGCCGCCACGGCCTTCGGTGGCCTCGATGATTTCGTTGGCCAGGCGCAGGGCCATGGACTTCTCGCCACGCTTGCGGGCGGCTTCCTTGATCCAGCGCATGGACAGGGCCAGACGGCGCACCGGGCGCACTTCAACCGGCACCTGGTAGTTGGCACCGCCAACACGGCGGGACTTCACCTCGACCATCGGCTTGACATTGTTGATGGCGATCGTGAACAGCTCCAGCGCATCCTTGCCGGTTTTCTGTCCAATGGTTTCGAGGGCACCGTAAATGATGCGCTCGGCAACCGCCTTCTTGCCGCCTTCCATGATCACGTTCATGAACTTGGAGAGGTCGACATTGCCGAACTTCGGATCCGGCAGGATTTCACGTTTAGGGACTTCGCGACGACGTGGCATGTTTCACCTCATATTGCTTCAGTTGGCATCTTTTCAGACACCGCGAGAGCCATACAGAACTCTCACTTACTCGACCCACCCGGACAATTCCGAGCTTCGGGTCACTACGCTCAAACCGTCTGCCTGACGATCGAGCACCGGAAAAACTCAGACCTGAAAAATCAAGCCTTCTTGGGGCGCTTGGCGCCGTACTTGGAACGCGACTGCTTGCGGTCTTTCACGCCTTGCAGGTCGAGCGAGCCACGCACGATGTGGTAACGCACACCCGGCAGGTCCTTGACACGACCGCCGCGAACCAGCACCACGCTGTGTTCCTGCAGGTTGTGGCCTTCACCGCCGATGTAGGAAATGACTTCGAAACCGTTGGTCAGGCGCACCTTGGCGACCTTACGCAGAGCGGAATTCGGCTTCTTGGGCGTCGTGGTGTACACACGGGTGCACACGCCACGGCGCTGCGGAGAGTTCTGCATGGCAGGACTCTTCGACTTGATGGTCTCGACCTCGCGGCCTTGACGCACTAGCTGGTTAATGGTTGGCATTTAAAAACGTCCCTCAACGTTTGATAAAACGAAAACGTGAATCCCTTCGGAAATTCCGAAAAGCCTTCGAGTGTATCAGGTCGTTCCGTGACCCGCAATGATTCCCTTGCCACGCGGCGCGGCAGGATGACCCGCCAACGGGTCAGCAAGACCTACTGGACCCAGAGCCTGAAGGCATCCCAGGCTCGCCCAATCAGGCCCGCCTCTTCCACCGACTCCAGAGCGAGCAACGGAATATTGGTAAGTGTGTGCTCGCCAATATTTATTTTCAAGGTGCCGCTGACCTGTCCCTTTTTGAGCGGGGCAATCAGGGGGTCAGGGCGCACGGCCTCGGTCCGCAGGCGGCTGGCGTAGCCGGCCGGCACCGTCACCACCACGGCCCGCGGACGGCCCAGCCGGACCTGGGCCGACCGGCCCTTCCAGACCGCCGGGGTGAGCACCGGCTGGTTGGCATCGAACAATTTGACCGCCTCAAAGGCGGTATAGCCCCAGTTCAGCAGCTTCTGAGTCTCGTTGGCGCGGGCGTTCTCGCTGTCGGTTCCGAGCACCACGGCCAGCAGGCGCCGGACACCGGGCGCGCCAGCCGGCCCCAGGTGGGGAAACTCGCGCTGCGCGGTCGCGATCAGGCAGTAGCCGGCCGCTTCGGTGTGGCCGGTCTTGAGGCCATCCACCGACGGATCGCGAAACAGCAACAGGTTGCGGTTGCTGTCGTTGGCCGGCGGGGTGCCCTCGTAGCGGTATTTCCGGATGGCGTGGAAGCGGGCCTGATCAGGGAAGTCACGCAACAGCCGTGTGGCCAGGATAGCCAGGTCGCGCGCTGTGCTCAGCTGGCCGGGCTGGGACAGGCCGGTCGGATTGACGAAGCGGGTCGCCTTCATCCCCAGGGCCAGTGCCTGCTCGTTCATGTGCTGGACAAAACGCTCCTCGCTGCCCGCCACGCCCTCGGCCAGCGCCATGGCAGCATCGTTGCCGGACTGCACCAGCAAACCCTTGAGCAGATCCTCCACCGGCACCTTCATCCGGGTGTCGATGAACATGCGCGAACCGGGCTGGCGCCAGGCACGCTCGCTGACGGGCAAGGCCTGCTTCAACTCCAGCCGCCCCAGGCGCAGCGCATCGAAGACCAGATAGGCCGTCATGAGCTTGGTCAGGGAGGCGGGCTGGACGGGGCTGTCCGCGTCGCGGGCGGCCAGCGTCTGGTCGCTGGTCAGGTCCAGCAGCAGATACGCCCGGGCCGCGACCTCGGGCGCTTGGGGCATGGCCTGGGCCGAAGCGTTGCCGCAGAACAGGCCACACACAGCAGCCAGCAGAACCAGGACGTTTTTCATCACGATGCGGAAGAGAGGTGACGCACCACCAGGCTCTTGAGCAGGGGCAGCTGCCCATGAAAGAAATGACTGCCACCGGGCACCACCGTCACCGGCAGCACCTGGGGACGGGCCCAGTCCATGACGGCTGCCAACGGGACCGTGTCGTCGTGTTCACCGTGGATCACCAGGGTGCGCTCATGCAGCTCCTGGGGCACCTGGGCCACCTGGAAGCGGCTGGCCGCCGCCCCGACAAAAACCAGTTTCTCGATCTGACGCGACGGCCACAGCGCGGCCAGCGTCTGGCTCATCACGAAGGACCCGAAGGAAAAACCGGCCAGCGCCAGCGGGCCGTCGGGCGCGTACTGCCGCACCACCGCCAGAAAATCCTCGGCTTCGCCACGGCCTTCGTCATGCACCCCTTCGGTGGCGCCAACACCGCGGAAGTTGAAACGCAGGGCCACCCAGCCGCATTGCACGAAGGCGCGCGCCAGCGTCTGCACCACCTTGTTGTCCATGGTGCCGCCGAAGAGCGGATGCGGATGGGCGATGACCGCCACGCCACGCGGCTTGACCCCTTCAGCGGGTGCGTCACGCAGCACTTCGATGCGGCCGGCCGGGCCCGCCAGCTGCAGGCGCTCCGTTTGGGAGTTCATGTCAACGCCCCAGGTGCGGCGGCGTCACCAGGCGCTCGACCACCTTGCCGTTCTTGAGATGCGACTCGACGATCTCGTCGATGTCACTCACATCGACGTAGGAATACCAGACCGCATCCGGGTAGACCACGGCCACCGGGCCGCCAGCGCAGCGATCCAGGCAGCCCGCGCGGTTCACGCGCACTTTCCCCGGTCCGGCCAGGCCGGCTGCCTTGACCAGGGACTTGCAACGCTCAAACGCCGCTTCGGCCTGGTGGTTGGCGCAGCAGGCCTCACCCGCGGGGCGCTGGTTCAGGCAGAAAAAGACATGCCGCTCGTAATAGGAAGCAGGAGCGGCCTGCGGAACAGTATTGGTGCTCATGCCTGAATTCTAGGTGCAGCCCCGTCCAGGCTGCGCAAAGCCCAGACGCGCGTCAGCACATACAAGAGCACGGCATAGGGCCAGAGCCAGCCCAGCCACTGGGCCACGCCGTGGAACCGGATGAAACGCCCCTGCTCCCAGACCTGCAGGTTGTGGGCAAAGTAGGGGCTGGCCGGGGCCTGGTTGATCAGGCTCAGGTACAGGCCCAGACCCAGCAGCAGCAAAGCGGCGCACACGCGGGCCGGGACGCGCAGCAGCAGCAGGGCGACGACACCAGCCAGCACCAGGCCGGCCTTGACTGGCAAGCTGAACCAGGCCCAGGCATGTACCGGCCCGTAGCTCAGGGCCGCCGACAGCAGCGTGCCCCCCACCGCCGCGGCCAGCACGGCCAGCACGAAAGCCGCACGGCGGACCGTCGAAGGAATGATGCTGAAGCCAAGCAGGCAGGGAATCAGGGCACCCAGCAAAACACAGGTCATTTCTGTGCCGGGCACCAGCGGCTGCAACTCCACGGTCCGCAGCGGTAGCCACTCCAGGAAAGGCGTGTCCAGCAGCAGCTCGGCCAGGCCGGCTTCCACCCGCTCGAAGACCTGGCCCAGCCCCAGCGGCACCGCCGCCGGAAACAGCAGGGCAAAGGGCCAGAGCGCCAGCAGCACCAGGGCTCCACGCGCCTCGGGCACGAACCAGCGGGCGCGGAAACGGATCCAGCGGTCGATGGCGCCCAGCTTCTCCAGCAGGGTGGACGTCACGGCCCCCAGCCACGCCCCGGCCACATTGAGCAGGAAATCGATATTGGAAGGAACCCGCGACGACAGATAACCCTGCAAGGTCTCCATCAGCAGGGACAGGAAGCCCGCCGCCACGGTGGCCAGCAGCACGGCGCGGGCGCCCTGGCCGGTGCGCAAGGCACCCAGGGCCAGCAAAAACCCGAGTGGCGCATACCCCAGCACATTGGAGAAGAGATCGAAGGCCGTCCAGTAGTGCGGCCACGGCGCCACGAGAAAGCCCCAGGGCAACGGCCCCTGGTCGCGCCAATCGGCAAAGGGATAAAGACTGGCATAAACCACCAGCCCCACATAAACCAGGCTCAGGGGCCAGGCAGAAGTCTTGTGCGGCATGGCACCTGCCGGGTCAGAAGGGCTTGACCACCACCAGCACGACGGCCGCCAGCAACAGCAAGACCGGCGCCTCGTTGAACCAGCGGAACCAGACATGGCCGCGACGGTTCTCGCCGCGCCGAAACTTCTTCAACAGAGTGCCGCAGGCATGGTGGTAACCCAAAACCAGAGCGACGACCACCAGCTTGGCATGCAGCCAGCCATTGCCCGGGCCGCGTCCCATGCCATAACCCAGCCAGAGCCAGAAGCCGAAGATGAGAGCCGGTACGGCCAGCACCGTGGTGAAGCGCATCAGCTTGCCGGCCATCAGCAACAGGCGCTCACGCTCGGCCACCGAGTCAGCCGGCACCATGGCCAGGTTCACGAAGATGCGCGGCAGGTAGAACAGGCCGGCAAACCAGCTGGCGACGAAGACGATGTGGAGTGATTTGACCCAGAGCATGCGCCGAGTTTAGTCCGAGGTCGGACTTATGCCGAAGACAAAACCTGCGCAGCAGGTTTCAGCGACGGCTAACTTTGCGCAGCAAAGTTAAGCGCAGCGGCCGAAGACAAAAAAAACCCCGGCCATAAGCCGGGGTTGCAAGCCTTTTTTGCTGTCACACATCAAGGCCCCGCTCAGGGAGGAAAAGCGGGGGGTGGCGAACCACCCAAGCCCTAATCTAACAAAAACGTTCGCCAAATGCAAGCCAGCGCCAGCAAAGCACTGAAACCGTACATTTTTGGCATTTTTGAAGGTCTGTCCCGGCCGCAGTGGAATCGGGCACAATTTTCCCCATGGTGCGGCGCTGCCGCTCATTTGGTCCTTGTGACCATCGTATCTAACTCTCGAACGTAACCCGTTTTACCTCGAGAGAACCCTCCTTGTAGGGTCATCACAGAGCACATCGAATTGACTTCGATGTGCATCGAAAACGGCCACAAGCCGCGCTCGAAAACCGGATGGGAACACTCCCAGGGGTGTCCTTTCGTTGCTGAAAGACAACAAAAATGCTCGTGAGAGCAAAATTTTTTGTTGCGCCTACCGCGTAGCGGGAGGCAGATGTTGATGCGTTCGAGCTGAGAAGCTCAACACGTCTTGTTTCCTTGAAACCACCCCCGGAAGCGGGGTGTCTTGGCCCCTTACTGGGCATGGAGTAATCCGTGCTTGGAGAGCTAGGGATAAACAGCCTGCGCTCGCGCAGAAAACGCCTCGCAAGAGACGTCCACGATCTGAACAGGACTGATCGGGGCTGGCCAAGAATTGGGTATGGGAAATGTAATGTGAATCGTCGTTCGAACCTTCTTGAAAATTGAGTGGCTTACTCCTGCATTCACCCTCACGGGTGAGAGCCACAGCCAAAAAGGCACTCGGGCTGGGGTCATGTGTCATGGCTCATGACTCGCTTCTCTAACGCCCGAAGGAGGATAGACGGTCCCTAACCCCTACTGCTGACCGCCAGTCAGCGGGGCGTGTTGGGTAAGGCGATAAGCCCCACTCTCCGCCACCACTCGTGGTGGCAACCCGCAAGGGCCATGGAGGAGGGGGTAGAGGATGCAGCAGGAAGCAAATGCTCTCGTGTAATGCGAGAGATAGGGGGCCATCCCCCGCACGAAAGTGAGCTGACTTGCTGCTGGCGTAACGTGCGTAATGCCGTTGCTTCTTAAGACGACCCGGAGGGTATGAGCCTCCGGGCCCATACCTCACTCCGGGTTAATTCCTAAATCGGAGGAAGGTATGGAAAATGATCGCAAGGTCTCTGCGCCTCCGCACGAGCCGACGGACTGGTTCTCCATCAACTGGAAGCAAGTCCTGATGTTTGTGGGAAAGGCGCAGCGAGCAATTGCGCAGGCTGAGAAAGATCGAGACTACCGCCGGGTCAAACGACTCCAACGTAGTCTTATCCGCTCGTGGCAGGCCAGAGCTCTGGCCGTTAAACGAGTGACCGAAAATCGGGGGAAGCGGACGAGTGGCATCGACCGCGAACTCTGGGACTCGCCTGAGAGTAAATGGACCGCTATATGGCGGCTGAAGACCCAAGGGTACCGTGCACGCCCACTAAAGCGCGCATGGATCCCTAAGCCGAATGGTGACGAGCGCCCACTGGGTATTCCCACCATGCTGGATCGCGCGATGCAGGCCCTATTCCACTTGGGATTGGACCCTGCTGCGGAGTGTCACGCGGACCCGAATTCTTACGGATTCAGGAAAGCGCGCTCGACGCATGACGCGATGTCGCAGCTATTCAATGTTCTGTCCGGCGCCAACGGCGCCCAATGGATATTGGATGCGGACATTAAAGGGTTCTTCGACAACATTAATCACGACTGGCTACTCGCCAATGTTCACATGAACAAGCGGGTGCTACGAACGTGGTTGCGGTCTGGTGTAGTGGACAAACGGCAACTCTGGGCGCTGCAGAAAACGGAGAAAGGTACCCCGCAAGGGGGCGTCATCTCCCCACTGCTGGCTAACCTGACGTTGGACGGTCTTGAACGCGGCCTGAAGAAGCACTTGGTGGCTCTGTACGGCGTGGCGAAGACCCGAAAGCTGAAGGTGCATCTCGTCCGATATGCCGACGACTTCGTTGTCACGGGTGCCTCCCCCGAGGTGCTCAACGACACGGTCATACCATGGGTGACATCCTTCCTCACGGATAGGGGCCTCACTCTGAACGTGACCAAAACGAAAGTTGTCCATGTGGACGAGGGCTTTGACTTCCTGGGCTGGAACTTCCGCAAATACGGAGGGAAACTGCTCATCAAACCAAGTCGGAAGAACGTGAAGGCGTTCTACCGCAAGGTGGAGGAAGAAGTGGCCTCATCACTGCATCTACACACCGATGTCATGATCTTGAACCTGAACCGCAAGCTTCGCGGCTGGGCCGAGTACCACAAGGGTGTGGTGGCAAAGCAGGTCTTCACCAAAATGGACCACCGCCTTTACTGGCGGCTCATGCGGTGGGGTCTGCGGCGTCATCCGCGCTGGGATAAGCACAGGGTCTTCCGTCATTACTGGACGGATGCCTCTGGTCGCTTTGAATTCAGCGCCGACACCGTGGATCGCTCGGGAGACAAGCTGACAATCCGGCTATACCGCCTGGCAGATACGAAAATTGTCCGCCACAAGAAGGTTCGTGAGGAGTACAACCCTTACGACCCGGCATGGGAGGTATATGGCGAGGAGCTGAGAGTGACCCGGATGGCCGCGAGCCTCTGGGACACGCAACGCGTCTCGCTCTGGCTGGATCAAGGCGGGCTGTGTGCACATTGCGGCACAGCCATCGAGATCGACGACCGTGACATGCATGACCACCACATTATCCCTCTGGGGTTGGGTGGTACGAATGCACTCTCAAACCGGGTGCTCCTGCACACGGTTTGCCACAGGCAAGTCCACGCCCTCGAGGTGATGGTTACCAAGCCGGCCCGCGTATGACGGGTTACTACCGGTGACGTCAGGAAACTGACCCACCGGGTGTTACGTTGAAGCCGTGCGCGGGGAAACTCGCACACACGGTTTTTAGGGGGGGATATAGTAGTAATACTATGTCCCTACCCTCCACACCCTATGCCCCCTTCCCCATGGGCCGGCCGCGCCGGCTGCGCCGCGACGAGTTCACCCGCAACCTGGTACGCGAGCACGCACTCAGCGTGAACGACCTGATTTATCCGGTGTTTGTTCTTGACGGCCAGCAGCGTCGCGAGGCCGTGGCCTCCATGCCCGGCGTGGAGCGCCTGAGCCTGGACCTGCTGCTGCCGGTGGCCGAGGAGTGCGTGAAGCTGGGCATCCCGGCCATGGCCCTGTTCCCGGTGATCGACCCCGCGCTCAAGAGCCTGGACGGCAAGGAGGCCTACAACCCCGAGGGCCTGGTACCACGTGTGGTGCGCGGCCTGAAAGAGCGTTTCCCCGAACTCGGCGTGATGACCGACGTGGCGCTCGATCCCTACACCAGCCACGGCCAGGACGGCGTGCTCGACGCCACCGGCTACATCCTCAATGACGAGACGGTGGAGATCCTGGAGCGCCAGGCACTGACCCAGGCCCAAGCCGGCGTCGACATCGTGGCACCCAGCGACATGATGGACGGGCGCATCGGCGCCATCCGCAGCATCCTGGAAGCCAACCGCCTGGTGCACACGCGCATCATGGCCTACAGCGCCAAGTACGCCAGCGCCTTCTACGGCCCCTTCCGCGATGCCGTGGGCTCATCGGCCAACCTGGGCAAAAGCAACAAGAAGGTTTACCAGATGGACCCTGGCAACACCGACGAGGCGCTGCGCGAAGTGGCGCTGGACATCGCCGAGGGCGCCGACATGGTGATGGTCAAGCCCGGCATGCCCTATCTGGACGTGGTGCGCCGCGTGAAGGACGAGTTCCGCGTACCCACCTTCGCCTACCAGGTCAGCGGCGAATACGCCATGCTCAAAGCCGCCGCGCAAAACGGCTGGCTGGACCACGACGCCGTCATGATGGAGAGCCTGCTGGGCTTCAAGCGCGCCGGCGCCGACGGCGTGCTGACCTACTTCGCCATCGCGGCAGCGCGTCTCCTGCAGAAATAAGCGACGTCTGCAAGATGCGCGTCTTCAGCATCAGCCCCGGCGGCGTCAGCGAAAGCGAAGCGCCGCCGACCCAACTGCCATCGCTCGGCCATGTCTGGATTGCCTGCACCCGCCAGGAGTTCGAGACCGGCTGGCCGCAGCTGCAGGCCACGCTGCAGAGCCTGTGCGGCATGCAACTGGTCGACCTGCACGTCTCGGACCTGCTCAACGCGCAGCTGCCCTCGCACTTCGACTACACCTCGCAATACGACCTGCTGGTGTTTCGCCGGCTGGCGACCGGCGCCAGCAGCGTACCGGATCCGGAACGAAGTTCGTCGCGCCGCGGCGGTCCGCCCATCCTGCGTCACGTCGACACCAGCCCGGTGGGCTTCGCGGTCTTCGAACGCGTACTGCTCACGGTCCACCCGGCTGATTGCGCGGCGCGTGATGCCTATGCCTCGCGGCTGCTCCAGGCCCACAGCAACGACGTGCGTACCGCCAACAGCCGCCTGCCCGCCTCCCCGGCCGACCTGATGCTGCGCATCGTGAACCAGATGGTCGACGGCTTCCTGGAGTTGCGGCGCGAACTCACGCGCCAGCTCGACCACTGGCAGACCGAGCTGCTCAACCCGCGCACGCGCTTCAACAACTGGGCTGCGCTGCTGGATACGCGGCTGGCCCTGCACCAGCTTGACGAAATCTGTGAAGACCAGCGCTCCGCCGTGCAGGACTGGATCGAAGCCGTCAAGACCTGGCCGGAAGCGGACACGCCGGCAACCCAGCGCGAACGCGACCTGCTGCTGGTGCGCAGCCGCGACCTGCTGGAGCACATCGAACGCGTGGTGCACCACGTGCGCCGGCTGGAGCAGAGTGTGGAGACCGCCGTGCAGATCCACTTCAACGCCCAGAGCAACCGCACCAACGACATCATGCGCACGCTTACCGTGCTCACCGCCATCTTCCTGCCGCTGAACCTGATCGCCGGCATCTTCGGCATGAACTTCGAGTTCATACCCTTGATCCACAACGACGAAGGTTTCTGGTGGGCCATGGGATCGATGGGCTTGACCGCCGTCGCCCTGGTCCTGCTGTTCTGGCGCAAGCGCTACCTCGAGCGCAGCGGGCGTTAGGTCAGTTCGGTCCGGGACTGGTTCCGGCTTCGGGTCCGGTACCGATCTTCAGGTGCACCAGCAGATCGGCCACCAGTTCCAGCCTGACCAGGGGACTGTCCACCGCCAGGAACTGCTGCTTGAGCTGCGGGCTCACCGGCAGGATGTCGCACCAGCGGTTGGCCAGCCAGCCGCAATCGTCCCACTGCAACGGCGGCTGGATCGGCAGTTCGTCACCGGGTTTGGCCTGCGCCTGCATGTGCTGCAGCAGGCGTTGCAGGCCCACGCGGACATGGACGAGGTCCGCCGGCACCGGCAGGGGCGTGTCCTCCTCCAGGTATTCGGCCTCGCCGGTCCACAAGCCGTGCTTCAACTGCTCGCTGCGCAACAGGCGAAAGCGTCGGCCGCCACGGCAGCGCACCAGCATCAGCCCCGGCTGCGGTCGCTCGAAGGAGGTGATGTGGGCCATCGTGCCCACGAGGTGAAACACCTCGGGCCCGAAGGCCGGCTCACCCGCCTCACCGGGACGCGGCGGCTGCCGTACCTCGCTGCCCTGGCTCAGGCAGACCACGCCGAAGGGGGCCCCCTCCTTCTGGCAGCGCTGGATCAGGTCAAGGTAACGCACCTCGAAGATGCGCAGCGGCAGCACGCTGCCGGGAAACAGCACGGTCTGCAGGGGAAACAGAGGCAGTTGGAAGGTCAAACTCATCTCAAGGTCTGCTCAGCTGGAACAGGTTCGCTCCGTTGTCCCAGGCGATACGGCGCGCCACCTCGGGCGGCAGGTCGCCCAGCCAGCGACGGTAGCCGCGCATCAGTTCGTCGTAATACATCCAGCGCTGGTTGACCCAGGTATCCGAACCGATCAGGAAACGATCCGGGTATTTCAGCAGCAGCGCACGCCATTCCGGGCACAGGCTGCCCTCGCCACAGGTCAGACCGGGCCGATAGGACAGCTCGCCCATGAGCCTGGGGTACTTGTCCAGCAAGGCCTGCACGCGCGCCGCCGGGGCGCCGCCTATACCGGTATGCGCCCAGATCAGGCGCGCGCCGGGCGCATGCGCCATCAGCAGGTCGATGGCCACGTCGTCCACATGCGCCAGAACGGCCAGCTGCTTCTCTGCAGCGAACTGCATGAGCTTCTTTGCCACCGGACCGTTGGCATTGGCGCTGTCGTAGAGATGGAACTCACCGATGCCGCGGTAGGGCCCGGCCGACGTGCCGCGCGCGAACTCGGTCTGCACCATGGTGTAGATGCTCTCGTCACGGAACCAGTTGTCGTAATCGGCCCGGTTGCGGTAGAGGCGAATGAAAGGCACCACCGTCACGCCGGCCGCACGGGTCTGCGCGCCGGCCGAGGCCAGGGTCTTGGTGCCGTCGTTGGGCCGGCTGTTGGCAACGATGGCGCGCACACCGTTGCGCTGCATGCGGGCCAGCACATCGTCCAGCGGGTGCGGGCCCTGGTAGGCCTCTTCGTTGTAGTGCAGGTGGGCATCGAAGAGCGGGCCGCTGTAGTCGGCCGCCTGGGCCTGGCCGGCGAAGGCCAATCCACAAAGCAAAACCAGCGGGCGCCACATGCTGTCAGCCCAGGTGTTTGGCAAAGAAGGCGAGCGTGCGCTCGCGCGCCTGCGCCGCTGCTGTGGCGTCCCAGGCGCCGCGATGGTCGCAGTTGAAGCCGTGGTTGGCCGCATAGATGTGCACCTCGACCTCCGGGTGGGCCTTCTGGAAGGCCGCCACGCCCTCCAGCGGAATCCAGTGGTCCTTCTCGCCGAAGTGCGCCAGCACCGGCACCTTGGGCGTGCGCGCGATCTCGGCCTCGGTGGTGATGCCGCCGCCGTAGTAGGGCACGGCCGCACTCACCCCCTTGAGCAGGCAGGCCGTACGCCAGGTCGGCAGGCCGCCCCAGCAGTAGCCGACCACGCCCACCTTGCCGGCACCAGCCGCATGATGGATGGCAGCCTGGATGTCCTGCAGCACGCCCGGTGCGGGCAGTGCTTCCACCGTGGCCTTGAGCGCCATGCCGGCGCTCATGTCATCCGGCTGGTAACCGAGTTCGACGCCGGGCTTGACGCGGTGGAAGGTGGCCGGTGCCACCGCCAGGTAACCAGCGGCCGCATAACTGTCGGCCACGGCACGGATGTGCGCGTTGACGCCGAAGATCTCCTGCAGCACCACCACGCCGCCGCGCGGCTTGGCCGCCGGCTGCGCCACATAAGCGGGAAACGTGAAGCCGTCGGCGGCCTTCAGATCGATGAACTGTCCCATGCGCTGTTCTCCAGGTTTGTTTGTCAGACGGATACGCCCAGCTTGCGGGCCACGAAATCGAGCCGGTCCTGGCCCCAGAACATCTCGCCATCGATAACGTAGCTGGGAGCGCCGAACACACCGGCAGCGATGGCCTGCTGCGTGTAGGCCTCGTAACGCTCGCGCACCTCCTGGCTGTCGGACTGAGCAAGGCGTTTGGCATCGAGCCCGTTTTCGGCCAGCAATTCGGCCAGCACCTTGTCGTCGCCGATATTGCGCTCCTGCGCCCAGACGGCGGACAGCACGGCGCCGGTGATCTTCATGGCTGCGTCAGGGCCGTCGTGCAGATCCACGGCAATGATCAGGCAGGCTGCGGCATCACCACCGACCGGGAAGTATTTGGGTTGGGGATGTAGCGGGATCTTCAGGAATTCGCTGAAACGCTTGAGCTCCACCAGGCGATAGGCCTGGCGCTGCGGCGCGCGCTTCGGAAGCGGCAGGCCGCCGGAAATGGGAAACACCTTGCCACCCAGGTCCACCGGAAGCACACGAACGGTGGCGCCGGCGGCCTTGGCCATGGCGGCAAAACGCGCGTGGCCCAGATAGGTCCAGGGGCTTTGCGGCGCGAAATAGTAGTCGACTGTGCGGCCCATCGTGTCTCCTCTTGTGTAATCTGGCTGTTTCTGCGGCAATGGTATCTTGTCGTCATCACACCTGCAGGAGCTCGGATTTGGACAAGGTTCTACTGGTCACCGGGGGCGGCCGCGGCATCGGCGCCGCCACGGCGCTGCTGGCCGCACAGCGCGGTTACGCCGTCGCCGTCAACTACACGAGCAACTCGCTGGCCGCCGACGAGGTGGTGCGACAGATCCGCGCCGGCGGCGGCACGGCCATGTCGGTGCGTGCCGATGTGGCCGATGAGGCCCAGGTGCTGGCCATGTTCCAGCAAATCGACGCCAAGCTCGGCCGCCTCACGGCCCTGGCCAACAACGCCGGCGTGGTGGACACGGCCCAGCGCGTGGACGAACAGAGCCTGGCACGCTGGCGCCGCATGTTCGAGATCAACGTCTTCGGCACCATGCTGTGCGCGCGCGAGGCGGTGCGCCGCATGAGCACGCGCCACGGCGGCACAGGGGGCGCCATCGTCAACGTCGGCAGTGTGGCCTCGGTGCACGGCGCGGCCGGGCAGTACGTGGACTACGCCGCCGCCAAGGGCGCGGTGGATGTCTTCACGCTGGGCCTGGCGCGCGAGGTGGCCACCGAGGGCATCCGCGTCAATGCGGTGCGTCCCGGCATCGTCGACACCGAGATCCACGCCAGCGGCGGCCAGCCCGGGCGCGCGCAGCGCCTGGCGCCGCAGATCCCGCTGCAGCGCCCCGGCACGGCGCAGGAGATCGCCAACGCCATCGTCTGGCTGCTGTCGGACGATGCCAGTTATGCGACCGGCTCCATACTGGACGTCACCGGAGGACGCTGATGACCACGAAACCCTTGAAGTACTACTGGGAAGACATGGCCGTGGGCAGCACACGCGAGCTCGGCAGCGTCAGCCCCACGCGCGAACAGATCCTGGACTTTGCGCGCCAGTTCGACCCGCAGCCTTTCCATCTGGACGAGGCCGCCGCCCAGGCCTCGGTCTTTGGCAGCCTGTGCGCCAGCGGCTGGCACACCTGCGCCATGGCCATGCGCCTGATGGTCGACAACTTCCTGTCCGAAGCCGCCGGCCTGGGCTCGCCCGGGCTGGAAAGCCTGAAGTGGACCAAACCGGTGTTTCCGGGTGACGTGCTGACACTGCGCCACACCATCCTGGACAGCCGCCCCATGGGCAGCCGGCCCGATGTGGGCCTGGTGCGCACGCTGTGGGAGATGCACAACCAGCACGGCGACAAGGTGCTGCACATGGAAGGCTGGGGCATGTTCCGCCGGCGCACGCCCGCCGCAGCGACGACCCCCAAGGACTGAGATGGACTTCAAACCCCTCGTCACCCTGCTGGCCATCGTCAACCCGCTGGCCATCGTGCCCTTTTTCATCCACTACACGCAGGGCTTCACGCGCGAGCAACGCCTGCGCACGATCTGGATCTCCTCGCTCAGCGCCTTTGCGGTGATCGCCATCAGCGCCCTGCTGGGCCTGCAGATCCTGGCCTTCTTCGGCATCTCGCTCGCGAGCTTCCAGGTCGGCGGCGGCATGCTGCTGCTGACCTCGGCCCTGGCCATGCTCAATGCGCAGCCGGCCGAAGCCAAATCCAACGCCGAAGAGATGCAGAGCGCGGCCGAGCGTTCGGCCGCGCGCGCCAGCATTGCCGTGGTGCCGCTGACCATCCCGCTGCTCACGGGCCCGGCCACCATGTCCACCGTGGTGATCTACGCCGACAAGGCCAAGGACTTCCTCCAGCTGGGCACGCTGGTGGGTTACGGCGTGGTGGTGGCACTGGCCACGGCCCTGTGCTTCGGCCTGGCCGAGCCGATTGCGCGCGTGCTGGGCAAGACCGGCATCAACGTCATGACCCGGCTCATGGGCCTGATCCTCGCGGCCCTGGCCGTGGAGGTGATGTCCGATGGGCTGGTGAAACTGTTCCCGGCCCTCGGACGTTGAGCCCGCGCTAGAAAGACGCCACCGCGCCGTTGGAGCGCGGGTCGTAACCGCCTTCAAGCACGCCATTCGGGTGGCGTACCAGCATGCCGGCATGGCCCACGCCCTCGTCCCAGGCAGCGATGGACTCCACCTCGTGCCCCTGCGCACGCAGCTGCGTCAGCACGGCCGGGTCAAAGCGGCTCTCCAGCTTGAGCGAGTCGCTGCTCTGGCCCCAGGTGCGGCCCAGCAGCCAGCGCGGTCGCTCGATGGCCTGCTGCGGATGGTCACCAAAACGCATCACACGGTTGAAGATGGTGGCCTGGGTCTGCGGCTGGCCGTCGCCGCCCATGGTGCCGTAGACCATGGTGCCGCCATCGGCCAGCTGGGCCATGGCTGGGTTCAGTGTGTGGAAGGGCTTCTTGCGCGGCGCCAGCGTGTTCACGTGCGCCGGGTCCAGCGAGAAGCTGCAACCACGGTTCTGCCAGTTCACGCCACTGCTGGGCAGCACCACACCCGAGCCGAACTCGTGGTAAATGCTCTGGATGAAAGAGACGGCAATGCCGTCCTTGTCGATCACGCCCATCCAGATGGTGTCGCCAGGCTTGGCGGTCTTGCCCCAGGGTAGCGCTGTGTCGGGCTTGAACTCGCGCGCCAGCGCATCGATGCGCGACGGTGTCAGCAGCTCGGCCGGCGGCAGGGCCATGAAGTCGGGGTCGGTCAGGTAACGATCACGCACGCGGAAAGCCAGCTTGGTCGCTTCCACCTGCGCATGGATAAAAGCTGCGCTCTCGGGGCCGGCCTGCTTCCAGCCCGGGAAACGCTCCATCAGCGCCAGGATCAGCAGCGAGACCAGGCCTTGTGAAGGTGGCACCATGTTGTGCAGCTGCGCGCCGGCCACCGGCACGGTGAGCGGATCGATCAGTTTGGCCTGGTGCGCCTGCAGGTCGGCCAGCGTCAGCGGGCTGCCCACGGCGGCGAGCTCGGCCGCCATCTGTTTCGCCAGCGCGCCCCGGTAATACTCGTCCGTGCCCTTGCGCGCGATCAGCGCCAGCGTGTCGGCCAGGCGCGACTGCTTGAACAGCTCGCCTTCCTGCGGCACCTGGCCCTGATTCAGGAAAGTCTGGGCGAAACCCGGGCGGTCTTTCAACTCGGCCAGCTTGGCCTGCGTGGTGCTGGCCTGGCTGCGTGTGACCGGGATACCCTGGCGCGCCAGGAAGATGGCGTCGTCGAGCAGGCGCGACAGCGGCAGGCGACCACCGAGTGACTGCATCGACAGCCGGTGCGCAGCGCCCCAGCCCGAGATCGTGCCGGCCACCGTCAGCGCGGCCGTGCCGCCACGGAAAGGAATGCTGCCGCTGATGCCGCGCTGGGCGTACCAGTCGCGGCTGGCCGCCAGTGCGCTGCGGCCGCTGGCGTCGATGCCGCCGGGACGGTTGCCCGGGCCGTTGATGACCCAGAAGCTGTCGCCACCGATGGAGTTCATGTGCGGGTAGACGACGGCGATGGTGGCCGCGGCGGCAACCATGGCCTCCAGGGCATTGCCGCCCTCGCGCAGCACGGCGACGGCCGACTCGGCGGCCAGGGAGTGGGGCGCCACCGCGATACCGCGGCGGCCGTAGACGGACTGGGACATGAATGCTCCATGCAAAAGAAAAACCTGCGGCGCGCAGGACCAACAAGGCGACACCGGCAAGGTGTCGCCATGCTACCGCGTCGCCGCAGGCCGGTGATACGCCGTGCCGGGCTCAGCCCTTCTTGGCCGCGCTCTTGGGCGGGTTGGTGTAGACAAAGTTCGAGTAGGTGTGCTCAGCGAAACGGTGCCAGAGCATGATCTCGGCGCGGAATTTCTTCCAGGGCTCGTAGATCTTCTTGAAGGCCGGGTTCTTGGCAGCCTCTTCCTCGTACAGGTCGAAAGCCGCATCCTGCGCCTTGCGCATCAGATCGACCGGGTAGGCATGCAGTTTCACGCCGGCACCCACCAGGCGCCTGAGCGCGTCGGGGTTCTTGAAGTCGTACTTGGCCATCATGTCCAGATTGGCCTCGGCCGCGGCCGCTTCGAAAGCCGCCTGGAATTCCTTGGGCAGGCTGTCCCAGGCCTTGCTATGGATATAGAAGGAGTACATGGAATTGCTTTCCCACCAGCCGGGGTAGTAGTAGTGGGGTGCGACCTTGTAGAAGCCGAGTTTTTCATCGTCGTAGGGGCCCACCCACTCGGCGGCATCGATCGTGCCTTTTTCCAGCGCGGGATAGATGTCCCCGCCAGCGATCTGCTGCGGCACGGCACCCAGGCGGGACATGACCTCGCCGCCCAGGCCGGCAATGCGCATCTTCAGGCCCTTGAGGTCGGCGGTACTCTTGATCTCGCGGCGGAACCAGCCGCCCATCTGCACGCCGGTATTGCCGCCGGGAAAACTCACGATGTTGTAGTCGCGCAGGAAATCGCGCACCAGCTGCAGGCCGCCGCCGTAGTACATCCAGGCGTTCTGCTGGCGCTGGTTCATGCCGAAAGGCACCGTGGTCTCGAAACCGAAAGCCCGGTTCTTGCCGACGAAGTAATAACTGGCCGTGTGCCCGATCTCCACGCTGCCGCTCTGCACCGCATCGACCACGCCAAAAGCGGGAACGATCTCGCCGGCGGCATGCACCGTGATCTGGAACTTGCCGCCCGTGATTTCTGACACCCGCTTGGACAGCACCTCGGCGCCACCATAGATAGTGTCCAGGCTTTTAGGGAAACTCGAAGCCAGGCGCCAGCGGACGCTGGGGGAGGTCTGCGCAGAGGCGGCCATGGGAACAGCCAGCGCAGCGCCAGCTGCGCCGGCAGTGACGGTCTTGGAAACAAACGAACGACGGTCCAGTGTCATGAGGAAGCTCCTAGGGTGGTAATGGATATCCACCTGTCCGCAAGGAGCGTGCCTGATTCAGGGCACTGAAGATCCTGAGGATTGCACCATCCCGGGGCAATCCTCAGTTTGTATGCATGCTTATCGTTGTATTTGCAGCCACTGCACCAATTCAGTGACCGCGGCATCGGTGGCCGCACCCAAAGCGCGCACGCCGCCGGCTGCGTCGGCGCTGGCAGCGGGCTGCTGCAGCTGCAGTTCACGCTGGGCCATGGTGCCCGCCGAACTCTTGCAGCAGCGCCTGCGCGAAGGCCTGGGCCGGCAGTACGTGCTGCCGCCGGGGGGTGACGCTGCGCCGCGCCTGCTGTACATCGAGCTCGAAGAGTTCAGCCAGCTGTTCAGCAGCGCAGACCAGAGCGCCGGCCTGCTGCGCCTGCGCGCCAGCCTGCTGCAGCGCACGGGGGGCGGTGAA
>JAXMMJ010000053.1:0-20325 GCA_034366585.1 Hylemonella sp.
CCCCCCCCCGCCCCCCCCCCCCCGCGACCGCCCGGGCGTGCCAGCGGTGGAGCGCACACGTGTCGGCGGATCGGTGAGGTGTCAGGTCTTGCGCAGCGAAGTAAAGGAGGAGGGGCCGCGCAGCGGCACCGGGGGACATGAGCGGAGTAAGGCCTGGCATCTCACCGATCCAGCAGAAACCGTAGAGCGAAAAAAATGCCCCGCAAAGCGGGGCACCACAAAAACACCCAACAGGAGAAGATTCAGGCAAACACCCCCGCCGTGTCTTCCATCCGCGCCGACACCTCCCCCAGGTGGTGCAGCGTGTCGCCAAAGGTCAACTCCAGCTGGGTCAGCTTCTTGAAATAGTGGCTTCCGATGTACTCGTCGGTCACGCCGATGCCGCCGTGCAGCTGCACCGACTGCTGGCCCACGAAACGCATCGATTGACCCAGTTGCACCTTGGCGCGAGCCATCGCGCGGCGGCGCTCGGTCGCCGGGGCATTCAGCTTCAGGCAGGCGTAGAAGCTCATGGAGCGGGCCAGTTCCAGCTGCATCTTCATGTCTGCTGCGCGGTGGCGCAGGGCCTGGAAGCTGGCGATGGCCACGCCGAACTGCTTGCGCGTGTTCATGTAGTCCAGCGTCACGGCCAGGGTCTGGTCCATCACGCCCACGGCTTCGGCGCACAGCGACGCGATGCCGATGTCCACCGCATGCTCCAGGGCGGTGAGACCCTCGGTCGTGACGAGTTGTGCTGCGGCCTGGTCCAGCACCACGTCGGCGGCGCGGCCGCCATCCTGTGTGCCGTAACCGCGTGTGCTCACGCCCTTAGCACTGCGCTCGACCAGAAAGAGACCGAGTTTGCCGCCCGCCATGGCCGGAACGAGGAAGGCGTCGGCCTGGTCGCCGGCCGGCACCATGTTCTTGGTGCCGCTGACGGTCCAGCCACTGCCGGCCTGTGCGGCCGTGGCCTCGCACACATCCAGGCGATAACGTGCCTTGCGTTCCTGCTGGGCCAGCACCACGAGCGCCTCGCCCGCGGAGATGCGCGGCAGCCAGCTGCCCTTGAGTTCAGCGCCGGCGTAGCCGGCCAGTACGGCGCCGGCGATCAGGCTTTGCGCCAGCGGCTCCAGCACGATGCCGCGGCCCAGCTCTTCCATGACCACCATGCCCTCGATGGGGCCCATGCCCAGGCCGCCGTCGTCTTCGGGGATGTAGAGGCCGCACAGGCCGAGCTCGGCCAGTTCAGCAAACGCCTCACGCGAAAAACCGCCTGCGGCCTCGATGCTGCGACGGCGCTCGAAGCCGTAGCCTTTCTCCACCCATTTGTGCACGGCGTCGCGCAGTTGCTGCTGGTCGTCGGTGAAATCAAAGTCCATATTGTTCTCCTGTGTGCGCGTTCAACCGAGGATGGTTTGTGCCACGATATTTCGCTGCACTTCGTTCGAGCCGCCGTAGATGGTGGTCTTGCGCATGTTGAAGTAGGTCGAGGCCAGCGGGGCGTTGGCCAGCACACCGCCGGGGTAGTCCCCTTGCCAGCCGGCTTCCATGGCCTCGCGGATCAGCGGCAGGGCGTAAGGGCCCGCAGCCAGCATCATGAGTTCGGCATAACGCTGCTGGATCTCGCTGCCGCGGATCTTGAGCAGGCCGGCGATGTCCAGCGAGTTCTTGCCCGACTTCTCGGCCGAGAGCACCCGCAGCACCAGCATCTCCAGTGCCACCACGTCCACTTCCAGCTTGGCGATCTCGTCGCGGAAGCGCACGTCCTCATACACGCCCTCGGCCTTGGCGATGCGCTTGAGGCGTTCGAGTTCGCGCTTGGCGCGGTTCACGTCGGCGATGTTGGTGCGCTCGTGTGAGAGGAGGTGCTTGGCGTAGGTCCAGCCCTTGTTCTCCTCGCCGATCAGGTTCTCGGCGGGCACCTCGACGTTGTCGAAGAAGACCTCGTTCACCTCGCACTCGCCGTCGAGCAGCTTGATGGGGCGCACGGTGACGCCCTTGGACTTCATGTCGATCAGCAGGAAGGAAATGCCCGTCTGTGGCTTGCCCTCGTTGCTGGTGCGCACCAGGCAGAAGATCCATTCGCCGTACTGGCCCAGCGTGGTCCAGGTCTTCTGGCCGTTGACGATGTATTTGTCACCCTTGCGCTCGGCACGGGTCTTCACGGAGGCCAGGTCCGAGCCGGAGCCCGGTTCGCTATAACCTTGGCTCCACCAGACTTCGCCGCTGGCGATGCCGGGCAGGAAACGCTTCTGTTGCTCGGGGCTGCCGAAGGCCATGATGACCGGGGCCACCATCACCGGGCCGAAGGGGATGACCCGCGGTGCACCGGCCAGCGCGTTCTCTTCTTCGAACAGGTGTTTCTGGATGGCGTTCCAGCCCGGGCCGCCAAATTGCTTGGGCCAGCCCCAGCCCAGCCAGCCCTTCTTGCCCAGGATCCTGGCCCAGCGCTGGTGATCGTCGCGGGTCAGCTGCAGGGCGTTGTGCACCTTGTGCGAGATGTCGGCGGGGAGGTTCGCGCGCACCCAGGCGCGGATCTCCTCGCGGAATGTCTGTTCTTCGGGGGTGAATGCCAAATCCATCACGGGTCTCCAGGTAATCCTTTGAGCGAGGGCGCAGCGCCTGGCGCCATCTCAATCCGGGTTTTTAGCACGGTCGTTCGCTTGCGACTGTCCAGGTGGCGACATGCCGAGTTCCGCGCACAGTTTCTCGACGGTGGCACGCAGTTGCACCACCTCGGCTTCCAGCCGCGCCAGGCGCTCCGCCGTAGGGCCGGTGGCACTCTCGCCCGTCGCGGGGCTTGCGGCCGCGGCCTGCTGCTCGTCGACCGGGCCGCACAGCAGGTGTGCCCAGCGTTGTTCACGCGTCCCTGGCGTACGGGCCAGCTTGACGACGAGGGGGCCGCCTTTTTCGGCCGACCGGTCTTGCAGCTCCTCCAGGAAACCTTCCACGGACGAGATGTCGGCAAACTTGTACCAACGCTCGGTATTGAGTCGCAGCTCGCCTGCGGTTTGCGGGCCGCGTAGCATCAACAGCCCGAGCAGCACCGCCGATTGCTCCGGCACGCCGATGGCGCGCTGGACGTTGTGCTCAAAACGGGCTGTGCGCCCGCCGCTGACTTCGCGCACCAGCCCGAGCGGCTTCAAGGTGTCCAGCGCGGCAGCGACCTGCGTTTCGTCGAGTTCCATCAAGGGTTCTCTGCTGGTCTTCTGGTTGCAGCCCAGCAGCAGCGAGTTGAGCGTGAGCGGATAGCTGTCGGGCACGGTGCGGGCCTTTTCCATCAGGGTGCCCAGCACGCGCGCCTCCACGGCGCTGAGGGTCGTTGGCTGGGGCAGGGTGGGGATGCTCAAGGTCATAATGCGTGCCGGTATGAAGAACATCGTCATTTTGATCTCAGGTGGCGGCTCCAACATGGCAGCCATCGTCCAGGCCGCCGAGCGCGAGCACTGGCCAGACCGATGGGGCGCTCGCGTGGCCGCGGTCCTGAGCAACAAGGCTGATGCCAGGGGCCTGGTCTTTGCGCGTGAACACGGCATCGCCACCGCTGTGCTGGACCACAAGGCCTTTGAGAGTCGCGAAGCGTTTGATGCCGCCATGATGGCCGCCATCGACGCGCACCAGCCGGCGCTGGTGGTGCTGGCCGGTTTCATGCGCATCCTGACGCCGGGTTTTGTCGAGCATTACGCCGGGCGCCTGCTCAACATCCACCCGTCCTTGCTGCCGGCTTTCCCGGGCCTGCATACGCACCGCCGCGCCATCGAGGCCGGCTGCAAGTTCGCCGGTGCCACCGTGCACCAGGTCACGGCCGAACTGGACCATGGGCCCATCCTGGCGCAGGCCGTGGTGCCCGTGCTCCAGGACGACGACGAGCACACCCTGGCCGCCCGCGTGTTGACGCAGGAACACCTGATCTATCCCCGGGCCATCGCCGGGCTCCTGCAGAAAATCTGATCCCGACGCCGTGCGCACGGGCCACCCCGTGTCGCACGGTGCCTGGCGGCCCTCAGGCCACGGCGCTGAGGGCGGCTCCCCGCGACTGCCCAGCCCAGCCGCTGGCCACCTGGTCGTAAGCCAGGCGGGCCAGTTGTGCCAGATCCGAGTTGCCCCGCTTGGAGCTGGAACCGCTGTCCGAACCTTGTGAGGTTTCAGACAGGCGCTGCACCTGCTCGCTCAACTGCTGGACGAAGGCGCCGGATTCGCTGGCGCTGATGGCGCCGTCGCTGTCTATGGACTTGAAAAGCGCCTGCAGCGGGTCGCTGGCCGAGTTGCCGGCCAAGCGTTCTTCCGCGGACACAACGCCGTCCTGGTTGGTGTCCAACGGGTCGTAGCTGGTGCTGCTACCGGCTTTCGCCGCCCCGCCGGCTGGAGGTGGGGGAGGCATGCCGCCAGCACTTTGCGGGCCCTGGCCGGGTTGGGGGCGGCCCGCTTCGAACTCGGTCTTGCTCAGGCTGCCGTTGCCGTCGGTGTCGAGCTGGCTGAACAGCTCGTCGTCACCGGAGGTGGCTGTGACGGCGTCGTCTTTCGAACTGGCCATCTTGTCCATCAGTTCGCGCAGGCTCGCCATTTCCTCGGTGCTGATCGAACCGTCCCCATTGCTGTCGACCTTCGTGAACAGATCGTCGCTGCTGCTGCCGGCACTACGGGACTGTGCAAAGTCCATGGTCGAAGGGGGTGGCGGCATGACACTTTTCATGCCCTCGCCCAATTCGTCCTGGGACAGGCTGCCGTCGCTGTTGCTGTCCATCTTGCTGAACAGTTCGTCGGTGCTGCTGCCGCTGCTGACGCCGGTTTTCTTGCTGATGTCTTCAAGCAAGCCCTGTAGTTCGGCCTTGCTGACCGAGCCGTCGCTGTCCGTGTCGACCTTGGCGAACATCTCTTCGGGGCTGGGTGGGCGCTTGTTGCGCGAGGCGCTCATGGTGGACCAGGCGCTGTTGGCGCCGCTGATCCCGCTGATCGTGCTCATGATCGTTCCTTTCATTGCTGAGGTTGAGGGAATGCCACCGCCGGCCCATGGGGCAGATGCTGGCCAGATCATTCTTGGAATGCCGTGTTAAACAGGTTTGTCCCTTTTGTACCGGGCCTGATACCTGAGGCCTGGTTAAGGCGCGAAATGCGGGGCATCTCCGGTCCAGTTCGCGGCTTGCGAAGTGGGGGTGCTGACTACACTTTTGACTGAAACCGATCGCCTACCCACGCCATGAACGCCCCTTTGCAGATCCTGATCGTCGACGACGATGAGGGCATCACCTCCCTGGTGTGCGCCTACCTGGCCGGCTTCGGCTATACCGCGCATTCGGCCGGCGATGGCATCTCGATGCGACAGCAACTGGCAGCCCACCCGATCGACCTGATCGTGCTGGACCTGATGCTGCCCGGCACGGATGGCCTGGCCCTGGCGCGCGAGGTACGCCAGCGTTCGCGTTTGCCCATCATCATGCTGACTGCGCGCTCCAGTCCCTATGACTGCGTGCTCGGCCTGGAGATGGGGGCCGACGACTACATGAGCAAGCCTTTCGAGCCGCGCGAGCTGGTCGCGCGCATCCAGAGCGTGCTGCGCCGCATGGCAGCCGGCCAGTCCGCCCCACAGGATGTCACCGACAACGATGTCATCCACTTCGACGGCTGGGTGCTGGATCGCCATGAGCGCTGCCTGACCTCCCCAGGCGGGTTGGTGGTGCCACTGTCCAACGCGGAATATCGCCTGCTCAGCACCTTTCTGCGGACCCCTCGGCGCATCTTCAGCCGCGACCAGCTGATGGAGCAGGCGCGCGGGCGTTCCATGGATTCATTTGACCGCAGCATTGACCTGCTGGTCTCGCGCTTGCGCCAGAAACTGGCCGACGACCCTCAGGGCGCCGCCATGATCAAGACGGTGCGCGGCGCCGGTTACATGTTCAACGCCCGTTCGGTGCAGGGACAGGTGGCATGGCAGGGCTGAGGGTATTGGGTGCGCGCCTGTTGCCGGCCACCCTGTTCGGTCGCCTGGCGCTGCTGCTGTTCGTGGCTGTCCTCGCTAGCCATGTGCTGGCGCTCACGCTGATGTTCGAGTTGCGGCCTCCGCCGCCACCCCATCCGCCGATGTTCCAGGCGGGACCCTTGCCACCGTCGCTGTTGCACCCCGGCATGCTGCTGGACATCGGCGTGCGTCTGGGCGCGCTGATGCTGGTAGCCTGGATCGGTGCGCGCTGGCTCTCACAGCCCATCCGCCAACTCGTCAGCGCGGCGCGCGGCCTCGGCCAGGATATCCACCAGCTGCCCTTGCCCGAGGATGGCACCGTCGAGTGCCGCGAGGCCAGCCGCGTCTTCAACCAGATGCAGGCGCAGATCAGGCAGCAGCTTGACGAGCGCGACCGCTTCGTCGCGGCCGTCTCCCATGATCTGCGCACCCCCCTGACACGCTTGCGCCTGCGTGCAGAGGGGCTGAGCGATGCCGACGAGCAGCAGCGCTTCCGCCAGGACATCCGCGAGATGGACGCCATGATCAACGCTACGCTGGATTACCTGCGCGGCGCGGCGGATGCCGAGGCGCCGGTCCCGCTGGACCTGTCGGCCCTGGTGAACAGCATGGCCGACGACCGCCAGGCCTGCGGGCAGGCCGTGACGACCGAGGGGTCGGCGCGTCCCTTGCGTGCACAGGCCTCGGCCCTGCGCCGCTGTATCGACAACCTGGTGGACAACGCCGTGCGGTATGGCGACGTGGCGCACATCCGGCTGCTCGACGCGACCGACTGTGTCAGCATCGAGATCAGCGACCGCGGGCCGGGTATCCCTGAAGAGGAACTCGACAAGGTGCTGGCGCCGTTCTACCGCCTGGAAGGCTCCCGCAACCGCAGCACCGGCGGCGTGGGCCTGGGGCTGTCCATCGCGCATGACATCGCCCGGCGGCACCAAGGCCGGCTGCATTTGCGCAACGGCCCCGGCGGTGGCCTGGTGGCCACGCTGGAACTGCCGCGCCCGCTGGCGTCCTAGTCCGTGTGGTCCGGAGCCTTTGCAGCCGGACCCACCCAGGCGAAGCGCGGCTGGCGCACCCCACTGATCACGACCTCCTCGTTGAACATGGCAGCTGGCCGCACCCACAGGCCACGCTCGCCGTAGAGTGCGCGGTACAGGGTCATGGGCTGTGCATTTATGCGGAGTTGAGTGTTAGCTGATACTCCAAGCCCCCTAAAAATATCATCGGCTAATTCAAATGCAGTAGTCGCAACATTGGTGAAATTCATTTCGCACTACTTACAGCTAATGTGCAAGCAAGTAATGGCGTTAAGTCACTAGAACAAAGCGTAGCTTCAATTCTCCATTGACTTCGACCTGTTCAAAGAATATTTGGTAGGGACGTACCCACAACCCAGAGTCTTGGTAAAGGGGCCGATAGACTATCAGCGGCTCGAGGGTTTCGCTGTGTCTCGCAACTCCGATGACTTCATATTCGCCCCCTTTGTAGTGTCGGTAGCGCCCAAGTACCGGTTCCGGCAGAGGTGCCAAATCGTTCATATTTGGTCTTTGAGTTGTGAGGTGACTAGCCTACCAGTTGCGTCCATGGCACCACCAGGTTCATCTCGTCCAGAAGCACACGTGCTTGCGTGTTCTCTTGGTGATAAACAGTAAATAAGAAAGCTTGACGGCATTTGATTAGATTGGTCCGTGCTATCTCGAGCCGCGATGGAACCTAGTCAGGGGAAACGTGCAACAAGGTAGGCCGGTACGAACTGCCCATCGTTTCACACCAAGTAAAAGCGCCTGGTCAAGAGAAGGGGCCGCTTGGATGTTGTCTGTTTTCGCCTGTTATTGCTGGCGAGTCATCCTTGCATGGGTTCCATAGACGTGACCATTCTCAGTAGTCTTCAGTTTTCCTATCGATCGTGACAACTCGCCCAGGATCCCGCAGTCCGCCGCTGGCTGAGCCGCGCAACAATGCTCGCGCAGCCTTTTCAGCTGTTTCTCTAGCACCCGCAATTCTCGGATCCGCTCGGCCACATGACCAATGTGTGCATCCAGTAGTGCATTCACGTCACCGCAGTCTGATTCGGGGTTGTCCTTGAAGCGCAACAGCTGCCGGATTTCATCCAGGGTCATATCCAGACTTCGACAGTGGCGGATGAAGGCCAACCGCTCGGCATGACCCTTACCATAGATTCTGTAATTGCCTTCAGTACGACTGGGCTCAGCTAGCAGCCCTTCTCGCTCGTAATAGCGGATGGTTTCGACCTGGGTTTGCGTCAGTTTCGACAGATCGCCGATCTTCATGCCGGACCTCTTATGCGGGTGAGAGCTGATACTCCAAACTCCCACAAAGTATAGGCGCTTGACTCTATAGCCGCTACAGGGTTTTCAATCGAACTCAACAAGGAGTGGAAATGCAGTTACAGAAAGTCCCAGAGCAAGAAAGTGCGGGCGGATGCGGTTGTGACAACGCCTGCAGCGTGGTACCTGCACCGGCCAGGACCCATGCCGAACCGTCTGGCGGAGATGGTGCGTTGTTCCGCATCCCGACCATGGATTGCGCGTCCGAAGAAAGCGAGATCCGGCGCGCGCTGGCCGGGATCGACGGGGTGCGCGGTCTCGGTTTCCATTTGTCCGCCCGTACCCTGCGCATCGACGCGCCGGGCAAGGTCATGCCGCAGGTTTTGC
This sequence comes from Hylemonella sp., assembly GCA_034366585.1. GTDB lineage: Bacteria > Pseudomonadota > Gammaproteobacteria > Burkholderiales > Burkholderiaceae_C > Hylemonella. The sequence continues at coordinate 8,608 of JAXMMJ010000053.1, forward strand.
AAGCCATACGCCAGGCCGGCTTTGATCCCCAGCCCGTGACGGGGGTGGAGCAGGCCGACTCGCATGCGCCCATGTCCGAAGGCTTGTGGCGCTTGAGTGCGTCCCTGCTGCTCGCCATCGCGGCCGAGCTGCTGGACTTTTTCGCGCCTGAGACGGTTGTCTACAAAGGAGCCGGGATGGCCCTGGCGGCGGCGGCCATCTGGCTGGCCGGCTTCTCCACCTACCGCAAGGGATTTGCCGCCTTGCGGCAGGGGCGGCTGAACATCAGCGCCCTGATGACAGTGGCCGTTACAGGCGCCTTCCTGATCGGCCAGTGGCCAGAGGCGGCCATGGTGATGGCGCTTTACGCCATCGCGGAACTCATTGAGGCACGAGCCGTGGACCGGGCGCGCAATGCCATCAAAAGTCTGCTGGATCTCACGCCGGATACGGCTGAGGTCAAACAGCCCGACGGCGGCTGGTTGCTGCTTGCGGCTGTCGACGTGGCATTGGACGCAGTAGTTCGGGTCAAACCCGGCGCACGCATTCCGCTTGACGGTATGGTCGTCGATGGCAACAGCGCGGTCAACCAGGCGCCCGTGACAGGCGAAAGCATGCCCATCGACAAGGCGGTTGGTGACCTGGTCTTCGCAGGCACCATCAACGGCACTGGCGCGCTGGAAGTGCGCGTGACCGCCGCCGCCAGCAACACCACGCTGGCCCGCATCATCCAGGCCGTGGAACAGGCCCAGGGTAGCCGCGCGCCAACTCAGCAGTTCGTGGACAAGCTCGCGGCCATCTACACGCCGGCGGTGTTCGCGTTCGCCGTGGCCGTGGCCATCTTGTCTCCTTGGCTGATGGGATTGAGCTGGACCGAAGGCCTGTACAAGGCATTGGTCCTGCTGGTCATTGCCTGCCCCTGTGCCCTGGTCATCGCCACGCCGGTCACGGTGGTCAGCGGCCTGGCCTCAGCAGCGCGACGCGGCATCCTCATCAAGGGCGGGGTCTACCTGGAAGGCGCGCACAAGATCAAGGTTATCGCTCTGGACAAGACCGGCACCATTACCGAAGGCAAGCCCAAACTGGTGGCCACCGAGGTGCTGCCCTCGCTGCTCCAGGAAACACAGGTGCTGCGCTGGGCGGGTGACCTGGCGGCCCACTCGGATCACCCCGTGTCCAAGGCCATCGCGCAAGGTCTGGATCGAAGCAATGGACAACTGGAGCAGTTCATGGCCTTGCCCGGCCGGGGCATCCAGGCCCGCAACGACGGGCAGACGCTGATCCTGGGCAACCATCGCCTGATCGAAGAGCAGGGCCTGTGCAGTCCGGCCATCGAAGCACGGCTGGCGGAACACGAGACCCAAGGTCGCACCGTGACGATGCTGGCCATGGACAGCCAGGTACTGGCCATTTTTGCCGTGGCCGACACCATCAAGGAGAGTTCACGCGAGGCCCTGGCCGCGCTTCATGCCCTGGGGGTGCGCTCGGTGATGCTGACGGGCGACAACCCGGCCACCGCGCAGACCATCGCCCGGCAGGCCGGCATCGACGATGCCCGCGGCAACCTGCTGCCCGAAGACAAGCTGATAGCCATCGAGGACATGCAAGGTCGATACGGCCCCACCGCGATGGCAGGCGACGGCATCAACGATGCCCCGGCCCTGGCACGCTCCGACATTGGCATCGCCATGGGTGCAGCGGGCACGGACACGGCCATGGAGGCGGCCGACGTGGTCATCATGAATGACGACCTGCGGCGCATCCCGGAACTCATCCGGTTGTCACGGCGCACGCGCGCGGTGCTGTGGCAGAACATCGTGCTGGCCCTGGGTATCAAGTCGGTCTTCCTGGTGCTGTCCGTCCTGGGCAGCGCCACCATGTGGATGGCCGTGTTCGCTGATATGGGCGCGAGCCTGATCGTGGTGTTCAACGGCTTGAGACTGTTGCGCAAATGAACTTCATGCCAATTTCAAACTGGCGCTGGCATGGTCTGGCCTTATCTGCAGTGCTACTGGATCAGGCAAGCAAAAGTGTGATCACCCAGATGTTTACGCTGGGTGAGCAAGCTCCTATCAGCTCGCTTTTCAATCTGGTTTATGTACTGAATCCTGGTGCAGCCTTCAGCTTCCTGGCTGATGCAGGCGGCTGGCAGCGTTACTTCCTCATCGTGCTGGCGTTGCTCGTATCCGCCGGGTTGGCGTTCTTGCTTCAAACGCAACGTCCGCGTTACGAGGCACTAGGCTTGAGTCTGATACTAGGTGGGGCCATTGGCAATGTCCTGGACCGCATGATCATGGGGAAGGTCGTGGACTTTCTTGATTTCCATTGGAAAGGAATGCACTGGCCCGCATTCAACCTCGCCGATGTATTCATCAGCGTGGGCGCCTGGACGCTGATCTGGATATCCTTTCGAGAAAAGCAATCAAAACCTACACCGGGCCGTGAAGTACAGAGCAGCCCGCATGCTTCATAAATTTCAAGATCGACAAGAGCCCCAGCTGCGCCTTGGTCAGTTGGCTGTGCGTTGACGAGTATTGGTAATCGGAGTAGCGTCATTGCCCCACTTGGATTTTCAAGGAGATTGCAAAATGAAATCAGTAGTACTGACAGGGGCCTTGGCCTTGGGACTCATGGCTGGGGCGTCCGCTCAAGCGCAACCATCCAGCAGCGCCGACAAGAGCGTGCAAGCGCAAACCAAAGCACCCAATCTCACAGACTTTGACAAGCAGGCAGCACAAATTCAGGAAAACATCCAGAAGATGCAGGAGCAGATGGACAGGATTCGTCAGACGCAAGACCCGCAAGAGCGACAGAAGCTGCTCCAGGAACACTGGCTGACGATGCAAAGCGGCATGACCATGATGCAAGGCATGTGGGGTCCGGGCATGATGGGCTGTTGCGGATCTGGCCCTGCATACGGGGGATGGCACATGGGTGGACCGGGGATGATGGGCTGGCGGGGGATGGGTGGCTATTACTCCGGGCTGACGCCAGAACAAATGAAACAGCGCCAGTACATGATGGATCAATACATCGGGATGCAGCAGCAAATGATGAATCACATGATGATGCATCAGAACTATTTGTGGAGACAGCCCTCCAAGTAAGCAATGCCTGAGGCAGGTTGTGGCCATTCCATGGATCGTCAGTCTCTCAAATACTTTGTGGCTAGAATAGTCCGCATGCGTCGCTGGTCCATCATCCTTCTGCTGGCACTGCTCCCACTGCAACTCAGTTGGGCGGCAGTGAGCACGTATTGCCAGCATGAGACTGATGCAGCAGCCCAGCATTTTGGCCATCACGAGCATCAGCACCACGCGGACAAGAAGGCCGAAGACGATACCAGCACCAAGACCCTCGGCGCCGTCGATGCCGATTGCCCGGTCTGTCATGCAGGCTGTGCCACCGCCTTGCACGCATCTACCATCGTGCCGGTGCTGTACTCGGCGGCCGACGTGCACACCCGCGAGCGCTTCCTGCTTTCTTCTCCGCATCCCACTCTGCCCGAGCGGCCCAACTGGGCCCACCTCGCCTGATCGGCGAGGTAGAGGCTCCCCTGCCCACTTCTGTCACCTGACGCATCGCTGATGCGCCAGGTACGCTGGCTGCGATCCAAGCTGATCGCACCTCGCCGATTCCCCAAATGACTTTCCCCTTTTGGAGAATCGCATGCCGCGAATTGATAGATGCATATGTGTTGCGCTGGCACTGCTGGGTTTGACCCTGGGCAGCACCTGGGCGCAGCAGAAACCACCCAACGGTCTGGAGGGCACCGCACCAAGCTCCTCTGCTGCGCCGTCATTGACAGCGGTTTTTGAGGCCGCCTGGCAGCGCCAGCCTGAAGCCAGGTCACTGCAGGCCCGCCGGGATGCGGCTGCGGCGCGCCAAGAGGCTGCCGCCAGCTGGACGGCCGAGCCCGTCGCCCTGGAGCTGTCCGGCAAGACTGACCAATGGAGCGACAACCTGGGCCGTCGTGAATACACGGCAGGCGTAGCCATCCCCCTGTGGTTGCCGGGTGAACGCTCCAGCAGCATGGCCGTGGCGGATGCCGAGCAGCGTGCCACGGCCAGCAGCACCTTGCTGGCTCAGCTGCAGACGGCCTCGGACGTGCGCGAGGCTTACTGGTCGTGGCAACTGGCCCGCATCGGGTTTGCGCTGGCGAGCGAGCGTCTGCTCAACGCCCAGCAGCTCACGGCCGATGTTAGCCGGCGGGTGCGGGCCGGTGATCTGGCCCGCGCCGATCAGCACCAGGCCGAAGGTGCACAGGCCGGTGCCGAGGCTGAGCTGGCCGAGGCCTCCAGTGCACTGGCAGCCGCGGGCCAACGCCTGCGGGCGCTGAGTGGCTTGATCCTTCCCACTGACGCCATGGCCCAGTCCGAAGCACTGCCAACCGAACCTCAGCCGGATATTCCGCAGGACGCGGCGGCCCTGGGAGATCGGCATCCGGCGGTGCTTGAACTGCTCAACCGAGCCGAGATCGCGCGCAGGACGGTGGAGCTGGCCCAGGCCAGGACGCGGGCTACGCCCGAGTTGATGCTGGCCACGAGCCGGGATCGCGGCGTCTTCGGTGAAAACTACCAGCAAAGCATCACCGTCGGCGTCAGACTTCCCTTCGGTTCAGACAGTCGCAAGCGCGCCAGCATCGCTACCGCCCAGGCGCAGTCCATCGAAGCTGAAACGCAGCTCACCCTGGAACGGGAGCGCATTCAGGCCAGCCTGGACAGCGCCCGTGTTCGCCTGGAGTCGGCCCAGACGCAGCTCACGGCCAACGGGCGGCGAGCCCAGCTGGCACGTGAATCACGCGCCTTCTTTGAGAAATCTTTCCGGGCCGGCGAGACCGATCTGCCCACCCGCCTGCGCATTGAGCTGGAAGCCATTGCCGCGGAGCGACAGGCCGCCCGCTCCCGCATCGAATTCGCCGCAGCCATCTCGGCGCTGCGCCAAACCCTGGGCCAGCTGCCTCAGCAAGGCCCTCAGTGAACTGGAACCCTCTATGAAACGACTTCAACGACTTCTTGCCTTGGGCTTCACGATCCCGGTGCTCGGCCTTGCACCAAACAGCTGGGCAGGTCCCGGCCATGACCATGGTGAGGCGCCCGCCACGACGGCGGCAACGGCATCCCCACGTTTCACCGCGGTATCCGAGAGCTTCGAGCTGGTAGGTGTGCTGCAGGGAAAACAACTCACGCTGTACCTGGACCGCAGTGCGGACAACAGCCCGGTTCCGGACGCGCGCCTCGAACTCGAACTGGCCGGACAGAAGATCCCCGTCCAGAGTCATGGTGTTGGTGAGTTTGTCGCCACCCTGACCCAGGAGCTCACACCTGGGCAACACGCCGTCATGGCCACGGTGGTGACGACCCGCGAAACCGATCTGCTTGCGGGCGAGCTGGATCTGCACGAGGACAAGCATAGCGATGCGCCAGCCGGCTCCCGTGCCTGGCTGATCTATGCCGGCATGGCACTCGTGGTTCTGGTCCCGCTCATCTGGGGCCTGCGTCGCCGACTCGGCCGTCGTCATCCTTTCCTGGGAGGTGCAGCATGAACACCCGATACCTGAAACACATTCCGTCCTTTGCCACAGCACTGCTGCTGGCGCTTGGCCTGCCCCTTGCTTGGGCTGGCGAAGGACATGACCATGGCGATGCCCCCGCAGCCGTCAACGGCAATGGCCCCAAACGGCTGCCGGATGGCAGCGTCTTCCTGCCCAAGCCGGCCCAGCGGCAGCTGAGCGTGCGTACGACCACCGTCAGTCTTGCCGAGCTGCCCCGCTCGATCGAGCTGGCTGGCAAGGTGGTCATGGATCCGAATGCCGGCGGCAAGGTCCAGGCCATGGTCGCTGGCCGTATCGAGCCCGGCCCGCAAGGTTTGCCGAATGTGGGCCAGAGCGTGCGCAAAGGTCAGGTGCTGGCCTATGTGGTTCCGTCATCGGGACAGATCGAACGTGCCAACCAGTCCGCCCAGCTGGCCGAGCTGCGCGCGGCCAAGAGCCTCGCAGAAAAGCGCCTGACTCGTCTGCAAGAACTCGCAGATACCGTGCCACGCAAGGAACTGGAAGCGGCCGAGAGTGATGCCAGCAGCCTGGGTGAGCGTGTGGCCGCCGTCAGCGCGGGTCTGAGCAATCGCGACGCTCTGGTGGCCCCAGTGTCCGGCGTGATCGCCTCCAGCCATGTGGTCGCGGGTCAGGTCGTGGATGCCCGCGAACTAATCTTTGAGGTCATCAACCCGGCCCGTCTGCGCATCGAGGCCTTGGCCTACGACGCCGATGTGGCCCGCAATGTGGCGGGCGCCAGCGTGGCCATCGGGACGCAATCGATACGCCTGAACTTTGTCGGTGCAGCCCGCAGCCTGCGCGAGCAGGCGTTGCCCATGCTGTTCCGGGGTGAAGGCGCTGCGCTTTCCAGCCTGGCCGTGGGCCAACCCGTGAAGGTCTACGTCCAGACCGCGACACGCGTCAGCGGCCTGCGTGTCCCTGCCGCCTCGCTCATGAAAAACCCTGCCAACCAGTCTGTGGTCTGGGTCAAGAAGGCGCCGGAGCAGTTCGAGCCACGCGTGGTCACTGTTGAGCCGCTGGATGGTGCCTCCGTGGCCATCACCTCCGGCCTGCAGGCCGGCGACCGGGTGGCTACCCAAGCTGCTGCCCTGATCAACCAGATCCGCTGACCGGGAGCCCCGCATCATGTTCAAGTGGCTTCTCGATAACAGTCTGGGCAACCGGCTGCTGGTGATCATCGCCAGCCTGGTGCTTATGGCCTATGGCGCATTCACGCTCTCACGCACCCCCGTGGACGTGTTTCCAGATCTCAACAAACCCACGGTCACCATCATGACCGAGGCCGGCGGCATGGCCGCGGAAGAGGTGGAACAGCTCATCACCTTCCCCCTGGAAACGACCATGAACGGTCTGCCAGGCGTGGAAAGCGTGCGTTCCGTCTCCAGCGCAGGCCTGTCCTTCATCTATGTCACCTTCGACTGGAGCACGGAAATCTTCCGGGCCCGGCAGATGGTGTCTGAACGGCTCTCGGCCATGGAGGAGGGTCTGCCGTCCGGCGTGACCCCGCGCATGGGCCCTATCAGCTCGATCATGGGTGAGATCATGCAGATCGCGATTCCGATCGACACGAGCAAGATTTCGCCCATGCAGGTGCGCGAGTACGCTGACTGGGTGCTGCGCCCACGCCTGATGGCCATTCCCGGGGTGGCACAGGTCATTCCCATCGGGGGGGAGGTGCGCCAGTTCCAGGTCCAGCCCAACACCAGCCGCATGGGGGAACTCGGTATCACGCATGAGCAGTTGGAGGCCGCGCTCAAGGGTTATTCTTCCAACACCTCGGGGGGCTTCCTGGAGCTCAACGGCCGCGAGTACCTGATCCGCAACCTGGGCCGAACCTCGCGCCTGGATGATCTGAAGAACCTTGCGCTCACAGCCCGCAACGGCCAGCCCATCCTGCTGCGCCAACTGGCCGATGTGACTTTTGCCCCGGCCCTCAAACGCGGCGATGCCGGCTTCGAAGGCAAGCCAGCCGTGATACTGGGCGTGCAGAAACAGCCGGCCGCGGACACCATCCACCTGACCCGCTCCATCGAGTCAGCGCTGGAAACCATGCAACGTTCCCTGCCGGCGGGCATGGACAGCCCGAAAGTGACGTTCCGGCAGGCCAGCTTCATCGAGGCATCCATCACGACCTTGCAGGGAAAATTGATCGGCGCTTCTATTTTTGTAGCACTGATTCTTTTCTTTTTCCTTGGCACGCTGCGGCCGACCATCATCGCCCTAACCGCCATCCCGGTGTCGATCTTCGTGACGGCCCTTGTGTTCCGCTACTTCGGCTTGTCCATCAACACCATGACGCTGGGGGGCCTGGCCATCGCTATCGGTGGTCTGGTGGACGATGCTGTGGTGGGGGTAGAGAACGTGCTGCGCCGCCTCAAGGTGGATCGCGCTCAGCACCCAGACCATCGCCTGCACCCCCTGGAACTGGTGGGGGCAGCCACCATGGAAGTGCGCTCGGCCATCCTGTACGCCACAGTCATCATCGTGCTGGTCTTCCTGCCCCTGTTTGCGCTACCGGGCATGGAGGGACGTCTTTTCGTGCCGCTGGGCATTGCCTTCATCGTCTCCACGCTGGCCTCGCTGGTGGTCTCGGTGACGGTCACGCCGGTGCTGTCCTTCTACCTGCTGCCACGCATGAAGTCCCTGGACCATGGGGATACTCGCCTGCTGGCCTGGCTCAAACGAAAGTACCAGACCAGCCTGCAAGCTGTGCTGAACCGGCCCCGGGCGGCGCTGGTCACGGCGGCCGTCGCTGTGCTGACTTCATTGGTCGCGGTGCCGTTTTTCCCTAAGACCTTCTTGCCGCCTTTTAATGAGGGAACGCTGTTGGTTGGATTGCGGCTCAATCCAGGCGTGACCCTGGCCGAATCCTCCGCCCTGGCACAGCAGGCTGAAAAGCTGGTCAAACAGGTGCCGGAAGTCGTGCACGTGGGTCGGCGCAGCGGACGGGCAGAACTGGACGAACACGCCGAGGGCGTGCACGTCAGCGAGCTGGACGTGGGCCTGCTCCCTGCGGGTGAGCTTAAACGCTCCATGGGCGAGATCTCCGCCGACATCCGCTCGCGTCTGGTCAACCTGCCGGCGGCCATTGCCATCGGCCAGCCGATCTCGCACCGCATCGACCACATGCTCTCGGGCGTGCGCTCCCAGATCGCCATCAAGATCTTCGGTGACGACCTGGACACGCTGCGTGGGCAGGCCGATGTGTTGCGTGGCCGGCTGGCGGCCATCCCCGGCATCGCCGACCTGGAAATCGAGAAGCAGGTGCTGGCACCGCAGATCAAGGTCCGGGTGGATTACGCGGCTGCCGCGCAATACGGCGTGCCGACCCCGCAGATCCTGAGCACCCTGCAAAGCCTGGTCGAAGGCGAAAAGATCACCCAGATCGTCGAAGGCAGCCGGCGTTTTGCCCTGGTGGTGCGCCTGCCTGAATCCGCGCGTTCGGTCGAGGGTCTGGGCAACATCCTGCTGGAGACCCCCTCAGGGCGAATACCTCTGTCGCGCATCGCGACCATCGAGGACGGGGATGGTCCCAACCAGATCAGCCGTGACGACGGCAAGCGGCGTATCGTGCTCTCGGCCAACGCCCAGGGTCGGGCCCTCTCGGACATCGTGACCGATATCCGCCGGGTCGTCACCGAAACCCGATTGCCCGAGGGTTACTTCATTACCCTGGGGGGGCAGTTCCAGGCGCAGGAAGAGGCCTCACGTCTGGTCGGCTTGCTGTCCATCGTCTCGCTGGTGCTGATGTTCGTCGTGCTGTACAGCCGCTACAAGTCGGTCATCCTGTCCGCACTGATCATGGGCAATATCCCGCTGGCCCTGGTGGGTGCAGTGCTGGGGTTGTGGCTATCCGGGCAGCCACTGTCGGTGGCGGCATTGGTCGGGTTCATCACGCTGGCAGGCATCTCGGTGCGTAACGGCATCCTGAAGGTCAGTCACTACCTGAACCTCATGCGCACCGAGGGTGAAAGTTTTGATCACAAGATGATCCTGCGCGGCTCGATGGAACGACTCAGCCCTGTGTTGATGACGGCGCTGGTCACGGCCTTTGCGCTGGCGCCCCTGCTGTTCGAGGCCGAGCGCCCCGGCACAGAGATCTTGCACCCCGTGGCGGTGGTGATCTTCTCTGGCCTGATCAGCTCTACCCTCCTCGACACCTACCTGACCCCCGTCATGTTCTGGCTCTTCGGCCGCAAGGACGCCGAGCGGCTGCTGGATGACCGCAATGCAGAGGCGTTCTAAGCGTATGTAAATCAAATCTGTTCTCCCTGTGTCTTATCTCAACGAAAGGAAATCCCATGAAGTTTCTTGCATCCATCACAGCGCTTGTACTCTTCTTCAGCACCGCGGCGCATGCTGCGGGACAGCACAGCCATGCTGACAAACCTTTGCATGGCGGCGTAGTTGCCGAAGCTAGAGACATGGACTTCGAGCTTGTGGCGCAGAAGGACAAGCTGCGCCTTTACCTGCGTGATCACGGCAAGAAGGTCGACGTGAGCAACGCGACAGCTACACTGACCTTGCTCAACGGAGCAGACAAGCAGGATGTGGCACTTGTGCCTCAGGGTGAATGGCTAGGCGCTGCCGGGGAGTTCAAGGTCACCAAAGGAACGAAGGTGGTGGCGGTGGTCAAGCAGTCCCCCAAGACCGTGACCGTCAGGTTCGTCCTGCCATGAGTCGCCAGTGATTCTGGCAGTTGGGATTTGTCGGTGCTTGTCTCGTCAGACAGACTTCAGTTGCCTGTTTCAGATTCGCTGGTGCTTGAATTAGAACTCGCGCATGACTATACAGATCAACCCATTAAATGATGACAGTCATCACCGTCCGATTTTTCTGAAGTGATGTACCTATACTCATGAAAGCCGAGGGACTCATATGTCTCGTCCCTTGCGACATTCTTCCTGATAGCCATCCTCACGGTGCTGGCATTGATCTTTGTTTACTGCATATATCAGACCTATGCGGATCGTCATCGGCGCAGGATGCGCAATAGGCAACGAAGGCGTTGCAGCAGGCGTTAGCGGCCGCATCTTGCAGAAATAAAATCGAGTCACTGAAATTTTAAGGTGACAGAAATGCCATGAGTCTTGGCGAGATCACTGGATCATCGGCAAGACTCATGAGGCACAGCTTCAAAGGGGAAAAGGCATTCCCTCAAACCGGGTTGCCTAGATGACAGGTCAGTTCTCGTGGCCTTGGCGCTGCAGGAAGTCCAGGCGAGCACTCTCGCTGCTGGTCATGGAGATCTTCTGGCCGTCAGCTGTGTCCAGGACTTGGCCTTTGGGGAGATGGACAACGCGGTCGAACTTGTCGGCCGCAGCCATTTTCCCATCCTTGAAAACGAATACAGTGCCGCCGTCCTTCAGGCGGTAGGTCTTGTCGACATTGCTTGCCAGCGAGTCGGTGGCAAAAGCGGTCGATGCCAGGGTACTGAGCACGACGGCAGCGAAGAGCGAGGTGATTCGGGTGTTCATATCAGGGCCTTTCTTGAAATACAGGTGCAATGTCAATCAATGCACTTTGTGCGAATGCACGTTATGTATTCTGTCGATCAGCCCTGACATGAAGATGTGCCGGCGATTACATTTGCGTTAGTTCCAATGCGCCGCTGCCTGAGTAAGGGTATTGTCTGAGGTCTTACTCATGTAAGGCTGACTTTTCTGAACTCCAGAGTAAATCTTGTTCGGCCCTGAGCGGACGAAACTTCGATCTTCCCTCCGTGTGCTTCAACAATTGCTCGCGTGATGGCGAGTCCCAATCCGGTTCCGTCAGAGTCCGGCTGTGCTCGTGATGGATCCGCACGATAGAAGCGGTCAAACAGCCTGGGCATGATTTTCGGATCAATGCCGTCACCCGTGTTCTCCACAGAGACTTGGGTTGAATTTTCGGTATCGCTGATCTCGATGCAGACCTCCCCGGCCATCTTCGTATGCCGCAAGGCGTTGGACAACAGGTTGCTCACCGCTCTGCGAAACATCAGCCGGTCGCCCAGGATGTTGCCGCTGCCGTGCAGGCTCATGCGTACGTTTTTTTCCTCGGCCACGGCCTCGTAGAAGTCCAGCAAAGCCTGAGCCTCCTGTTCGGCCGAGAAAAGCTCTTTGCTGGGGAGCTGGAGCCCTCTTTCGGTCTTGGCCAGAAAGAGCATGTCGGACACCATGCGTGCCAAGCGCTGGAACTCCTCA
>JAXMMJ010000054.1:0-46986 GCA_034366585.1 Hylemonella sp.
GCGTGCTCTGGTTCGACGCCCATGCCGACTGCAACAGCCGCCGCACCAGCCCCAGCGCCAATCTGCACGGCATGCCGGTGGCCTGCCTGTGCGGGGTGGGCCCCGCGGAGCTGACCGGGCTGGGCGACCGCGTCCCGGCGCTCGCCGCGTCCGAGCTGCGCCTGATCGGCGTACGCAGCGTGGACCCCGGCGAGGCGCAGCTGGTGCAACGCCTGGAGCTGGCGGTGAGCGACATGGACGCCCTGCGCACAGAGGGCGCAGACGCCGTGATGGCGCGCGCACTGGAGGATCTGCCTGCCAACGCGCATCTGCATGTCAGCCTGGACCTGGACTTCCTGGACCCCGAGGTCGCGCCCGGCACGGGGACGGTGGTGGCCGGTGGCGCCAGCCTGGCGCAGGCCCGCCAGTGCCTGCAGCTGATCGCGCGCTGCGGCCGGCTGGGCTCCGTGGACGTGGTGGAACTCAACCCGGCGCTGGATCGGGACCAGCGGACGACGCGCCATGCGGTCGACCTGATCGGTGCGCTGCTGGGTGCGGGCCCGGCGCGCCGCGCTTCAGGCGATTTCGGCGGGACGTGAGGGCGTCATCAGCGCCTCGAGTTCGTCGGCCGTGATCGGCAGGCTGTGATAGTTGCCCTGGGCCTGCTCGCACTGCCAGATGCGCAGCAGCTCGACCTGGTCTTCGCGCTCCACGCCTTCGGCCACGACCGTCTTGCCCAGGGCATGCGCCAGCGCAATGATGGAGTGCACGATGCTGCCGGCGCCGTCGCTGCGACCCAGCTCCCGGATGAAAGCGCGGTCGATCTTCAGGATATCGATCGGCAGGCGCTGCAAATAGCTCAGCGAGGAGTAACCAGTGCCGAAATCATCCAGCGCGATGCCGACGCCGGTCTGCTTGATCTGGCCGAGCTGCTCACCCACCTCCTCGATGTTGTCGATCAGCGTGCCCTCCGTGACCTCGAGCTCCAGTGCCGCCGGCACCACACCACTCTCGTTCAGCGCCTGCTGCACCTGCTGGCCCAGACGCCCCGACCTCAACTGGCGACCTGAAACGTTGACGGAAAGGGTGATGCGGTAACCCGCCGTCTGCCAGTGCCCCAGCTGAGCGCAGACCTGGCGCAGCACCCAGCCCCCGATCTCGTCGATCAGCCCGACCTCCTCGGCCAGCGGGATGAACTTCTCGGGACTGACCCAGCCCAGCTCCGGGTGCTGCCAGCGCAGCAGCGCCTCGGCGCCCGCGAGCTTGCCGTCACTCAGCCGTATGCGCGGCTGATAACGCAGCGAGAGCTGCCCACGTTCGATGGCCAGTCGCAGCTCGCGCTCCAGCACGGACTGCTCCTGCTGGACCAGGTTCATGCTCTCCTCGAAGAAGATGATGCGCCCGCGCCCCGTGGCCTTGGCCCGGTACATGGCCATGTCGGCCTTCTTGAGCAGTTCCGGCGCAATGCTGCCGTCGTCCGGGAAGATGGCCACGCCGATGCTCGCACCCACGTAGTTGCTGCTGCCATCGATGATGAAGGGCTCGGCCAGCAGCCCCAGCATTTCGCTGGCCAGGCGCGCCGCCAGCTGCGCGTTGCCCAGGTCGGGCAGCAACACGACAAATTCGTCGCCGCCCATGCGGGCCACGGTGTCGCCCTCGCGGGTGCACGAGGTCAGGCGCTCGGCCACCTGGCACAGCAGGCGGTCGCCCCCTTCATGCCCCAGGCTGTCGTTGATCTTCTTGAAACGGTCGAGGTCGATGAACAGCACGGCCAGCTGTTTGCCGTTGCGACGCGTATGGGACATCTCCTGGTTCAGGCGCTCGACCAGCAGGGGCCGGTTGGGCAGGCCGGTCAGGGCGTCGTGGTAAGCGCGGAACTTGAGCTGCTCGTCACGCGCATGCGCCGCCAGGGCCACGCCGATGCGGTTGACCAGGTCGCGCGCCTGTTGCACCAGTTCGTTGCTGAACTCGCGCGGCTCCAGCAGGCCGACGGCCAGCAGGCCGCTGACTTTTTCGTTCCAGAAGATCGGCAGCACCAGGATGCGCCGCGCGCCGGCTTCGGCCACCATGGACAGGAAGTCCGGCAGTTCCCCGCCACCGACGTCGAACCACAGGCCGTCATAGTCGCGCGCCAGTTGCTCCAGCAGCCAGGGCTCCAGCCGGCTGGGCATCTTGGACGTGACGTCATTCACGCCGGAGTAGAGATGCACGATGCCAAAGTCGGCAGCCTGCTGGTCGAACACCACCATGCTGGTCACGGCCTTAGGCCAGAGTTCGTGCAGGCGTTCCTGGACGCGGGAGATGATCTGCTCCATGTCCACGCGCGACAGGATCTCGTGGTCGATCTCCGCCAGGGCGCGCAGCGTGCCCATCTGGCGGCCCAGGCGGGCCGCCATCTTGTTGAGGGCCTGCGCCAGCTGGCCGAACTCGTCGTCCCGCCGCACCATGACCGGGTGTGCAAATTCCTCGCGCGCTATGCGCCGCGTGCCATCGATCAGCCGCTCCAGCGGCACCAGGATGCGCCGCAGCTGCACCCCGCTGAGCAGGGCCACCAGCAGCAGGGTCAGCAGGATGATGCCGAGAAAGTAATAGGCCAGCCGGCTCCAGCCGGCATCACTCGCGCCTTGCGGGCGCAGCGTGATGACCGTCCAGTCGTCGACCGCGAAGCGGGCACGCAGGAACAGGCGGCGGGTGTTGAACTGCCAGACGCCGCTGGTGCCCGTGGGCTGGTCCAGGCCCTGCGCCGCGATGTCGGCGGCAACAGCCGTGAGCTGCATGTCGGAGCAATACAGCACCTGGGCAGCGGCATCCAGCACGCAGGCCTGCGTCTGGTGCGCCAGATCATCAGCATCCCCCCAGACGTGCTCCGGCTCCAGCTCGGCCAGCAGCACACCACGGGCGGCCTGCGCGGGATCGATGGCGGTCGCCAGCTCGATGTGAGTCCCCGCGGTATCGGGTCGCGTCAGCAACACGCTGTCGCCGCGCACCAGATGGGCCAGCGCCTGGGGCTGCTGCAGGCGCTCACCCAGGGCCGCATCCTGCGGACTGCCCGACAGCGCCTGTTCATGCACGTTGATGCGCTTGAACACACGGTGGGCCTGGTCCGGACGGGTGTCTGCCACCGTCAGGCCCTGGCGCAATCCGGCGGCCTGCACGCTGAGCATGAAATGGGCACCCAGCAGGCGCTCGTACAAGCCGCTGCTGTAGTTGCCCGCCTCGAGAGCCAGCTGGCGGTTCACGTGCTGCTCGTCCATGGTGCGCATGTGCCAATAGGCCAGCACCCCCAGCAGCAGCGCCGGGATCAGTGCCGACGTCAGGAACAGCAGGAACACGCGCCGCGCCACCTGGCTGCGCAGGAACAGCCCTTGGATGGGGAGCTTGAGCAGCGGGAACATGGCCGTGGCGATGCCAGACTCAGTGGGTGTAGTCGGCAGCCAGGCCGACAAACGCACCATCGTTGGCCCGCACGACGTCGTCCAGGCTGAGCTTGTTCGTCAGCTGCGTCTTCGAGTCGCCGTCCTTGCCCACGCTGTAGAGGTCGAAATCGGAGTTCAGTGGGTTGAGCTTGCGGTCCTTGCGCGCCTTGCCATGGCCCTTGACGCTGGCCAACTCCTGGTAGACATAGGGGTGGCCCCAGGGGTCGAGCCGGTCGGCATTGCCGACCTCGGCCAGCGAGGCGGGATAGCTGCCGTTGTTGAGCTGGTAGTCCCGGATCAGGGCCTGCAGAACCGTGATGTCCTGGATGGCGTGGGTCTGCTTGATCCGCTCCTGGTAGCTCTGGTACTTGGGCAGGGCCAGCGCCACCAGGACGCCGATCATGGCCACCACGAGCAGGAGCTCGATGACGGTCAGTCCGGTGGATCGGCGAGGCGCCTTGGGGGCAAACGTGGGGAACATGGTCAGACCTGGATTGTAATTTTATGTAACGGACCCGCTGGCGCCAGCGGGTAAGCCCGTCCCTCAACCCCAGGGGGTAGTCAATCCGTGACTTATTCCACGCTTTGCGGCCCCGTGTACCGGGTCGCCAAGGCCTTGTCCGTCTGCGGCACCACCAGCCCCGGCAGCACCTCTCGCGCACCGGCCATGAAGTGGTGGAGGGTGAGCCGGATCAGGGCGTCCAGGTCGGCCTCCAGTGGCACATCGAAGATCCAGCGCCGCTGGCCGAAGTAGAAGATGCGCGCGTTGATGCCCCAGACCAGCTCGATCTCCAGTTCACTCAGCGGCACTTCCTGTGGCCCCGGCAGGCCCAGCTCGGCACGCAGCTCCAGCGCCACCGGCTCGAGCACGCGGCTGCGCAGGAACTGGAGGTAGCGCTGGTTGATGGCCTCGCCCTTGAGTCCGGAGAACATGAACAGGCGCACCCAGTCCCAGGTCAGGGCGGTCTTCGCGTAGTCGCTGTACAGGCGCGTCAGGCGCTCTTCCAGCGGCACGCGCCGGTCGGCGATGATGACCTCCCAGTAGGGGTTCCAGCGCCCCACATAGACCTCCTGGTAGACCCGCTCGATCAGCGCCGCCTTGCTGGGGAAGTACTTGAAGATCAGCGACTGCGTCACCCCCACGCGCCGCGCCAGCTCACGCGTGTCGCCGTCGAAGCCGACCTCGGCGAAGAACTGCACCGCCGCCTCGACGATCGCCTTTTCGCGCGCCTCGCCCGCCAAGCGCCGGCGCGGGCCGGCTGTTGGCGGCTGGGCGGGTGTCGAAGCTCGTCTTGTCATGGCCCCGATCTTAATGATCTAATGCTCACCCTCACAACCTCAGCCGCGCGCCGCCATGAGCCCCGTCCTCGAACACACCCTCCACGGCCCGGCCGATGGCCCCTGGCTGACCCTGAGCCATCCCATCGGCGCCAACCTGCGTATCTGGGATACGCTGCTGCCGGCCCTGTCCCGCGGCTACCGCGTGCTGGCCGTCAATACCCATGCCCAAGGCAGCGCAGCCGGCGCGCACGACACGATGGACGATCTGGCCGCCCAGGTGCAGCAGCTCTGGGAGGCGCTGGGCATCGCGCGCAGCCATTTTCTCGGCCTCTCGCTGGGTGGCTGCATCGGCGTGGCACTGGCCTTGCGCGCGCCCAAGCGCCTGCAATCGCTGGTCGTGGCCTGCTCCCGCCTGGAGATGGATGCCGCTGCGACCGGCATGTGGCAACAACGCGCCGCCCTGGTCGAGCAGCAGGGCATGACACCGGTGGTCGCGCCCACCCTGGAGCGCTGGTTCACCCCCGCCTTCCTGGCCAGGCAGCCGGCCGTCGTCGAGGATGTGCGCCAGCAGTTGCTGGCCTGTCCGCCGCGCGACTACGCCGCCAGCGCCCGGGCACTGGCCGGCCTGCACCTGCAGGACCACCTGGGCCAGTTGCAGGTGCCCACGCTCTTCCTCGCAGGCCTGGACGACCAGGCCGTGGCCGCATCCCAGATCGAGGGCTACGCCCGGCTCACGCCCGGGGCCCGTTATGCCGCGCTGGCCGGGCCGCACATCCTGCACCTTGAAAACCCCGACGGCTTCAGCCACCACGTGCTCGACTTCCTCGCCCAGCACTGAGCCCAGGCGCGGGTACCGGCCTCGGGTAAACCCGGGATTGATGTTGATCAATTGATCACCAAAAATAAGGCATGGCAAGTTACCAGCCCCCGGCCTCCCCCGCCCCCGACACCCTGGACCTGCGCCGCGCCTTCGGGCGCTTTGGCACCGGGGTGACCGTGATCACCGCGCGCACCCCCGAAGGGCAACGCCTGGGCGTGACGGCCAACTCCTTCAACACGGTCTCCCTGGCCCCTCCCATCGTGCTCTGGAGCCTGGCCCTGCACTCGCCCAGCCTGGCCGGGTTCCGCGCCGCCGGGCGCTTCGTGGTCAATGTGCTGGCGCTGGAACAGTTGGAACTGGCGCAGCGCTTCGCACGCCCGGCCCCCGACAAGTTTGCGGGCGTGGACTGTAGCGAGGGCCGGCACGAGCAGCCGGTGCTGGCGGGCTGCGCGGCCAGCATCGAGTGCCGCATCGTCGGCGACCAGGCGGTGGGTGACCACGTTCTCTTCCTGGGCGAGGTGGAGCACTACGCCCACAGCGCCACGGCACCACTGCTGTTCTGCAACGGCCAGTTCCAGCAGGGCGTGGGGCTGAGCCCCGCACCGGCCGAGGCCGTCTACCGATCCCCCTCGAGAGGCACCCCATGAAACTCAGCATGCTCATGATGCCTATCCACTCACCAGGGCGCGACATCCGCATAACCCTGCGCGAAGCCGATGTGGGCGAGCACGTCGGGGACGCGGCCCCGGCCCAGCGTTCGATGCAGCGCATGGCTGAAGAGGTGATGCCACGCCTGAACGCGGCCATCGGCCAAGCCT
The DNA here is from genome assembly GCA_034366585.1 of Hylemonella sp. Lineage (GTDB taxonomy): Bacteria > Pseudomonadota > Gammaproteobacteria > Burkholderiales > Burkholderiaceae_C > Hylemonella. The sequence goes on from JAXMMJ010000054.1 coordinate 6,315, forward strand.
AGGCGACGTAGCTGCGGCCACCAAAGATGGCCGTGCCCACGCGTACCAGCGTGCTGCCGGCATGGATCGCCGCCTCGAGGTCGGCACTCATGCCCATGGACAGGGTGTCCAGCGCCAGCCCTTGGGCACGCAATTGCGCATACAGGTCCCTGGCCCGCAGGAACACGGCCTTCATGGCGTCGAAGTCCGGCTGGGGATCGGGGATGCACATCAGGCCGCGCAATTGCAGTCGGGGCAGCGCCGCCACCGCATGGGCCAGCAGCGGCAGATCCGCGGGTGCCACACCAGACTTGGTCGCCCCGCCATCCACATTGACCTGGAGGCAGATCTGCAAGGGCGGCAGGTGGGCCGGACGCTGCTCACTGAGTCGCTGCGCGATCTTGAGACGATCCACGGTCTGCGCCCAGGCAAAGTGCTCGGCCACCAGGCGCGTCTTGTTGCTCTGGATCGGGCCGATGCAGTGCCACTGCAGGGGCAGCCCCTCCAGCACGGCCATCTTGTCCACGGCCTCCTGGATGTAGTTCTCCCCAAAGGCCGTCTGCCCGGCGGCGTGTGCTGCGCGCACCGCCTCGGGGCTGAAGGTTTTTGAAACCGCCAGTAAAGCGACGCTGGCCGGGTCACGTCCGGCCGCATGACATGCGGCAGCCATGCGGGCATGAACGGCTTGGAGCTGGGCGGCAATCACGGTCATAATTGTCCGGCAAGCTTAGCAAAGTACGCATACATCGATCGAGGGACACGTGGACATTACTCAACTGCTGGCATTCAGCGTCAAGAACAAGGCTTCCGACCTGCACCTCTCCGCCGGCCTGCCGCCGATGATCCGCGTGCACGGCGATGTGCGACGCATCAACGTCGACGCCCTGTCGCACAAGGAAGTGCACGCCATGGTGTACGACATCATGAACGACACGCAGCGCAAGAACTACGAAGAATTCCTGGAAATCGACTTTTCCTTCGAGATCGATGGCCTGGCGCGCTTTCGGGTCAACGCCTTCAACCACACCCGCGGCGCCGGCGCCGTGTTCCGGACCATCCCGAGCAAGATCCTGACGCTGGAGCAGCTCAACGCGCCCAAGATCTTCGGCGACCTGGCGCTCAAGCCGCGCGGCATGGTGCTGGTGACCGGCCCCACGGGCTCGGGCAAGTCCACCACCCTGGCCGCCATGGTCAACTACCTGAACGAGACCGAGTTCGGCCACATCCTGACGGTGGAAGACCCGATCGAGTTCGTGCACGAGTCCAAGAAGTGCCTGATCAACCAGCGCGAGGTGGGTCCGCACACCCTGAGCTTTGCCGCGGCCCTCAAGTCCGCGCTGCGCGAAGACCCGGACGCCATCCTGGTCGGCGAAATGCGTGACCTGGAAACCATCCGTCTGGCGATGACGGCGGCCGAAACGGGCCACCTGGTCTTCGGCACCCTGCACACGTCCAGCGCGGCCAAGACCATCGACCGGATCATCGACGTGTTCCCGGCCGAGGAAAAGGAAATGATCCGCGCCATGCTGTCCGAATCGCTGCAGGCCGTGATCTCGCAGACCCTGTGCAAGACCAAGGACGGCCAGGGCCGCGTGGCGGCGCACGAGATCATGATCGGCACGCCCGCCATCCGCAACCTGATCCGCGAGGCCAAGGTGGCCCAGATGTACTCCAGCATCCAGACCGGCAACAGCGTGGGCATGCAGACGCTGGACCAGAACCTGACCGAGCTGGTCAAGCGCAACGTCATCAGCGCCGCCGAAGCCCGCGGCAAGGCCAAGATCCCGGAGAACTTCCCCGGCTGACCATGGCAAACCCCCAAGCTACGCGCACTGCGTGTCGCTACGCTACCCCCCTTGCAGGGGGCAACGCCAGCGGCCCGGCCAAGCCGGTTCCGCGGCGTTCCCCGCACCAGGGCAGCGCTGTACGAGTCCACTGAAAGGAGGTGCTCTCATGGAGCGCGACCAGGCAACCAAATTCATCAACGACCTGCTGCGACTGATGATCAGCCGCAACGGCAGCGACCTGTTCATCACGGCCGACTTTCCGCCCGCCATCAAGGTGGACGGCAAGGTCACCAAGGTCTCGCCCCAGCCCCTGAGCGCGGCCCACACCATGGCGCTGGCACGGTCGGTCATGAACGACAAGCAGGTCGCGGAGTTCGAGCGCACCAAGGAGTGCAATTTCGCGATCTCGCCGCCCAATGTCGGACGCTTCCGCGCCAACGCCTTCATTCAGCAAGGCAAGGTCGGTCTGGTGCTGCGGGTGATTCCCGCCGTGCTGCCCACCATCGACAGCCTGGGCGTGCCGCAGATCCTCAAGGAAGTGACCATGGCCAAGCGCGGCCTGTGCATCATGGTGGGGGCCACGGGCTCGGGCAAGTCCACCACGCTGGCGGCCATGGTGGACTGGCGCAACGAAAACTCGCAAGGTCACATCATCACCGTAGAGGACCCGGTGGAGTTCGTGCACCCGCACAAGAACTGCGTGGTGACGCAGCGCGAAGTGGGCCTGGACACCGACAGCTGGGAAATCGCCCTGAAGAACACGCTGCGTCAGGCGCCCGACGTGATCCTGATGGGCGAGATCCGCGACCGCGAGACCATGGAACACGCCGTGGCCTTCGCCGAAACCGGCCACCTGTGCCTGGCCACCTTGCACGCCAACAGCGCCAACCAGGCCCTGGACCGCATCATCAACTTCTTCCCCGAAGAGCGCCGCCCGCAGCTGCTGATGGACCTGTCGCTCAACCTGCGCGCCCTGGTCTCGCAGCGCCTGATCCCCAAGCAGGACAGCAAGGGGCGTATCGCGGCCGTGGAGGTCATGCTCAACTCGCCGCTGATCTCCGATCTGATCTTCAAGGGCGAGGTCTCCGAGGTCAAGGAGATCATGAAGAAGAGCCGCAACATCGGCATGCAGACTTTCGACCAGGCCCTCTTCGATCTCTACGAAAGCAATCAGATCACCTACGAAGACGCGCTGCGCAACGCCGACTCGCTCAACGACCTGCGCCTGCAGATCAAGCTCAACAGCCAGCGGGGCAAGTCGCAGGATCTGGCCGCAGGTACGGAAAACTTCGCCATTGTTTAGCGGCTACTGCGCGGGCGCATAGCCGCGTTGCGGGTCCCGTCGGGCATTCCTCACGTACCCCAAGGTACGTTCCGGATGCCCGCCACCCAGGCCTTGCTCTGCATCCCGCTCGCTACGCCACGCTACGTTTCTTCAGGAGCACAGCATGCCCAGCCTCAACTCCAAAACCTACGACCCCACCCCCTCCCGCAAGGTCGCCTTCCTCGGCCTGGGCGTGATGGGCTACCCCATGGCCGGACATCTGGCGCGCGCCGGACATACGGTCACGGTCTACAACCGCACCGTCGCCAAGGCCCAGGCCTGGGTGCAGGAGTTCGGGGGTGCAGCGGCAGCCACGCCACGTGAAGCGGCGACCGGGGCTGACATCGTTTATGCCTGCGTCGGCAACGACGAGGACCTGCGCAGCGTGGTGCTGGGGCCGGATGGTGCCTTCGCCGGCATGAAGGCCGGCGCCGTGTTTGCCGACCACACCACGGCCTCGGCCGAAGTGGCGCGCGAACTGTATGCCGCCGCGCGTGAGCGCAAGCTGCAATTCGTCGACGCGCCGGTATCGGGGGGGCAGGCCGGCGCCCAGAACGGCATGCTCACGGTCATGTGCGGGGGCGACCCAGCTGCTTTCGACACCGTGAAGCCGCCCGCCATGGCCTATTCGCGCGCTTTCACGCGCATCGGCGACAGCGGAGCCGGCCAGCTGGCCAAGATGGTCAACCAGGTCTGCTGCGTCGGCGTGATCCAGGGCCTGGCCGAAGCCGTGGCCTTCGGCCAGCAGGCCGGGCTGGACATGGGCCTGGTGCTGGAGGTGATCGGCAAGGGCGCCGCCCAGAGCTGGCAGATGGACAACCGCGGCAAGACCATGGTGGCCGACCAGTTCGATTTCGGCTTTGCCGTGGACTGGATGCGCAAGGACCTGGGCCTGGTGCTGGACGAGGCCCGCCGCAACGGCGCGCGTTTGCCCGTGACGGCCCTGGTGGACCAGTTCTACGGCGACGTGCAGGAGATGGGCGGGGGACGCTGGGACACCTCCAGCCTGCTGCGCCGCCTGCGCAAGTAAAGACCGCCGGCCCTGAGCAGGCCGGCCAGCCGGACTTACATGGCCCGGCCGCTGGCCGATGAGGGTGACGGCCCACCCGAACTGCTGGGCTGAGACTGCATCTCCAGCAGGTCTTCCTCGGTGATGATCTCGAACAGGCGCACGACCTTCTGCACCCCGCTGCTACGGCGCGCCAGATCGGTGGCCCGATCGGCCTCACGTGCGGTCACGCGTCCCATCAGAAAGACCACGCCGCGCTCGGTCACCACCTTGAAGGCGCTGGCGCTAATGTCTCTGGCGTCGATCAGGTTGGACTTGACGCGACCGGTGACCAGCGCGTCCGACGAGCGCTGCGTCAGCGTGGAGTGGCCCAGCACGGTCAGCTCATTGATGATGTTGCGCACGTTCTCGATGCGGGAGATCACCTGCTCGGCCAACTGCTTGTCCTGCTCATTGGGCACTTCGCCGCTGAGCAATACCTGGCGGTTGTAGCTGGTGATGTTGATGTGCACGCGCTCGCCCAGGTTTTCGCGCAGGCGGGCCGCACCACGTGACTCGATGCGCTCGTCCTCGAGCTGTGCCCCGGTGGTACGGCGATCAGAGGCCGTCATGCCCGTCACGACGGCGCCGCCCACCAGCAGGGGCGCGCAGGCGCTCAGGCCGGCCCCTGCCAGCACGGACACCAGCAGGATCACGCAGAGTCGTCGGACCGGCAGCTTCGTCATGGATTGTTTTCCTGTTCCCCGAGCAGTTGGTGATCGACCGCATCGCAGATGCAATGCAGCGTCAAAAGATGCACCTCCTGGATGCGTGCGGTACGCTCGTGCGGAACGCAGATGTGGACATCGGTCTCGCGCAGGGCACTGGTCATCTTGCCGCCGTTGCGTCCGCTCAGGCCCACCACCACCATCTCGCGCTCGTGCGCGGCATCGATGGCGGCCAGCACATTGGCCGAGTTGCCGCTGGTCGAAATCGCCATCAGCACGTCGCCGGGCTGGCCCAGGGCACGCACCTGGCGCGAGAAGATCACGTTGAAGTCGTAATCGTTGGCAATGGCCGTCAGGATGGAGCTGTCGGTGGTCAGCGCAATGGCGGCGAGTTCGGGGCGTTCCCGCTCGAAACGGCCGATGAATTCGGCGGCGAAATGCTGGGCGTCGGCGGCAGAGCCGCCATTGCCGCAAATCAACACCTTGCCGCCGTTGGTGACGCAGGCCAGGATGGCCTGCACCGCAGCCGCGATGGGTTTGCTCAGGACCTGCGCCGCCTGGTACTTCAGGTCGGCGCTGTCGATGAAGTGTTGTTCAATGCGTTGCTCAAGCATGGCCCTATGATAACCGCCAGCCGCTGCCTTTGTCCCTCTGGGGCGACCGGCGCGACGCGGGCCGTTCAGGCCGCGTCGAAGGCGGCCTGGAGCCATTGCAGGCCGGCGCCGTCCAGGGCCACGACATCAAAGCGGCAGGGCGGCGGCACCTGCCAGCGCAGCAGGTAATGGCGCGCGGCCAGCACGATGCGCCGCTGCTTGGTGGCACCCACACTGGCCGCCGCCCCGCCATGCCCGGCACCGGCGCGCTGGCGCACCTCCACGAAGACCAGGGTGCCATCGGCCGCACGCATGATCAGGTCTATCTCGCCGCCACCGCGCCCGGGCGTCCGATAATTGCGCTCAAGCAGCCGCAGACCGGCCGCCCGCAGATGCTGCAGGGCCTGCGCCTCGGCGGCCTCACCGGCCTGCCGGGTGCTGGGTTTGCCAGCTGCTGCCGGCCACTTGGGGAACACCATTGAACGCTACTTACGCCTCCGCCCTGTCCGCCGCGCATGACGCGGCCGCTGCCCAGCATTATCCGCAGGGAGCGCTGTATGTGGTGGCCACCCCGATCGGCAACCTGGCCGACATCACGCTGCGCGCCCTGCACGTGCTGCAGCTGGTCGACGCACTCGCCTGCGAGGACACGCGCCACACCCAGAGCCTGCTGCGCGCCTATGGCATCGACCGCCCCTCGGCCGCCCTGATCGCCCTGCACCAGCACAACGAGGCCGAGGCCGCGCAGCAGGTCGTCGCGCGTCTGCAGGCCGGCCAGCGCCTGGCCTATGTCAGCGATGCCGGCACCCCCGCCATCAGCGACCCCGGTGCGCGCCTGGTGGCCGCGGTGCGCGCCGCCGGCCTGCCCATCGTCCCCCTGCCCGGCGCCAGCAGCATCACCGCCGCGCTCAGTGTGGCGGGCGTCGTCGACGAGGCCGGTGCCTTCGTGTTCGCCGGGTTCCTGCCCGCCAAGGCCGGCGAGCGCACGGCCGCCGTGCAGGCCCTGGCCAGTGAAGCGCGGGCGATCGTGCTGCTGGAAGCGCCGCATCGCGTCGGGGCGCTGGCCACCGCGCTGGCCCTGCTGGGCACCCGCCCCCTGACCGTGGCGCGGGAACTGACCAAACAATTCGAGCAGCTGGTCACCCTGCCGGCGGCGGAACTGGGCGCCTGGCTGGCCGCGGACGAGAAGCGTGAACGCGGTGAATTCGTGCTGGTGCTGCACCCCTTGCAGGCGCAAACCAGCGAGCGTGGCCCCGACCTGCGCGTGCTCACCCTGCTGCTGGCCGAGCTGCCGCTCAAGACGGCCGTACGCCTGGCAGCCGAGATCACGGGCACCTCACGCAACACCCTTTACGAGGCGGCACTGCAGCTGAAAAAGGACGAAGGCACATGAAGGACTACGCCGTCCTCTTTGTCTGCATGGGCAATATCTGCCGCAGCCCGACTGCGCATGGTGTGTTCCGCCACCAGCTGCTCGAACACGGCCTGGCACCCCGGGTGCAGGTCGATTCGGCCGGCACGCACGGCTACCATGCCGGTCGCCCGCCCGACGAACGCTCGCAGCAGCATGCCGCCCAACGCGGCTACGACCTTTCAGACCTGCGCGCGCGCCAGCTCTTGCCCCGGGATTTCGAACACTACGACCTCGTGCTGGTCATGGACCAGGACAACCACGCACACGCGCGCGAACTCTGTCCGCCCGACCAACGGCACAAGCTCCGCCGCTTCACCGACTTCTGCCTGCAGCGCACGGCACCAGGCGTGCCCGACCCCTACTACGGTGGCGAGCAGGGCTTTGAGCAGGTGCTGGACCTGGTGGAGGACGCCTGCGCGGGCCTGCTGCTGCATGTGCAGCGGCAATTGGACTGAGTCCCGCGGCAGAAGGCAGGCGATCTGACCCGGTGTCGAGGCATGCACTCGGGACAGGAGAGTTGCCGTGCTGGGCTTGACAGAAAACTCATACGGATCAAGGAGATACGCGAGTTTTTCAGATGATTGGTGCGGCTGGCGGGGATCGAACCCACGACCTGGCTTCGGAGAGCTGAAAAATTGATGCGCATGTAAATGCATTAACCGCCTTTACACCGCAACATTCGGCGCCATTCGTCATCAAGTCTTTGATTTAGTTATGTTTTTTCGGTGCTTTCGCAAACACCGCTTTGCACCGATCGAGACGCCCTGTCACGGCTCTATGCCAAAAATGCCCCTCATCGCTGGCAAGTTTGCGCCGCCAAAAAGCTGACCATTGGTCGGTTTAGGGACCATGCCCGGCTATCCAATCGACCCAGGGCTCACTCCAATCTGGTCCGGATCTTTTGACGCCTTTGACACAGGCGAGCAAAATTCAAACCGCACTGCCAAGCGGTGCATTCGCTGATCAAGCGTCAGCCGTCAACTTTGTCTTGTCGTAGCCGCACTCCCATTCTCGCGGACCACACATGGCGGCTGGACCCCGAATCCAGCTTTTGATCGCCCCCCGGCATCTCCTTGGGGATCGTCCCGGAGCCACTTGCTCTCGGTCTCCCCCGCAGCGGCACCGGCAGCCGGCTGTTCCCCCTACTTTTTTACGCCCAAGCCCGCACCGGGTAAACGCCCGCCAGACCGTAACGGGCTTTTTTCTTTGGAGGTCCGATGCCCACGTTACTTGAAGACCCACGCTCAGTCGTTCTGAATGTTTCTATTACCGAAGAAACGGCCTCACTCATCTCAAGGCTTTCCGCTTTGCTCGAGGTCGATTCGTTGGAATTTTCTGCGCTGCTGGTGCTGAAGAACGTTCAGCGCTGCCTACACCACACCATCAGCCAACTGCCGTCGGCTCGTGAGCCAATGGCCGAAATCTGTCACGTCCTAGATGCTGCCATCGGAGAACTAACTAGCCAGCAACTGCCCAATCCTGGCCGAGCGGCGGGATTTATGCCACCCAACCGACTGGCTTTGCGTGTGCTGTCGAGACTTCCGGAGCGAGCTCCGGATCCGCTCCTTCGCACGGTAGGCAATCTGCTGATCAGTAGCTTCCCGCTCGGTCTCCTCGCCTCGCTCTCTCACCCAGTAACGCAGGTGCAGTCGCTTACGGTCCAGAAGGGCGCCGGCCAAGAGTTGGAAATGCTTGCTATCAACCTTCAACAACCATAACCATAGCCAGGGTGTCCAGCTCGCAGTACTTCAGAAGGGCCTGCTCCCAAGCCTGACGCTCCTCGTTCGAGATCTCCTCAAACTGTAGCCGGGCATAGGCCATGATGGCGGCGCCGCCCTGGTTCACAAGCGTGTCGTCTTCGGAGCTCTCTGGCAACTCCAGGTCGGAGAAAACAGGCGGCAAGAGGCGGTAGGGATCCAGGGGTTTCCCGTCTGCACCGGGCTGCCACCATGTGATCGGATGCTGGAAGTTTCTGCTGTTTGGATTCCCACCACCATAGGTAGGCTGACATTGACTACATGGTGGTCTTCAGCGATAGCAGTGCCACCCCGCAGACCTATTTGAATCGATTGAAAGCCTTCGTCGAAAGACGGTATGGCTCATCGGAAATCTACCAGTCCAGCCCGACTATCGTTCTCGAACTGAACCACATCAAGTTTGACCTGGTGCCTGCGACGAAAACGTGGCTTGGTGAGATTCAGATTCCTAATGGGGCAGGTGGTTGGATGACCACGAACCCGAACGACTTCAACGCCACGCTTGAAGCGAAAAACAAAGAGCACAAGTCACTTATCAAGCCGACGATACGCCTATTCAAGTACTGGAATGCAACCGCAGGCTTCCCGTTTCAATCCTTCGAGATGGAGAAATGGGTCTGTGGCTTGAGCTTCTGGTTTTTGGCGAATCAAAAGGATTACTTCTTTGCCGTCATAGACAAGTTAAGCACGGATTCGTCGTACTCGCAGCGGGTGAATACTGAGATTACCCGTGCAAAGGCCATCGTGACAAACGTCAGGAAGTATGAATCGGACGAGATGCCAGCGACAGCGGAGAAGGAAATCAAGAAGTTATTCCGCCTCTGACTGCATCCCGAGAGCGTCTGCAGGTTGGCACTGGACCTATGGTCGGTTTACGGCGGAAATCGCATTGGCGACCAGAGCCCTTGGCACACGGATGGCACAGGCAAGGCACACGCGTCCGTCTTCCGGTTGCACCGACTATTGGCGCTGTCTCTTCTAAGTGCGGGGCTGATTTCGCGCAGCTGAGAAGAAATCGAATCGGGCTCCACGCAAGGAAACGCTTACTTTTACGTGAGGCTAGATTTGGTGCGGCTGGCGGGGATCGAACCCACGACCCTTGGCTTCGGAGGCCAATACTCTATCCACTGAGCTACAGCCGCAAATCTGGGAAAAGACCAATACTCAATTGTGCACGGAACGCGGCGCTGACCATAGGCTTCGGAGGCCAATACTCTATCCACTGAGCTACAGCCGCGTACGCTGGAGCTGGGGATTGTAGGCGGTTTCGGTCCGGGCGACCGTTATAATCAATGGCTGATTTAGATCAAACCATCAGAATTACCGAGGACACCATGAGCGAGCAGCAGCACGAAGACCATACCGGCCCGATCAAGACGCCCCAGCAGATGATGTGGGTTTCCATTTTCTCTTTCGTGTTACCCGTGTTCATCATCATCGGCCTGGTGTTCTTCGTCACCTCTGACAAGAAGCCGGCCGCCGGTGCGAGCAATATGGAGAAGTCGGTGTCCGAGCGCGTGCAGAAAGTCGGCACCGTCGAGATTCGCGATGCCAACCGCCAGCTCAAGGGTGGCGAAGCCGTCTACCAGGCCCAGTGCGTGGCCTGCCACGGCACCGGCGCAGCAGGCGCGCCCAAGTTTGGCGACAAGGGCGCCTGGGGCGCACGCATCAAGACCGGCCTGGACAGCCTGGTGAACTCCGCGCTCAAGGGCAAGGGCGCCATGGCACCGCAAGGTGGTGGCGACCACTCCGACGTGGAGATCGCCCGTGCGGTGGCCTACATGGCCAATGCGGGCGGCGCCAAGTTCGCCGAACCGAAGGCACCGGAAGCCGCCAAGTAAGGCCTTCCCCAGCCCAAAAAAAGCCGGTCCATGACCGGCTTTTTTCTTGTCGTGCGACCACCTCAGGCGCGGTACAGATCACGCAGCTCGCGCTTGAGCACCTTGCCGATGGCGCTGCGAGGCAGTTCGTCGAGGTAGCGCAGGTCGGCCAGTCGCTGGGTCTTGCCCACGCGTTCGTTGGCCCACAGCCGCAGGGTATCGGCCGCCAGCTCCTGACCCGGCTGGCGCACGACGAAGGCCACCGGTGTCTCGCCCCATTGCTCCGAGGGCACACCCACCACGGCGGCATCGTGCACCGCCGGATGGCCACGCAGCACGGCCTCCAGGTCGCTGGGGTAGATGTTGAAGCCGCCCGAAATGATCATGTCCTTGCGTCGATCGAACAGGGCCAGGAAGCCGTCGGCATCGAATCGGCCGATGTCACCCGTACGGATGAATCGCTTGCCCTGCGGATCGAACCACTCGGCCTCGCGCGTCTGCTCGGGGCGCTGGTGATAGCCTTTCATCATGCCGGGCGAGTGGCCCACCACTTCACCCGCCTCTCCTGGGGGAACTTCGCGGCCCTCCTCGTCGATCAGACGGATATCGTGTCCCTGCGCCGGCCGGCCCACCGTATGCAGCTTGTCCGGATGCAGATGCGCCTCCAGGATGCAGGTGCCGCCCCCCTCGGTCATGCCGTAGAACTCGACCAGTCCCCCTGGCCAGCGCTGGAGCACATCGGCCTTGAGCGCCGCCGAAAACGGCGCACTGGTGGAGAACTTGATACGGAAGCTGGCAAGGTCGTAGTCCCCGAAATCCGCTCGCGCCATCAGGCGCTGGTACTGCACCGGCACCAGCATGGTGTGCGTGACACGCTCTTTCGAAGCCAGGGCAAGGTACGCGAGCACATCGAACTTGCTCATCAGCAGCACGGTGCCGCCATAGGCCAGCGTGGGGAAGAACACCACCAGTGTGGTGTTGGAATACAAGGGGGTGGACAGCAGGGTCACCGTGTCGGCGCCATAACCATAGGTCGCGCCGCGCTGTACATGCGCCCAGCGCATGCCATGCGGCTGCACGATGCCCTTGGGCTGGCCCGTGGTGCCCGAGGAATAGATGATGTTGAAAGGCCACTGGGCATCGACCTGCGCATCCTGTGGCCTGGTCTGCGGCGCGGCCAGCCATTGCGTCCAGGGTCGGCCCGCCGGCGACTCGTCCAGCGCGATGCGCGGCACGGTCGCGGCCTGGTTGCCCAGGGCCTCGGCCACGTTGCGCTCGGTGAACAGCAGCCGCGCCCCCGCGTCGTGCAGCATGTCGGCCAGGCTTTCAGCGGTGGCGCCCGGCGCCAGCGGTGCCACGACCACACCGGCGCGCAATGCGCCCAGGTAGGTCACCGCATAAGCGATGGAGGTACCAGAACAGATGGCGATGGCCTCGCCAGGCAGAACACCATCGCGCTGCAGCGCCGCGGCAACACGGTCCATGTGCACATCAAGTTCAGCATAGGTCAGGACCTGGTCCTCTTGCACCAGAGCACGGCGCAGCGGCGCCTGTTGCGCATGGAGGTGGATCAACTCGGCGATCGTGCCGAAGGGGGCGGCCAGCGCCTGTTCCGGATCGGCTTTCATTTGCGCGCCAGCTCCTGCTCCTGCAGCTCGCGCCACAAGATCTTGCCGGTCCCCGATTTGGGCAGGGTGTTCACGAACTCCACGATGCGCGGACTCTTGTAGGCCGCCATATGCTCGTGTGACCAGTGGATGATGTCCTGCTCGCTCACCTTGCCACGTGTCTCTTCCTTGAGCACCACCAGGGCCTTGACGGTCTCGCCCCGCTTGGCGTCGTGGGCTCCGATCACACACGCCTCGTGGATGGCGGGGTGCTTGTACATGAGGGCTTCGACCTCGGCCGGCCAGACCTTGTAGCCCGAAGCATTGATCATGCGCTTGAGCCGGTCCACCATGAAGAAATAGCCATCCTGGTCCACATAGGCCAGGTCGCCCGTGCGCAGGAAGCGCTTGCCGTCGATCTCGATGAAGGTCTGCGCCGTCGCTTCAGGCTGACGCCAGTAGCCCTGCATGACCTGGGGCGCATGCACCACGATCTCGCCTGTCTCGCCCGCAGCCACTTCCTGCAACGTCTGCGGATCCAGCACACGCGCGTCGACGTCGAAGACCGGGATGCCCAGGCATTGCGGCTTGGGGCGATGCGGCGGGTTGATGTGCGTGGCAGCCAGTGTCTCGGACATGCCGTAGCCTTCTACGTAGTCCAGCCCCGTCAGGTCCTTGAGTTTCTTGGCGATCGCCTCCGGCATGGCCGCGCCGCCGCCACGCACCCCTTGCAGGCTGGAGAGGTCGTACTCACCCAGGCGCGGGTTCGACAGGAAATCCACCACCATGGTCGAGATGGCCTGCCAGATGCCGACACGGTGGCGCTGGATGCACTGCGCCGCGACGTCCCGGTCCCAGCGCGTGAGCAGCACGATGGTGGCGCCTGCAAAGATCGGCCCGTTCATGCTGCCCGACATGCCCGTCACGTGGAAAAAAGGCAGCACGGACAGATACACCGCGTCCTGCGTCCGGTTGAACCACTGCACGCCCCCCACCAGCGTGCTCATGGTGCTGCGATGGGTGTGCATGCAGCCCTTGGGTTGACCGGTGGTGCCCGAGGTGTAGGGCATCACGCACAGGTCGTCCGGACCGACGGTGTGCGGACCGGGCCGATGGTCTTGCCGCAGCAGATCGGCCCAGAGCGTGACCCCCGGTGCGGTGATTTGGTCGCGCGGCGCGGCCACGAATGGCGGCAGGGCCAGGTCGGTGGGCTCGCGCAGGTAGTCGCTGTAGGCCGCCACCCCCAGGTGCTGCAGGCCCAGCCCGGCCGCTGCACCCTGCAACGGTGCAATCTGCGGGTACAAGTCCTGCGCCACCAGGGCCGTGCTCGCGCCACTGTCGCTCACGTAATGGCGCAGCTCTTCGGTGCGGTTCATGGGGTTGATGGGGACCACGACCGCGTTGGCGCGCAGGATGCCGTAGTAGGCGACCACCCATTGCGGACTGTTCTGCATGTAGAGCAGCACACGGTCACCGGCCTTGACGCCACAGGCCTGCTGGAGCCAGCCGGCAACGCGCTCACACTCCTCACGAAACCTGGCGTAGCTCAGCGGTGTGTCGTAATAGACGATGAAAGGCTTGTCGGGATAACGTGTCGCCGCGACCTCGACGTTGTACCAGAGGCTGGTCTGCGGCAGCGTCAGCTGGCGCGGCAGCCCTGGTGGCCAATGCGGGACATGGCGGCTGTTGTGGCCAGGGAGCATGGGACTCTGCCTTTCAGACGATGCTGCTGCCGCCATCCACCGCCAGGTACTGGCCGGTGATGTGGCGTGAGGCTGCGCTGGCCAGGAACACCACCGAGCCCTTGAGGTCTTCCTCGCCACCGATGCGTTGCAGCGGTGCGCGCGCGATCACGGCGTCCTGCACCTGCTCCAGCAGGCCGGCCGACAACTTCGAGGGGAAGAAGCCCGGGCAAAGGGCGTTGACGTTGATGTTGTAACGCCCCCATTCGGCCGCCAGGGTGCGCGTGAAGTTGATCAACGCGGCCTTGGAGGTGTTGTAGGCGATGGTGTGCACGCCCGGGGCCGTGCCCTTGAGGCCCGCCACCGAAGCGATGTTGATGATCTTGCCTTGCTGGCGCGGGATCATGCTGCACCGGCCCACCTCGCGCGACAGGAAGAAGGGGGCATTGATGTTGAGGTTCATTACCTTGTGCCAGGCGGCATCCGGATAATCCTCGGCCGGGGCACCCCAGGTGGCGCCCGCATTGTTGACCAGGATGTCGATCTGGCCGTAGTGGGCCATCACCTGCTGCACCATGGCCGGGATGTCTTCCGTCTGCTGCAGGTCACCAGCAATACACAACACCTCCAGGCCCTGGGCCTGCAAATGCAGTCGTACGGCTTCCAGTTCATCGGCCTTGCGCGCCGTCAGCGCCAGTCGGCAGCCCATCTCGCCCAGTGCCTCGGCCATCTGCAGGCCCAGGCCGCGCGAACCGCCGGTGATCAGCGCCACGCGGCCATCGAGCCGGAACAAGTCCTTCACACCCATGCTGTCTCCTCGTCTGCGCCGGCATGCGTCCGTGCGCCCCTGTCGGAGGAATTATGGGCTTTTGCCCTGTGCCGGCCTGTCGCGCTGTGGACTGCGCACATAGCCATACCGTGCGGGCAGGCTGGCCGCGGGCTCCTGCTCGGGTGACCAGTACCCGGCTTCCACCCGCTCGGCTACCCGTGCGACATCCTGCGTGTGCACGAGGCCCAGGCCGCGCTCGGTCTGCAGATAGACACGCCCCAGCTCGTCCAGCAGGCAGCGCTGCACGGTGACCAACTCACCACTGTGCGCGCGCACCGTGCCATCGTCGTCGATACGCCATATCCAGGGCGTGGCGTCCAACTCCACGTAGACACGCTGCGGGCCGTTCTGGAAGAACCAGCGGCCCTGGGCATCGGCGGCATAGTTGCGCTGGATGAAATCGATGAGCTTCTCGTGTTTTAACAAGGAGCCCTTGGCCCCTGGTACGCCGCTGTCGAACGCGCCCGCCGCCTGGGCGCGGTCGTCACGCATGTACCAGTTGCCGCGCGCATCCAGCCCGAGCCAGCCATAGCAGTCGGGCACGTTGGGCCACTTGGCCATGGCCAGTCTTACGATGTCATCCACGCTGCGACTCCTCCACGCCTGCGGCCCGCAACAACCACGCGCCCACGGCTTCGGGCATGGTGTGCACATGGCCCGGCCAGCGCCCATCAGGGAACCCCACGTGGCCCCCGTTCTGGGGCTGCCATAGCGTCACCCAGTCCCCCACTTCGCCGGAGCGCGGCAAGCTGTGGGCCGGCACAAAGGGGTCGTTGCGCGCATTGAGGGCCAGCGCCGGAATGCGGATGCGGTGCAGGTGCGGTTTGGCCGAGGCCCTGGCCCAGTAGTCTTCGGTGCTCTTGAAGCCGTGCAATGGCGCAGTGAAGAGATTGTCGAAGGTGTAGAGATCACGCGCACGCAGCAAGGCATCGCGATCGAACAGGCCCGGGTGTTGATGCCACTTGGCCAGGGCCTTGGGTTTCATGGTCCGCAGGAACATCCGCGTGTAGACCTGCCGGTTGAAACCGCGCCCGATCGCATGGCCGCCAGCGGCCAGGTCCAGCGGTGAGCAGACACTGGCCACGGCGCTGACCACCGTGGCAGCGGGCTCGCCCAGTTCGCCAGCCCAGCGCATCAGGGCATTGCCCCCCAGCGAGATGCCCAGGGCCACGATGGGGCCGGCATGCCGGCTGCGCAGTTGCCGCAGGATCCAGTCGATTTCCTGCCAGTCGCCCGAATGGTAGGCGCGCGGCGCGCGGTTGAGTTCACCGCTGCAACCCCGGAAATGCGGCACGGCATAGGACAGGCCGCGCTCTCGTGCAAAGCCGGCAAAAGCCTGTGCGTACTGGCTTTGCGAAGAGCCCTCCAGCCCATGAAAGAGCACGAGCAAGGTGTTGCCTGCCGGGCCCTGCAGCCAGTCGACATCGATGAAATCGCCATCCGGTGTGTCCCAGCGCTCGCGCCGGAACTGCGGTGGCGGTCCCTGCACGCGGCGTGCATACAGCGCGGCCCAGATGGTCTGCAGATGCCCGCCGGGCAGCCAGCGAGGTGAGGTGTAGTTCATGCCAGATATGTCCGATCGCCTGATTTTCCTCCAGCGCGCCCGTCCTGCCCGTCGTCAGTGCATTTTCGCCAGCGCCCGCCGAAAAGACAAAGGCCCTGCGTTCACACGACAGGGCCTTTGGTGCAGTGCGGTCGCGTGGACCGCAGCTGAACTGGATTTACTTCTTCTGCAGGAACTTGCGAGCCGCCGCCATCTCGGCCACGGCAATGGCCAGCTCGGAGGTGGCGCGAGCGATATCGATCTCGCTCTTGGCGTTCTTGATCGCTTCTTCGGCGGCCAGCTTGGCTTCGTTGGCCTTCTCTTCGTCCAGGTCCTTGCCACGCACGGCGGTATCGGACAGGACGGTGACGCAGTCGGGCTGCACCTCGAGGATGCCGCCGGCGACGAAGACGAACTCTTCCTTGCCGTCAGCCATTTCGATGCGCACCGAGCCCGGCTTGATGCGGGTGATCAGCGGGGTGTGACGCGGGTAGATACCGAGTTCGCCGGCTTCGCCGGGCAGGGCGACAAAACGCGCCTCGCCCGAGAAGATGGCATCTTCGGCACTGACCACATCGACGTGGATCGTGTTCATGGTGACTCCGGTAGGCCCGCGGGATTAGATCTTCTTGGCTTTTTCGAAGGCGTCGTCGATGGTGCCGACCATGTAGAAGGCCTGCTCGGGCAGGTGGTCGCACTCGCCGTTGACGATCATCTTGAAGCCGCGGATGGTCTCGGCCAGGGGCACGTACTTGCCCGGGGAACCGGTGAACACCTCGGCCACGTGGAAAGGCTGCGACAGGAAACGCTGGATCTTGCGGGCGCGAGCCACGGTCAGCTTGTCTTCCGGCGCCAGCTCGTCCATACCCAGAATCGCGATGATGTCGCGAAGTTCCTTGTAGCGCTGCAGCGTGCCCTGCACGGCGCGAGCCGTGTTGTAGTGGTCTTCACCCACGACGTCGGGCGACAGCTGGCGGCTGGTGGAGTCCAGCGGGTCCACAGCGGGATAGATACCCAGCGAAGCGATGTCACGGCTCAGCACCACGGTGGAGTCCAGGTGGGCGAAGGTGGTGGCGGGAGACGGGTCGGTCAAGTCGTCGGCCGGCACGTACACGGCCTGGATCGAGGTGATCGAGCCGACCTTGGTGGAAGTAATACGCTCCTGCAGGCGACCCATTTCCTCGGCCAGCGTCGGCTGGTAGCCCACGGCGGAAGGCATACGGCCCAGCAGGGCGGACACTTCGGTACCGGCCAGGGTGTAGCGGTAGATGTTGTCCACGAAGAACAGCACGTCACGGCCTTCGTCACGGAAGGACTCGGCGATGGTCAGGCCGGTCAGGGCCACGCGCAGACGGTTGCCCGGGGGCTCGTTCATCTGGCCGTAGACCATGGCCACTTTGGTTTCGGCCAGGTTGTCGAGCTTCACGACGCCGGAGTCGGCCATCTCGTGATAGAAGTCGTTGCCCTCACGGGTACGCTCGCCCACACCGGCGAACACGGACAGACCCGAGTGCGCCTTGGCGATGTTGTTGATCAGCTCCATCATGTTCACGGTCTTGCCCACGCCGGCGCCGCCGAACAGGCCCACCTTGCCGCCCTTGGCGAACGGGCACACCAGGTCGATCACCTTGATGCCGGTTTCCAGCAGTTCCTGCGAGGGGCTCAGCTCGTCGTAAGCGGGAGCCTTGCGGTGGATCGACATGGTCTTCTCGGCATTCACCGGACCACGCTCATCGATCGGCGCGCCCAGCACGTCCATGATGCGGCCCAGCGTGGCCTTGCCCACCGGCACCATGATGGGCTTCTCGGTGTTCTGCACGATCATGCCGCGGCGCAGGCCGTCGGACGAACCCAGGGCAATGGTACGCACGATGCCGTCGCCAAGCTGCTGCTGCACTTCGAGCGTCAGGGACGAGCCGTCCATTTTCAGGGCGTCATAGATGCCAGGCATCTTGTCGCGCGGGAACTCGACGTCCACCACGGCGCCAATACACTGAACAATTTTTCCCTGCACTTGCGAGTTTGCTTGAGCCATTTTTCGCTCCAAAAATTTGAATCTTTAACGTACCAAAGGTCAGACCGGAGTGCTGTTTTAAACAGCAGCCGCACCCGCCACGATTTCCGACAGCTCTTTCGTGATTGCTGCCTGACGCGTCTTGTTGTAGACCAGCTTGAGTTCACCGATCACGCTGCCTGCGTTGTCAGTGGCAGCCTTCATGGCCACCATCCGGGCCGACTGCTCCGAAGCCATGTTCTCGGCCACGGCCTGGTAAACCAGCGCCTCGACGTAGCGCAACAGCAATTCGTCGATGACGGCCTGGGCGTCGGGCTCGTAGATGTAGTCCCAGCCATGCTGGGGGCCGCTGGCTTGCGCCTCGGCTTCCATCTTGGCCGCCGACAAGGGCAGCAGCTGCGTGACCACCGGCTCCTGCTTCATGGTGTTGATGAACTTGGTGTAACACAGATACACCGAACTCAGTTCGCCACGCGCATAAGCGTCGAGCAGCACCTTGACCGGGCCGATCAGCTTGTCCAGATGCGGCGTATCACCGAGCTGGGTCGACTGCGAAACCACCTTGGCGCCGATGCGGTTGAGAAAACCCAGGCCCTTGTTGCCGATGGCAACGGCCTGCATGCTCATGCCCTCGGCCTGCAGCTCGCGCAACTTGTTGGTCACGCCGCGCAGCACGTTGGTGTTGAGGCCACCGCACAGACCCTTGTCAGTGGTCACGACGATCATGCCGGCGGTCTTGGCATCGTTCACTCGCATGAACGGATGCGTGTACTCCGGGTTGGCCTTGCCGAGGTTGGCCGCAATGTTGCGCACCTTCTCGCTGTAGGGACGGGCGGCACGCATACGCTGCTGCGCTTTGCGCATCTTCGACGCGGCCACCATTTCCATGGCCTTGGTGATCTTCTTGGTGTTTTCCACCGATTTGATCTTGCCGCGTATTTCCTTACCTGCTGCCATGAGTGGCTCCTTGGATCGTCAGGTCGGAATCAGGCGAAGGTCTTCTTGAACGCGGCAATTGCAGCGCTCAACTCGGCTTCGGCATCCTTGTCCATGGCCTTGGCAGCTTCCAGCTTGGCCAGCAACGCAGCGTGCTTGTCCTTGAGGTAGGCGTGCAGGCCGTGCTCGAAGGGCAGCACCTTCTTGACTTCGATGTCGTCCAGGAAACCCTTGTTCACAGCGAACAGCGAAGCGGCCATCAGGCTGATGGACAGCGGGCTGTACTGGGCCTGCTTGAGCAGCTCGGTCACGCGGGCACCGCGGTCCAGCTGCTTGCGGGTGGCCTCGTCCAGGTCGGAGGCGAACTGCGCGAAGGCAGCCAGCTCACGGTACTGGGCCAGGTCGGTACGGATACCGCCGGACAGGTTCTTGATCAGCTTGGTCTGGGCAGCACCACCGACGCGCGACACCGAGATACCGGCGTTGATGGCGGGGCGGATACCGGCGTTGAACAGGCTGGTTTCCAGGAAGATCTGGCCGTCGGTGATCGAGATCACGTTGGTCGGCACGAAGGCGGACACGTCACCAGCTTGCGTTTCGATGATCGGCAGCGCGGTCAGCGAACCGGTCTTGCCCTTGACGGCGCCCTTGGTGAAGGCTTCGACGTAGTCGGCGTTCACGCGAGCGGCACGCTCCAGCAGACGGCTGTGCAGATAGAACACGTCGCCGGGGTAGGCTTCGCGGCCCGGCGGGCGACGCAGCAGCAGCGAAACCTGACGGTAGGCCACGGCCTGCTTGGACAGGTCGTCATAGACGATCAGGGCGTCCTGGCCGCGGTCGCGGAAGTACTCGCCCATGGTGCAGCCGGAGTAGGCCGACACGTACTGCATGGCAGCGGATTCGGAAGCGGTGGCAGCCACGACGATGGTGTATTCCATCGCGCCGGCCTGCTCCAGGGCACGCACCACGTTCTTGACGCTGGAGGCCTTCTGGCCGATCGCAACATAAACGCAGGTCATGTTCTGACCCTTCTGGTTGATGATGGCGTCGATGGCCACGGCGGTCTTGCCGGTCTGGCGGTCGCCGATGATCAGCTCGCGCTGGCCGCGACCGACCGGCACCATGGCGTCGATCGACTTCAGGCCGGACTGCATGGGCTGGTCCACCGACTGGCGGGCGATCACGCCCGGAGCGACCTTCTCGATCACGTCCGTCATCTTGGCGTTGATCGGGCCCTTGCCGTCGATCGGCTGACCCAGGGCGTTCACCACGCGGCCCACCAGTTCGGGACCCACAGGCACTTCCAGAATGCGGCCCGTGCACTTGACGGTGTCGCCTTCGGAGATGTGCTCGTACTCGCCCAGAATCACGGAGCCGACGGAATCGCGCTCGAGGTTCAGGGCCAGGCCGTAGGTGGGCTGGCCATCCTTGCCGGCCGGGAATTCGAGCATTTCGCCCTGCATCACATCCGACAGGCCGTGGATACGGCAGATGCCGTCGGTCACGGACACCACGGTACCCTGGTTACGGATGTCGGCGCTGGCGGACAGGCCTTGAATCCGGCTCTTGATCAGTTCAGAGATTTCTGCGGGATTGAGTTGCATGACTCTTTCCTTCTTTCCTTGGGTTGGGCTGACAGCTCGGGCGGGACGCCTCAGGCAGTGAGAGCCACTTTCATTTGTTCCAGACGGGCCTTGACGGAGGTGTCGAGCACCTCGTCACCGACCACCACGCGGATGCCACCGATCAGCTCGGGCTGCAATTCGACGGACACATTCAGCTTGCGGCCGAAGCGTTTTTCCAGCGTCGCCTTGACATCGGCCAGCGCCGCGCCATCGATGGCAAAGGCGCTGTACACGATAGCATCCGAAGAGCCGCTCTGGGCGTTCTTCAGGGTGCGAAACTGGGCCGCAATTTCCGGCAGCACGCTCAGACGGCCGTTGTCGATGACGGTGCGCAGGAAGTTCTTGGCGGCATCGTTCAGGGGGGCCTTGGCCACCCCGGCGATCACGTCGAACACCTGCTGTGCCGTCGCATTCGGGTTCTCGGCAAACTGCTGCAGCTGCGGATTGCCCGCAATCACAGCCAGCTCCTCGACCCAGACGGCCGCACCGGCCAGATCGGCCGCGGTCGCCTTGAAAAGCGCTTCAGCGTAGGGACGGGCAATGGTGGCGAGTTCAGCCATGGGATCCTCTTACAGCTCAGTCTTCAAACGACCCAGCAGGTCCGCATGGACGCTGGCGTTGACTTCCTTGCGCAGAATCTGCTCGGCGCCCTTGACGGCCAGTGCGGCCACCTGCTCACGCAGGGCCTCACGTGCCTTGACCGTCTGCTGCTCGGCGTCGGACTTGGCAGCGGCAACAATCTTGTTGCCCTCTTCCGTCGCCCTGGCCTTGGCTTCCTCGATGATGGTCTGCGCGCGACGCTCGGCATCAGCCAGGCGGGCGGCAGTCTCATTGCGCGACTTCGCCAACTCGTCTTCCACGCGCTTGTTGGCAGCAGAAAGTTCGGACTTGGCCTTGTCGGCAGCCGCGAGGCCGTCGGCGATCTTCAGCGCGCGCTCATCCAGCGCCTTGGCAATCGGAGGCCACACAAACTTCATCGTGAACCCGACCAGGATCAGGAACACGATCATCTGAATGATGAGGGTACCGGTAATGCTCATGTTTCATCCTTCACCCTGACGTGCCCACGCACGCCGGGGAATGTTTTGTGTCCGGCGGAGCTTACTTCGGCAGGTTGGCGATTTGGGCCAGGAAGGGGTTGGCAGTGGCGAACCACAGCGCAATACCGGTACCGATAATGAAAGCGGCGTCGATCAGACCGGCCAGCAGGAACATCTTGGTCTGCAGTTCGCCCATCAGTTCGGGCTGGCGTGCAGCGGACTCAAGGTACTTGCTGCCCATGATGCCGATGCCGATACAAGCGCCGACAGCACCCAGACCAATGATCAGGCCAGCGGCCAGAGCGACAAAGCTGATAACTTCCATGATGACTCCTAAAGGACTTGGTTAAAAAGAGAAAGAAAAAGAGAAAAAGGAACTCAGTGCGCGTCGTGCGCCTGGCCGAGATAGACCAGGGCCAGCATCATGAACACAAAGGCCTGCAGCGTGATGATCAGGATGTGGAAGATGGCCCAAGCCGTGCCGGCGACGATGTGGCCGATGGCCAGGCCGATGCCGGTGGCCGACATGGACCAGGCACCGCCCATGAGGGCGATCAACATGAAGATCAGTTCGCCGGCATACATATTGCCGAACAGTCGCATGCCGTGCGAGACGGTCTTGGCGATGAACTCGATGAGCTGCATCGCGAAGTTGAAGGGCCACAGCAGGGGGTGGGCACCGAAGGGGGCCGTGAACAGCTCATGGATCCAGCCGCCCGCGCCCTTGATCTTGATGTTGTAGTAGATGCAGATCAGCAGCACCGAGACCGACAGGCCCATGGTGACCGACAGGTCGGCCGTGGGCACCACACGCAGGTAGGCGTGCTCGGGGTCGTGGCCCGCGGCGCCGTAGATCCAGTGCCAGATGGCCGGGAACAGGTCCACCGGGAACAGGTCCATGGCATTGAGCAGGAAGATCCAGACAAACAGGGTCAGGGCCAGCGGCGCGACGAGCTTGCGGCTGTTGGCGTTGTGCACGATGCCCTTGGCCTGCGCATCCACCATCTCGACCAGGATCTCCACCGCGGCCTGGAAACGGCCCGGCACACCCGAGGTGGCCTTGCGCGCAGCCAGCCACAGCAGCCAGCAGCCCAGCACACCCAGGGTGATCGAGAAAAAGAGGGAGTCGAGATTGAAGACGGAGAAGTCAGCCACCGCCTTGGGCGCCTGATTTTGCAGGTGTTGCAGGTGGTGAACGATGTACTCGCCTGCGGTCGGTCCGGTTCCAGCACTCATCTGTTTACTCGTCTTGTTGTTTCACGTTTCGTGGCGCAAATCTCAACGCCACCCAATACACCTTCAACGCCAGCACCAGGCCCACCAGCAGGGCCGGCCAACTCAGCGCCACCACCAGCCTGGGCGCGGCAAACAACATTGCCATCGTCAAGGCCAACTTAACCATCTGCCACACCAGGAAGCCGAGGGCCGCCGTCATCGGATTCACCGACGCCAGGCGACCACTCAAGCCCCGCGCGAACAAGGCGGCCGGCAGGGCCACCGCCAACGCACCATATGCAAGAGACCAGGCCACCGAAGGCGAACCGGTCAGGAGCCAGGCCAGCAAAGCCGCCACCGCCCCGACCACCACCTGAGCCATCACCACCCACCAGGGAGAAACCGATGGGTTGCGCTCCCGCAGCGCCTGCGCCTCCTGGGCGCTCAGCGGCGTGAAATCCGACTCCGCAGCCTCGTCTTGTGCGCCACCCCGCGGTCCTGATGCCAATTTAGACATTTCAAATCACACCCGGATCCAGCTTTGGCAACGCCACAAAGCCTTAGATTATACGTAGAAACCCGAGCCATTTGACCAGTACCTGACTAGAACATTAAAAAAGCGCCCCCATATGGTGTCACCGCCGGCCCGCGCGAGCGCAGCCACCTCACTGCCACCACCCTTGCTGCCATAATTTGACCATGTCATCCCCCGCTCTGCCTGCCCTGCCCTGCTATCTCAATGGTGAGTACACACTGCTACCGGATGCAAAAGTCAGCGTCATGGACCGCGGCTTCATTTTTGGCGATGGCGTCTACGAAGTGGTCCCGGTCTATGGCCGCTGCCTGTTCCGATTCGAGCAGCACATGGCCCGCCTGGACCGCAGCCTGGCCGAGCTGCGCATCCCCAACCCGCACACACGCAGCCAATGGCGGGCGATCGCCGAGCAACTGGTCGCCGACTTCGCCCGCAGCACGGACGAGGACCCGGAAAAGATCGAACAGATGGTCTATATGCAAGTCACGCGCGGCGTGGCCATGCGCGACCACGCCATGCTGCCGGGACTCACGCCCACGGTATTTGTCATGACCAACACCATGAAACTCCCCGCCGAGAGCCTGCGCCAGGCTGGCGTGAGTTGCGTGACGGCCGAGGACTTCCGCTGGGAGAAGGCGCATATCAAGAGCACCAGCCTGCTGGGCGCGGTGCTGGCACGCCAGATCAGCGTGGACGCCGGCGCCACCGAAACCATCATGTTTCGCGCAGGCCAGCTCAGCGAGGGCGCATCCAGCAATGTCTGGATCGTCAAGGACGGCGTACTGCTGGGCCCGCCCCGCGACAACCTGGTGCTCGAAGGCATACGCTACGGCCTGCTGGAGGAAATCTGCAGCACCCACGGCATTCCCTTTGAACTGCGCGGCATCTCCCGCCAGGACGTGCTGGCGGCCGACGAAGTCCTGCTGAGCTCGGCCACCAAGGAAGTGCTGCCCGTGACCCGTATCGATGGCCAGCCCGTGGGCGACGGCCTGCCCGGCCCCGTCTACGCCCAACTCTACGCCGGCTACCAGGCCGCCAAACTGCAGGCTCGCCTGCGTCGCCCCGCATGAGCACCCAACCCCCCAGCCCTTCCCGCACCGACAGCCTGATCGAGTACCCCTGCCGTTTTCCCATCAAGGTGATGGGGGCCAAGGCCGAGGGTTTTGTGCACGCCGTGACCATGGTGGCCCGCGAGTTTGACCCCGGCTTCGACGCCGCCACCGTGGAGCTGCGCGAAAGCAAGGGCGGAAATTACCTGGGCGTGACCATCACCATCACGGCCACCAGCCGCGAGCAGCTCGACGAGCTCTATCGCACGCTCTCCACACACCCCATGGTGAAAGTGGTCCTCTGATGGATCTGCGCCTGCTGGGCCGAGTGGACTATGCGCCGACCTATGCTGACATGCAGGATTTCACGGCCGCCCGCACGGCCGACACGCCCGACGCGCTGTGGATCTGCGAACACCCACCGGTCTTCACGCAAGGCCTGGCCGGCCTGGCCGGTCATGTGCTGGTGCCGGGCGACATCCCGGTGGTCGCCACCAACCGCGGCGGCCAGGTGACCTACCATGGCCCCGGCCAGGTCATGGCCTATCCGCTCATCGATCTCAAGCGGGCCGGGTATTTTGTCAAGGAATATGTCTACCGGCTCGAAGAGGCCGCGATACGCACCCTGGCACATTACGGCGTGACGGGCCATCGCGTGGCCGGGGCGCCCGGCATCTACGTACGGCTGGACAACCCAAGCTCGCACACCCTGCTGGAGCAACGACCCCAGAAGGGCGCCGCCACAGGCGCGCCCGACTTCACGGGGCTGGGCAAGATCGCCGCGCTGGGCATCAAGGTCAGTCGCAACTGCACCTACCACGGCCTGGCGCTGAATGTGGCCATGGACCTCGAACCCTACTCGCGTATCAATCCCTGTGGTTATGCCGGGCTGCAAAGCATCGACCTTTCTACAATTGGGGTATCCGCCGACTGGGCGGACGTTGCCAGCGTACTGAGCCACAAGCTCCTGACCCACCTGAAGCCCTGAAGGCACCCTGCATGAGCACTCGCGAATCCAACACTGTGCGTGAAGCACAAAGCGTCGAAACCTACGACCCCGCCGCCAAGCAGAAGGCCGCCGCCAAGCTCTCGCGCATCCCGGTCAAGGTGGAGGCCGGTGAAATGCTCAAGAAGCCCGACTGGATCCGCGTCAAGGCCGGCTCGCCGAGCACACGCTTCTACGAGATCAAGGACATCCTGCGCGCCAACAAGCTGGTGACGGTCTGCGAGGAGGCCAGCTGCCCCAATATCGGCGAATGCTTCGGCAAGGGCACGGCGACCTTCATGATCATGGGCGACAAGTGCACGCGCCGCTGCCCCTTCTGCGACGTCGGCCACGGCCGCCCCGATCCGCTGGACGTGAATGAGCCCGAGAACCTGGCCAAGACCATCGCCGCGCTCAAGCTGAAGTACGTGGTGATCACCAGCGTGGACCGCGACGACCTGCGCGATGGTGGCGCCGGCCACTTCGTCGACTGCATCCGCAAGACCCGGGAGCTGTCACCCCACACGCAGATCGAGGTGCTGGTGCCCGACTTCCGTGGACGTGACGACCGTGCACTCGACATCCTCAAGGCTGCCCCGCCCGACGTGATGAACCACAACATGGAAACCGTGCCGCGCCTCTACAAGCAGGCCCGCCCCGGCAGCGACTACCAGTTCTCGCTCAACCTGCTGAAGAAGTTCAAGGCCCTGTTCCCTGAAGTGCCAACCAAAAGCGGCCTGATGGTGGGCCTGGGTGAGACCGACGAGGAGATCCTCGAGGTCATGCGCGACATGCGCACCCACAACATCGAGATGCTGACCATCGGCCAGTACCTGGCCCCGTCCACCTCGCACCTGCCGGTCAAGCGTTACGTGCACCCCGATACCTTCAAGATGTTCGAGGAAGAGGCCTACAAGATGGGCTTCACACACGCTGCCGTGGGTGCCATGGTGCGCTCCAGCTACCATGCCGACCAGCAGGCCCACGCCGCCAGCCTGGCGCGCTGAGGCGGACGCCCGCCCGATCAGTTGCCCATGGCCGCCGACGGTTCGTCGGCGTTCAGCACGGTCTGCGCCCAGGGCTGCAGGCGCGTCGTATCGGCCCGCAACACCTCCTGCTTGACCGCCAGGATCTGGGCCGGGTGCATGGAGAAGCTGCGCAGGCCCAGGCCCAGCAGCAGCCGTGTCATGGCAATGTCGCCGGCCATCTCGCCGCAGACGCTGACCTCCTTGCCTTGCGCGCGGCATTCGGAAATCGTGTCCGCCACCAGACGCAGCACGGCCGGGTGCAGCGGGTCATAGAGATGGGCCACGGACTCGTCAGCGCGGTCGATCGCCAGGGTGTACTGGATCAGGTCATTGGTGCCCAGTGACAGATAGTCGAAGTGCTTGAGAAAGGTCTTGAGCATCAGCGCAGCCGCCGGGATTTCGATCATGGCGCCTAGCGACACCACCCCGAATACCCGTCCTTCGCGCTGCAACTCGGCACGCGCCTGCTCGACCAGGGCCACGGTCTGACGGATCTCGCTCAGATGCGCGAGCATGGGGATCAGCATCTTGACCGGCCCGTGTGCAGCGGCGCGCAGGATGGCACGCAACTGGGTCAGGAACATGGACGGATCAGCCAGGCTCCAGCGTATGGCACGCAAGCCCAGGGCCGGGTTGAGGTGACTGCCTTCGACGACATTGCTGTCCATCGGCTTGTCAGCACCGATGTCCACGGTCCGGATCGTGACCGGCAGCCCCTGCATGCCCTCGACCGCCCGGCGGTAGGCCTGGTACTGCTCCTCCTCGTCCGGCAGGTGGCCGAGCCGCCCCATGAAGAGAAATTCGCTGCGGAACAGGCCCACGCCCACGGCGCCAGCCTTCATGGCCACCGGCGCATCCTCCGGCATCTCGATATTGGCCAGCAGCTCGACCTTCTCGCCATCCAGCGTGACGGCCGGCGTGTTCAGCAGGCGTCCCAGTCGGCTGCGCTCCAGCTCGCGCTGGCGCTGCTTGTACTGGTACTCGGCCAGGATGATGGGCGAAGGGTCGACGATCACCACGCCGGCATCGCCGTCGATGATGACCCAGTCGTCCTGGCGCACCAGCTGGCTGGCGGTGCGTGCGCCCACCACGGCCGGGATGTCCATGCTGCGCGCCACGATGGCGGTGTGCGAGGTCTTGCCCCCGACGTCGGTGACAAAACCGGCAAACAGGCCTTGCTTGAACTGCAGCATGTCCGATGGCGAGATCTCGTGCGCGATCAGCACCAGCGGCGTGTCGGTGTCCTCCAGCTGCAATTCAGCCGATGGCGCCTTGCGCGCGGCGGCGATGCCGGCAGGCAGACCGGAGGTGGTCTGGCCCTGCATGGCACGCAAGACCTTTTCGGTGATCTGCTCCAGGTCGGCCTTGCGCTCGCGCAGATACTCGTCCTCCATCTCGTCGAACTGGCGCGCCACCATCTCCAGCTGGGTGGTCAGCGCCCACTCGGCGTTGTAGAGCCGGTCACGGATCCAGTGCTTGACGCCGCCCACCATCTCCTCGTCCTGCAGCAGCATGAGGTGCACGTCCAGCAGGGCTCGCAACTCGTGCGGCGCATCCTTGGGCCCGAGCTGTGCGATGGTCTGCTGCAGGCGATGGAGCTCATCTACCACCGCATCGCGCCCACGCTTCACTCGCTCGATCTCGCGCTCCACCTGGGCGGGCTCGATGAAGTAGTGCGCCACGTCCACCCGGCTGCTGGCCACCAGCACGGCACGCCCGATGGCAATGCCGCGCGCGACCGCAAGGCCGTGGATGGAGAACGTCATGCCGCCCACCTCACTTGCTTCGCCGCCGGGCCGTCACAAGGCGAAACGCGGCCCCCTCGGGGGGCTGAGGCCCGCGGCTCCGAGTCTGCCTGCGCAGACTCGGACGGGCCGAAGAGCCGCAGCCTCCGGCACGGCCCCACAGGGAGCCACACGCAGTGGGCGACCGTGGGGGTCATGTCATTCGCCCTCGCCGAACTTGTCGTTGATCAGCACCAGCAGCGCATCCACGGCCTCCTGGGCGCGATCGCCCTGGGCCTCGACCTCGACCACACTGCCCAGACCGGCGGCCAGCATCATCACACCCATGATGCTCTTGGCGTTCACGCGCCGCTCACCGCGGGACAGCCAGACCTCGCAAGGGAAGCTGCCCGCCATCTTGGTGAGCTTGGCCGAGGCCCGGGCATGCAGTCCGAGCTTGTTGCTGATGGTGACACTGGCCTTGATCATTCCTTGGTCCCTATCTTTTGTCTGTTCAAATCGTCACGCCGTCGTCACCTGCAGCACGCCCTGGGTGCCGCCTTGCAGGGCACGGGTCAGCAGTTCGTCCAGCGGCTCGTGCTGGTAGGTCACGGCACGCAGCAGCATGGGCAGGTTCACCCCTGCCAGCAGGCGTGTCTGACGTCCTTCCTGCAGCTGACGTGCCACATTGCAGGGCGTCGCACCCAGCACGTCGGTCAGCAGCAGCAGTGGAACCTGCCCCAGCGGGCCAAGGGCCTGCCGTGCCTGCGCCAGGCTCTGCGCAACTGGCGCATCCGGCAACACGTCCACAGCCACCACCCCACCCAGGCGCTCAGGAAAGACATGGGCCACGCACTGGCGCAGCGCACTGGCCAGCGGCGTATGGGCGATGATGACGATGCCGTTGTTCATGCTGACCTGATTATGTCTTTTTCGCCACCAGGAAATAGAGATAGGACAGCAGGTTCAACAGCAGAAACACGCCCAGCGCACCCTGGAAGGCCTGCGCCTGGGCCCAGCCCCCCGCGACAAAGGCGTCGATCAGCAGGCCGATGCCCCACTGCACCACGAACACCCCGGCAAAAATGACGAGGTTGTAGGCCGAAAGCGCCCGTCCTGCGAGTTCTGCTGGGAAGGCCATGCCCACGGCCGGCTGCGCCAGCGAGAGGAAGGTGGAACTGACGCAGAACAGCGCCCACAACAAACCGGCATGAGGGGCCCCGGATTCCCCGGCCAGCACGATGGTCGCCAGCAGCAACAGGCTCAGCGGGGTGCCCCAGGTGATCAGCTGGTTGGTGTGCACACCACGCCGCGTCAGCCGTGGAATCAACAGGCCCCAGGACCAGAAAGTGGTCAGCATGGCCACATTGATCCAGAACAGGCCGGTGGCCGCCTGCACCGGTGTGTAGCCAGCGACACGGGTCATCCAGGGCACGGCCCACAAGGTCTGGATGGCCACCATGCCACCGTAGTTAAAGAAGCCCAGCGGTGTCAGGCGACGGAAATAGGCATGCCGCCAGACTCCCGCATAACTGCCTGCCGCTGCGCCTGCCACGGGGGGAGGTGCCGTCTTTTGCCAGCGCGGCACCTGCCAGGCGACCAGCGCCATGGACAACAACAACAATACCGCCAGACCCCAGAACAGGGGACGCCAGCCGTAGCTCGGCAGCAACCATTGCACCGGCAGCGTGGACGCCACCATGCCCATGGAGCCTGTCATCAGCATCCAGGAATTGGCACGCAGCTGGCTGGCCGGGTCCAGCCAGCGCCGAAAGCCCGTCAACGGTGCCATCAGGCAGGCCGCCAGGCCGACGCCGCAAAGCACGCGCGCGACCAGGAGACCCGAGAAGCTCGTAGCCTGCGAGAAGGCCAGGCAGCCCATGGCGGCCACGGCCAGAAA
Source organism: Hylemonella sp. (assembly GCA_034366585.1). Lineage (GTDB taxonomy): Bacteria > Pseudomonadota > Gammaproteobacteria > Burkholderiales > Burkholderiaceae_C > Hylemonella. The sequence goes on from JAXMMJ010000054.1 coordinate 36,417, forward strand.
ACCGAGGATGACGGTCTTCGGCCCCTGCCGGTCCAGCCAGCGCCCCAGAGGCAACTGCATGGCAGCAAAACCGAGAAAGTAACCTCCCGCCAGCAGGCCCAGATCGCGCGCATGCAGGCTGAATTCCTGGGTCAGCTGCGGGGAGAGCGTGGCGGTGATCGCGCGGATCAAGGCCGAAAAGAAATAGGCAAAGGCAAAGGCCAGAAAAACCAGTACCGCCCCACGGCGGTTCAGGGTGCTCACGGGTTTACCTTCGTGCTGCGCATTGCGGTGCGAGCGCCTGCTGGCGACCGGGCCGCGCTCATGGCAGCTCCAGGCCGCCGAAGAAGGGCTCGCTCATCTCGGTGGCGATGCGCTCGGCATAGATGACCGCGTGGTACAGGCGTGTACCGTGGGCAAACCACACCGCCTCGGCCGTCACCGGCTGGCCGTCGGGTCGCAGGCCCCGGGCTTTCAGGCGTACGGGCTCCAGCACCGCATTCGCCCCCTTGAGGCTCCAGGCACTGCTGGTCGAAGCGGTGGCCTGCATGTTCCCCAGCAGATTGGCCTGCCATTGGACCTGCACGGCCAGCGCATGCCTGGCATCCCCGAGTTCGGCCACGGATACGGCGTACAGGGCGCCGGCGGCTTCGCAGCCCAGCATCTGCACCTCGATCTCCCGACCCGCCAGATTCTGCCGACGGCTGCCCTGGTCCGGCTTGCAGGGGAGCAATGCCTTGAGCCCGCCACCGGGCTGGACTTCGCGCCAATTGAGGGAAGGGCTGCAGGCAGCCAGTACAAGGGCCAGGCCCAGAAGCAGGAATTGACGGTACATCCGCAAATTATCCCCGCCGTCGCGGCCTGAGCGTCGCGGGCGCACTACTTGAGTGCGCCAAATACCTTGCTGAGCAGTGCGCTGCCCGTCGCCACTGGATCCCTGCGGATCTTGCGCTCTTCCTCACCGATCACGTAGTACAGACCGTCCAGGGCCTTGGCGGTCACATATTGTTCGATGCTCGCGTCCTCGCGACGCAGCAGGCCGAAGTCGGCCGCCTTGCCGGCAATCTGGTTGTACTGGCCGGCTAGGCCGACTTTTTCGGTGCTGCGCGTCACCACGGGCAGGAATTTCTGTCCCAGCGGCAGCCGAGTCTTGTCGGCAAAGAAGGTGGTCACCGAGGTCTCGTCCCCACCCAGGATCTTCTTGCCATCGGCGACCGTCATGCCGCGCACCGCCCCCAGCATCAGTTCCTGCGCCATGGGCACCGCCGCCTCTGCTGCGCGGTTCATCGTCGTCACCAGCTCGTCCAGACGGCCTCCTTGGCCGAAGGTGCGCAGCATCTGCTCGGCATCCTGCAGCTGACGGGGCAGGGGAATCCTGACTTTCTCGTTGCCCAGGAAGCCATTGAGCTGCCCCAGCTGGCCGATGGCACTGCGTGCGCCGCGCTCCAGAGCGGCCTTGAGGGCACGCACCGCCTCCCCCTGGCTCAAGTCTTCCAGGGTGAGCGCCTGGGCGGACCCCACCTGCAGCAAGGGAACTCCCAGCAGCACTGTCCATCCAATCGAATTAAACTTCCGCCTGTCCATGTCCTATTCCCCGTCAATGAAACGCGCCCTCTATCTTGCCGCAGTTGCCGTCGTTGCCATCGCCGGCTGGCTGCTGTTGCGTGCGCCCGGCTTTGGCCCGGCCCCGGAATCCACCTTCGTGTTGCTGGACGGCTCGAAACAGACCACCGCTGATTTTCGCGGCCGTGTCGTCCTGGTGAACTTCTGGGCGACCAGCTGCACCACCTGTGTGGCAGAGATGCCCAAACTGATGGCGACCTACGACAAGTACCGCGAGCGCGGCTTCGATACCGTGGCTGTGGCCATGAGTTATGACCCGCCAAGCTATGTCGTCAATTTCAGTCAGACTCGCAAGCTGCCGTTCAAGGTGGCCATCGACAACACGGGCAGCGTGGCCACCGCCTGGGGCGAGGTGCGTCTGACCCCGACCACCTACCTGGTCGATAAACGCGGCCAGATCGTCAAGCGTTACGTCGGCGAGCCCGATTTCGCCGAGTTGCACCGACTCATCGAGGAACTGCTGGCGCAGGCCTGAACGATCCCTCTAATGGAAATGGAAAGGGGCAGCTCTGGCTGCCCCTTTCCATTTCATGGGTCGCCCTCCATCTGCGAAGGGCCCAGGCTCATTTGCCCCGGAAATCGTCGTGGCAAGCCTTGCAGCTGCCCGATGTGGACTGGAAAGCCGTCTTGATGCTGTCCAGGTTGCCGGTCTTGGCAGCGGCAGCCAGCTTGCTCATTTCAGATTCCATCTTCTCGGCGGCAGCCTTGAACTTGGCCTGCTCTTTCCAGACCTCCGGCAAAGCCTTGGTATCGCCCTTGTCGGTACCTTCACCAAACGCAGCCCAGGGCAGTCGCGACATGGTTTCTGCAATAGCCGCATTCTCGGCTGCAACCTTCGCATCGAAAGGCGCCCGCCCGCTGGCCATGGCGCCGATACGCGCGTAGTGCTGTTGCATCACGAATAGTGCGTTCTTGCGATACTTGATCGCATCTTCCGGCTTGGCAAACTGGGCCGAAGCCGTGCCACTGAAGCCGAGGATCGCCGCAGTGGCGAGCAGGATACCGATTGTTTTCATGTTCTTCCTTTGCTGGTAAACGGGGAGGTTCCCGGGCTTGGGAGCCGCTGGCTGCGCCAAAGTTCGCACGATTTCCCTTATCTCAGGGAAAATACCAAGCAACGACTTCCCTTCGCGCATCCTATCCTAGGACCCGTCATGCCGCACCTTGTCAGAATCTGGGACCTTCCCACCCGCCTCTTCCACTGGCTGCTGGCGCTCGGCGTCATTGCCCTCGTGACCACGGCCCAACTCGGCTACATGGAATGGCATTTCCGCCTGGGATATGCCGTGCTGACGCTGCTGATTTTTCGCCTGCTCTGGGGCCTGTTCGGCGGGCGCTGGTCACGCTTCACGGCTTTCATCTATTCCCCGGTTAGCCTGTGGCGTTACCTGCGCGGCCAGGGCGACCCATCCCATTCAATTGGACACAGCCCTACCGGGGCGCTGTCTGTATTTGCCTTGCTGTTTTTCTTGCTGGGACAGATCGGCACCGGACTCTTCAGTGATGATGAGATTGCCGCGAGCGGACCGCTGACCCGTCTGGCCTCCAGCGACTTCGTGAGCCTGGCCTCCTGGTACCACCGCGAAGTCGGCAAACGCGTGCTGATCGTGCTCGTGATACTGCACGTCATCGCCATCCTCTATTACCTCTGGCGCAAGCGGCAGAACCTGGTGCGCCCCATGCTCACCGGCGACAAGGAGTTGGCGCAACCAGCCCCAGCCTCCCGCGATGACGCGCGCAGTCGCCTGCTGGCCGCGATGCTGCTGCTGCTGAGCGCCGCCGGCGTCACGCTGCTTTTGTGGCTCGCAGCGCCTTGAGCCTGTCTCAGCGTTTCCTGCTTTGCTCGTACAGGGGCAGCACGACGGCGCTGAGGCGTGCGAGGTCCTGCTGACGCGAGTCCGGTGACGGGTGCGTGCTGAGAAACTCGGGGGGGCGCCCACCGCCCAGCTGGTTCATCTTCTGCCACAGGCTGATCGCCGCACGCGGGTCGTAGCCGGCGCGCGCCGCCAGCTCGACACCGATCTGATCCGCCTCGGTCTCGGCCTCGCGACTGCGCGGCAGGGTCAGACTGACATCGGTCACCATATTGCCCAGATCGGCCAGCACCTGGCTGCCCGTCACGATGGCCAGCACCAGGCCCGGCACGCGGGCGGCCTGCTGAAGCGAGACCTGTTCGCGTACATGCTCGCGTAGCGCGTGCGCGATTTCATGGCCCATCACGGCCGCGAGTTCATCGTCGGTGATCTTGAGCTTCTCGATCAGGCCGCTGTAGATGCCGATCTTGCCGCCCGCCATGCAGAACGCATTGACCTGGTCGCTGTGGAAGACATTCGTTTCCCAGCGCCAGCCCTGCGCGTCGGGGCGGAAATGCGTGGTCTGGGCGACCAGCCTCTTGGCAATGCCCTGCACCCGCGCCAGCATGGCCGCATCGACGTTGAGCTCCTTCTTGCGCTCGGCCTCCTGCAGCATCTTGCGATAGGACTGCGCCGACGCAGCGTCCACCTCCGCGGAGCTGACCCCCATGTATTGGTTGCGCGTGACACCGACCTGTCCCGCCCCGGTGGTCTGCACCGTCTGGCAGCCAGCAAGCAGTCCTGCGACCAGAAGCGCACCGAGCCACTGGCCGGCGCCCGTCCATGAATTTTTTCTTTGCTGCACGCTAAACTCGATTCTCATTGTCTGATGCATCCTTGCCGTGAACCAGCCTGTCGTTGAAATCTTGACGCCAAAATCGCCTGCCGAATTTGACGCCGTACGCGAGATTTTCCGCGAGTACGCCGCCAGTCTCAACATCGATCTGTGCTTCCAGGGATTTCAGCAGGAACTCGCCACCCTGCCTGGCGACTATGCCTCCCCACGCGGCGCCCTGCTGCTGGCCCGCATAGACGGCCAGACCGCCGGCTGCTGTGCCTTGCGCCCCCTGGACAGCGCGGACTACCCCAACGCCTGCGAGATGAAACGCCTGTATGTGCGCCCTGCATTTCGCGAGCTCGGCCTGGGCCGCCGGCTTACCCAGGCCATCCTGGACGCGGCCCATCTCTACGCCTACGACCACGTTCTGCTCGACACCCTGAACGAGATGGAGGCCGCACGCGCGCTCTACGAGGACTTGGGATTTGTGGAAGTGCCCCCTTACTACCATAACCCTATCGCCGGCGCTCACTACCTGATGGCCACCCTTACGGACACCCGCCTGTAGTCCGTTCAAGAAAAAAGCCACCGTTGCGCGGTGGCTTTTCTGTAGCGTCGAAGCGACTCAGGCCTTGGCTTGACCCAGCAGGGTGCCAGCGTCACTCACTTCGAACTTGCCCGGCGCCTCGATGTTCAGGGTCTTGACCTTGCCGTCCTTGACCAGCATGGAATAACGGTTGCTGCGCAGGCCCATGCCGCGAGCTGTCAGATCCAGCGTGAGCCCGGTGGCCTTGGCGAAGTCGGCACTGCCGTCCGCCAGCATGCGCACCTTGCTGCCCGTTTTCTGGTCACGCGCCCAGGCGCCCATGACAAAAGCATCATTCACACTCACGCACCAGATTTCGTCGACACCGGCCGCCTTGAATTCGTTGAACTTCTCGACATAACCCGGCACGTGCTTGGCAGAGCAGGTCGGCGTATAGGCGCCAGGCAGACCGAAGATGGCGATCGTCTTGCCCGCCACAGCCTTGTTCACATCCACCGGATTGGGGCCGATGCTGCAGCCATTGCCTTCGACTTCGGAATATTCCATCAGCGTGGCGCCAGGCAGGGTGTCACCGACTTTGATCATGTTGTGCTCCTCGAATTTGAAGTTGGGGTTGGCCAAAAAAAACGGCTCACGCATTGTGAGCCGTTTTTGTCTGTCCTGCAGCCTGTGCTGCAATGAACTTAGACCGCAGCAGCCTTTTCGACCAGACGGGTGGCAACCCAGTTCTTGGTCTTGGAAATCGGCTTGCTCTCGGTGATTTCGATCACGTCGCCCAGCTTGTACTCGCCCTTTTCATCATGGGCGTGGTACTTGCTCGACTTGGCCACGATCTTGCCGTAGAGCTCGTGCATCACACGACGCTCGACCAGCACGGTCACGGTCTTGGTACGCTTGTCGCTGACCACCTTGCCAACCAAGGTGCGCTTGAGGGATTTTTTAGCTTCCGTCATTCAGTGCTCCTTATTTGGCGGCTTGCTTTTCAGCAAGGATGGTCTTGGCGCGGGCGATATCACGGCGTGTATTGCCCAGCGTCGAGGTGTTGTTCAGTTGTTGCGTGGCTTTTTGCATGCGCAGGCCAAAGTGGGCTTTTTGCAGCTCCTTGACCTCGGCTTGCAGGCCGGCAACGTCTTTCTGGCGCAGTTCAGCAGCTTTCATTTCTTCATTCTCCTGATTACTGGCCGATCATGCGGCTGACGAAGGTGGTGCGCAGCGGCAGCTTGGCGGCAGCCAGCTTGAACGCTTCACGGGCCAACTCTTCGGGCACGCCGACGATCTCGAACACGATCTTGCCGGGCTGGATTTCAGCCACGTAGTACTCCGGGTTGCCCTTGCCGTTACCCATACGCACTTCAGCAGGCTTCTGGGAAATCGGCTTGTCGGGGAACACGCGGATCCAGATGCGGCCGCCACGCTTGACGTGACGGGAGATGGCACGACGTGCCGCCTCGATCTGGCGAGCCGTCAGGCGGCCGCGGTCGGTACATTTCAGACCGAAGTCGCCAAAGGCAACCGAACTGCCACGGGTGGCAATACCGGTGTTACGGCCTTTTTGCTCCTTGCGGTATTTTCTACGTGCAGGTTGCAGCATGTTTATTCTCCTTTGGCACCGTCAGCTGCTGCAGCTGGCGCGGCGACTTTGCGTACGCGCTTAACGGCGGTTTTCGGGGCATCGGCACCAGGGGTGGCCTCTGCGGGTTTGTCGCTGCCATCGGCAGGCGCGGCGGCCGAACCGGCCGGGCGACGGGCACCGCGGGGAGCCGCGGGACGGTCACCAGCAGGACGGCCATCGCGACGCGGGCCACGCGGACGACGCTCTTCTTCGGCACGCGGCTCGACGGCTGCGGGCAGATCGTTGCGGCCCAGGGTGTCGCCCTTGTAGACCCAGACCTTGACGCCGATGACGCCGTAGGTGGTCTTGGCTTCCGAGGTGCCGTAGTCGATGTCGGCGCGCAGGGTGTGCAGCGGCACACGGCCTTCGCGATACCACTCGGTACGGGCGATCTCGATGCCGTTCAGACGGCCAGCCGACATGATCTTGATGCCCAGGGCACCCAGACGCATGGCGTTCTGCATGGCGCGCTTCATGGCGCGACGGAACATGATCCGCTTTTCGAGCTGCTGGGTGATGCTGTCGGCGATCAGCTTGGCATCGATTTCGGGCTTGCGCACTTCCTCGATGTTCACGGCCACCGGCACGCCCAGCTGCTTGCCCAGGTCGCGCTTGAGGTTTTCGATGTCCTCGCCCTTCTTGCCGATCACGACGCCCGGACGAGCCGAGAAAATCGTGATGCGGGCGTTCTTGGCGGGGCGCTCGATCAGCACGCGCGAAACGGAGGCGTTCTTCAGCTTGGCCTTCAGGTACTCGCGCACCTTGATGTCTTCAGCCAGCATGCCGGCGAAGTCACGGTTGCTGGCGTACCAGCGCGAGGCCCAGTTACGGCTGACGGCGAGGCGGAAGCCGGTCGGGTTGATTTTTTGTCCCATATCCTTCTGACCTCTTTAGTTGCCGACCGTCACGTACACATGGCACGTGGGCTTGCTGATACGGTTGCCACGGCCCTTGGCGCGGGCGGTAAAACGCTTGAGCGTGGTGCCTTGTTCGACGTAGATGGTCTTGACCTTCAGTTCGTCGATATCGGCGCCGTCGTTGTGCTCGGCGTTGGCAATGGCGGACTCCAGAACCTTCTTGATGATCACGGCAGCTTTTTTCTGCGTGAACTGCAGGATGTTCAGGGCTTGGTCGACCTTCTTGCCACGGATCAGATCCGCGACCAGACGGCCCTTGTCCACCGACAGGCGGACACCACGAAGGGTTGCACGTGTTTCCATGTTCAATTCCCTTATTTCTTCTGGACTTTTTTGTCCGCAGGGTGGCCCTTGAAGGTGCGGGTCAGTGCGAACTCACCCAGCTTGTGGCCCACCATTTGGTCAGTGATATAGACAGGTACGTGCTGCTTGCCGTTGTGCACGGCGATCGTCAGACCGATGAACTCGGGCAGGATCATGGAGCGACGCGACCAGGTCTTGATCGGCTTCTTGTCCTTGGTGGCAACGGCCTTGTCGACCTTGGCCACCAGGTGATGATCCACGAAGGGACCTTTTTTCAGAGAGCGTGTCATTGTGCGTTCCCCTTACTTCTTGCGACGCGACACGATCATGACCTGCGTGCGCTTGTTGTTACGGGTACGGTAACCCTTGGTCAGATTGCCCCACGGATCGACCGGATGACGGCCTTCGCCAGTCTTGCCTTCACCACCACCATGCGGGTGGTCGACCGGGTTCATGACCACGCCTCGAACGGTCGGGCGAATACCCATCCAGCGCTTCACACCGGCCTTGCCGAGCTGGCGCAGGCTGTGTTCTTCGTTGGCGACCTGGCCAATGGTGGCGCGGCACTCGATGTGAATCTTGCGCACTTCGCCCGAACGCATACGGACCTGGGCGTAGGTGCCTTCACGAGCCAGCAGCGTGGCCGAAGCACCAGCGGAACGCACCACCTGGGCACCCTTGCCGACTTGCAGCTCGATGCAGTGGATGATGGAACCCACCGGGATGTTGCGGATCGGCAGGGTGTTGCCCACACGGATCGGCGCTTCAGCGCCGTTCAGGATGGTGGCGCCCACTTCCAGGCCACGCGGCGCGATGATGTAGCGACGCTCACCGTCGGCATAGCACACCAGAGCGATGTGAGCCGAGCGGTTCGGGTCGTATTCAATGCGCTCGACCTTGGCCGGAATACCGTCCTTGTTGCGCTTGAAGTCGACCACACGGTAGTGGTGCTTGTGACCGCCGCCCTTGTGACGGGTGGTGATGTGGCCGTTGTTGTTGCGGCCGGCCTGCTGGAACTGGGGTTCGAGCAGGGGCGCGTAGGCCTCACCCTTGTACAGGTGATCACGCGAGATCTTCACCACGCCACGACGGCCCGGCGAAGTCGGTTTCATTTTGATGACAGCCATGATTACGCAGCCTCCCCGGACAGGTTCAGCTCTTGACCCGGCTGCAGCGTCACGTAGGCCTTGCGAACGTTGTCGCGACGACCGACGGACTTGCCATAGCGCTTGGTCTTGCCCTTGGTATTCACCACAGACACGCCCTTGACCTCAACCTTGAACATCAGTTCCACGGCGGCCTTGATTTCAGGCTTGGTCGCGTCCTGCAGCACCTTGAACGTCACTGCATTGCTCTTCTCGGCAACCATGGTGGCCTTTTCGGACACGATGGGGGCCACGAGCACCTGCATCAGACGACCTTCTTCAAACTTGGCGGTGCTCATGCGAACATCTCCTTGAGTTGGTCCATGGCGGCCTTGGTGACCAGCACCTTGCGGTAGTGCACCAGCGACAGCGGGTCAGCGTAACGCGGCTCGACCACCAGCACGTTGGTCAGGTTGCGCGAGGCCAGGTACAGGTTTTCATCGACCTGGTCGGCGATCACCAGCACGGAATCCAGCTTCATGGCCTTGAACTTGTCAGCCAGCAGCTTGGTCTTGGGCGAATCCACCTTGAGGGACTCGACCACGGCCAGGCGGCCTTCGCGGGCCAGCTGCGAGAAGATCGAAGCCATACCGGCGCGGTACATCTTCTTGTTGATCTTCTGGGTGAAGTTTTCGTCCGGCATGTTCGGGAAGATGCGACCACCCCCGCGCCACAGCGGCGAGGACGTCATACCAGCGCGAGCGCGGCCGGTACCCTTTTGCTTGAACGGCTTCTTGGTCGAGTGCTTAACCTGTTCGCGGTCCTTCTGGGCACGGGTGCCCTGGCGGGCGTTGGCCTGGAAGGCCACCACGATCTGGTGCACCAGCGCTTCGTTGTATTCACGACCGAAAACGGTGTCCGGGGCTTCCATCTTGGAAGCAGCCTGGCCCTGGTCGTTCAGGAGTTCGATCTGCATCAGTTCGCCCCTTTCGCGGTCTTGGCCTTGGCCTTCACGGCGTGGCGCACAGTCACGAAACCACCGGCGGAACCAGGGATCGCGCCCTTGATCAGCAGCAGTTGACGTGCTTCATCAATACGGATGACGTCCAGGTTCTGGATCGTCTTGGTCTGGTCGCCCATGTGGCCCGTCATGCGCTTGCCCGGGAACACGCGGCCCGGATCCTGCGCCATGGAGATGGAGCCCGGAACGTTGTGCGAACGGCTGTTACCGTGCGACGCGCGCTGCGACTTGAAGTTGTGGCGCTTGATCGTGCCGGCAAAGCCCTTGCCGATCGAGGTGCCCTGCACGTCGACCTTCTGGCCCACGGCAAACACATCGGTCACAGCCACAGCGGCGCCAGCCTGGTACTTGGCGGCAGCATCGGCCTCAACACGGAATTCCTGGATGATTTCACCGGCCTCAACCCCTGCCTTGGCAAGGTGGCCAGCTTCCGGCTTGGTCACGCGCGAAGCTTTGCGCGAGCCAAAGGTCACCTGGAGGGCGACATAGCCGTCGTTGTCCTGGGTTTTGATCTGGGTCACTCGGTTGTTGGACACATCCACCACCGTGACGGGCACTGCATCGCCGTCATCAGTGAACAGACGCATCATGCCCACCTTGCGCCCCAGCAACCCCAATCGATTGCTCAGACTCATTTTTTCTCCTTTGCTTTCACCGCCACGACTTCAATTGGTCGTGGACGTTGGAATGTGAAAGAGGGTTAATAAAACTCGGTCGAAATTCGACAGAGCCTGACAGTATAGCGTGATCTGCCATTCCTGGCAAATCAGGCCATTTCCGTCGGTTTTGGGGCTCCCGCCTTTCGGCCTGGAACCCCGAACTTGCCTTACTGCAGCTTGATCTCGACGTCCA
>JAXMMJ010000055.1:0-30364 GCA_034366585.1 Hylemonella sp.
TCACGCACCACCGACGCTGGGCGCTCCACCACTTCGCCAGCGGCGATCTGGCTGATCAGCTCATCCGGCAGTTCACGGATGGGGCGGCGGGGGGCGGGGGAGAGGGGGGCGTTCACCGGGGCATTTTAGGCTGCGGGAGCAGAGTCCCGATGCGGCCAGAGTGGGCGCTCAGAATTCCCGGTCAATTGACTGCTTCAGGCTGGTTACAGACCTTCAGTTTCGACGTCTCACTGACCAAAGCGAGAAGATCAGGGGGTCGCTTTATTCATCCTCTCCTGCGTCACAGCGCTGCGAAGGCGCTTCATCAGCCCCCAAGCCGCAACGACTTCTTGATTCGTCGCTGCGTTAAGCACTTTTTCATAAGATCTCAATTGACTGTCGAAGAGTTGCCTGCCACGAGTGGTGTCGGCCGATTTTTCAAGCCACCCGTAGTCCGGCAAGAGCAAACGCTCAAACCTATGACCTGGCAAAGTATTGGCCATTGCCAGTCCTGCCGGATCAAAATCGAAAAAGCCCCAAATCGGCTCGGAACGGGAGCGCATAAGCTCCGCAGCGTCTCTGTTCGGCAAATCCTTTTCGCCACGGTAGATTGCGAGCACCGCTAAACCTCGCCGGTCAACCCAGGTGTATTCTTGCAAGTTGCGAAACGTCTCCAGATTCTCAACAACCATGAGTCGCTCGCAGGTCACACGTCTTGCCTGTTCCACCGTCAGGATCATGTACGCGCCCAGTGGGGTGTTCAGACCATGTCCGTCGAAGCTACAGCTTCCTAGCCCTTTAACTGCCACCGAATTTGCGTGTGGCGCCACGCTGAAGTCCTTCTCAGACATGCCGCCGTACTCGGCCGCCTGAGCCCGGGTAGCACCTATGCCGAGGGCCCTAACAGGTAGCTGGTTGGCCAAAAGCAGGCGTTCGGCAGCCGCAAAGTGAGCATCCGTGTATTCCACCCGGCTGCCGGCTACTCGGCCCAGACTGAAGTGCTCGGAAAAATAGCCCGCGGCCGCGCTGATCTGTCGAGTCGGGGCACGATCGGCAACCAGCCGCTGGAGAAAGGAAACTTGGACAGCCGTGAACGCCATCAAACTACCTCTAGCTGCACCGGTGCTGACCGCACGGCCACGTCATAGAACTGCTCGTTGATCGGGAAGGGATCAAGGACGGAATCCCCCACGAACTCCACGCGAAAGCCGCTTCCCTTGAGCTGCAGACACGCGAACATCAGCCAGGCCTCATCGCTCATTTCGCCGAGCTCTGATCGCTGTCGCTTGAAAGCCAGGAGCGAAACGGGCTGAGTCGCATGCGCGGCTTCCGTAGCCAGATCTCGAAGCGCCAGCCGCTCCGGACTGAGCGTCTCCTGCAACTGCTCATCTTCCTCGACCAGCATCTGCGGCCCATGCTCGGGTTCGGCAGCTTCAGGTGAGGCTAAATCCGCCGCTGGCATCCTGGCAACAGCGGAAAGCATCGCTTCGCGCACTATGGGCTCCATGTCCGCAACGTCGGGCTGCGGGCGCAGTTCGTGGCGCTCGGGCCGAAACAGCGCCTTATTCGCGCTCTCGTCGATGGGCAGCTCCCAGCCGTCGGTCGTCTTGTTCTGCGACAGGTAAAGGGCAAAGCGAGCGAGGCGCTTTAGGCGTACTTCCATCAGCTTGGCCTCGAACAGCCGCTTGCTGATGACTGTCTGCGCATCTTTGATTTGGGAGGTCCACTGCAGCCGCTTGGCCACCAGTCGGCGGGTCACGAGCTGCCGGATGTTCGGCAGGCCCGCGGCGATGGCTTCGTCACCGATTCGCTCCGCAAATACCTCGATTGCATCCATGTCCAGCAAGAAAACCTTCACTTGCTGGGCGTAGTACTTGTTCTGGCGTAGCTTAGAGCCAAGATCGTCCACGTTGCCGTACTGCGTCGAAATAAGCGAGTGCAGCAACTTCAGGTTCTGTTCGATGGAATACGCCATCTCCACAATGGACTCGTCAAGCGCGAACTGCAGGCGCAGGACATCCTTGCCGGCACCCTGCTGCTTCAGGCGCCGAAGCTCCTTCCATTGTTCCTGTGCCTGCTGCATGGTGCCCGTCACCCGGCGGAGCGCCTGGAAGGCTTGATAGCTCGCCAAGTAGTCAGAGACGAACTCCCGCAGGCGGGGGTTCAGCCGGTAACTGTCTTCCTCGTAGGGTTTGAGGACGCTCAGGTTGAACAGCGCGTCAATGGCCGCATTGCGCACCTTGTCTCCGGTGTACACCGAGCCCTCGAAGGCCTCCGCTACCAGGTCCGCGTGCTTGGCCAGCGTCGCCAGCAACCGCTGTACTTGCTCGCCACGCTCGGTCACGGGGCAGCCCCCTCGTCCGACGGTGTCTGGGCTTGGTCGACCAAGTCGTCCTCCAGTTCGGACCGGTCATCCACTTCCGTGTCTGGGATTACCTTGTTCTCGTCCAGGAACTGCAGTACTGCGTAGAGCTGCTCGATTTTCCCGGTGACTTGGTAGGTGCCGCTGTCCTTGTTGGCCAGAACCATGTAGCCGTCCTTGGTCAGATGGTCCAGGAGCTTGCGCAGGTTCTCGTGGTTGGTGTTGCGCATCGCCGCGTTGGTGATGTAGCCAAGAAGGCCCTTGAGGTGCGCCTCTAGCGTGCTGGACTGAGAGACGGCCGCTTCAAGCTCATATAAGGCGATGTACTCGCCCGGACTCAGTTGCACCCTGCTGACGTCAGTCTGGCGGATGAAGTCCAGTAGCAGAACAGCGGGGCCATACTCGTCGCGGAACTTCAGCAGCTCATTTTTTACCTGTGTGACTTCCTTCTGCCCGATGTGGTCAAAGGAAAGAAAAAAAGCGCCTTCGTCTCCTATGCGCGCCAAGCGCATGCCAAGAGCCTGCAGCCAGGTGTCGACCTCCTCGCGTTCGGCAACGTCCTCGAGCAGCTCGAACTCGGGTCGGTAGCGCACCGGGCAAATGTACTCGCCAGCCAGCAGAAGTTTAAGGGCTTTAGCGTTCACGACACGACCTCCTTAGCGGTCGTCTGCGACGCCTCAAAGACATTGGAAACAGCCTCACTCGGGCGGTATTCGCGGATACGGCCACGGTCCTCGAACAGGTAGCGCTGAGCAAACATCGCCTGCTGCGCTGGCCCCAGCTCCGGGGAGGCCGTTACCACGTCGATGCGATTTTCCTGCAGCATCAACATGAGCGCGAGAAAGTTCTTGGGGTCGAACTTGCCCACTTCATCGGTGACCCACGGCACGTGAACGGGCTCCGCGCCACGGATGGTGTTCAGCAGCGCCGTCATGAGCGTGATGAGCACGAGCGAGGTTAGTCCCTCAGACGAGATGTTCTCCAGCTCACTGGCTCGCTTGAATTCCTTGTGCTGGCCGTTATCGGTGACACTGCCCCTGAGCGTGATGTGCGAGGAGAGGTTCACCTCCAGGCCGCCGTCGTTACTTAGGACGGTCATGAACTCGCCCAGGGCGCGCGCGGTCTCCTCCGGCGGCAGCTCACGGGTGTAGTCCTTGCCGAATTCGTTGGCATGCCGCCGCACGACTTCATCCATGCGAGCCAGCTTTTTGTAGAAGCCCAGGTTCTCGAAGTTGGTGATGATGTCCAGGCGCATGTCCTTGATGCGCTCGAACCTACGCACCTCGGACAGACCGTTCTGCAGCCTCTTATTGAAGGCGGCCACCTCCTTCTCGAAGGACTGGATGGACTTCTGGAACGCGCCTATGTTGGTCAGCAGGGTCTTGAGCGTGAGGTTCACGTCGTTAGCTACCTGCGGGCCGATGTGTTTGTAGCACGCGCACAGCTCTTCCGCGCGGCGAATGTCGCTGCTCTCGGCAACCGTCTCCAGGCTTGTCTCCACCAGCTCGCGAACCTGGTTCTCGCGTGCGGTCAGCTGCTGCCGCAGCTGGGCAGACCGCTTTGCGATGGACTCGGCCAGTGCCGTGAGCGCCTTGCGCTCCCCATGCACCATGCCTCGCAGTTCCCGAGCAGAGGTCTTCAGGTCGATGACGGAGCTGCCGCTCGCCTGGTAGTCGCCAAACTCCTCTTCCAACTCCTCCAGTACGGTGAGTTCGTCCTTGACGTCTTCCAGGCGCTTTTGCTGCGAGGCCAGCGCCGCCTCGTACTCGCGCGCTGCCTGGCCAGCCAGAGCGTCGAACTCCGCTAGCTTCGCCGCCTGCAACCGCGAGACATCCTGTGCCTGAACTGCGGTCACCCGCAGGGCTTCGACCCCGGCGGCACCGACCTCGGCCAGCCACTGCGCCCAGCGTTGGACCAGAGGCTTCTTTGCTTCGCGCTCCTCGATGTCTGTTGTGACGGTGCGCAGTTGCGACTTGAGCTCACCCAGGCGCTGGACGTTCACGCCCTTTTGCGACAGCTGCTCCTGCAACTGGGCGCCCAGGTCCTTGACGGTCTTCTCCAGCTCGGCTGCAAGGCGGGTGATGCTCGCATCCACTGAAGCGATGGCAGCGTCCTGCACGACGCGCGCTTCGCTCCGCTGCTTGCCATGGGCGGTCTTTATACCGGCCTGCTCCTGCGCGAGCTGGCTTTCCAGGTTGCGCTGCTGCGCTTTAATCCCGTCGATTGCGCCTCTTAGGCGAGTCCATTCGGCGGTCGCCTTGGTCACCGCGTCGCGCTTTTCCGTCTCGACCTTGTGCTTGGCGGTGGTCACCGCAGTCTTGAGCGTGTCGGTCTGCTGGTCCAGGACCGTGAGACGGGCCCGCACAGACGCTACTTCGGTTTCGGCAATTTTCAGGGCCTCAGACTTGCCGGTGAGGGCATTCTGGAGCATCTGCAGGTGGATCTCGGCCGCGGCATGCCGGCTCTCAGCCGCTGCGACGGCTTGGCGAGCCTGCTCGTCGTTGCTCCAGTCCGGTGCGGTGATAACGCCCGTATTCAGCTGCCAACCGTAGACAGTTTCAGCGGCGTCTTCTATGACGACGGGCGCCAGGTCTTCCCTGTCCAGCAACTCCGGGTCAATGACCTTGGCCAAGTCGCGCTTCCAAGCGTCGTCGGCATGGTTGCGCAGCGCCGCGAGCAGCGTCCCCGGGTTGGGATTCAGGCGAAGGCATGCCTTGTCCACCGCGGAAGACGCCTTTTCGACGTCGGCCTTGGCGGTGCGGATGGCCTGCTCGTGCTCCGAGAACGCCCTGCGCACCTCTCCTTCGACGCGGCTCGCTTCGGACAGCTCCACAGCCACCCCCCCGCGCTGCTCGATGTGAAGATTCAGGCGCTCACTCGCCTGCTCGGCCGCCTGTGTCGCTTCGGCGCTTGCCGCCGGACCGTTCTTCCGCAGCTCCCAGGCCGCGCGTTGCTCAATGAGGGGCTCCAGTGCTGCCGCCAGTTCGGAGCGGCGCTCCTGGTGTAGCTGCGAGGCTTGCGCCTGGGCAGCGGTCTCTGCTGCCGCAATCTGCTCCAGAGTCTGGGTCAGGCGATCCCGGTGGGGCTGCTTGCTCTTTTCCAGGTCGACCGTGCGGGCGGAAACCGCCGTGATGGCGTCTTGTTTCAACTGACCGTAGCGAGTGGTGACCTGGCTGTGCTCGGATTCAGCGGCCTCAACCTGCTGCGACAGGCTCTGGCGGGTCAGCTGCAGGCTGGGGAGATCCTGAACCTGCAGCTCCCAATGTGCAGCGCGCTCCTTCTCGAAGAACTGGGCAAGGGTTGCCTGTTCGTCGTACGTGGCCTTGGCGTCATTGGCCGTCGTGCTCGCCAGCGCAGTGGCCTGCTGAAGGGTCGCACGCTTGAGCGTCTGAGCCTCCAGTGCCGCGGCACGTGCCGCGGTCATGGTGTCAATGGCGCCGCCCACTTGGGAGCGCTCGGAGATGCGCGCCGCTTTGACTGCCAAGACATCCGCGCGCCTGGCGCGGAACTTGGTTTCCGCAACACGGTGGTTGCGCAGATTCTCCTCCAGCTCCACGACTTTCGGCGTCAGTTTGAACGCGTCTGCAACGGCGTCCCGATTGCGAATCCAGCGCTCGATGGGAGCCTTGCCCTGCTTGAACGCCAGTTTGGCTCGTTCGGCGCCGTGCCCCAGGTCCTGCTGGACGAGGCCGACAGCGACCTGCACGATGTCGGCAAAGTTGATGTGCTTCTTGACCATGGCCGCCACGAGGCGGTCCAGGTTGTCCAAGGCCTTGGGACCAAAAGACCATTCCAGGCTGTACCGGCGCAAGCGCTCCTTTTCCTTGGACGTGGCCGGTGTGCGCAGAATGACGGAACGGTACTCAGCTGTCGTGAGCTTTCCCGTGGCCTGGATTCCCAGGCTGGAGGCTTTTAGCTGCGTTTCCTCGTCGTCAAGGAAGCGGCCGTCCTCCACGAATAGCTCCTTGCGAAAGCCACAGCGGTATAGGCGGTAGAAAGGTACGTCCGGGTCGTCGGCCCGCCTGCGAATCACGGCCAAACGCAGGTCCTCTTCGCCGTCCGAACCTCGTTGGTATTCGAACCCTATTGCACTCGCGCCTGTGGGAAGAATGAAACGAACCATCGGCTCCTGTCCTTGCCCCACAGAAACTATCTGGCTGGGGAGATGACCGAAGAACAGCGGCAAGATGCGCAAAGTAGTGGTCTTACCGACCCCGTTATCCCCAAGGACGGCGGCGCCACCTCGCGGGTCGATGGCGGTGATACGTCCACTTGGAACATGCAGGTTTGTGCCAGCGTTGATAAGCACCATGCGGCACAACTGATATTTAAGTTCCTTCTCCCCCATGTCGCGCTCCGATATCTGGAATCAACCAAACCGTTTTGATCATTCTAGAGCGGGCCTGATCAGGGGTTCATAAGTGTGGGCGGTCTACGTCTGCAATCGCTGCGAAACGGATATTTAGTGACGTCCGTCTAGGGCCCTGAATGGGGCGAAAGCCCGCTGGCCGAGACGGGCGCAAGCAGCAGCCTCAATTTGGCTTCAGATATGCCCCAGCGCCTTCAATATCTTCTCCGGCGTGACCGGCTGTGACCAGACCTCCGCCTTCAGCGGCCGCAATGCGTCATTGATGGCATTCACCACCGCACCCGGAGCACCCGCCGTGCCGGCTTCACCCGCACCCTTGGCGCCCAGCACCGAGCTGCGCGTGGGCGTTTCCACGTGGGCGACCACGATGTCGGGCATCTCGCCGGCCATGGGGACCAGGTAGTCGGCCATGCTGCCGTTGGTCATCAGGCCTTCGTCGTCGTACAGGCATTCCTCGAACAGCGCGCCGCCGATGCCCTGCACGATGGCGCCGCGGATCTGCTCGTCCACCAGCTTGGGGTTGATGACCCGGCCGCAGTCTTCCACCGCCCAGTGCTTGAGCAGTTTCACAAAGCCGGTTTCGGTGTCCACCTCCACGTAGGAGGCCTGCACGCCGTTGGTGAAGATGAAGGGGTAGTCGCGCTGTGCGTAGTGGCGCGTCACCACCAGTTCCGAGGTGAAGCCGGCCGGCAGCGTGTCCGGGCGGTAGTAGGCCACGCGGCCGAGTTCCTTCAGGTCCAGCAGCGTTTCGCCGCTCACGGCATCCTTCACCACGCCCTCGCTGACGGTCAGGCCGGTCGCGTCGCGTTGCAGGATGGCCTCGGCCACCTTGAGGATGTTGCTGCGCAGGGCCAGGCCGGCCTGCAGCACGGCTTCGCCGCCGATGCCGGCGCCGCGCGAGGCCCAGGTGCCGCCGCCATAAGGCACGGTCTCCGTGTCGCCGGTGATCAGGCGCACGGCGCTCATGGGCACGCCCACGGCGTCGGCCGCGATCTGCGCGAAGATGGCCTCGGTGCCCTGGCCCTGTTCGCCCACGCTCACCATCACGGCCACGCCGCCGGTGGGCTCCAGGCGGATGGTGGCGCCGTCTTGCGACGAGATGCGCGCGCCGCCCACGCCGTAGAAGGCGGCACTGGGGTTGGTCAGTTCGATCAGCGTGGCAAAGCCGATGCCGCGGTAGATGCCCTTGGCGCGTAGCGCGGCCTGTTCGGCGCGCAGCGCGGGGTAGTCCATCAGCGCCTCGATCTTGCGCAAGCACGCCTCGTGCGACAGCACTTCGAGTTTGATGCCCGAGGCGCCGGTGGCCGGGTAGGCATGGTCGGGGATGACGTTGCGCTGGCGGAAGGCCAGCGGGTCCATGCCCAGCTTGGCGGCGGCCAGGTCTACCAGGCCTTCGGTCACGGCGCAGGCAATCGGGTGGCCCACGCCACGGTACTGGCAGGTGGGCGTCTTGTTGAGGAACACCACGCTGAGCTTGGCGCGGTAGGCCTTGTGCTTGTAGGGGCCGCCGGTGAGGTTGACGACCTGGTTGCCCTCGATGCCGCTGGTGCGCGGGAACATGGAGAAGGGGCCGATGCCGGTGACGTCGTCGATCTCGAAGGCCAGGATGTCGCCCTGCTTGTTGGCGGCAATGCGGCCCTTGATGCGGTGTTCGCGCGCGTGGATGTCGCTGGTGAAGGACTCCAGGCGGTCGGCCACGAACTTCACCGGTCGCTTGAGCAGGATGGAGACGGCCACGGTGGCGAAGTCGTCCGGGTAGGCGTGCACCTTGATGCCGAAGGACCCACCCACGTCCTTGCAGATCACGCGCACCGCTGACTCGGCCAGGCCGAACTGGCGCGAGTACAGGTCCTGCATCATGTGCGGGGCCTGCTGCGAGTGGTAGACGGTGAGCTGGCCGGCGGCGGGGTTGTAGTCGGCGATCTGGCAGCGCGGCTCCAGCGTGACGCCGGTGTGGCGGCCAAAATCAAAGGTGGCCTCGGCCACCACGTCGGCCTGGGCAAAGGCTTCGTCCACGCCGCCGGTGTCCAGGCTGCGCGCGAAGCAGAGGTTGTCGCCGAGCTCGGGGTGAATGACGGGCGTTTCAGGCGCCAGCGCGGTGTTCATGTCCAGCGCGGCGGGCAGGGCTTCCCATTCCACCTGCACGTACTGCAGCGCGTCCTCGGCCTCGGCGCGGGTCTTGGCCACCACGGCCACCACGGGCTCGCCCTGCCAGCAGGCGCGGTCGATGGCCATGGGGTATTGCGGCGCCGACTTGATGCCGGCCAGGTGGGTGAGGGTGGCGACCCAGGGCTTGCAGATGGCGGCCAGGTCCGGGCCGTCGTACACGGCCAGCACGCCGGGCATCATGCGCGCGTAGTCGCGCTCGATGCGCAGGATTTTCATGTGCGCCACCGGCGAGCGCCAGAACACCACATGGGCCATGCGCGGCAGTTCCAGGTCGTCCACATACTGGCCGCGGCCTTCGGTCAGGCGTTCGATATTGGGGCGGGGGATGGCCTGGCCGATGTGGCGCGCATCCTTGAGCGGGCCGGTCAGCGGCTCGGCCACCGGGGTGTGCGGCGCTTCGGCGCGTGCGGCCTGCGCGTCTTCCAGCGATTTTTTCAGGGCGCGTGACTCAGGGGCGTTCATGCGGTGGCTCCAAGCCGGCGGCTGGCCAGCACTTCACAGACAGCGTCGACGATGGCCTGGTAGCCGGTGCAGCGGCAGTAGTTGCCGCTCATCCATTCGCGCACTTCCTCGCGGCTGGCGCCGGGCTTGTGCTCCAGCAGTTCGCTGGCGGCCATCAGCATGCCCGAGGTGCAGAAGCCGCACTGCAGGGCGTTGTGGCGGATGAAGGCCTGCTGCAGGTCGCGGATGCTGCCGCGCTCGGTGAGGCCTTCGATGGTTTCCACGCGCCGGCCGTCGGCCTGCACGGCCAGCACCAGGCAGCCGCGCACCACGGTGTCGTCCAGCCGCACGGTGCAGGCGCCGCACACACCATGCTCGCAGCCCAGGTGCGAGCCTTTCAGGCCCAGGCTTTCGCGCAGGAAATCCACCAGGTGGGTGCGGGGTTGCACCGCGTGCTGGCCGCAGTGGCCGTTGACAGTGATGGTGACCGGGCGTGCGCCCGTGTCGAGTTCGTCGGGAGCTTCGTGCATCGTGCTCATGGCATGTCCTCGTCGGCGTTCAGGCCTGCAGCGCGGGCTGCTGGGTCAGGGTGTGCAGGGCGCGCTTGAGCATCACCCCCACCAGATGTTGTTTGGCGGCGGGGCTGTGGGTCAGGTCGCCCTCGATCTGCAGCTCGGCGCGCAGCGTCTGCAGCGCTTGGGTCAAGACCGCTTGGCTGAGTCGCTGGCCGTCGAGCACTTGCTCGGTGGCGGTCGAGCGCTGCGGCATGCTGCCGGTGCCCAGCCAGGCCAGGCGCACCTTGCCCAGCACGCCGTTCTGCAGCTGTGCGCCGGCGGCCAGGCCGACCACGGCGTAGTCGCCATGGCGGCGCGAGAGCTCGTCGAAGACGAAGTGCTGGCCGCTGGTGGCCAGCGGCAGCTCGCAGGCCACGATCATCTCGTTGGGTAGCAGCGTTGTCGTGTACAGACCGGTGTAGAAATCTTTGGCGGCAATGCGGCGTTCACCCGCGACGCTGCGCGCCACCACCACCCCGTCGAGCGCGAGCAGGCAGGCCGGCCATTCGGCGGCCGGGTCGCCGTAGGCGATGGAGCCGCAGAAGGTGCCCAGGTTGCGGATGGCGCGGTGCGCGATGTGCGGCGCGGCCATCGCCAGCAGTGGCGCGTGGCGCGCCACGTCGGCCGAGGCTTCGATCTCGCTGTGCGTGACCATGGCGCCGATGCGCAGCGTGTTGCCGCTGAGCTGCAGGCCGCGCAGCGCGCTCACGCCCTGCAGGTCGATCAGCAGCGCGGGTTCGGACAGGCGCATGTTCAGCGTGGCCAGCAGGGTCTGGCCGCCGGCCAGCAGGCGGGCTTCGTCACGGTGGCGGTCGAGCAGGGCCAGCACCTCGGCGAGCTGCCGGGGGCGGGCGTAGGAAAAGGCGGGGGCTTTCATGGGCGGGGTCCTCGCAGCAGATGTGTGGCGTGCTTCGTGTTCAGCGCAGCCAGTGCGCGCCCATCCACACACCCAGTGCGGTGGAGGCCACACCTGCGGCAAACCAGAGCAGGCGCGGTTTTTCTTTCTCGAACCAGCCCGTGGGGGCGGCAGACACGACAGCTGCAGCCGGTGCCGGGAGTGCGGGCAGGCCGGCGCCCGGAGCGGCCAGGGCCAGCGGCAGGGCCGGCACGGGGGCGGCGCCGAGCTGGGCCTTGAAGGCGACGAAGAAACGGTCGGCCAGCTGGCGCGCCGAGGCGTCGATCAGGCGCCCGCCGATCTGGCCCAGCTTGCCCGCCACCGAGGCCTGCGCGGTGTAGTCCAGGCGCGTACCTTCGGCCACGGCGGCCAGCGTGATCACCGAACTGCCCTTGGCAAAACCGGCGCTGCCGCCCGAGCCTTCAAAGTTGAGCGTGTAGCCCTGCAGCGGGCGCACGTCGGTGAGCAGTACCTTGCCGACGAAGTTGGCGCGCACCGGGCCGAGCTTGAGCAGCACGCGCGCGTGCATCTCCTCTGGCGAGATCTGGCGCACTTCCTCGCAACCGGGGATGCACACGCGCAGCACTTCAGGATTGTTCAGGGCCTGCCAGACCTGGTCCGGCGTGGAGGGAATGGTGACGCTGCCTTGTAGTTCCATGGGGCTGTCCTGTGTCGTCTAGGGGGCTTGGGGTTTGTCCTGATTCAGGCTTATTGACCAAGCGTTAAATTAACCCGGACTATCAAGCAAGCCCGTGGCCACATCCATCCGTAAAAACCCTGTCAAGCCCGTCGCCGAAGCGGCCGCGCCCCGGCGTCGGCTGTCGCCGGCCGAGCGCGAGCGGCTGATCGTGGAAGGGGCGGTGCGCTTTTTCTCCGAGCACGGGCTCGACGGCCAGCTGCGCGACCTGGCGCGCGAGCTCGACATCACCCACACCTTGCTCTACCACTACTTCCCGACCAAGCAGGCCCTGATCGAGCGTGTCTACGCCGACCTGTTTGCGGCGCGCTGGGAGCGCGAGTGGGAGGAGCTGCTGGACGACAAGTCGCTGGACGTGGAGACCAAGCTCACGCGCTTCTATACCAAGTACGCCAAGCGCATCCTGGAGCGCGACTGGGTGCGGGTGTTCGTCTTCTCGGGCCTGAGCGACCGCTACATCACCGACCGTTATTTCGCCCTGCTGGGCGAGAAGCTGTTCCCGCGCCTGGTGCGTGAGAGCCGGCGCTACCTGGGCCTGCCCAACCGCGCCAAGCCCACTCCGCGCGAGATGGAATTGCTCATGGGCCTGCACGGCAGCATTTTCTACATGGGCATGCGCCGCTGGGTCTATGGCCTGGAAAAGCCGGGCAGCAAGTCCGACCCGTTTGACGAGGTGTTCGTGCACGACCGCGTGCTGGGCTACCTGCAGACCTTGCCCGAAGTCTTTGGCCAGGGCAGCCAACCCCGCGCCAGAAGCCGGGCCCCCGAGCTCGCACTGGCCTAGACGCCCTACGAAGGAGAAACCAAGATGGCACTGGCACTGAATCATTTTTCGATCCGCACCACCGACATGGACGCCACGCGGGTTTTCTACGAGACGGTGCTGGGGCTGACCGTGGGCCCGCGCCCGCCCTTTCCCTTCCCCGGCCTGTGGCTCTACAGCGGCGACACCGGCAGCTGGGCCAATGCCATGGTGCACGTGATCGGCATCGACAAGAACGACCCCGAAGGGCTCAAGCGTTACCTCGGCGACCGCGATGTCTCATCCCTGCACGGCAGCGGCGCGGTGGACCATATTGCGCTGTTTGCCCAGGGGCTGGAGACCATGCTGGCGCATTTGAAGAAGCTGGGCATCGCATGCCGCGAGCGCACCGTGCCGCAGATCGGCTTGCACCAGCTGTTCCTGGACGACCCCAGCGGCGTGGTGATCGAGCTCAACTACCCGGCGCAGGAGAAGACCGAGCTGGACGCCAAACAGGCGAAGGCGACTGCCTGATGGCACGCATCCTCGTCGCCGGTGGTTCGCTGGGTGGCCTGCTGACGGCCAACATGCTGCATCGCGCCGGCCACGACGTGGTCTTGCTGGAGAAGGCGACCGGTTCGCTGGATGGCCGCGGTGCCGGCATCGTGACGCACCGCCCGCTGGTGACGGCGCTGGCGCGCTGCGGCATCACGTCGGACGCGCCGCTGGGCGTGGCGATCAACCGCCGCGTCATCCTGGACCGCGAGGGCAACACCGCGGACCAGGCCCATATCCCGCAGGTGCTGACCTCCTGGAGCCGCCTGTACGCCATCCTGCTAGCGGTGTTTCCGGCCGAGCGTTACCTGCAGGGCGCGGCCGTGAGCCAGGTCCGCCAGACGGACGACGGCGTCAGTGTGCAATGCGAGGACGGCCGCCGCTTCGAGGCCGAGCTGCTGGTGGCGTCCGACGGCATCCGCTCGGCGGTGCGCAGCGCGCTGGCGCCCGAGGTGAAGATCCAGTACGCCGGCTACGTGGCCTGGCGCGGCGTGTGCGATGAGTCCGTGCTGTCGCGGCGCACGCTGGAGACGGTGTTCGAGACCTTCGGTTTCGGCTTGCCGCCTGACGAGCAGATCATCGGCTACCCGGTGGCCGGTGCCGGCAACTCGGTGGCGCGCGGCCAGCGCCGTTACAACTTTGTCTGGTACCGCCCGGCCGCGGACAACGGCGCGCTCCAGGCGCTGATGACCGACGCCGATGGCCAGTACCACCCGCTGGGCTTGCCGCCCCACAAGGTGGACTGGCGCAACGTGGCCGCGGTGCGGCAGGCGGCGCGCGAGAAGCTGGCGCCGCAATTTGCCGAGATCCTGGAGAAGACGGCCCAGCCCTTCCTGCAGCCCATCTACGACCTGAGCAGCGAGCGCATCGCCTTCGACCGCATCGCGCTCATGGGCGACGCTGCTTTCGTGGCGCGCCCGCACGTGGGCATGGGCGTGACCAAGGCGGCAGAAGACGCCATGGCCATGGCCGACAGCATTGCCGCGCACGGCGCCACGCCGCAGGCGCTGCAGGCCTTCGAGCAACTGCGCCGGCCGGCCGGCCAGGCGGCGGTGCAACGCGCCCGGCGGCTGGGTGCCTACATGCAGTCGCACACCCAGCCGGGTGCCACCGCCGATTCGATCGAACGCGACGCGCGCGAGGTGATGATGGAAACCGCCATCGACCTCTCGCCCGTCCCCGCATGACAACTCGACCTGGAATACACCGGGCAGCCTATCAACCCTGACCACCACTGGAGACATGACATGACCGAGAAGACTCAGAAGCTTTCCCCCAGCAACCCGGGTCGTCGCACCCTCATCGTCGGCGGCGCTGCCGTCGCCGTGGCGCCGGCCTGGATGGGTGTGGCGCGTGCGCAATCCACGCCGATCAAGATCGGTTTCCCGGTGCCCCTGACCGGTGCCTTCTCTGCCGAGGCCCAGGACCAGGTGCGCGCGGCCGAGATCGCCATCAAGGACTTCAACGACGCCGGTGGCTACAAGGGCCGCAAGGCCGAGCTGCTGGTGCGCGACGACAAGCTCAACCCGGGCGAAGCCGCCACCCGCACGCTGGAGCTGATCGAGAAGGACAAGGTGGACTTCGTGGTGGGCTCGCTGTCGGCGGCCACCCAGCTCTCCATCAACGCGGTCTGCCGCGACCGCAAGGTGTTGTTCAACTCCATCAGCCAGTCCGATGCCATCAACGAGGCCAAGGACTGGAGCCTGTACACCTTCCACGAGGCGCTCAACCCGCACCTCACCGCCGGTGCCGTGGCGCGCTACGCGTTTCCGAAGTTCGGCAAGAAGGTGGTCTACCTGACGGCCGATTACGCCTACGGCCACGAGATGGTGCGCGGCTTCCAGCGCGCGGGCCAGTCCATGGGCGTGCAGACGCTGGCCGACATCCGCCACCCGATCGGCGCGGCCGATTATTCGGCCTTCCTGCCGCGCATCCAGGCGCTCAAGCCCGACATCCTGGTGCTGTGCAACTTCGGCCGCGACCTGGTGAACTCCGCCAAGCAGGCCACCGACTTCGGCATCAAGGCCAACACCAAGATCATCGCCCCGGTGCTCCTGTACACGGCGCGCCAGGCCGGTGGCGCCGACGCCTTCGAGGGCGTGCTGGGCGGCACCTCCTACTACTGGGGCATGGAAGACAAGATCCCGGCGGCCAAGGCCTTCAACGACAAGTTCCGCAAGGCCCATGGCGGCGCGGTGCCCTCGGACTACGGCGCGCTGGGTTACGCCGGTGTGCGCAGCGTGCTGCAGGCTGTGCTCAACGCCAACTCGACCGAATCGATGAAGGTCAGCATTGCGCTGCGCCAGCTGCGCTACAACTGGTACAAGGGCGATCAGTTCTACCGCAAGTGCGACCACCAGTCGGTGCAGTCGGTGGTGATCGTCGAGTCGAAGTCCAAGAACATGAAGGACAAGTACGACGTCTTCAATGTGCTGGCCATCGAGAACGCCGACGAGAAGAACCTGCGCAGCTGCGACGAACTGGGCCACAAGATCTCGACCTGATCCACGGCGCTTCGTCTGTGTCCCGCGGCGCCTGTGCGCCGCGGGATTTTCATGATCCCACCGAAGAATCCGAATGCTTGATATCTCGCCGCAACTGTTTGCCCTGCAGTTGATGACCGGCATCGCGCTGGGCGCCATCTACGCCCTGCTGGCGATCGGCCTCTCCTTGATCTTCGGCATGCTCACCGTGGTGAACTTCGCGCACGGCGCCTTCTTCATGGTGGGCGCCTTCCTCGGCGTCTACTTCCTGGGCATCACCGGCAACTTCTGGTTCAGCCTGCTGCTGGTGCCGCTGGCCACCGGCGCCATCGGCCTGGTGTGCGAGCGCTTCCTGGTGCGCCCGCTCTACGGCCGCGGCATCGACTACCCGCTGCTGCTGACCTTCGGCCTGTCCTATGTGCTGATCGACGTGATGCGCTTTGCCTTCGGCATCGAAGGCCTGCCCAGCTCCACGCCGGCTGCGCTGCGCGGCTCGGTGTTCCTGGGCTTCGGGCATTTCCCGCTGTACCGCCTGTTCCTGATCGGCGCCACGGCGGCCATCGTGCTGGCGCTGTGGCTCTTCATCGAGAAGACACGCTACGGCCTGATCATCCGCGCCGGCTCGCGCGACCCGGAGATCGTGCGCGTGCTGGGCATCGACATTTCCAAAGTGTGGCTGCTGGTGTTCGGCATCGGCACGGCGATTGCCGGCCTGTCGGGCCTGCTGGCCGCGCCCACGCGTGCCGTCAACCCCGAGATGGGCATCCCCATCCTGGCCGAGTCCTTTGTCGTCACGGTGGTGGGCGGCATGGGCTCGCTGCCCGGGGCGGTGGTGGCGGGGCTGCTGGTGGGCATCGTGTTTGCGATGACTTCGCTGGTGGCGCCCGAGTACGCCGAACTTTCCATCTTCGTCCTGATGGCCGTGGTCCTGCTGATCCGCCCGCAGGGCTTTTTCGGCAAGGCCGGACTGATGAGCTGACCGAGCACCATGAACAAGACCCTGATCTCTTTCCTCACACTGGCGCGGCAGCACCGGGTGGCCTCGGCCCTGCTGTTCCTGCTGGTGTTCCCCTTCCTGATGCCCTATGACGCGCTGTCGGTCAACATCCTGATCTTCGGCCTCTACGCGGTGGGTTTCAACCTGCTGTTCGGCTACACCGGCATGCTGTCCTTCGGGCACGCGGCCTTCCTCGGCGTGGGCTCCTACCTGGCCGGTATCGCGGTGGTGCATGCGGGCTGGCCCTGGTGGGCAGCCATCCTGGCGGGCGTGGCTTCATCGGCCCTGGTCGGGCTGGTGATCGGCTTCCTGGCCATCCGCACGCGCGGCATCTACTTCTCCATGGTCACGCTGGCGCTGGGCCAGATCGTCTACTACGCCTTCTACAAGGCCGACCACTGGACCGGCGGCGAGAACGGCCTGCGCGGCGTGAAGGTGGAGTTCATCGAGCTGCCGGGCCTGTCCATTAACTTCATCGATCCGCTCAATAAGTACTACGTGATCTACGCCTTCGTGGCGCTGGCGCTGTGGTTCCTCTCGCGCGTGCTGAGCTCGCCCTTTGGTGCCGTGATCGAGGCCATCCGCGAGAACGAGAAGCGCGCCGTCGCCTGCGGCTACGACGTGGCGCGTGCCAAGCTGCTGGTCTTCGTGCTTTCGGCCGGCATCTGCGGCCTGGCTGGCACGCTGCGCGCGCTGCACCTGTCCATCGTGCCCATCGACTCGCTGCACTACCTGCAGTCGGGCCAGGCCGTGATGATGTGCCTGCTCGGCGGCATGGGCACCTTCTTTGGCCCCTTCGTCGGCGCGGCGGTCTTCCTCTACCTGGAGGACGTGATCACCAACCTCACGCGTTACTGGATGGGGGTGGTGGGCCTGGTCTTCATGGTCTTTGTGCTGTTCTTCCCCAAGGGCATCTGGGGCACCTTGCTGCACCAGCTGGAGCGCTGGCAGCGCCGCCAGGGAGGTGCCGCATGAGCAGCACGCCTATCCTGGAAGTGCGCCACGCCTCGCGCTTCTACGGCAAGTTCAAGGCGCTCAGCGATGTGAGCGTGTCCTTCCGCACCGGTGAACTCACGGCCATCATCGGGCCCAACGGCGCGGGAAAAAGCACCTTCTTCAACGTGATCAGCGGCGGCGTGCCGCCCAGCGCCGGGCAGGTGCTGTTCCAGGGGCAGGACATCACGGGCATCGCCCCGCACGAGTTTGCCCGCCTGGGCATTGCCAAGAGCTTCCAGATCACCAACGTCTTCAAGCACCTGAGCGCGCACGAGAACGTGCGGGTGGCGCTGCAGATGCAGACCACACGTTTCCAGCTGCTGCGCCCGCGCAGCCACTACCGCGAACTGATCGAACGGGCCGATGCCCTGCTGGCGCGCGTGGGCCTGCAGGCCTGCCGCGACAAGCTGGCCGGTGACCTGGCCCACGGCCAGCAACGCTCGCTGGAAGTGGCCATGGCCCTGGCCTGCGAGCCCAAGCTGCTGCTGATGGACGAGCCCACCGCCGGCATGTCGCCCGAGGAGACGCTGGTGATGATGGAACTGATCCGCCGGCTGGCGCAGGAACGCACCGTGATCCTGGTGGAGCACAAGATGAAGATGGTGATGGGGCTGTGCAATCGCCTCATCGTGCTGCACCACGGCGAGCTGCTGGTGGACGGCACGCCCGAGGAGATCCGCAACAACGCCGAGGTCAAGCGCGTGTACCTGGGACAAGGTTAAGGAAGATCATGCTGAAAGTGCAACAACTCAACGCCTGGTACGACCACAGCCATGTGATCCAGGGCCTGGATTTCGAGGTGCGTCCCGGCGAAATCGTCACGCTCATGGGCCGCAACGGCGCCGGCAAGACCAGCACGCTGCGCACCATCATGGGCCTGGTGGACAAGTGCAGCGGCCAGGTGGTGTTCGATGGCCATGAGCTGCTGGGCCAGCCGCCGCACGTGCGCTTCCACCACGGCCTGGCTTATGTGCCCGAGGAGCGGCGCATCGTGCCGGGCCTGACCGTGCTGGAGAACCTGCAGCTCGGCCTGCTGGCCAGCCCGCGCCGCGGCGAGATGGCGGCCATGATCGACGAGATCGCCGAGACCTTCCCGCGCCTGAAGGAGCGCCTGCACCAGGAGGGCACCTCGCTGTCCGGCGGCGAGCAGCAGATGCTGGCGATCGCCCGCGCCATGATGGCCAAACCGCGCATGATCCTGCTGGACGAGCCGTCCGAGGGCATCATGCCGCTGCTGGTGCACGAGATGTTCCAGCTCTTCGTGCGCATGAAACAGGCTGGCACCACCATCCTGCTGGTGGAGCAGAACGTGGAGCGCGCGCTGTCCATCTCCGACCGGGCCTACATCCTGGACCAGGGCCGCATCGTGCACCAGGGGGATGCGCAGGCCTTGCTGGAGAACGCCGAGATCCAGGAGCGTTATTGCGCGGTGTGAGCGCAGGGGGCGGGCGGGGCAGGGATAATCCCCTCCCATGGAAATCCTTACCTTTCTGATCGATTTCATCCTGCACGTCGACAAGCACCTGGAGGTGTTCGTGCAGAACTACGGCGCCTGGGTCTATGCGCTGCTGTTCCTGATCGTCTTCGTCGAGACCGGCGTGGTGGTCATGCCCTTCCTGCCGGGTGACTCGCTGCTCTTCGTGGTGGGGGCGCTGGCCGGGGCCGGGCTGCTGAACTTTCCGCTGGCCGTGGCCGTGCTGCTGGCGGCGGCCGTGCTGGGGGACCAGTGCAACTACTCCATCGGGCGCTATTTCGGCCCCAAGGTGTTCCAGTGGGAAGACTCGCGCTTTTTCAACAAACGCGCCTTCCAGCGCGCGCACGATTTCTACGAGACCTACGGCGGCATCACCATCGTCCTGGCGCGTTTCATGCCCTTCCTGCGCACCTTCGTGCCTTTCGTGGGTGGCGTGGCCGAGATGAGCCGCGTGAAGTTCACGCTCTACAACATCGTGGGTGCGGTGATCTGGGTGTTGGGCATCTGCACGGCGGGTTATTTCCTGGGTAGCTTGCCCTGGGTCAAGCAAAACCTGGACAAGATCATCTGGGCCATGATCCTGATTCCCGGCCTGGTCGTGATCTACGGCAGCTGGAAGGCGCACCGGCAGTCGCGCAGCAGCTGAGCAGGCGCCCACAGGTGGATGAATGACCAGCTTGCCGGTTATGGCCGGCTGTGTGCATCATTGCACCAGGGGATGTGTTCCAGCCGGCTGCCACAAGGCCGGCCCACTGTCAGCAGGAAGGTGCAGACATGCCACGCAACAAAGCCATCGACAGCCCGGCGGCCGCGCCACGCGAGACCGCCAGCATGAAGGCGGTGCCCGAGGCTGACGAGGTGCTGGTCGGCCAGGTCCTCAAGCGCCCCGGCGGCTACTACTGGAGCCTGAGCGACGGCGGGCGCGAATTCGGCCCTTACGACAGTTTTGAGGAGGCCCAGGCCGACATGGAGGCCGCGGCGGACCTTGAAGCCCCCGAGCCCGGCGAGAGCCTGCAGGAAGCCGAAAGCGAACTGGGCATTGCCGACTGGATCGACCCCGAAACCGGCGAACCCGCCGAGGGGATGTCGCCCCCCCATCTCGATAACGATTAATCCCAGCTCGCGAACAGCCCCCACGGCGAGTGGGTCAGTGCCACCGAGACCATGAAGCCGTAGCAGGCCAGCGCGCCGATGTAGCACAGCGCCTTGGCTTCCCGCCGACGTGCGTACTTGAGCGCGAGCATGCCCAGCACGATGTACAGCGGCAGCACGGCCAGCTTGACCTGCAGCCAGGGCGTGACCAGGGGGTTGAGGCGCAGTTCCCACAGCAGGCGCAAGGCCGCGGCGAGCAGGCCGGTGTCGATGATGGCGCTGACCCGCCCCAGCACCGGGTGCAGGGGCCAGCGCTGGCGGGCCAGCACGGCGGCGCCGCGCAGCGCGAACAGTGCACCGCTGGTGAAGGCCAGGCCCATGTGCAGATGGCGCAGGGCGGGGTAGTGGACGATCCAATCCATGGCTGTGCTGGTTCCGTGAAAGGGGCTAGACGCTGCGGTTGCGCGCCAGCGGCGGGTTCTTGGCGAAATAGCCCTCGATACCGCGCATCAGCGCCTGGGCCAGCTGCTCCTGGTAGGCCTCGCTGTTGAGCTTGGCTTCCTCTTCCGGGTTGCTGATGAAGGCGGCCTCCACCAGCACGCTGGGGATGTCGGGTGCCTTCAGCACGGCGAAGCCGGCCTGCTCCACACGCGGCTTGTGCAGCTTGCCGACCCGGCCGATCTCGCTGAGCAGGGTGCCGCCCAGGCGCAGGCTGTCCTTGATCTGGGCGCTGGTGCTCATGTCCAGCATGGCGCTCTGGACCTGCGCATCCTTGGCCTTGACGTTGATGCCGCCGATCTGGTCGGCCTTGTTTTCCTTGGCCGCCATCCAGCGCGCTGCGCTGCTCGACGCCCCGCCGTGGCTCAGCGCGAACACGCTGGCGCCCTGGGGGCGCGGTGTGTAGAAGGCGTCGGCGTGGATGCTGACGAACAGGTCGGCCTGCACCTGGCGCGCCTTCTGCACGCGCACGTGCAGGGGCACGAAGAAGTCGCCGTCGCGCGTGAGGTAGGCGTAGAGGGTGTGGCCGTTGACGCTGCGCGAATTGATGCGGTCGCGCAGGCGGCGCGCCAGGCGCAGCACCACGTCTTTCTCGCGCGTGCCGCGCGGGCCGATGGCGCCCGGGTCTTCGCCGCCGTGGCCAGGGTCCAGCGCGATGATGATGAGCCGGTCGGTCCCGTTGCCGCGCGCCGGCACTGCGGGCACGGCCGGCTGGCCAGGCACAGGCGCCTTGTCGGCGTGGCGGGCGATCAGCTCGCCCAGCGGGTCGGCGCCGGAGTGGGCGGCCGAGGCTGCCGGGGCCGGTGTGGGCGCGCTTTCCTTGAGCTTGAGGCGCTCGGCGATCAGCGCGGCCAGCGGGTCGGGCGGCTGGGTGGGGTAGAGGTCGAACACCAGGCGGTGCTGGTAGGGCTCGATGGGGTGCAGCGTGAAGACCTGGGGTTTGATGGCCTGCTTGAGGTCGATCACCAGGCGCACCACGCCGGGGGCGTACTGGCCCACGCGGATGCCGGCGATGTTGGGGTCGTCAGGCAGCACCTTGGCGACCAGCTCGCGCAGCGCGGGGTTGAGCTCGATGCCCTCGATGTCCACGGCCAGGCGCGGCGGCTGGCCAATGAAAGTCTGCTTGGCCTTGAGCGCGGTGTCCGATTCGAGCGTGACGCGCGAGTAGTCCTCGGCCGGCCAGACCCGCACGGCCACGATGGCGGCGCCCTTCGCGATATGGGCGCGGCCCAGCAGCAGCACCAGCGTGCCGGCCTGTAGGAACTCGCGCCGCTGGATCATGCCCGCACCTCCTTCAGCCCACGCAGCAGCGCGGCCCCGGTGGGCGTACGTGCCGTCAACAGGGCCAGGCGCGATTCGTCAGCCTGCACCTGCAGCTCGATGGCCAGGTCGGCCACCGGCAGCAGGCCGACAGCTTTCTCGGGCCATTCCGCCAGTTTCAGGCCAGGGCTGGCGAACAGGTCGCGAAAGCCCGCGTCTTCCCATTCGCGCGGGTCGCTGAAACGGTAGAAGTCGAAGTGCCAGATGTTGAGCCCGGGCACCTCATGCGGTTCGACCACGGCGTAGGTGGGGCTCTTGATGCGGCCGGCCACGCCCAGGGCCCGCAGCAGGTGGCGCACCAGGGTGGTCTTGCCGGCGCCCAGGTTGCCGTGCAGTTCGATGAAGGCATTGCGCAGGGACGGCTGCGCCGCCAGCACGGCGGCCAGGGCCTGCGTGGCGGATTCGTCAGGCAGGACGCGGGTTTCTACAATGGCTTCGTGACGTTCAGCAGCAGTCAATTCATTTCCCGGATACGGACCTGGGCCCGTGAACTCGGATTTTCCCAAATCGGCGTGAGCGGTGTCGATTTGTCGTCCGCGGAAGAGGGTTTGCGCGACTGGTTGTCGCGTGGTTTCCACGGTGAGATGGCCTATATGGCCGCACACGGTCTCAAACGCGCCCGCCCGGCCGAACTGGTGCCAGGCACGGTGAGCGTGATCACCGCGCGTCTGGACTACCTGCCAGCGAGTATGCCCGAGGGCTGGCAGGCCATCGAGTTCGAGCGCCTGCAGCGCCCCACGGAGGGCATCGTCTCGCTGTACGCCCGGGGCCGCGATTACCACAAGGTCCTGCGTGCGCGCCTGCAGCAGCTGGCCGATCGCATGGCGGCCGAGGCGGGGCCCTTCGGTTACCGGGTCTTCACCGACTCGGCCCCGGTGCTGGAGGCCGAGCTGGCCACGCGCAGCGGCCAGGGCTGGCGCGGCAAGCACACCCTGGTGCTCAACCGCGAGGCCGGCTCCATGTTTTTCCTGGGCGAGATCTATGTGGACCTGGCCCTGCCGGCCAGCGAGCCCGTCAGCAACCATTGCGGCAGCTGCAGCGCCTGCATCGACATCTGCCCCACCCAGGCCATCCTGGGCCCGGGCAAGCTGGACGCGCGGCGCTGCATCTCCTACCTGACGATCGAACACGCGGGGCCCATTCCCGTGGAGCTGCGCCCGCTCATGGGCAACCGCATCTACGGCTGCGACGACTGCCAGCTCATCTGCCCCTGGAACAAGTACGCGCAGCGCAGCCCCTTGCCGGATTTCGCGCATCGCCCCGGCATGAGCGGGGGCGCACTGCTGGACCTGCTGGCCTGGAGCGAAGCGGAGTTTTTGCAGCGCACCGAGGGCAGCCCGATCCGCCGCATCGGCCACGAGCGCTGGCAACGCAACATCGTGGTGGCCCTGGGAAATGCCTTGCGTGTGGCGCATGACCCTGCGATAGTCGGGGCACTGCAGGGGCAGCTGGCGCAGGGGAGTGCGCTGGTGCGCGAGCACGCCGCCTGGGCCCTGGCCCAGCAAACGGACCCACAGGCCCCCGCGTGAATGACGGAGTCGGAACATGACCATTCAATACACCTACGTCTCGCCCCACTTGCCGGAAAACAAGATGCGCCTTTATCCGACGAAGGTGATCAACATCATCGGCGGGCCGGGCTGCGAAAAGTCGCTGTTCACTGCCGCCATCATCCTGTACCTGCACCTGCATCACAAGTCGGTGGAACTGATACCGGACTACGCCAAATCGCTGGTGTGGCAGAAAGACTACGAGGGCCTGCGCAATCAGTACAAGATCGCGCAGCAGCAGTACCACATGCTGGAGCTGCTCGACGGCCAGGTGCAGTTCCTGGTGGGCGAATGCTCGCTGCCGCAGATCCTCTACTACAACGAGTTCTACCCCGACAACATCTGCGACACGGGCAAGACGCGCAAGCAGATCCTGGACTGGTACAAGCAGCACAACAACGTCAACATCATGGTCGAGCGCGGCGAGCGCAAGTACATCCACACCGGGCGTTTCCAGGACGAGGAGCAGGCCAAGGAAGTCGACCGCGGCATGCGCGCCCTCCTGCGCCGCGAGGGCATTGCCTACACCCCGCTCAAGCCCGACCTGGAGGCCATCCACGCCTTCATGGCCGAACAGCTCAAGTCCTGAGCACGCCCAGCGCGAACGACAGGCTGACCACGCCCAGCAGGGTCGAGAGCGTGACCAGTCCGGCCACGTAAGCACCGTCGTAGCCCATGCGTGCGGCCAACACGTAGCAGCTGGACGCCGTGGGCAGGGCCGAGAAGGCCAGCAGTATGGTGGTCTGCAGCGGTGTCAGGCCGAAAGCCGTGGAAAGGCCCAGGGCGATCAGCGGCAGCAGCAGGTGCTTGATGGCCAGCACGGCCACCGCCAGCACCTTGCCCTGGCCCAGGCTGGAGAAGCGCAGGCCGGCGCCGGCCGCCATCAGGCCCAGGGCCAGCGAAGCGGCACCGATGCGGCTGAGCGTGGGATCGGCCCAGGCCGGTACCCGGAAACCCAGCACGTTGGCGATCAGCCCCGAGACCGTGGCGATGATCAGCGGGTTGCGCAGCAGTTCGCGCCCCACGCTGCGCTGCGCATGGCGCGCCATGGGCCAGACCGCGCCCACGTTGAACAACGGTACGCAAAAGCCGATCAGCACCGCCAGCAGCAGCAGGCCCTGGGGGCCGGCCAGGCGGTCGGCCAGGGCCAGGCCGATGAAGGAGTTGAAGCGGAAGGCCACCTGGGCGCTGGCGGCATGCAGGCGAGCATCGACATGGCGGCCGATGAAGGGCAGATGGGGCAGGGCGTAGGACAGGGCGATGCCGCTCACGCCCATGGCCAGCCCGGCGCCGATCAGGCTGGAGGCGGCCGAGAGGTCCAGCGGGCTCTTCACGATGCTGTGGAACAGCAGCACCGGGAAGAGGAAGTAATAGACCAGGATCTCGACCTGGTCCCAGACCGGGCGGTTCAGCGCGGTGTAGCGGCAGACCAGGTAACCGCACAGGATCAGGGAAAAATCGGGGAAAAGCAGCTGGGCGTAGTTCACATGGCGAGAATACCAGTCCCCACGGCGCCGGCCTGTCAGCCAGATCCACGCCTGCGGCGTTTTAAGGTCATGAACAAGCTGTTTTCTCTCCCCCTGCTGGCCCTGGCCGCTGTCCCGGCCTTTGCTCCCGTACAGGCGGCCACGCTCGAAGGCCAGCGTTTCGACGACATGGCCCGCCTGGGCAGCCGCGACCTGCAACTCAATGGGCTGGGCGTGCGCTCCATCTACATCTTCAAGGCCTTCGTGGCCGGGCTCTACCTGACCGAGAAGGCCGCGGCCGGTCCCGAGGCGCTGCGCCAGAGCGGCCCCAAGCGGCTGCAACTGCGCATGTTGATGGAGGTCGGCTCCGACCACGTCAAGCAGGCGCTGGTCGACGGCATGCGCAAGAACGTCACGGACGCCGAGTGGGCGGCCATGCAGGAGCGCGTGCAGCGCTTCTCGCGCACGATCGACACCATTGGTGTGGCTCGCGAAGGCGACACCATCACCCTGGACTACGTGCCCGAGCAGGGCCTGCTGCTGGCTGTCAACGATGTGCCGCGCGGCACGGCCATCGGCGGTGCGGATTTCTACCAGGCGCTGCTGGAGATCTTCGTCGGGCCTGACCCCGTGGATACCCGACTTAAAAACGGCCTGCTGGGGCAATAGAATCGGTCATCCCTCACTGATTCAGGAGTCCTACACCATGCAGCGACGCGCTCTCTTCGCCCTCAGCTTGCTGGCTGCCGCCAGCACCGCCTTTGCCCAGGGTTATCCCACCAAGCCGATCAAGCTGCAGGTGCCCTTTGCGCCCGGCGGCACCACCGACATCATCGCGCGTGTCATCGCCGATCCGCTGGGCAAGGTCCTGGGCCAGCCGGTGGTGGTGGAGAACAAGGCCGGTGGCGGCGGTGTGGTCGGCGCCAACGAGACGGCCAAGGCCGCACCGGACGGCTACTCGCTGGCCATGGCCACCGTGTCCACCACGGCAGCCAACCCGGCGATCAATGCCAAGATCCCCTACAACGTGCTGACGGACTTCACCGCCATCATCAACATCGCGGCCACGCCCAATGTGATCGCCGTGCACCCCAGCTTCCCGGCCAAGGACTACAAGGGCTTCATCGCCGAGCTGAAGAAGTCGCCGGGCAAGCACTCCTATGCCACCTCGGGCACGGGCGGCATCGGTCACCTGCAGACCGAGCTCTACAAGAGCCAGACCAACACCTTCATCACGCACATCCCCTACCGCGGTGCGGGTCCGGCCCTGAACGACACCGTGGCCGGCCAGGTGCCGATCATCTTCGACAACCTGCCCTCGGCGCTGCCCTTCATCCAGGCCGGCCGCCTGGTGCCGATCGTCGTCGCCGCTCCGCAGCGCCTGGCCGTGCTGCCCAATGTGCCCACCTTCAAGGAAGTGGGCCTGGAGCCGGTGAACCGCATGGCCTACTACGGCATCCTCGGCCCCAAGGGCCTGCCCAAGGACGTGGTGGACAAGGTCAATGCGGCCGTGCGCCAGGTGCTGCAGGACCCGGCTGTGCGCAAGCGCATCGAGGACACCGGTTCCCTGGTCGTGGGCAACACGCCTGCGCAGTTTGCGGAGCAGATGAAGGCCGAATACATGGTCTACAAGAAGGTGGTCGACACCGCCGGCCTCAAGCTCGACTGAGACCCTCGTGACACAGGGCACGGCTGACGCGTCCATCGACGCCTTCGTCGATGCCCTGTGGCTGGAGGAAGGCCTGTCGCGCAACACGCTGGCGGCCTACCGCCGTGACCTCACGCTCTACGCCCGCTGGCTTGCCGCCCGCGGGCGTACGCTTTTGGAGACCACGGAACACGATATCAACGGGTATTTTTCCGAGCGGCACGCGGCCACGCGTGCCACCACGGCCAACCGCCGCCTGACCGTCTTCAAGCGCTACTTCCGCTGGGCCCTGCGCGAGCGTCACATCACCACCGACCCGACGCTGCGCCTGCAGGCGGCCAAACAACCCCTGCGCGTGCCCAAGACCCTGAGCGAAGCCCAGGTGGAGGCACTGCTGGCCGCCCCCGGCGAGGAAACGCCGCTGGCCGTGCGAGACCGCGCCATGCTCGAACTGATGTACGCCAGCGGCCTGCGCGTGAGCGAGCTGGTGGGCCTGAAGACCTATAACGTCAGCCTGTCCGAGCACGTGCTGCGGGTTTTCGGCAAGGGCAACAAGGAGCGCCTGGTGCCCTTCGGCGAGGTGGCTTCCGGCTGGCTGCAGCGTTACCTGCAAGAGGCGCGCCCGGCCCTGCTGGGGGAGAAGCAGGCCGACGACCTCTTTGTCACCCTGCGCGGCACACGCGCCGGTGAGGCCATGTCGCGGGTGATGTTCTGGATGATCGTGAAAAAGCATGCGCTGGCCGCCGGCATCACCGCGCCGCTGTCGCCGCACACCCTGCGCCACGCTTTTGCCACCCACCTGCTGAACCACGGCGCCGACCTGCGCGCCGTGCAGATGCTGCTGGGGCATGCCGACATCTCGACCACCACCATCTACACCCACGTGGCGCGCGAGCGCCTCAAATCCTTGCACGCGCAGCACCACCCGCGCGGTTAGAAAATTTTTCCGGAGCCTGCCCATGATCACCGTCCACCACCTCGAAACCTCGCGCTCGCAGCGCGTCCTCTGGCTGCTCGAAGAACTGGGCCTGCCCTACGAGCTCAAGGTCTACGCGCGCGACCCGCTCACCCGCCTGGCCCCGCCCGAGCTCAAGAAGATCCACCCTCTGGGCAAGTCGCCGGTCATCACCGACGGCGAAGAGGTCATCGCCGAATCCGGCGCCATCATCGAATACCTGGCCGAGCGCTACGGCGCCCAGGCCAGCGGTGAACTGGCGCAGCTGGTCCCGAAGCCGGGCACGCCCGCGCACCGCCAGTGCCGCTTCTGGATGCACTACGCCGAGGGCTCGCTGATGAACTGGCTGGTGATGAAGCTGGTTTTCATCAGCATCCCGCGCCAGCGCATGCCCTTTTTCGTGAAACCCATCGCGCGCCAACTCTGCGCCAAGGTCATCGCGCGGCTGATCGAGCCCAATGTCGTCGGGGCGCTGGCTTTCATGGAAGACCATCTGGCCCGCAACACCTGGTTTTCCGGCGAGGCGCTGAGCATCGCGGACTTCCAGATGAGCTTCGCCGTCGAGGCCGCGCTCACGCGCGGCACCGACACCACGCTGTATCCGCACGTGAGGGCCTGGCGTGAGCGCATGAACGCGCGCCCGGCCTACCAGCGCGCACTGCAGCGCGGCGGCCCGGTGATCGCGAACTTGTAGACCGAGACTTCAGGCCTGGGCCGGGTCGAGGTTCTCAGCCCAGCTCAGGGCCTGCAGGTGGGCCCAGTTGACCTGGTGGTTGGAGAGGTGCAACTGCGTGGCGGCGCGGGCAAAGGCAGCCTCGTCGGCCAACTCGCAGGCCAGGGTCAGCTCCAGGAAGGGCGCGAACATGCCCTTGCGGTACAGCAGCGCGTCGGTCACGTGGGACGAGAGCGAGATCGACTCCAGCGCCTGCGCCATGGGCAAGCCCAGCATGGTGTCGAGTAGCGAGAACACGCCGACCACGAATGCATCATCGGCCTCATCGGGCGGCAGCAGCTCGGTCGCCAGCAGCTCCATGAGCCGGCCGCGCACCACCGCCATCTGGCCCACGGCCGGCGCGGTGCCGCCCACGCGCGAGGTGGTCATGAGCAGCGCAGCCCAGCGGAACAGCTTCTGCATGCCCAGGATCATCACCGCGTGGCGGAAGGAGGTGATTTCGCAGCTCAGGCCGAAACCGGCCGAGTTGATGAAACGCAGCAGGTTGAAGGACAGCGTGGGGTCGCGCTTGAGCAGCGCTTCGATCTCGCCCACCTCGGCCTGGCGCCGCACCAGGTTGATCAGCTGGATGATGTTCGCTTGCGCCGGGCGCAGGGTCTGGCCCTTGACCAGCACCGGCGTGGCGAACCAGTAACCCTGGAAGAGCTTGATGCCGTGTTGTGCCGCCAGCTCGTGTTGTTCAGCCGTCTCCACCTTCTCGGCAATCAGCTTGGCCGTGCTGTGCTTCTGCGCGAACTTCACCAGCGGTTCGATCAGCTCGGGCTTGAGCTGTGACATGTCCAGCTTGATGTAGCTGGCCAGCGGCAGCCAGGCGGCATAGGGGCGCGTGAGCATGGTCTGGCTGAAGGCCAGGCGGAAGCCCTTGCGTTTCACCTCCATCAGCATGGGCAGGCGGGCCTCGATCTCGGCCGGGCTGTGGCCTTCCAGGGGCGGGATCTCCAGCACCACACGCTCGGGGTGGATCAACTCCAGATGCCGCCCCGCCAGGCTTTCGTGCGTGCAGTTGATGAACATGGTCTTGCGACCCATGAGCGCCTGGTGCTCGGCATGCGAGAGCACGTTGAACAGCAGTTCGGCGTCGCTGGCGGCGGTGTGCGCTTCGGCGCCCAACGAGCGGTCGTAGAGTTCGTAGCCGATGACGTTGCGCCCCTCGTCCAGGATGGCCTG
The DNA here is from genome assembly GCA_034366585.1 of Hylemonella sp. Classification (GTDB taxonomy): domain Bacteria; phylum Pseudomonadota; class Gammaproteobacteria; order Burkholderiales; family Burkholderiaceae_C; genus Hylemonella. Next base: position 29,143 of record JAXMMJ010000055.1, read on the forward strand.
GCGGGCAATGGCGGTCTGGTCGCCGGTGACCGGCTGATCGGGGGTTGCGGTGGGCGTGGACATGGCTGCTCTTGGAGTTATCGATGTGATTCTAGGGGGATAATTTCGCCACCATGGAACTGCGCGCACGCTGCCTCGAACTGCTGGCCCTGGCCGACCCTGTGGCCAAGGCTCAGGCGGTCTCGGCCCTGGACCGCAGCGGCACGATCGATTGCACCCGTGTGTTTGCCGAGCCGCCCGGTGTACCCGGCCGCAGCGAGCGCCCACCCTTGCTGCCCCATACCCAGATCAAACTCGGCTCGCTCGCCACCCCGCGCGGCCACGCGGCCCTGGTGCATTCCATCGTTCACATCGAACGCAATGCCATCGACCTGGCGCTGGACATCTGCTGGCGCTTCGCCGGCCTGCCCGAGGCCTTCTACCGCGACTGGTTGCAGGTGGCATTTGAAGAGGCCTACCACTTCACGCTTTTGCGCAACCACCTGCTGACGCTGGGTTTCGATTACGGCGACTTCCCGGCGCACGACGGCCTGTGGTCCATGGCGGAGCGCACGCGCGGTGACCTGCTGGCCCGCGTGGCGCTGGTGCCGCGTACGCTGGAAGCCCGCGGCCTCGACGCTTCACCGGCGGTGAAGACCAAGCTCGTTTCTATCGGCGATCATCGGGCGGGGGAGATTCTGGACATCATCTTGCGGGATGAGATTGGGCATGTGGCTACCGGGAACCGGTGGTATGCGTGGGCTTGTGATCAACGTGGTCTTGACCCCGTGCGTACGTATGCGGAGCTGACGGTTCAGTATGAGGCGCCTAAGTTGAAGAGGCCGTTTAATCTGGATGCTCGTCGTGCTGCCGGCTTCAGCGATGCAGAGTTGACTGCGCTGCAGGCGGAGTGAGTTTCTCATTGGCTCAGGCTTCTGCCTGCGTGGCATTGCCGGGATGTGCCCCCGGCAGGGCACTCACTTTTCTTGCGTCGCCAAGAAAAGTAAGCAAAAGAAGGCGAGCCGGATTCGTCGACCCGCTACGCGGGCATGCTGCGTTGCTCGGGACCGGCGGGAAGCGCAGAAACTCGCTGCGCTCAAACATCTGCGCTTCTTTTTCCGCCGCTCCCTGCGCTACTCGCCTCCTCATGACGGCGGGGGAAACCAAATACCAATACCGGACTCCACAAGGACGCGCCATGGCGCGTCCTTGTCCGGCTGTTTTGTCTTGGGCTGTTGGTTCC
>JAXMMJ010000056.1:0-31341 GCA_034366585.1 Hylemonella sp.
GGTCGCCGTGGCTGGCCAGGGCGACGATGCGCGGCGCCTGTTCGGCAGCCATCGCGGCCAGACCGGCGGCCTGGTGGCTGTCGGTGTCAAGCATGCAGTTGTCCCTGCACGTGCAGGCCCTGTGCGCCGGCCTGCGCGAAATACAGGCCCAGTTCAGCCATCTGCGGGTCGTGGGCCGATTTGCCCGAGGAGCGCATGGACAGCCTGACCAGTTGTTCGGCATTGGCGCGTTCCAGATCCTCGGGCACGCGCTGGCCGTTGCTCACGCCGCGCAACACGAGGTGGTGGCGGATGACGCTGTCCAGCGCGGGGCCGAGCTTGACGGCCTCGTCGATCTTGGTCAGCACGGCCTGCTTGGCGCCGAAGTTGGCCACGGCCTCGTCCTGGGTGTCGCCGTGGCTGGCGGCGTTGAGTACCAGCAGGCGCTTGATCTGCGGTAGGTCCAGCACGTCGAGGATGTCGCGCTTGCGCGGGTCGCGCGGGGCCACGCCGGTGGTGTCGATGATGACCAGCTTGCGGTTGGACAGCAGGCCCAGCAGATCCTGCAGGGCGGCGCGGTCGTGCGCCATGTGGGCCACCACGCCGAGCATGCGGCCGTAGGCGCGCAGCTGCTCGTGGGCACCGATGCGGTAGCTGTCCAGGGTGATCAGGCCCACGCTGCCGGCGCCGTGTACGCGTGCACACTGTGCGGCCAGTTTGGCGGCGGTGGTGGTCTTGCCCACGCCGGTGGTGCCGACCAGGGCGAAGACGCCGCCTTCGTCCTTCAGCGCGGGGCCGCCGGCGTCGGTCTTGATGTTGCGGGTGAGCACGCCCAGCAGCCAGAGCATGGCCTCGGCCGGACTGGCGTCGTCGGGCATCATGCTCAGCACGGCGCGCGCCAGGGCGGGCGAGTAGCCGGAGCGGATGAGCTTGAGCGTGAGGTTGGCGCGGATCGGGCTCTGCTTGGTCTGGCCCAGCCAGGCCAGGGTGCTGAAGCGTTCCTCGATGAGGTCCTTCATGGCGCTGAGCTCGTTGACCAGTCCCTGCGACACAGCGGCCGGGGCGGCGGCCACGGGAGCCGGGGCGACGCGCAACGGGGCGGGGGCGGCCACGGCCTTGCGCGCGGGCGGCGGTGCGACCTCAGGATCGGGCGGGATGATTTCGTAGGCGGGGCGGGCCGACGCGGGTGTCGGCGTGGGCTTGGCCTGTTGCTGGGCTTCGGCGCGGCGCTGCAGCATGCGTTCACGCACATAGTCCTGGAAGGAGAGCGTGCTCATGGCCAGCTGGGCGGCGTCTTCTTCCACCGGGGTCTGGGCGGCGGCACGCACGGCGGCGGGGCTGGGGGCAGGGGCGGCCTTGGCGCGGGGGGCGGGAGCCACGGGGGCTGCGGCGGTCGAGGCCGCGGGGACGCTCTGGTCCAGCGTGGCCAGCGCGTCTTCGGTGGTGGCGACCACTTCCACGCCTTGCGGGGTCTGGCGGTTGGAGAGGATCAGCGTGCCGTCGCCGAAGACCATACGGGCCTTGGCCAGGGCTTCGCGGGTGGTGGCAGCGTAAAAGCGTTGGATGTTCATGTCAGGGCACCTCGAAGGATCGGGCCGATGCGGATGGAATGGGTTTCAGGAATCTCGCTGTGCGCCAGCACCTGCATGCGCGGCGCGGCGCGGCGCACCAGGCGTGCGATGGAATTGCGGATGGGGTCGGGTACCAGCAGGCAGGCCGGCACGCCGGTCTCTTCCTGCTTCATGGCCACGGTGGCGGCGTTGCGGCTGAGCATGTCTGCCACGCCGGGGTCCAGCGCCGGGCCGCCGGCATGGCCCAGGGCCTGCACCAGCAGGCGCTCCAGCGGCGGGTCGATGGCTATGACGTTGAGTTCCTTGGAGGGGCCGTAGATCTGCTGCACGATGGCCGGCGAGAGCGCCACGCGCACGCGCTTGGCCAGTTCGTTCGGATCGCTGACGGTGGTGGCGTGCTCGGCGATGGTCTCGATGATGGTACGGATGTCGCGGATGTGCACCGACTCCTCCAGCAGCAGCTGCAGGACTTTCTGGAACACGGCAATCGAGATCATCTTGGGGACCACTTCTTCGATCAGTTTCGGTGCCAGCCGGCTGACGTGCTCGACCAGTTGCTGGGTCTCGGTACGGCTGAGCAGCTTGGCGGCGTGGACCTGCATCAAGTGTGACAAATGGGTGGCCATCACGGTCTCGGAATCAACGACCGTAAAGCCGGCCATTTGGGCTGCTTCCTTCTGGCGCTCGTCGATCCAGTGCGCGGGCAGGCCGAAAGCCGGGTCGGTGGTGGCGGTGCCGATCAGCGGCGTGGTGATGCCGCCGGGGTTGATGGCCAGGTACATGCCGGGGAAGGCCTCGCCGTCGCCCACGACCACACCGCGCAGGCTGATGCGGTAGCCGCTGGGCTTGAGCTCCAGGTTGTCGCGCACGTGCACGGGTGGCGGCAGGAAACCCACTTCCTGCGCGAACTTGCGGCGCACGCCCTTGATGCGGGTGAGCAGGTCGCCCGAGCGGTTCTTGTCGACCAGGGTGATGAGGCGGTAGCCCAGTTCCAGGCCGAGCTGGTCCACGGGCTGCAGGTCGTCCCAGCTGGCTTCACCGTCGCCGGCGGGTGCGGGCGCTGCGGTGGCCTCTTCGGCGGGTGGCGGCTTGTGCGCCAGCACCCAGGCGGCGTAGCCGATCAGGGCGGCGATGGAGAGGAAGACCACATTGGGCATGCCGGGAATCAGGCCCAGCACGGTCAGGATGCCGGCGGTGATGCCCAGGGCGCGCGGCGAGACGAACATCTGGTCGGCGATCTGGCGGCCCAGGTCCTGGTCCTTGCCCACGCGCGAGACCACCATGGCGGCCGAGACCGAGATCAGCAGGCCGGGAATCTGCGCCACCAGAGCGTCGCCCACGGCCAGCAGGATGTAGCTGTCGGCGGCCTGGCCGGCAGACAGGCCGTGCTGCAGCATGCCGATGGCGAAGCCGCCGATGATGTTGATGAAAAGGATCAGGATGCCGGCGATGGCGTCGCCGCGCACGAACTTGGAGGCGCCGTCCATGGAGCCGAAGAAGTCGGCTTCTTCGCTGACCTCGGCGCGGCGGCGCTTGGCTTCCTTCTCGTCGATCATGCCGGCGGAGAGGTCGGCGTCCACCGCCATCTGCTTGCCGGGCATGGCGTCCAGGGCGAAACGCGCCGAGACTTCGGCAATACGTTCGGCACCCTTGGTCACCACCACGAAGTTGATCACCACCAGGATGGCGAAGACGATCAGGCCGACGGCGAAGTTGCCGCCGATCAGGAAGTGGCCGAAGGCCTCGATCACCGCGCCGGCCGCGCCCGGGCCGGTGTGGCCGTCGAGCAGCACCACGCGGGTGGACGCCACGTTGAGCGACAGGCGCATCAGCGTGGTCAGCAGCAGCACGGCCGGGAAGGAGGCGAAGTCCAGCGGGCGCAGCATGTAGGCGGCCACCATCATGACCATCAGCGCCACGGCGATGTTGATGGTGAAGAGGATGTCGAGCACCCAGGCCGGCAGCGGCAGCACCATCATGGCGAGGATGGCAACGACCAGCAGCGGCGCGGCGGCGCCTGAGAGCATGGCGGCGTGGCGGCCGAAGCGGCCTTGCAGGGTCTGGAGTAGCGGGTTCATGCGGCGCTCGGGTTCGGTTGGGCCATGTTCGGCGTCTTGGGCTGCAGCGGGTCAAGTCCGGGCGGCACGGGCGGCTGCGGCGGCTCACCGGGCATGGGGCCTTCACCGCGCATCGCGGCGCGCAGGCGGTAGATGTAGGCCAGCACCTGCGCCACGGCGGTGTACAGGCTGGCGGGGATGTCCTGGTCGAGTTCGGCGTGGGCGTAAAGCGCACGCGCCAGCACCGGCGACTGCAGCACCGGCACCTCGTGCGCCTTGGCGATGTCGCGGATCTTCATGGCCAGCAGATCGGCGCCCTTGGAGATGACACGCGGCGCGCTCATGGTCTTTTCGTCGTATTGCACGGCCACGGCGTAGTGCGTGGGGTTCATGAGGATGAAGTCGGCCCGGGGCACGGCCTTGATGCTGCCGCGCTGCGCGATCTCGCGCGCCTTCTGGCGGCGGTGGCCCTTCATCTGGGGATTGCCTTCGGATTCCTTGTGCTCGTCGCGCATTTCCTTGAGCGACATCTTGAGCTCGGACTGGTGCAGGAAGTTCTGCAGCGGCAGGTCCACCAGCGCCACCAGCACGACGACCGCCAGCAGCAGGCCGGTGCCGGTGAGCAGCCACTCGAACATGCTGCCCAGGGCGGCGACCGAGGGCTGCATCACCAGGGCCGCCACCGAGGGCAGGGTGGAGTGGATGAAGGCCGCTGCCAGCGCCAGGATGAAGAACATGATGAAGGTGGTCTTGGCGGTTTCGGCCAGCTTCTTCTTGGAAACCAGGCCCTTGAGGCCGGCCAGGGGGCTGAGGCGCGTGAGGTCCGGCATGATGGGCTTGAGGCTGAGCACCCAGCCGCCCGAAGCCAGCGTGCCCAGCACGGCGATGCTGGTGACGATGAGCGCGAAGACGACACAGCCGATCAGGCCGGTGAGCACCATGGCCTGCAGGCGATCGAGCATGCTGCCTGTCTGCAGGGCCACGGCCGCGTCGAAGGTGAGCTGCCGCCCCATGGCCAGCTTGAGCTCGCCGTACATATAGGGGGCCAGGAACATGAGGGTGAGGGCGCCGCCGCCGAGCACCGCCAGGTGCCCGAGGTCGCGTGAGCGCGCCACCTGGCCGTCTTCGCGCGCCCGCTGCAGCTTGCGCGGCGAAGCGGGTAAATTGCGGTCCTGACTGCTGGAATCCATGGTGGCGAGACGCTGAAGTTCACGCCATTGTCGTCAAGGGGTGCCGGAACTAAAGGCCGAAAAGCTGGGTGTTTCCGGCCTTCATCCGATACCAGCCAAAGTGCATGAAACACCAGGGCTCAAGGCCAGGGCACCCGCGGAACTGGCTTTGCCAGGCCGCTGGGTGCGCCCCCCTCCCGCCGAAGGCGAGAGAGGGGGGCGGCGTAAGCCGCTCGGGGGGTGGTTCTTTAGAACCCCAAACTCGCGAGCAGATCGTCGACCTGGGACTGGCTGGTGACCACATCCGCGCTGTTGGCCGGATCGACCACGGGGCCGGAGAGCACCACATCGTCCACCCCGAGCGGGGCGGCAGCGGATGCCGGGGCGCTCACGCGGGACTGCAACTCGGGCGGGGCGGTCTGGATCAGCAGTTCGACCAGCTGGTCTTCGATGGTGGTGGCCAGGTTCACGACGCGGGCGATCACCTGGCCGGTCAGGTCGTGGAAGTCCTGCGCCATCATGATCTCGGTCAGGTGCTGGTCGACCTCGCCATTGGCTTTTTCCAGATCAGTCAGGAAATTCATGATGTGGCCCTTGGCCACGGCGGCCACCGGGTCGGCCACCAGCAGGGCGATCATGTGCCGGGTCTGGGCGCCAATGTGGTCGTGCTGGGTCTTGGCCTGGTCGACGCGGTTGAGCACCTTTTCGGCGGCTTCGCCGGTCAGGCGGGCGATGTAGGACAGGCGCGACTTGGCATCGGGTAGTTCCCCGGCCGTGCCTTGCAGCTTTTCGGCATAGCCCAGCTCATGCAGCGCATCGTGCAGTTGACGGGTCAGCTGGCCGATCTTGTGGTGGACGTCCGGGACGGCGTCCGGGGAAGCGGCGTCCCCGGCGTTATGGGCAGAGGCGCTGGGTTCCATGATTTAGGCAAGCCCCGCTTTTTTGAGGATGTGGATCACCTTGTCTTCGAGGGTGGCCTTGGTGAAGGGCTTGACGATGTAACCGGCGGCGCCCTGCTGGGCTGCGAGCACGATGTCTTCCTTGCGCGCCTCGGCGGTCACCATCAGCACCGGGATGTGCTTGAGCTTCTCGTCCTTCTTGATCTCGGCCAGCAGCTGGAAGCCGTTCATGTTCGGCATGTTGATGTCGCTGACGACGAAGTCGAAGTTGCTGGCGCGCAGCTTTTGCAGTGCGACCACGCCATCCTCGGCCTCGTCGGCATCGGCAAAGCCGCTCTCCTTGAGCAGGTTGCGCACGATGCGCCGCATGGTGGAGAAGTCGTCGACAACCAGGAATCGGGGGTTGGCCATGGCTGAGCCTTTCTGTTCTAGGGGACTGTTCGCACTAATTTCTCAAGTGCGAACGTGATTAAAACCGCGCCAATCTAGGCGCGCGACGACGCCCAGGCTGACCGCCTGGGCTAGGAGTGCAACAACGAGTGGCGCGGTTTTAACCACGTTCCCTCCGGGTTGTGGCCCAAAAAGCCATGTGGGGTGTTGCGCGGACTTGCCGGGGGGTGACCCCGGCGGCGTCCACGCGCCTACCACATGACTTTTTGGATCCGCAACGCATCTTGAGAAATTAGTGTGAACAGTCCCCATGGGCAGATTATCGCAAGTCCGGGCGATGACCAAGTCTTTCGGATGCTTTGCAGTGGGGTTCATTGTGCCGGGGTGGTCGGCGCAGGTGCGGGGGCGGGCGTCTGGGCGGGTGGGGGCGCGGCCTCGGGCTCGGCCAGCACGGGTACCCGGCTGGTGCCCAGCAGGCGCTCCTCGGCCTCGCGGGTCAGGACCATGATGCTGATGCGCCGGTTCACGGGCGCCAGGGGCTGGTCCGGCTCCAGCAGCACGCTGGAGGCCAGGCCGGTCACGCGGATCAGCTTGTCTTCGGGCATGCCGGCGAGCACCAGTTCGCGGCGCGAGGCATTGGCGCGGTCGGCCGAGAGTTCCCAGTTGCTGTAGCCGCGGTCGCCGCTGCCGTAGGGGGTCTGGTCGGTGTGGCCGTCCAGGCTGATGCGATTTTCCACACCATTGAGGGCGGCGCCGATCTCGCGCAGGATTTCGCGCATATAGGGCTGGACCACGGCGCTGCCGCTGGTGAACATGGGGCGGCCCTGGTCGTCGACGATCTGGATCTGCAGGCCGTCGGGAGTGGTTTCCAGGCGGATCTGGTTGCTGTACTGGGCCAGCTTCTTGTTGTTGGAAATCGCGGCGCTGATCTTGGCGCTCAGGGCGGCCAGGCGCTTGGCATCCTGCCGGGCGGCGTCGGCGCGCGCCTGTTCAAGGGCGCGCCTTTTTTTCATGGGGTCAGCGCTTTCACCCTGATGCTGCTGACCCGTCTGTTGCGTCAGGTCGGCACCGCCACCGGGCAGGATGGTGGGGCTGGCGCCGGCGCCGCTGCCGCCGGCCATGGCGACCTTGAGCGGGGAGCTGAAGTAGTCGGACAGGCCCTTGAGGTCGCCCTTGGAGGTCGAGCCCAGCAGCCACATCAGCAGGAAAAAGGCCATCATGGCGGTCACGAAGTCGGCGTAGGCGATCTTCCAGGCACCGCCATGCGCAGCGTGCCCGGTCTTCTTGACCTTCTTGACGATGATGGGCTGGAGCTTCTTGGCGTCGGAGGCCATGGCTTACTTTTTGCCGCGCACGTGGCTCTCGAGTTCGATGAAGGTCGGGCGCTCGGTCGAGAACAGCACCTTGCGGCCGAACTCGATGGCGGTGGAGGGGTTGTAGCCCTGCATGCTGGCCAGCAAGGTGGACTTGATGCACTCCAGTTCCTTGGCGCTGTCCTGGGCCTTCTGCTCCAGCAGACCGCCCAGCGGCTCGACCACGCCATAGGCCAGCAAGATGCCCAGGAAGGTGCCGACCAGGGCCGAGGCGATCATGCCGCCCAGCACGGCCGGGGGCTGGCCCACCGAGCCCATGGTGTTGACCACGCCCAGCACGGCGGCCACGATGCCGAAGGCCGGCAGCGCGCCGGCCAGGCGGGCGATGGCGGCGATGGGGCCGTGGGCTTCCTGGTGATGGGTCTCGATCTCGTTGTCCATCAGCGACTCGATCTCGTGGGCGTTGAGGTTGCCCGACACCATCATGCGCAGGTAATCGGTGGTGAATTCGACCACGTGGTGGTCGCTGCCCACCACGGGGTATTTCTGGAAGATGGGCGATTCGTGCGGGTTCTCGACATCCTTCTCGATGGCCATCAGGCCTTCCTTGCGGGCCTTCTGCAGGATGTCGTAGAGCATGGCCATCAGCTCCAGATAGCGCTCCTTGGTGTACTTGGAGGACTTGAGCGCCTGCGGGATCATGGCGATGGTCGCCTTGAGCACCTTGGGCTGGTTGTTCACCACAAAGGCACCCAGGGCGCCGCCGAAGATGGTGATCAGCTCGAAAGGCAGGGCCGTCAGGATCACGCCGATATTGCCGCCGTGCACGATGTACACCCCGAAGATGCACCCCATGGCGACGGCATAACCAATGATGACTAGCATGTTCGTGGAGGATCTTGAGGGTGGGCGGTTGCGTGAGCGGGTGGCCTGTGCCGGACCATTCTAGGGGAAAGGTCGGGTGGGGCGCTACGAAAAAAAGGGGGCCAATCGGCCCCCTTTTCACGAATATGGCGGTTTGCTGCCGCGCCTCACCTCAGTGCAGCAGGATGCCACCCGCCGCACTGCCCTTGCCGGCGCGCGCCGGCGGCTCGCACAGGCCGCAAACGTAATGGCGGGCGTTTTCATAAGGCTCGGAGACGAAATGCCCGTTGCACTTGGAGCAGCGGGTCATGGCCAGCATGTTGTTGTCCACGAACTTGACCAGGCGCCAGGCGCGCGTGACCGAGAGCAGGGGCTCCATCTCCAGGGTGACCATCTGCTCGCTGTAGAGGCGGAAGGCCTTCATCACGGCTTCGATGTCTTCCAGGCTGCTGGTCTTGCTCAGGTACTCGTAGATGTTGAGGAAGAGCGAGGCGTGGATATTGGGCTGCCAGGTCAGGAACCAGTCGGTCGAGAAGGGCAGCTGGCCCTTGGAGGGCGACTTGCCCGCCACTTCCTTGTACAGGCGCAAGAGGCGCTCGTAGGACAGGTCGGTCTCGCTTTCGAGCACCTGCAGCCGGGCGCCCAGCTTGATCAGGGCGACGGCGCGCTCGATCTGGCGCGATTCATTGAGGACGCTTTTGCCGGTGGCCATGTTCTGTTCCTCAGGTGGCTTCGGCGAAACGGCCGGCCATCAGGATGCTGGCGTGCAGGCGGGTGGTGGCGTCGTTGTCCACCTTGCGGGCGGCCTGGTTGGTCAACAGGCTCCACACCACGTCGTCGTCCATGCGGAAGCGGCACAGCAGCATGCTGCTGGAGGCGATCTTGGAGATCTGCGCCGGGGAGAGCGCGGCCATCAGATCGGCCGACTCTTCCGAGATGCCCAGGCGGAACTGGGCCTCGGCCTTGTCCTTGCGGATCAGGTTCTGCGCCAGCATCAGATAGGTGAGGTTGGTTTCACGGATCTCGGCGATCATCTGTTCGTCGGTCATTTAGGTCTCCTTTACGGCGCAATTCAAAGGTTTCGCGTTGGGGTTGATTCTGAACACCGGTTGCAAAACTTGAATCAGCCGGTGGCTGTCTGTGCTGAAAGGTAATGCGTACAGGCTTGTAGGGGGAAATCCTACAAACAGGGGGCCAAGGCAATGCCATGAAATAAGACGCGAACACCGGGCAATTCCTGTTTTCCTGCGGGGCCTGCTGCCTTATTCTTTGCGGCTATATATAGAGATACAGTCACTTCCAAGCGGCGCACCATGAAAGCAGTCATCCTGGCCGGCGGCCTGGGCACCCGGATTTCCGAGGAGACCCATCTCAAACCCAAACCGATGATCGAGATCGGGGGCAAGCCCATCCTGTGGCACATCATGAAGATCTACAGCGCCCACGGCGTCAACGACTTCGTGATCTGCTGCGGTTACCGCGGCTACGTGATCAAGGAATACTTCGCCAACTATTTCCTGCACACCTCGGACATCACCTTCGACATGGGCAGCAACCGCATGGAAATCCACCGTCGCCATGCCGAACCCTGGCGCGTGACGGTGGTCGACACCGGGGAAGAGACCATGACCGGCGGGCGCCTCAAGCGTGTGGCCGACTACGTGGCCGATGACGAGGCCTTCTGCTTCACCTATGGCGACGGCGTGGCCGACGTCAACATTGCCGAGGCGATCCGCTTTCACAAGGGGCATGGCAAGCTGGCCACCGTGACGGCCGTGCAGCCTCCGGGGCGTTACGGCGCGCTGCAGATGCAGGGCGCGCAGGTGGCCGGTTTTACCGAGAAACCGCGCGGTGATGGCGGCCTGATCAATGGCGGTTTTTTCGTGCTATCGCCGCGCTGCATCCCCCGCATTGCCGGCGATGCCACCAGCTGGGAGATCGAGCCCCTGACCGGGCTGGCCAGCGATGGCGAACTCATGGCTTATGAGCACCATGGCTTCTGGCAGCCCATGGACACCTTGCGTGAGAAGACCTTGCTCGAAACCCTCTGGGCTTCCGGGCAGGCCCCCTGGAAGGTCTGGTGATGACGCAGGTGCAAGCCGGTCGGCCCGATGCCGCGTTCTGGCGCGGCAAGCGTGTGCTGCTAACCGGGCACACCGGCTTCAAGGGCGCCTGGCTGGCGCTGTGGCTGCAGCGCCTGGGCGCACAGGTCACGGGCCTGGCGCTGGCGCCAGCTACCGAACCCAATCTCTTCGAGCTCGCCGGCCTGGCCGGTGACGTGGAGCACCGCCTGGCCGACATCCGCGATGCAGCGGCTGTGGCGCGTGCGGTGCAGGACACCCGGCCCGAGATCGTGCTGCACCTGGCGGCCCAGGCCCTGGTGCGCGAGAGTTACCGCGACCCGGTGGCCACCTATGCCACCAATGTCATGGGCACGGTGCACCTGCTCGACGCATTACGCCAGCAGCCCGGCACACGCGTGGCCGTGCTGGTCACGACCGACAAGGTCTACCGCAACCACGAATGGCACCATCCCTACCGCGAGAGTGATGAGCTGGGCGGGCATGACCCCTACAGCGCCAGCAAGGCTGCCAGCGAAATCGCCATCAGCAGCTATCGCGATGCCTTTCTGTCCGCCCAGGGCCTGGCCCTGGCCAGCGCGCGCGCCGGCAATGTGATCGGCGGCGGTGACTGGGCGGCCGACCGCCTGCTGCCCGACGCTGTGCGCGCCTGGTTGGCGGGGCAGACATTGCAGATCCGCCGGCCGCAGGCCACGCGTCCCTGGCAGCATGTGCTGGAGCCGCTGGCCGGCTACCTCTGCCTGGCCGAGGCCCTCTGGCAGGACGCAGCGCTGGCCGGCGCCTGGAACTTCGGCCCGCACGCGCATGAACGCGCCACCGTGCAGCAGGTGGTGGAGCTGGCGCGCGTCGCCTGGGGCGGCGGCGCGGTGCATTACGAGAACGAAGCCACGGGGCCGCACGAGGCAGGCTGGCTCGCGCTGGACACCTCGAAGGCGCAGGCACAGCTGGCGCTGCAGCCGCGCTGGTCCCTGGCGCAGACAGTGCAGCGCAGCATGCGCTGGTACCGCGCGCACAAGGATGGCGCTGCCGCGCGTGCGCTGTGCCTGACCGATATCGAAGCCTGGGAAGCCGCCGCATGAGCAGCCTGAAAGTGAGCGACCTGCCCCTGGCCGGGCTCAAGCGTGTGCAACGCCAGCGTCTGGCGGACGAGCGCGGTTCTTTTGCACGCCTCTTCTGTGCCGATGAACTGGCCGCCGCCGGCTGGACCGTGCCGGTGGCCCAGGTCAACCACAGTTTCACGCGTGCGCGCGGCACGGTGCGCGGCCTGCATTACCAGCGCGCCCCGCATGCCGAGATGAAACTGGTCAGCTGTGTGCGCGGCGAGGTGTGGGACGTGGCGGTGGATGTGCGCGCCGGCTCCCCCACCTTCCTGCAGTGGCATGCGCAATTCCTGAGTGCAGCCGACGGTGCAGCGATGCTGATCCCGGCTGGTTTTGCCCACGGCTTCCAGGCCCTGAGCGACGATGCCGAACTCGTCTATTGCCATTCCGCCGCCTACGCGCCTACCGCCGAGGCCGGCCTGCATGTGCGCGATGCCCGGCTGGCCATCACCTGGCCCCTGCCGGTGCTGGGCCTGTCGCCGCGCGATGCCGGCTTTGCCTGGCTGACACCGGGATTCGAGGGGGTGCGCTTGTGAAGTGCCGTCATTGCGCCAGCGAACTGCGCCTGCCCTTCCTCGATCTGGGCAGCGCCCCGCCGTCCAACGCCTATCTGAAGCCGCAGGACCTGCAGGCCCCCGAGACCTGGTACCCGCTGCGCCTGCTGGTCTGCACCTCCTGCTGGCTGGTGCAGACCGAGGACCATGCCGGGCGCGAACAGCTCTTCAGTGACGACTACGCCTACTTCAGCTCCTTTTCCACTTCCTGGCTGGCGCATGCGCAGGCCTATGTGCAGGCCATGCGCACGCGTTACGGCCTGGGCGCAGGCAGCTGTGTGGTGGAGGTGGCGGCCAACGACGGCTACCTGCTGCAGTACGTGCAGCAGGCCGGGGTGCCCTGCTACGGCATCGAGCCCACCACCAGTACGGCGGTGGCCGCCCGTGCCAAGGGCATCGAGATCATCGAGCGTTTCTTCGGTGTGGCGCTGGCGCATGAACTGGTGGCGCAGGGCCGGCAGGCCGATCTGATGGCGGCCAACAATGTGCTGGCCCACGTGCCCGATATCAACGACTTCGTGGCCGGCTTTGCCATCCTGCTCAAAGCGCAGGGGGGAGCCACCTTCGAGTTCCCGCACCTGCTGCGCATGGTGCAGGAGTGTCAATTCGACACCGCTTACCACGAGCACTACTCCTACCTGTCGCTCACGGCGGTGCAGCGTATCTTCGCGGCCAACGGCCTGCAGGTCTTTGACGTGGAGGAACTGCCCACCCACGGCGGCAGCCTGCGCGTGTTTGCGCAGCGCAGCGATGGCGGGCGCCAGCCCGTGGGAGCGGCCGTGTCTGAGTTGCTGGCGCGCGAGCAGGCCGCCGGTTTGACGGCGCCTGGCTTCTACGCCGGCTTCCAGCGCGAGGCCGAACGCGTCAAGCGCGAACTGCTGGAATTCCTGCTGCAGGCGAAACGCGAAGGGCTCAAGGTCGGCGCCTATGGCGCAGCCGCCAAGGGCAACACCCTGCTCAACTTCGCCGGCGTGCGGCCGGATCTGCTGCCCTATGTGGTGGACCTGAACCCGGCCAAGCAGGGCAAGTACATGCCGGGTAGCCGCATTCCCATCGTGGACGAGGCGCATCTGCGCCAGGACCGGCCGGACCGGGTGCTGATCCTGCCGTGGAACCTCGGCGAGGAGCTCAAGGTGCAGCTCGCGTACGTTCAGGCCTGGGGCGGACTGCTGGTGACGGCGGTGCCCGGGCTGCGGGTCTGGTGACACCTCCATGAAATGCCAGAAAGGCAAGAGGAGACGAGGATGAACAATCAGTTGATCGAAAAATTCCAGCGCGACGGTTTCATCGTGCTCCGCGACTTCTTCAAGGGGGATACGGCGCTGGACGAAGTTCGGTCGGAAATCACGAGCATCGGCAAACTGATCGTCGGCAACGAATTCCGGTTCGATGTCTTCGACCGCGAACTCGTGACGCGGGAAAAACAGTCCCTGCTGTATGACCGGCTCCACTACCTGCCCTCCCTGAGCCGCCTGTCTGGAAACCGTGCCCTACACGAAGCCATGGTCACGCTGGGCATGAAGCACCCTGTTCTGATGGGGTGCTGCAACATGCGCTACGACGTACCGCGCGATGCCAAGCATCTGTTCGACTGGCACCAGGACAGCATCTACCTTCTGGGGTCGCTCAATGCCGTCACGATCTGGATTCCTTTTGGTCCGGTGGACGAGCAACACGGCTCGATCGAGGTAATCCCCGGCAGTCATGTGCGTGGCATCTATCCTTTCAAGAAGATTTCCGAGAAACCCGTCATGCAGAACATTCCATTTCTTCAGCGCGATCTGGCGATCGACTACGAGGTGCAGGAAACGCCGGTGGCCGTGACGGCCGACGTTGGGGATATCGTGGTGTTCAACCAGATGCTCCTGCACCGCAGCACGCCAAATTCATCGCTCCGCCCCCGCTGGACCGCGCAGATCCGGCTGTCCGACCTCGGCTGCCAGTGGTTCATCGAGAACAAGTGCCCGACCGGTGACAAGAAAAATATCTTCAATTACCGTTATCCCGGCTTTCATCATCCCCAGAGCAAAGTATGAAAACGCAACTCGGTGAATCGATCAACAAGAGCGCGGCCGAGTTCGACCGCGGTGGCCGGCTATTGCAGCTGCGCGGCGAGCTTGCGCCCACGATGGGGCCGCACTGGAATGTGCACTCCAACATCTTTGTTGACCGCATTGCACTGTCCAGGCTGCTTTATCTGAGCCAGCTCTATCCGCAGATCCTTAACGTGCCGGGGGTGATTTGCGAGTTCGGTGTGCAGTGGGGTGCCACGCTTGTGACCTTGATGAACCTGCGCGGCATGCTGGAGCCGTACAACTATTCCCGCAAGATTGTCGGGTTCGACACCTTCCAGGGCTTTGTCTCCACGGCGCCGCAGGACGGCGGCCGTTCCGCGGTGGGCGACTACGCGACCAAGGCGGGTTACCAGGCGCAGCTTGAGGAAATCCTTGCGTTGCACGAGGCCAATGCACCGATCAATCACATCCGAAAGTTCGAGCTGGTGGCCGGTGACGCTTCGGCGACCGTGCATGACTGGCTGGCCCGCAATCAGCAGGTGATTGTCTCGATGGCCATCTTCGACATGGACGTCTACCAGCCCACCCGCGATGCGCTGCAGGCCGTCCTGCCGCGCCTGGTCAAGGGGTCGGTCCTGGTGTTTGACGAACTGAATTGTCCCCAGTTCCCTGGAGAGACCGCCGCGGTCATGGAGGTGCTGGGCCTCAACCAGTTGCGCCTGCAGCGCGACCCGCACCAGGCGTTCTGTGCCTGGGCAGTATGGGGCGACTAGGGCTGCTTCACGCGACCCGGCGCAGGAAGCCGTCGGGGGCTACGGTGACCTGCAACTTGTGCGGGATTGAGGTGTCGATCTCAAACTCGCGGTGCTGCCGGAGGAACTCACGGACGGCCGTTTTTGGGTTGTCGCCCGGGGACCAGGGGCGGGCCGGAAAGAGGTCGCCCGGCATGTCTTCAACGAAGGTGTCGAACACCACGCAGTAGCAGCCCGCCGTTGTCAACGGCGCATAGCCCCGCAACTCGGCGAGCACATGCGCATGGGTATGGTTGGAATCCAGGCAGACCATCACGCGTTCGTAACCACGCGCGAATTGACGTACCTGTTCGATCACTTCAGGCGCAATGCTGGAGCCCTGGATCATGTGGATCTTGTGCGACAGCGGATGGGCCTTGATGGCCGTGCGGTTGTGTGCACGGATGTCGATGTCCAGGCCCAGCACCTTGCGTCGGCTGGCATGCGGGTCCAGCACGGTGCCAGTCGTCACGGCGTCGCAGTAATCCAGCATGGCCAGCAGTGAGGCGCTGAGCACCAGCGAGCCGCCGTGGGCGATGCCGGTCTCGATGATCAGGTCAGGGCGTGTGCTCCAGACCAGTTCTTGCATCGCCACCATGTCCTGCGGGTACTGGATGATGGGGCGGCCGAGCCAGTCGAAGTTGTAGACGTACTTGCGGCGCATCGACGCCTCCAGCCAGGCTTGTGACTGGGCCGTGAAGACGGCATCCTGCGGATAGCCGGCCACCTGGGCGCGACGTTCCTGGGCGAATTGTTCGATCGGGTTGCTGGACATGGGGCACCAAGCGGTTCAGGAAAGAGAAACCTGCACAGGCAGGGCGGACAGGACGGGACGGGGCACAAATGCGAATTCCGTGCGGATGCGCGAGATATCGATCGGCACAAAGCTGACGGTGGGCGCGCCGGGCATCACCTCCACGCGGCAGCCGGTCTGCCGCTGCAGTTGTTCGGTCCATTGCGCATGGTGCGTCTGCAGACCGCTGGCCACGTTGTACAGGCGCTCGCGGCCCTGCGTGGCGATGCGCGGCAGCAACTCGGCCACGTCGTCAATGTGGATGTAGTCCTTGGCCGAATCCGGCGCAGTCTGCAGCACGATGCGACCCCCGAGGGCTTCGCGGACCAGACTGGGCACGAAATTGGTCGAATCGGCGTCCTCGCCGCCCACCACATTCGACAGGCGCACCACCCGCACGCCGGTCCGTCCGCCGTTCAGGCAGAGCGACTCGCCCATGAGCTTGGACAGGTTGTAGAGGTCGGAGGGGTCGTTCGGCTGCACGCACAGGTCTGTTTCCTCGCGGCCCAGGGTCGCGCGCGCGTAGACGCGGGTCGACGACAGGTAGAGGAGAGATGAAAAATCGGCGCGCTTCAGCAATTCGGCCAGCAGCGTCACGTGGGCCTGCACGGTGTCATAGGGGCGCTGGCGGAAATCCGCCGTCAGGCCGATGGCATAGACGACCTGGCCCAAGGGCCGCTGGTACAGCCCGGGGTCACCGCGCTCTGGCGTCGACACGATCTGGCCGTCCGCGCGCAGGCGCGCCACCACGTGCCGGCCGATGACGCCGCGGGCGCCCAGCACGGTCCAGTTCATATCCGTTCCCCCACCACGCGCAGAGGCTGACCGGCATAGACGGTGTAGGCGGCCAGTTCGCCACGCACGATGCTGCCGGCACCCACCACGCAGCCGCGGCGCAGCACAGCGCCATCAAGCAGCACGCAGTTGGCACCGATCCAGACATCATCCTCGATCACGATGCCACCCTTGCCCGGCAGGAAGCCCTGCTCGCGGATCAGGCGCGATCTATCCTGGTAAGCGTGGTTAACCGGGGCCAGTGTGCAGTTGGCAGCGATTGCCACGTGGTCTCCGATGCGCAGGCCCTGACCGGTGTAGAGCACGCAGCCGGAGTTGATGACCGTGTGTTTTCCGATCAGCAGGTCGCCGCTGCCGCCTGCGGGTTTGATCTTGACGAAACTGTCGATCACCGAATGCTCGCCGACGACGATGCGGCTGCCGCGCACCGAATCCTCGATGTCGGCCATGGGCGATACGCGGGCGCTGGGGTCGATGATGAGCATGACAGAAGATCTGGCTACGAGTTGCCCTGCGCGATGGCTTCCTGCGCATGACGCAGATACGTTACCGCAAATTCGGTGTTGCCGTGGGCGTGCTCGACCTCGGCCAGGCACGCCAGCGCGAGCGGGTCGTGCGGCACGGCCGACAGAACCAGGGTTGCATTGTTCGTCACGTCTTCCCAGCATTTGTCGTGGATCTGGCGGTCCGGTCGCTGTGGGGTGGGCTGCTCGGTCTTGGCGGCATCCAGCAGGTGTTGCAGGTGCGCGTGCGCCTCCTGCAGGCTGACGCGCCGCCCCGGTTCCAGACCCACGCCGCGCGTTGGCGCCGTCTGCCATTCGGGCGGGCAGGAGGGGAGCCAGCTCTGCATCAACTCGTTTTGCGCCTGGGGATCGTCCGGACACTGACCCTGGGCCAGCCACTGAAGCCACATCACGCGCAGGCCTTCGCCGAAGTGCTGACAAAACAGGTCTTCACGCATCAGGACTGACTGTTCCACGTCGTGGCGCAGGCGCAGGCGCAATGCGTTGAGCTGCTGTACGTCACTTGCCAGCGCGACGGCGATTTCAAGATACTCGTCGGCGGCCCGGGCCAGCCACTCGCTGCGGCCCAGGTAAGTCAGCAGGCCAGTGCCGAGCCGGCTTTTAAAACTGTCCCCGGCCATGGACACAACGGGGACGCCCATCCACAGCACGTCGCAGGTGGTGGTGCCACCCGTCAGAGGAAACGGGTCCAGCGCGATGTCGATCTGGTGATAGGTCAGGTACTGGTTGGAGGGGTTCAGCGGGACCAGGTCCAGCCGTTGCGGATCAATGCCGAGACGGGCACACCGTTCCCGGTAGCTGGCGGCAAAAGGGGCGTTGTCGAGGCTCTTGCCTTCAATCAGCAGGCGAGCCTGGGGCAAGCGGGTCAAAAGGCGGCCCCACAGTGTCAAAACCTCGTCGGTGAGTTTTCCCAGGTTGTTGCAGCAGCCGAAGGTGATGTGGCCGGTGCTCAATGCTGGCGTCGAGCGCACCAGGTAGCGCGGCTGGTAGCGCCACAGCGGCTGCCGGCTCATGGGGCGGTAACAGCAGAAAAAGGTGGGAAGACGATAGAGGCGCTCGCTGTACTGGTCGTCGGCGCCGGGGGGGTCGGTTACCTCGTCGGTGAACTTGTAGTCGATCGCCGTCAGGCCGGTGGTGGCCGGGTAACCGATCCACGACACCTGCACGGGCGCTAATCTGTGGGCCATGGCCAGCAAGCCATTGCCACCCGTATGTCCGGCAAGGTCGATCAGAATGTCGATGCCTTGTTCGCGTATGCGCTGTACCTGCTCTTGGGTTGAGAGCTTGGCCAGCCGTGAAAAATGATCGGCGTGGTGCTGCACCCGCAGCGTGACAGCGTCCTCATGCGCATCCAGGTAAAAGGCAAACACCTCGAACTGGCGGCGATCCAGCTGAGCCAGCAGGCCTTCCACGAAATACATCACGGCGTGGGTGCGAAAGTCCGGCGATAAAAAGCCTATGCGCAGCCGACGCCACGGTCCATGCCGCTGGGTGGCGAAATCCGGCCAGTAGGGTTTGAGTTCGGGTTCGAACACGTTGGCATATTCCCGTGCCGCCGCCGCCACCTGCTGGGCGTTGACCGTCGGATCGGCGAGCATGAAGAGCAGCCGGTTGGTGTGGTTGGCGGGGTCCCGAGGTTGCAGACGGATGGCCGCCTCGCAGTCCTGGACGGCCTCATGGATCTGCCCGAGCTCCCGGCGGTGTATCGCGCGCTGGTTGAGAGCAGCCACACGGTCATTCAGGCTGCTGGCCAGCGCGACAGCCTTCTGGGCGGCCGTAAAACCCTTTTCGTGTTGCTGCAGGTTGTAGCAGTTCTGGGCCAGCTTGATCCAGCTGATGGCATGCTGCGGGCTGAGTTTGCAGACTTTCTCCAGCAGGGGGCGAGCGTCGCCGTGACGCGCATTGGTCTGCAGTACGCCCGCATAGTTGATCAGCAACTCCGCGTCATTCGGCCAGATAGTGATGGCCTCTTGATAAGCGCTCAAGGCTGCATCGGTTTGATGCAGCTGATTGAGCGCAAAGCCCAACAGGCGGTGGGCGCGCAACTGACGTCGGTTTTTACCCAGGACCTGCCGGCACATTTGCACAAGCAGAGGCCAGTCTTGCTGCGCCAGTGCGTCCTGCATCCTCGCATCAAATGGGCCAGAGCGCTGCGCGAGCACGGGCACTACTTCAGCAGAGCCAGCACGCCTTGCGGGATCTGGTTGGCCTGAGCCACCATGGCGGTTCCGGCCTGCTGCAAGATCTGGGCGCGCGACAGGGCGGCGGTCTCCGCGGCGAAATCGGCATCCATGATCCGGCTACGCGAAGCCGTCAGGTTTTCGGACGTGATCTGCAGGGCAGAAATGGCGGTTTCAAAGCGTGACTGCAGGGCACCGAGCTTGGCGCGCTCACCGCTGATGAAGGACAACGCAGAGTCGCACGTCTTCAGCGCGTCGTTCGCCTTGGTTACCGTCGTCACATCTAGATTGGAAACCTGTTTCAGCGTTGAGTTGGCGCTGGCAAACATGTTGGTGGTGGTCGCCGTGTCACCGAAGGACTTAGACGAATCCAGTGTGATGTAGCCGCTGGTCGTGGCATTGTCTGCTGTGGTGTCGGCGGCCAAGGTGACCGCTGCGCCGCTGGTGCTGATAGTGCCGCTAGTGTCGGTCACCAGTTTTTGTAGGCTTACGGCGCCCGCATTAGCAATCGCCGTGTCGCCGACCGTGAGATCGTTACCAGTGGCATTGGTCAGGATGATGCCAGTACCGGCCGAGTTCAGGGTCGCGATTACGCCCGTCTTGGACGACTGGTCGTTGATGGCCGAGATGGCTGCCGACAGGCCGGTCGAACCCTGCGTGGCAGAAATCGAGAAGGAAATGGTTTGTGCGGTGGCATTGTCGGACTGCAGGGTTAGGGCATAGGCGCCCACGGCTGCAAAGCTCACCTGTACATCCGTCCGACCCGAGGCCGTTACGCCGGTGTTCGCCGATTGTTGGTTGATGTCGGAGACAGCTTTCTGCGCCGTCTCGTTGGCCACCACGGGGATGCTGACGCTGCCCAGCGCGCCGTTGATGGCGATGGTGCCCGCTGTGACGCCGTTGGTGCCCCAGCCGGTAGAGTTGGTGGCCGGGCCGCTGGCTACGATCTGGTTATTTCCGTAGACTGCGGTGCGCAGGTTGGCTGTGGCGGCCACGATTACCTGGCCCGAATTCGCGCCGACCTGGAACTGGGCGGTTCCAAAAGTGCCATCCAGGATCTTCTGCCCGTTGAATTCGGTGGTCTGGCCGATGCGGTCTAGTTCGGCGACCAGCTGGCCGACTTCCTGGTTCAGTGCCTGACGGTCGCTGGCGCTGTTGGAGGCGTTGGCCGACTGCACGGCCAATTCACGCACGCGCTGCAGGATACTGCCGGCCGAGGCCATCGCGCCTTCAGCCACCTGCGCCAGCGAAATGCCGTCATTGGCATTGCGCGCCGCCTGGTTCAGGCCGCGGATCTGGCTGGTGAAGCGCTCGGAAATCGCCAGGCCGGCGGCGTCGTCCTTGGCGCTGTTGATGCGCAAGCCCGACGACAGGCGCTGGATCGCTGTACTGAGCGAGCCCTGACTGACGCTCTGGTTCCGCTGGGCGGTCAGCGAGTTGATGTTGGTGTTGATAACGGCAGCCATTGAAAACTCCTTCAGTTAGGGTTGTGGCCCCAAAAGTGGCCGGTTCCTATGCCATGAATCCCATAGTCGACGGACACGGCACAACGATGGAATTGATTGTGGGCGGCTGGTTTGGGTCTGTTCCCGGGATAAATGAGGGAAAAACCGGTCAGCTTTTGCATTTACCCCTTAAGTTTTGCCCCGGCGTGTCGAAATATGGGGTGTACCCGGTTAGTCCCGGAGCTTGTGTCGTGGCCCAAGGGTGCAAATGGACTGGCAAGTTGGCGTAATTTGATGTTTCAGGCCTCAAGTTTTGTACTGACTGGGCCGAAAACAAATGCAACGGTCCTTCCCAGGTCCGCCATTCACCGCGACAGCGATGTTGCACTGGTGAATCAAGTCGCCAGGATCGTCTGGCGTCCTGGTTGGCGGTAACGCCATCTGTTTGTCAAGGAGATTTGCAATGGCATCGATCATCAACACCAACATCAACTCGCTGACCGCCCAGCGGAATCAGGGCGCAAACGCGTCTTCCCTCAGCACTGCGATCCAGCGCCTGTCGTCAGGTCTGCGCATCAACAGTGCCAAGGACGACGCCGCCGGCCTGGCGATTTCCGAGCGGTTCACCAGCCAGATCCGCGGCCTGAACCAGGCGGTGCGCAACGCCAACGACGGCGTGTCGCTGGCACAAACCGCTGAAGGCGCGCTCAAGGCCTCCGGCGACATCCTGCAGCGTGTGCGTGAACTGGCCGTGCAGTCGGCCAACGCCTCCAACAGCGCCAGCGACCGTCAGGCCCTGAACGCTGAAGTGGGTCAGCTGGTGTCCGAACTGGACCGCATTTCGCAAACCACCGAGTTCAACGGTCAGAAACTGCTGGACGGCAGCTTCGGTACCGCCCAGTTCCAGGTCGGCGCCAACGCCGGCCAGGTGATCGTGGCTTCGACCGCCAACCTGCGCACCTCTGTCTACGGTAACAACCAAGCCGTCGGCAGCGGCGCTGCGACCAACTCGACCGCTTGGGGCACCAACGGCGTGACCGCCGGCACGGTGGCCGTGAACGGTGCGCTGGGTAGCCAGAACATCACCGTTGCAGCGAACGACACCGCCAAGACGGTTGCCACCAACGTCAACCAGCAGACCTCGAACACCGGCGTGACGGCTTCGGCTCGTACCGAAGCGCAACTTGCGTTCAGCGCTGCGGGTGCGTACTCGATCACTCTGCAATCTGACAACACTGCGGCTCAGACCCTGTCCTTCGCCATCACCGCGACCACGGGTTCGAACGGCCTCGCGGCAGCCATCTCGGCCATCAACGACCAGTCGTCCAAGACCGGTGTGATCGCCACGCTGAACTCGGCCGCTACCGGCATCGTGCTGACCAACTCCACCGGTAACGACATCACTGTCGCAGACACGGGTGTGTCCGGCGCCATGGCCGGCAACGTGACGGTTCAGAAACTGTACACCGACGTCGCCGGTACGGTGACGACGGCGGGTGGCGCTACGACGCTGACCGGTGGTACCAACGCCACCGTCGACAGCGCGACCACCAGCGGCTACGTGACACTCGACTCGTCCAAGTCGTTCGCGGCCACGGCAACCACCACCAACGTGTTTGCCAGCTCCAACTCGACTCTGAAGAAGGTCTCGAACCTTGACGTCACCACGGTGGCCAATTCGACCGATGCCCTCAAAACGGTGGACTCGGCGTTGTCCTTCATCAGTGGTGAGCGCGCCAAGCTTGGCGCTCTGCAGTCGCGCTTCGATACCGCCATCTCCAACTTGCAGGTGACTTCGGAAAACCTGACGGCTTCGCGTAGCCGCATCCAGGACGCCGACTTCGCTGCAGAAACCGCCAACCTGTCGCGTGCCCAGATCCTGCAACAGGCTGCGACCGCGATGGTGGCCCAGGCCAATCAGCTGCCGCAGGGCGTGCTGGCCCTGCTGCGCTAAGCGTCCGGGGGCTGATGCCGGCCGCGCGTAAGTGAGCCGGCGTTGCTTCTAGGCTATGGCGGCGACAGAGTCATCTGTCGCCGCTTTTCGTCTTTCGGGTCGGCGATGACGGGAATTGCGTGTTTTTTGAGGTGTAAATCAAAGTGACAGCCCGCTGGCCGGGGCAGATAATGCTTAGGGTTGATTGGGCGATCGGTTCGGTCGTCAGGAGATAAACATGGCTACGATTACATCGCAGGGCATCGGCAGCGGGCTGGACATCAAGAGCATCGTCTCGCAGTTGGTGTCGGTCGAAAAGCAGCCGCTGAACAAGCTCAAGCTGGAAGCGACAGCTACGCAATCCAAGATCTCGGCGTTTGGACAGATACAGTCGCTGGTGTCCGCACTTGCCGACGCCGCCAGCGCGCTTAATAGCTTGACCGGTTGGAACGGTGTTTTCGCGACCTCTTCGGACAGCGCCTCCGTCAGCGTCAGCGCCATTGGCGGCACCCAGCCGACGGAATTCAACGTGGAGGTCCAGTCCCTTGCCAAGGCGCAGGCTACGGCCTCGATGGCTCTGCTGCCTGTTGGTGGAGCGATCGGGGCTGGCACGGTTCGGCTGGAGATCGGCAGCTGGAGCGGCGCCTCCTTCACCGCCGGCAGCGGCACGCCGGTGGATCTGACCATCAGCGCTTCGGACACCGTCTCCGATGTGGCCAGCAAGATCAATGGCGCCAACGCTGGTGTGACCGCCACGGTGCTGACGGACGCTTCGGGCGAGCGTCTGCTGCTGCGAGGCAAGAATACCGGTATCGGTGCCGGATTCCGGCTTAGTGTGACCAGCGATGCGGACGGCAATGTCGCCGACGCCCTGGGGTTGTCACGCGTGGTGAATGGCAGCACTGTCACGCAAGCGGCATCGGACGCTGCCGCCACCATCAACGGTATCGCCGTGACTTCTGCCACCAACACCTTCGCCAACGCTGTATCCGGTGTCACGTTCACCGCCGTCAAGCAGACGGCCGGACCGGTCGCCATCGCAATCACCAAGGATGCGTCCGCGGTGCAGAAGAAGATCGAGGCTTTCGTCAAGGCCTATAACGACATCAATGGCGTTTTGAACGAAGCCATGAAGTATGACCCCGCCACCAAGGCGGCCGGTATGTTGCAGGGTGATGCGATGACGCAGTCCTTGCAGAACGCGTTGCGCTCGGTGGTGCAGTCCTCGACAACGGCTTCCTCCGTGTTCGGCCGTCTCAGCGACGTTGGGGTATCGGTTTTGCGTGGTGGCAACCTGGAGATCAACAGCGTCAAGCTCTCCAGCGCCATGAGCAATATGGACGAGCTGAAGAAGTTCTTTAGTAGCACAGGCGCCGGCGCGGCCCAGGGCATCGCGGGGCGCTTCAAAGCCCTTACGTCTGCCATGCTGTCGGCCGCCGGGTTCTTCAAGAACAATCAGGACAGCCTGCAGCGCGACTTGGACAAGAACACCAAGGAGCAGGCTCGCGTCAACGACCATGCGGCCAAGGTGGAGGCCAGCCTGAACCGTCGCTACAGCGCCTTGGACACGCAGATGAGCAGCCTGAACGCGCTCAATAGCTACATGACACAGCAAATTACCCAGTGGAACAAGTCCTCCAATTGAGATCAACAAGCTTCATTTTCCGGGCTGATCAGCCGATAAAGACTCAGGACCTGATGCTGCAATAGAGGACGCACAAGAATGTTTCGCACCGCAAGCCCCCGCTCGGCCGATGCCTACCGACGCATCAACGTCGAGACCAGCATGCACACGATCGACCAGTACCAGATCGTCAGCCTGCTGTTCGACGGCATGCTGCAGTCGCTGGCAGCGGCGCGGGGCGCGCTGGCACGTGGTGATGTGCCGGGCAAGTGTGCCGCCATCTCGAAGGCGCTACGAATACTGGAGGAGGGTCTTAGTACCGGCCTGGACCGGGTTGACGGTGGTGAACTGGCCGAGAACCTGGCTGCCCTGTACGATTACTGTACCCGCCGCCTGATCCTGGCCAATGCCCAGAACGACGACGCCATCCTGCAGGAGATCCAGCGCCTGATCGAAACCATCGCCCAGGGTTGGAATGGCATGAAACAAGGGGCGGCAGCCGAACCGGCTGCGCCCGTGAGCGCGGGAGCCTGAACCATGCCGCAGATGCTGATCGACTATTACAAGGCCATCGAGGACAGCAGCACCCGCATGCTGGAGGCCGCCCGGGTCAAGGACCTGGAGTCCGTGATGCGTTACGAGGGGGTGTGCGCCGTGCTGATCGAGCAGTTGCGCTACCGCTCACGCGAGGAGGAGCTGCGGCCCGAGGAGCGCAGCGAGAAGGCGCGCATCATGCAGCGCATCCTGCGCAACGACGCCGAGATCCGCCACCTGACCGAACCCTGGCTCACCCATTTGGAGGAGATCATGGACGGCGGCGGCAAGCGCGTGCTGCACTGAGACGAAGCTGAAATCTGCGGCCAGGCCGTAGCGAGCGGATCGAGGGCAAGGCGGACGGAGCGCAGGAACCGGAACGTACTTGAAGTACGTGAGGATTCCGAGCACCGCCCAACGCGGCCATCGGTTCGCGCAGTAGGCCCTACACCTGCATGTTCATGATGTCGGTGTAGGCCTGGACCATCCGGTTACGGACGTGCAGCGTGGCCTGGAAGCCGATCTGGGCCTTCTGGATGGCCACCATGGTCTCTTCCAGGCTGACCTTGGGGTTTTCCATCTGCACCTGCCTCTGCAGGGTGCTGGCAAAGTTCTGGGCTTCGCTGACCGACTGCAGGGCAGCCTTGAATTCGCCGGGAAACCCATTGGCGGCCACGCCCGCCTTGGCGGCTGTGCCCGGCCGTACCGTGACCGGCATCGTGGTGGGTGTGAGTCGCATATCCATAAGTCAGCCCCGTGGGTAGATGTTGGAACTGATGCTAGCGGCCACTCTGCGGATCTTTAGTTTGAAAAGGCAGGGAAACCCGGGTCTTTTCCTCCTATAGTTTTGGGACGCAGCCCGAATAATCCGATGCACAGGCGCTGAGAACCGCGCCAGGATGTACCGGAACACACCATGGCTGAAGCTGTTGCAATCCCCTTGAACCCGACCCTGGGCCAGCGTTTTTCCACGCTCAACCAGGGGCAGATCATGCGTCTGGCCGTCGGCGTGGCCCTGTTTGTGGTGATTGCCATCGTCGGTCTCATGATGGGCCGCCAGGCCGAATGGCGCGTGCTCTACGCCAACCTGTCGGACAAGGATGGCGGCGCCATCATTGCCCAGCTGTCCCAGATG
Source organism: Hylemonella sp. (assembly GCA_034366585.1). Taxonomy (GTDB): domain Bacteria; phylum Pseudomonadota; class Gammaproteobacteria; order Burkholderiales; family Burkholderiaceae_C; genus Hylemonella. The sequence goes on from JAXMMJ010000056.1 coordinate 25,747, forward strand.
AACGTGCCCTATAAGCATGCCGAGGGCGGCCACGCCATCCTGGTGCCGGCTGACAAGGTGCACGACACCCGCCTGCGCCTGGCCTCCCAGGGCCTGCCCAAGGGCTCGGTGGCCGGTTTCGAGCTGATGGAGGCCAACCGCTTCGGCGTCACCCAGTTCCAGGAGCGGGTCAGCTTCCAGCGCGGGCTCGAAGGTGAGCTCACGCGCTCCATCCAGGCCCTGTCCTCGGTGCAAAGTGCCCGGGTGCACCTGGCCATGCCCAATCAGAACGGCTTCTTCCGCGAGCAGCAGAAGCCTTCGGCCTCCGTGCTGCTCAGCCTGAGCCCCGGTCGCCCGCTGGACCGCAGCCAGATCGCCGGCATCGTGCACCTGGTCGCCTCCAGCGTGCCCGAGATGAAACCCGAGGCGGTCAGCGTGCTGGACGACACCGGCAAGCTTCTGTCGCAGCCCACCAATGGCCCCGATGGTGCGGCCGGTGGTGTGGACGCGCAGCAGCTGCAGTACGTGCAACAGCTCGAGACGCTGTACCGCCAGCGCATCCTGGACATCCTGGAGCCCGTGGTGGGCCGCCAGAACGTCAAGGCCCAGGTGACGGCCGAGGTCGATTTCTCGCAGACCGAGCAGACCTCGGAGACGCACAAGCCCAACCAGACACCCGATTCCGGCAGCATCCGCAGCCAGCAGCTGCTGGAGAGCAGCAACCCCGGCCCGGCCGGTCCGGCTGGTGTGCCCGGCGCCACCAGCAACCAGCCCCCGGCGCCGTCCACAGCCCCCATCAACGGCCCGGCGCAGGCCCTCGCGCCTGGCGCACCCGGCGCTGCCGCTGCCGCAACGCCGCCCAGCACACGCCGCGAATCGATCATCAACTACGAGGTCGACAAGACCGTCAAGGTGGTGCGTGCCGGCAGCGGCGTGATCAAACGCCTGAGCGCGGCCGTGGTGGTGAACCACAAGACCGAGACCGACGCCAAGGGCAAGACCACGACGGTGGCGCTGACCGAGCAGCAGCTGGAGAAGATGACGGCGCTGGTGCGTGAGACAATCGGTTTCAGCCAGGATCGAGGTGACTCCGTGAACCTCTTGAATGCCCCTTTTGCCCAGGAAAAAATCACCTTGTCCGAGGTGCCCCTGTGGAAGCAGCCTGAAATGCAGGAGCTGGCGCGCAGCTTTGCGTGGCCGCTGGGCACGCTGTTGCTGGCTGTCCTGGTGCTGTTCGGCGTCATTCGCCCGGCCCTCAAATCCCTCAGCACCCCGACCCCGCGCCGTCCGCAACTCGACGCCATGCTGTCCGAGGAGCCGGATCGTCCGCAGCTCGCCGGCCCCTCGGCGGCTGAAGCGCCGGCCGGACCGACGCCTGGCGAGAAGGCGCTGGAGGATGCACGCAAACTCACACGCGACAACCCGGCAGCCGTGGCCGGCATCGTCAAGGGCTGGGTCAACGGCGAAGGTCAGGGCAACGCCCTGACGATGGGATAAGACCATGGCCACGCAGGAAGACGGACTCCAGGACGCCGCGGTCCTCCTCATGTCCCTGGGGGAAGAGGAGGCGGCCGAGGTCTTCAAGCATCTGTCACCCAAGGAGGTGCAGAAGCTGGGCGAGGCCATTGCCAAGACCAAGTCCATCACACGCGAACGCGTCGACGACGTGGTGACCAAGTTCACCAACATTGCCGCGGCGCAAAGCCTGCTGGTGTCCGACTCGGGCGACTATGTGCGCTCCGTGCTCAAGCGCGCCCTGGGTGACGACAAGGCGGCCCTGCTGATCGACCGCATCCTGCAGGGCGGCGATGTTTCGGGCATCGAGAGCCTGAAGTGGATGGACCCGATGTCGGTGGCCGAGCTGCTGCGCAACGAACACCCGCAGATCGTGGCGGCCATCCTGGTGCACCTGGATTACGACCAGTCGGCCGACATCCTCAAATACCTGACCGAGCGCCAGCGCAACGAGGTGATGCTGCGCATTGCCACCATGGAAGGCATCCAGCCGACGGCGCTGAAGGACCTCAACGAGGTGCTGTTCAAGGTGCTGGCCGGCGGCGACAAGATCCGTAAGGCCTCGCTGGGCGGCATCAAGACCGCGGCTGAGATGATCAACCTGATGGGTACGGTGATCGAGGGCACGGTGCTCGAATCGATCCGCGGCCACGACCCCGAGCTGGCACAGAAGATCATGGACAAGATGTTCGTGTTCGACGACGTCCTGAAGCTCGACGACAAGGCCATCCAGATGATTCTCAAGGAAGTGGCCTCCGAGTCGCTCATCGTGGCGCTCAAGGGTGCCCAGCCCGAGCTCAAGGAGAAGTTCCTCTCCAACATGTCCTCGCGTGCAGCCGAAACGCTGCGCGAGGACCTGGAGTCGCGCGGCCCCATGCGCCTGTCCGAGGTCGAGACGCAGCAGAAGGAAATCCTCAAGATCGTCCGCCGGCTGGCCGACGAGGGTCAGATCGTCATCGGCGGCGGCGCCGACGACGCCATGGTCTGAGACAAGCACACCAGGACTGATCCATGCGCCCCACCACCCGTTTCATTCCCGGCGAGGAAATCGGCGCCGTCTCCCGCTGGAGTTTTGGCGACGTCGATGCCGCTGCCATGCTGCTCGAGGAGCAGGCCCGCGAACGCGAACTCAATGAGCAGCTCGCCACCGTGCGCCAGCAGTTCCACGCCGAGGGTTATGCCGACGGTTTCCAGCAGGGCCGCGACCAGACCCTGCTGGAGGCGCAGAAGCAGGTCAGCGACTACATTGCCAAGCAGGGGCGCGATGCGGCGCAACAGCTTGGCGACCTGATCGAATCGGCCAAGACCCAGCTGGAAGGCGCCGAGCAGATGGCCGGCCAGGCGGTGCTGGAGCTGGCTTGCGAGATGGCGCGCCAGGTGCTGCGCCATGAGATTTCGAGCAATCCCAATGTGCTGCTGCCGGTGATCCGCGAGGCCCTGGGCATGTTGTTCACCGACAGCAAGGCGGTGCAGCTCAAGCTCAATCCGCTGGACCTGGACGTGCTGCAGGACATCCTGCGCGAGGAATACCCCAACCTGCCGCTCACGCTGCAGCCCGATGCGGCCATCACACGCGGCGGTTGCCTGGTCGAGTCTGGCGGCACCGTGATCGATGGCCGGCTGGAAAAGCGCTGGGCGCGCGCCATCGGCCGGCTGGGGCAGAACCTGCCCTGGGAGGAGGTGCCCGGTGACGACGCCTGACCCCGGTGCCCGCTGGCAAGAGTTTCTGGACAGCGCCCGCCAGCAGGCCGGCGCGCCGCAAAGCACCCTGGAAGCCGGCGGCACGCTCACGCGTCTGACGGGCCTGGTGCTGGAGGCCGTGGGTATCCGCGCGCCGGTGGGCTCGCAGTGCCTGGTCAGCCAGCCGGCGCAGCCGCCGGTGCTGGCCGAGGTCGTGGGCTTTTCCGGTGACCGGGCCTTCCTGATGCCCGCTGGCGATGTACAGGGTCTCTCCAGTGGTGCCAGCGTGGTGCCCACGGCGCCCTATGTGGCCACACCGCGCCTGGGTGACGCCGCGCAGGCGCAGGTCGCAAGTTATGCCCAGGGCCAGTTGCGCCTGCCGCTGGGCCCGGGCCTGCTGGGCCGTGTGGTGGACGCCCACGGCGAACCGCTGGATCGCCGCGGGCCAGTCGTGAACGTGTTGTCGCGCCCGCTGGACCGCACCCCCATCAACGCCATGGACCGCGCACCGATACGCGAGTCGCTGGACACCGGCGTGCGCGCCATCAACGCTCTGCTGTCGGTGGGCCGGGGCCAGCGCCTGGGCCTGTTTGCCGGGGCCGGCGTGGGCAAGAGCGTGCTGCTGGGCATGATGGCGCGTTACACCAAGGCCGACGTCATCGTGGTCGGCCTGATCGGCGAACGCGGCCGAGAGGTGAAGGAATTCATCGAGGACATCCTGGGCGAAGAGGGGCGCGCGCGCTCCGTCGTGGTGGCGGCGCCGGCCGACTCCCCGCCCTTGCTGCGCATGCAGGCGGCTTCTTATGCCACCGGTGTGGCCGAATACTTCCGCGACCAGGGGCAGCACGTGCTGCTGCTCATGGATTCGCTCACGCGGTACGCCATGGCGCAGCGCGAGATCGCGCTGGCCGTGGGCGAGCCGCCGGCCACCAAGGGCTACCCGCCGTCCTGTTTTGCCCGCTTGCCGCAACTCGTCGAGCGCAGCGGCAATGGCCTCAACGGCGTAGGCTCCATCACGGCGTTCTATACCGTGCTGAGCGAGGGCGACGACCAGCAGGACCCGATTGCCGATGCGGCCCGTGCCATCCTGGATGGCCATATCGTTTTGACCCGTGCACTGGCCGAGGCCGGTCACTACCCGGCCATCGACATCGCGCAGTCGGCCTCGCGTGTGATGCACAACGTGGTGAGCCGCGAACATTTCGAGCTGGCGCGCCAGTTCCGCGCCATCGCCTCGCGTTACGAGCGCGGGCGTGACCTGGTGCAGATCGGCGCCTATGTGCACGGCTCCGATCCGGGGCTGGATGAGGCGATCCGCCTGAGCGGCCCCATGAGCGATTTCCTGCGTCAGGACATGTACGCCGGTGCCGGTTTCGAGGAAAGCGTCAAGGCCATGGCGACCACCATCCAGCGCGAGGAGGCTTTCCCGTGAGTCCCCGTATGGATAGGAGGCTGCCATGTCAGCCCTGAAAAGCCTGGCGCTGGCTATCGAGGTGGCCACGCGTGCGCGTGACCAGGCCGACCAGGCCCTGATGCAGGCGCGCCGTGCCGTGCAGCAGGCGCAAGGCCAGCTGGACCAGCTGGAGAGCTACGCCGCCGATACCGAGTCACGCTGGGCGACGGCCTCTGCGGTCACCGTCAGCGCCGAGCTGATGCAGCATCACCAGCAGTTCCTGCAGCGCCTGCGCCAGGCCGTCGGCATGCAGAGCGGTGTGATGGCCGACCTGCAGCGCAAGGTCGAAATGGCCCGCCAGCGCAAGGTGCAGGAGGAAGTGCGCCTGACCGCCTTGCAGCTGCTGGTGAAGAAAAAACTCACTGCCCGCGCCCAGCTCGAAGCCAGGCGCGAACAGAAACAGATGGACGAACTGGCCGTCCTCAAATACGCCCGTGGCGCCGGCGGTGTCGGCGGCCAGTTGAATGGAGAAGGATCATGAGCATGGAACACAGTGTGACGACGGCAGCCCCCAAGCCGGTGGCCAAGGCGGCCCAGGCGGGCGGGAGCGGGCATGGCGCCGGCAAGGCGCAGGCCGCGACCCCGGGTGACTTTGCCTCCTTGCTGATGGGCCTGGAGGGCGAGGAACTGGTGCCCCAGGCGGCGCTGTCCGACGCAGACGCCGCTGCCTTGACGGCGCTGCCCGGTGCGACCGACGCAGCGGTGGATCCGGCGGCGCTGCCGCTAGATCCCGCTTTGCCAACCGCAGGTTTGCCGCCGCTGGCGGTGCCGGCCGCCGCTGTGGCGCAGGGGCCGCTGCAGGGTCAGGCTCTGGGCGCACCCGCAGCCGGCGAAGCCACCTCCGCCTTGCCAGCCGTGGCGGCGGGTCGTGCCGAATCGCGTATGCCGGCGGGCGAGTTGCCGGCGGCAGCCGAGGCATCGTCCCGGCTGGCTGATGCTTCGGCCCCGACCGACGCCGCAGCGTCGAC
>JAXMMJ010000057.1:0-2960 GCA_034366585.1 Hylemonella sp.
CCAGCCGCAGCATCGTGCGCGGGCTGGCCACCGAATGGCTGCGCACCTGCCACGATCCGGCCCAGTTGCAGAAGGCCTGGGCCCAGCTCGACGAGGCCGAACGTCGTTTGCCCGAAGTGGCCCTGCAGGCCGGCGAACGCATGCTGGTCCTGGGCGGTGACTTTGCGCTGGTGCAACAGTGGCTGTTGCCGGTTTGGGAACAGCTCGTGCGCCCGGCCTCGGCGCTGCCGCAGGAACTGCGCTTGCGCCTGGTGCTGCTGCTGGAGCGCGGTTTTCACCAGACCCCGGGCCAGCCCGACGCGGTCTGGCTGGCGCGTATCGAGGCGGCCCAGATGGGCAACCCGCGTGAAGCCCTCTTGCAGTACCTGGCCGGCATTGCCTGCATGCACCTGAGCCTGTGGGGCAAGGCGCAGCAACTGCTGCGCCAGTCCCTGACCCAGCTGGCAGACGAGTCGCTGCGCCGGCGCGCCTGGGCCGCCCTGGCCCGCCTGGCCGAGCAGCGCGAGGATGGCGCGGCCGCCCTGGAAGCCTGGCGCCAGGCCGCCCAAGGCTGACCAGGACGCGCTTGTCCCCCGGGGCAAGCAGGGGGTGACGTCTGAGGCTTTCCCGGCTAATATGGTCAGCACTATGGCGACCCTGACCGAACACCTGATCAAGCTGACCGATCACCGTGAGCGCGATCTGCTGGAGTTGACGCTGGCCAAGGCCCTGATCGACCTGGTGCCGATCCAGCGTGTGGTGATTGCGCGCGTGAGCACCGAAGACAACGAGAGGCGCTGGCTGGACATCGTCTCGCTGGACTCGCGCGGCGGCGGCAAGGTGGTGGACCCGTTGCGCATCGACTTCCAGAGCCTGCCGCGCCTGGAAGACGCCTATGACCGCCTGCGCAGCCTGCGTGGACGCCAGGAGATCGAGGTGGCCTGGGCCGGCGAGGACGGCCCGCGCATCTACTACCTGCCGCTGTTTGCCGATTCGCGCGCTGACGACGAGCAGGGCGTGATCGAGATCCATTCGGCCGGCGTACTGGCGCCGGAAGACCGGCAGACCATCGAGCAGCTGCACCACATCTACCGCAATATGTACACGCTGCTGGCCTACAGCGACCGCGATGCGCTGACCGGCCTGCTCAACCGCAAGTCCCTGGACGACACCTTCTACAGCGCCGTGCTGGAGGAACTGGACGGCATCCTGGAAGACGCCAAAGACGAGCCTTCTCCTGGCAAGGAACGCCGCCACCGTGTGCCGCCGAACTACTGGCTGGGCACCATCACCATCGACAACTTCCATCTGCTCAACGACAAGCACGGTCACCTGATCATGGAAGAGGTCACGCTCCTGGTAGCGCGCATCATGAACAGCACTTTCCGTACGCACGACCGGCTCTACCGTTTCGGCGGCGAGTCCTTCGCCGTGCTGTTCCACTGCCCCGAGGAGGCCCTGGCCCTGGGCGCCTTCGAGCGCATGCGGGCCAACGTCGAGAAGTTCAATTTCCCGCAGGTCGGGCGCGTCACCATCAGCGCCGGCTTCACCCGCGTGCTGGCCGACGATTCGCCGAGCACGGCCCTGGAACGCACCGAGCAGGCCATCGACTTTGCACAGAAAAACGGGCGCAACAAGGTCTGCAGCCATCTGGATCTGGTGCGGCGTGGGTTGTTTGGGGAAGTGGCGCGGACGGGGTCGGTGGACGTTTTTTGAACCTCCCGGTTCGTGGTGCGATGCCCGCTTCATGCGGGCTTTTCTTTTTCTGCCTTTAGGGTTTGTTGTCGTGGCATCGCCGGGGTGTGCGCCCGGCAGCGCAGTAACTTTCTTTTGCTTCGCCAAAAGAAAGTCACGGCGGATTCAAAGGCCAAGTGCAACGATGGGCTGGATGTCGACATTTTGCTTGAGGCAATCTTCGAAGAGCACCTCGGCCGGAGTTCTGAACCCCAGGGTCTTGCGCGGGCGGGTATTGAGACTCCAGGCAATGTGATCGAGCTGGCGCTGGCTATAGACGCTCAGATCAGTACCCTTGGGCAGGTATTGCCTGATCAGGCCATTGGTGTTCTCGTTGATTCCGCGTTGCCATGGGCTGTGCGGGTCCGCAAAGTAGATCTTCAATCCTGTACTCTCGGCGAGCTTTTTGTGCAACGCCATCTCCTTGCCCTGGTCGTAGGTCAAGGTCTGGCGTAACGCATCGTCCAGAGGGCTGAAGGCCTGTTCGTAGCCCCGCAGGGCCTCCTCGGCTGTGGCACCTTCCATCTTCACCAGCATGACGAACAAGGTCTTGCGGCACACCAGGGTGCCCACAGCCGATTGATTCCTGGCCCCTTTGATCAGATCGCCTTCCCAGTGACCAGGTAGCAGTCGGTCGCTGGCTTCGGGTGGGCGCAGATGAATGCTGACGATGTCCTGCAGGGCGCCGCGCCGTCCCGTGCCTCGTGCCTGAGGGCGACGTGCCCCGCGTCCTTGGCGCAGCAGGCTGACCAGCTGTCGACGCAGCTCCCCTCGCGGGGCAGCGTAGATGGCGGTGTAGATCGTCTCGTGGGAAGCTTGCAATTGAGGTTGCCCGGGATGCTCGCGTTTGAGTGTGCCCGCAATCTGTTCAGGCGACCAGCGCTGGCACAGCAGGCCATGAACCCTTTGCCACAAAGCTCCGTCTGGATGAAGCTTTCGGGTCGGCCGACAAGCACGGCGCAGGCGACGGGCACGTACACCTGCACGCACTGCGTTGTAGCCGCCCGCAACTCGGGGGCGGCCCATAGGGCCTAACTCAGATTCCTGCCTGTAGCCATTGCGCCGCAGTTCGCGACTGATGCTGCTCGGGCAACGACCAAGCGCCCGAGCAATGCTGCGGATGCTGCAATCCTGAAACTTCATGGCCATGATCGCGCCACGTTCCTCGGCGCTCAGGTGGGTATAGGTGGCTTTCATGCAACGGATCTCCTTCTGGAAGTGTGTTGCACTTCAGCTTTGAATCCGCC
>JAXMMJ010000058.1:0-11637 GCA_034366585.1 Hylemonella sp.
GCTTGTAGTCGTTGGCCACAAACAGCAGCTGGTTGACCCAGCGCGGCTTCTGGCCCAGGCAGAATACGCGGTGGTAGGTCACGCCGGCCACCGGCTGGTTGGTCTCCTGCGCAAAGACATGGACTTCGTGCCGCGCTGCCAGCTGCTGCGTGATGGCCACCGAATAACTCTCGGCACCGCCTGCAGACCTGGAAAATACGCGGTTGATGACGGCGATGCGCAAACGGGGAATCCTGTGAAATCAGTAACCCTGGAACAGGAAATCCAGCGCGGCGGTGATTTGTGCCTGCTCATGGGCCAGGGAAGCCACCGCCGTCTTCAGGATACGCTGAGGCACGGCAGCCATCTTGGGGGTTTCGAGCAGGTAATCCATGTCGTTGAGACGAAGCACAGGCGTCAGACGCATCGACAATTTGACCTGCGGAAAATGATCGAGGCTTCTCAGGGGAACCACCATCCGACTGTCCAGGCCGTCCAGCAGGTTGCTTTGTACATCGAGCAGATAGGGGGTGGTACTGGCATGCCCGCCAGGGTTGGCATACACATCAAAGCGCGCCATCAAAAGGTCCTCCACTGCTCCAGTGGCAGTCCCTCGGCGTCAAGCGTGGCGTTGTAGGCCTCGATGAAACCCGCGTGCTCTTGCCGCCAGCGCCTATCCTGTTCGCGCCGTACGGTCTCACGCAGATACTGATCACATAACTGGGAGACATTGAGGCGCAACTCCTTGGCCGCATCCAGGACGTCGGCACTCAAGCTGAGGTTTGCAGCCCGCTTGCCTGCCGGGCGCCCGGAAGATGGCCTGCCGGGCGATTGGGTGTGGATGATTGGCATCACAACCTCCATGCGCATTTCAATGTGCGCATAGTCTACCACCCCGAACAATGCGCGTCATGCCGAGCACCCCCAGCCCGTTCGCGTTGAGCCTGTCGAAACGCTCTGCGGACATCTCAGCAGACTTCGACCCCTTCGACGCGCTCAGGACAGGCAGCTCAGTCCGAACGGAGCGGAACCTGCGGCCCCTCATCAGAGCAGGACGATGTCGTACTGCTCCTGCCCCATGGCCGCTTCGCTCTGCAGCGAGATCGGCTTGCCGATGAAGTCGCTCAGGCCCGCCATGTGCTGGCTTTCCTCGTCCAGCAGCAGCTCGATCACCTGTGGCGCGGCCACCACCCGGAATTCACGCGGATTGAACTGGCGTGCCTCGCGCAGGATCTCGCGCAGGATGTCGTAGGCCACGCTACGCGCGGTCTTGACGATGCCCTTGCCTTCGCAGCTCGGGCAGGGTTCGCACAGCATGTGGGCCAGCGATTCGCGGGTGCGCTTGCGCGTCATCTCCAGCAGGCCCAGCTGGGAAAAGCCGCCGATCATCGTCTTCACGCGGTCGCGCGCCAGTTGCTTGCGGAACTCGGCCAGCACCGCCTCGCGGTGGTCCTCGCGTGTCATGTCGATGAAGTCGGCAATGATGATGCCGCCCAGGTTGCGCAAGCGCAGCTGGCGCGCAATGGCCTGCGCGGCCTCCAGATTGGTCCTGAAGATGGTGTCGTCGAAATTGCGCGCACCGACAAAACCGCCGGTGTTGACGTCGACCGTGGTCAAGGCCTCGGTCTGGTCCACGATCAGGTAACCGCCGGACTTGAGCTCGACGCGCCGGCCCAGGGCCTTGGCGATCTCCTCGTCGATGCCGAACAGGTCGAAGATCGGCCGTTCCCCCTTGTAGTGCTGCAGCTTGGCTACCGCAGCCGGCATGAACTCCATGCCGAAGGCGCGCAAGGCTTCGTACTGCTCGCGCGAATCGACCTTGATGGTCACCGTATGCTCGCTGACCAGGTCGCGCAGCACGCGCTGCAGCAGGTTCAAGTCCAGATGCAGCAGGGACTTCGGGGGCAGGCGCGTGGAGGCGTCCTTGATGCGGGCCCAGGTCTTGCGCAGGTAGGCGATGTCCTCGCCCAGCTCGGCGTCGGTGGAGTCCTCGCCATTGGTGCGCAGGATGAAACCGCCACCCTGCTCACCCACCAGCTTCTGCAGGCGCGTGCGCAGCTCGTCGCGCTGCGCCAGCGGGATCTTCTGCGACACGCCGATGTGGTCGTCCTGCGGCAGGAAGACCAGCAGGCGCCCGGCAATGCTGATCTGGGTGGACAGGCGCGCGCCCTTGGTACCAATCGGGTCCTTGATGACCTGCACCATGAGCGCCTGGCCTTCAAACACCTGTTTTTCGATCGGCACCTGGGGCTGCGACGCGCGCGAGGCGCTGAGCGACTCGCCTTCGGCCGGCGGATGCCAGACGTCAGCCACGTGCAGGAAGGCCGCCTTGTCCAGGCCGATGTCGATGAAGGCCGACTGCATGCCAGGCAACACGCGCGAGACTTTGCCCAAGTAGATATTGCCCACCAGGCCGCGCTCGCTGGCACGCTCCACGTGCAGTTCCTGCACGGCCGCGTTTTCCACCACGGCAACCCGCGTCTCCTGCGGCGACCAGTTGATCAGGATGTCTTCTTGTGACACTTTGAGTAGCAATCTAGATTTTGAAACCGAAGGCCTGCAGCAATTGTGCCGTCTCGTGCATGGGCAGACCCATGATGCCAGAGTAGCTGCCGCTGATGTGCGAGATGAAAGCCGCCGCCCGGCCCTGCACCGCGTAGGCGCCGGCCTTGCCCATGGGCTCACCGCCGGCCACGTAGGCGGCGATCTGCTGGCGACTGAGCGAAGCAAAGGTGACACGCGAAGTGCTCAGGATCTGCGCCCGGCGACGTGGCGTCCCGATGACCACGGCGGTCAGCACCCGGTGGCTGCGGCCGGCCAGCTCGCCCAGCATGCGGCGCGCATCGGCCTCATCGGCGGGCTTGCCGTAGATGACGCGGCCCAAGGCCACGGTGGTGTCCGAACAGAGGACCGGCGCGGCCGGCAGCCCCCGGCGCTTCAGGCGTGCCAGCGCCGCGTCAAGCTTGAGCTGGGTGACGCGCTGCACATAGGCAGCCGGCGCCTCACCGGGCAGCACGGCCTCCATGGCCTCGGCGTCTTCATCGGCATCGGGTAACAGCAACTCGTGGCGTACACCGAGCTGCTCCAGCAACTGACGGCGGCGCGGGCTCTGGGACGCGAGATAAATAAAGTCACTCACGGTGGTAGGGATGGTTGGCGTTGATGGACCAGGCGCGGTAGAGCTGCTCGACCAGCAGCACACGCACCATGGCATGCGGCAGGGTCAGGTCGGACAGGCGGATGCGTTCGTGTGCGCCCTGGCGGAAGGCCGGCTCCAGCCCGTCGGGGCCGCCGATGACCAGGGCCACGTCGTCACCGCCCAGTTGCCAGTCCTTGAGCTTGGCCGCCAGGGCCATGGTGCTCAGCGGGGTGCCGCGTTCGTCCAGCGCGACGATGCGGGTGCCTTTGGGAATCGCTTCCTCGATGCGCTTGCGCTCGGCCGCCATCAGTTGCTCCACGGTCCTGGAGCCGCGCGGTTCGGTCTTGACGGCCTTGAGCTCCACCCGCAACTCCGGGGGGAAACGCTTGGCGTAGTCGTCCCAGGCCGTCTGCGCCCAGTCGGGCACTCGCTGGCCAACCGCGACGATCAACAGCTTCACCGGGCCTTGCGCGGTGCCGTCTTCTTCGCCGGGGCCTTGTTCGTCCTGCTGGCCGGTTTGGCGGCGGTCTTGGCGGCGGTCTTGGCGGCTGCCTTCTTCGCCGGCGCCTTCGTCGCGTTCACCTTGACGGTCTTGATCGGGGTCTTGGCCGGGGCCTTGCGGGCCGGTGCCTTGGCGGCGGTGGTCTGCTTGGCTGCCGGCTTGCCCGCGGCCTTCTTGCGGTCGGCCGCCTGCTTCTCCTCGGCTTTCTTCAGCTGGGCGCGCGAAGGATAGGCCTCGGCCACACCCTGCTTGGCCGCGCTGGCGCGTCTGAGGCTGCCGGTCTTGGCGGGCGCAGCGGCCTTGGCCGGCGCCTTTTCGGCCACCTTGGCCGCCGGTTTGTCGGCGCCGAACTTCAGACGCACTGGGGTCTCGCCCCACAGGTCTTCCAGGTGGTAGTACTGGCGGATGGCCGGCTGCATGATGTGCACCACGGCGGCGCCGCAGTCGACGATGATCCATTCACCGTTCTCTTCACCTTCCATGCGCGGCTTGGCAAAACCGGCATCGCGCACCGCATCGCGCACGCTGGCCGCCAAGGCCTTGGTCTGGCGGTTGGAGGTGCCCGAGGCCACCATGACACGTTCGAACAGCGCCGAGAGCTTCTCGGTATTGAACACCTGGATGTCCTGGGCCTTCACGTCCTCCAGGCCATCAATGATGGCGCGCTGGAGTTTCTGGATGTCTTTTTTGGCGGCGGTTTCGGTGGTCATCAGGTGCTTTGGTAAAGATGGTTTTGTTCAATATAGCGCGCAACGGCGGGGCTGACCAGTGGGGCAATGCCCTGCTGGCTGGCGACGCGGGCGCGGATGCCGGTGGCGCTGATGTCCATGGCCGGCATCTGCAACTTGCAAAAACGTCCGGCCATCTCGGGCGGCGGGACAAAACGGGTCTCCTGGCCGGTCAGAAGATCCCGGTCAGCTACACAAATTATAGCAAGACGGACAATCTCCTCCCAATGGCGCCAGGTCGGCAGTACGTCGGCCTGGTCCTTGCCCATGACCAGGTAGAACTCGGCCAGCGGGTCTTCGGCATGCAGCTCGCGCAGGGTGTCCAGGGTGTAGGACGGGCCGGCCCGGCGGATCTCCCGGTCGTCCAGCCGCACCTGGGACAGGCCGTCGAAAGCCAGCCGGCTCATGGCCAGGCGGTGCGAAGCCGCGGTCAGTGGCCGGCTCTTGTGCCAGGCCTGCCCGGTCGGCAGCACACGCAGCGCATCGAGCTGGAGCTGCTCGATGGCGGCCTGGGCCAGGGCCCGGTGCGCCAGATGCGGCGGGTCGAAGGCGCCGCCGAACATGCCGATTTTTTGACGCGACACGGTCAAACCCAGTCGCGCCGTGGCAGGAATCGGGTGTAGAGCGCGGCCTCGGGTGACCCCGCTACAGGCTGCTGCTGGTAGGACCAGCTCACCAGCGGCGGCATGGACAGCAGGATGGATTCGGTACGGCCACCGGACTGCAGGCCGAAATGCGTGCCCCGGTCCCAGACCAGGTTGAATTCGACGTAACGACCGCGCCGGTAGAGCTGGAAGGCCCGTTCGCGCTCGCCGTGGTCCAGGTGCTGGCGCTTCTCGACGATGGGCAGGTAGGCCGGCAGGAAGGCGTCCCCTACGGCACGCAGCATGGCGAAACTGCCCTCGAAACCCAGTTCCGAGAAATCGTCGAAGAACACGCCGCCAATGCCGCGTTGTTCGTTGCGGTGCTTGAGGCAGAAATACTCATCGCACCAGGTCTTGAAACGCGGGTACTTGTCCTCGCCGAAGGGCTTGAGCGCGTCGCGGCAGACGGTATGGAAATGCACCGCGTCTTCTTCGAAGCCGTAATAGGGCGTCAGGTCCATGCCGCCGCCGAACCAGCAGACCTCCTCGCCCTCCTTGCCCTTGGCCGCCAGCATGCGCACATTCATGTGCACGGTAGGCACATAGGGGTTGCGCGGGTGGAAGACCAGGGACACACCCATGGCCTCGAAGGGCGCACCGGCCAGTTCGGGGCGGTGCTGGGTGGCCGAAGGCGGCAGCCGTGGGCCCTGCACGTGCGAAAAACCGCAGCCGGCACGCTCGAACACCGGGCCGTTTTCCAGGATCTTGGTCAGGCCCTGGCCCTGCAAGGGTTCACCCGGCTCCTTCTGCCAGGCATCGGCTAGGAAGCTGCTGCCGTCGATGCCGGCGATGGCATCGGTGATGCGCTGCTGCAGGCCCTGCAGATAGGCGCGCACGGTGTGAACGTTGGAGTGGGCGGTCGTCATAATTTCATTTCACGATGGTTTCAGCGCGCGGCACCTTGCCGTCGAGCAGTCGGATGGGGGCGGCATGGCCTGGCCGGCAACCCGTCACGCCGCCGAAAACGGCCGCGATGCGCTGGAAATCGGCGGTTTCGTCCCCGCTGAGGCGGATGAAGTCGGTCACCTTCACTTCACGCAGGCGGTAATCAACGCGCACCAGACCCAACGGCACACCAGCTTGCACGGCCACGCGGTAAAAGCCGCTGCGCCAGCCAGGTATGTATTTGCGCGTGCCCTCGGGCGCCACTGCCAGCCAGAAATACTCATCCCGGGCCCTGGCCTGCTCCAGCTGGGCCACCGTGCCGGCGACGACGCCGTGGGCGGAGGTGCGCTCCACAGGCACACCGCCCAGGCTGCGCATCCAGTGACCGAACAGCGGAAAGCGGAACAGGCTGTCCTTGCCCCAGAAACGCACCGGGATGCCGATCGCCCATTTGACGACCAGCAGATTCACGAAATCCCAGTTGCTGGTGTGCGGGTAGACCGCGAGCACGCCCTGCATGGCCGGCAGGCCATCGAAATGGACGCGCCAGCCCATACGGCGCAACAGCCAGCGCGCCAGGGCACTGCCGCGGAACTGCACCGGATAGGGCCGGGAGTAGTCGCTGCTGGACATCAGCTCTTGATGGCGCGGTAACCGATGTCGCGGCGATATTGCATGCCGTCGAAATGGATGCCCTGGGCCAGCTCGTAGGCGCGCTGCTGCGCCTGCTTGGTCGTGTCGCCCAGCGCGGTCACGCACAGCACGCGGCCGCCGGTCACCTGCACCTGGCCGTCCTTCAGCGTGGTGCCGGCATGGAAGACCACGCCTTCGTCGGTATCGGCCGGCAGGCCGGTGATGACGTCGCCCTTGCGGGGGTTCATGGGATAGCCGTGCGCGGCCATCACCACGCCCAGCGCGATGCGGCGGTCCCAGTCGAGCTCGACCTGGTCGAGCTTGCCATCGGTGGCCGCCAGCATGACGTCCACCAGGTCGGTCTTGAGGCGCATCATGATGGGCTGGGTCTCGGGGTCGCCCATACGGCAGTTGAACTCCAGCGTCTTGGGGGCGCCACTGCCATCGATCATCAAGCCGGCGTAGAGGAAGCCGGTGTAGGGGATGCCGTCCTTTTCCATACCCTTGATGGTGGGCAGGATGATCTCGCGCATGGCGCGGGCATGCACGGCGGGCGTGACCACGGGTGCGGGCGAATAGGCGCCCATGCCGCCGGTGTTCGGCCCCTGGTCGGCGTCGAGCAGGCGCTTGTGGTCCTGGCTGGTGGCCAGCGCCACCACGTTCTTGCCGTCGCACAGCACGATGAAGCTGGCTTCCTCGCCCTGCAGGAACTCCTCGATCACGACGCGCGCCCCACCTTCGTTGTGGCTGACGCCGAGCTTGTTGTCCAGCAGCATGAAGTCGATGGCCTCGTGCGCCTCGGCCGCCGTCATGGCCACCACCACCCCCTTGCCTGCCGCCAGGCCGTCGGCCTTGACCACGATGGGCGCGCCCATCCTGTCCACGTAGGCGTGCGCTACCGCGGCGTCGGAAAAGGTGTCGTACTCGGCCGTGGGAATGCCGTGGCGCTTCATGAAGGCCTTGGAGAAAGCCTTGGAGCTCTCCAGCTGGGCCGCCGCCTTGGTGGGACCAAAGACGCGCAGACCGTGTGCGCGGAACTCGTCCACCACGCCGGCGGCCAAGGGTGCCTCGGGGCCAACCACGGTCAGGCCGATCTTCTCGGCCTGGGCCCAGGCGCGCAATTCCTGCACGTCGGTGATGGGCACGTTTTCCAGGCGTTTGTCGCGCGCGGTGCCACCGTTGCCCGGCGCCACGTAAATCGTCTGCACCTTGGGAGACTGGGCCAGTTTCCAGGCCAGCGCGTGTTCCCGGCCGCCGCCACCTATCACTAAAACTTTCATATCAATCCAAATCCTTGCTTGCCGCGTCTACGCCGGCGAACTGCCCCGCTACGCGCGAGGGTGCGTCTTAAAGTGCAGCGTTGTGATAGACCTCCTGGACGTCGTCCAGGTCTTCCAGCACATCCAGCAGTTTCTGCATCTTCACAGCGTCGTCGCCGCTGAGTTCAATGGTGTTCTCGGGGCGCATGGTCACACCGGCCACCTCGGCCTTGAGGCCGGCGGCTTCCAATGCGTTCTTCACCGTCTCGAAATCGTGGGGCGTGGTCAACACCTCGATGGCGCCGTCGTCGTCACTCACCACATCGTCGGCGCCAGCCTCCAGCGCCACCTCCATGACCTTGTCCTCGGAGGTGCCCGGTGCGAAGATCAGCTGGCCGCAGTGCTTGAACTGGAAGGCCACCGAGCCTTCCGTGCCCATATTGCCGCCCTGCTTGCTGAACGCGTGGCGCACCTCGGCCACGGTGCGCACGCGGTTGTCGGTCATGGTGTCGACGATGATGGCCGCGCCGCCAATGCCGTAGCCTTCGTAGCGTATCTCCTCATAGGTCACGCCCTCCTGGTTGCCAGTGGCCTTGTCGATGTTGTACTTGACGCGATCGGCCGGCATGTTGGCAGCCTTGGCCTTGTCGATGGCCAGGCGCAGGCGCGGGTTGGCGCTCGGGTCGCCGCCACCGGCGCGCGCCGCCACGGTGATTTCACGGACGATGCGGGTCCAGATCTTGCCGCGCTTCTCGTCCTGCCGCCCCTTGCGGTGTTGGATATTGGCCCATTTACTGTGTCCAGCCACGGGGTGCCCTTCAAATTTCGTTACGCTATAGGGAGTGAATTGTACTTTTAGGGACCGACATGGCTGAACCCATCCTGATCGCGCAGCACGGCGACGTGCAATGTTTCCTGCGCCCCGACAAGGCCAACCGCCACGGCCTGATCACCGGTGCCACCGGCACCGGCAAGACCATCACCCTGCAAACTCTGGCCGAAGGCTTCTCGCGCATCGGCGTGCCGGTCTTCCTGGCCGACATCAAGGGCGACCTGACCGGCATCTCGCAGGCCGGCAAGATCGGCGACAAACTGGCCGCCGTGCTCAAGGAGCGCGGGCTGTCCGCGCCTGCGCCCCAGGCCTGCCCCACCACCCTGTGGGACGTGTTCGGCGCCCAGGGCCACCCGGTGCGCGCCACCGTCAGCGACCTGGGCCCCCTGCTGCTGGGCCGTATGCTCAACCTGAACGAGACTCAAGAGGGCGTGCTGCAGCTGGTCTTCAAGATCGCCGACGACCAGGGCCTGCTGCTGCTGGACCTGAAAGACCTGCGCGCCATGTGCCAGCACGTGGGCGACAACGCCTCGCAATTCACCACCGAGTACGGCAACATCAGTGCGGCCAGCATTGGTGCCATCCAGCGCGGCCTGCTGCAGATCGAAAGCCAGGGCGGCGACAAGTTCTTCGGCGAGCCCATGCTCAACATCGCCGACTTCATGCAGACCGACGGCTCCGGGCACGGTGTGGTCAACGTGCTGGCGGCCGACAAGCTCATGAACTCGCCGCGCCTGTACGCCACCTTCCTGCTGTGGCTGCTGAGCGAACTGTTCGAACAGCTGCCCGAGGTCGGCGACCTGGACCAGCCCAAGCTGGTCTTCTTCTTCGACGAGGCCCACCTGCTCTTCAACGACTCGCCCAAGGCCCTGCTGGAGCGCATCGAACTGGTGGTGCGCCTGGTGCGCAGCAAGGGCGTGGGTGTCTATTTCGTCACGCAGAACCCGCTGGACATCCCCGACACCGTGCTGGGCCAGCTGGGCAACCGCGTGCAGCATGCACTGCGCGCCTTCACGCCACGTGACCAGAAGGCTGTCAAATCCGCGGCCGAGACCATGCGCCCCAAGCCGGGCCTGGACATCGCTGCCGCCATCACCGAACTGGGTGTGGGCGAAGCCCTGGTCAGCCTGCTGGACGAAAAAGGCCGCCCCAGCCTGACCGAGCGTGTCTACGTGCTGCCCCCGGGCAGCCAGATCGGCCCGGTCACACCCGAGCAGCGCCAGGCCCTGCTGGCCAACTCGGTGGTGGCCGGCGTCTATGAGAAGACGGTGGACCGCGAATCCGCTTTCGAGCGGCTGGCGACCCGCACGCAGCAGAAGCAGGCCCAGGACAAAGCCACGGGCGAGGCCGCGGCGGCCCAGAAAGCCGGTGGTGGTGGCCTGCTCGACAGCCTGGGCGGCATCCTCGGTGGCGGGGCCGGCCGCACGCGCGCCAGCGCGGGCGAGCAGCTGATCAAGAGCGCGGCCAGCTCCATCGGCCGCGAGGTCGGGCGCCAGATCATCCGCGGGGTGCTGGGCAGCATTCTGGGCGGGAGCAAGCGGCGTTGACACCCGCACACGCAGGCCTGTCGCAAGTGATAGATTTCGACCCTAGCTACAGCGAGCCAGCGACCGACCGTCGCTTGCCGCCCTGAAGGAGTCCCCAGCGTGGCCACCTCTGCCCCCAACCCGCGAACATCCAACTCGGCCAAAAAGGCCGCCGTGGCCAGCCCCCAGGACACGATCGACTGGCGCATCAAAGAGCTGCGCGCGTTCGACGTCTCCCGCATCGGTGACCGCTGGGACCCGAGCCTTGAAAGCCTGAAAAAGAGCGTCAATGACGCCCTGGCCGAGGTCTTTGGCAACAACTCACCCGACTACAAGAAATTCGAGCTGGCAGCGTTCGACGCGACGCTGCCCTCGGACTTCAGCGGTCGCTATTCCACCGAAGAACTGCAACAGGCGGTCAAGGAAGGCGTGGAGAACGCCATCCTGAGCTTGAAACGCGTCAAAGTCCTGCTGGCGGAGCGCGCTAAACAGGCACCTGCCGCACCCGCTGCTCCTGCTCCTGCTCCTGCTCCTGCTCCTGCTCCTGCTCCTGCTCCTGCTCCTGCTCCCTTGCCGCCTGCGCCCAAGCCTGCCCCCACGCCTGCACCTGCACCGGAACCTGTGACCATGCCTACACCTGCTCCCGCGCCAGCCCCTGTGCCCATCCAGGCACCGGCGCCACAGCCCGCGGTCGACTCCCGCCCTGCCGTCTCCGCGTCCCCTGTGAACAACCGCGTCACCGTCGTCAGCCACGATGCGCAGGTCCGCGACGCCGCGCTTAGCCTGGTCAGGCAGCTGGGATTGCAGCCCGCGTTTCTGCCGGAGCTCTCGAACCCCAGCGGCGGGGCCTTCTTCCATCGGCTGGAGCATCTGGCCGATCTGCAATACGCCATCGTTCTCCTGCCGGCCGACGCCCTGGACGCGGCGGCCGGCGGACTCAAGGCCCTGTCACCCGGGCTGTTGATGGAGCTTGGCTTCCTGCTGGGCACCGTGGGCAAGGATCGGGTCTTTTTCCTGGTACCAGGCCCCGCGGCCAAACCCCTGCCCTGGGACGGGGTCGCGAGCGTGGCCATGGATGACGCCGGCCTGTGGCGGCTGCTGCTGGCCCGTGCGATGAAACAGGCCGGGCTGGACGTGGACCTGAACCGCGCGCTCTGATCTCTGCCTGCCAAGGCGTTCGGCAAGACACTTTCTTGCTTTGAAGCTTTGCCTAATGGCTGCCTTGCCGGGTCTCGCCCCGGCGGGCGAGGTACTTTTCTTTGCTTCGCCAAAGAAAAGTACCCAAAAGAAAGGCGAGCCGGGTTCGTCGTCCCTCCGCTGCCGCTGCGGGCACGCTGCGTTGCTCGACCAGGGCGGGAAGTGCAGAAACTCGCTGCGCTCAGACATCTGCGCTTCTTATTCCGCCCTGGCCTGCGCTACTCGCCTCCTCTCACGGCAATGGGGACCGGAGACCAAAACCAAAACCAACAAGGACGCGCCATGGCGCGTCCTTGTGGGGTTCGGTGGTTGG
>JAXMMJ010000059.1:0-13967 GCA_034366585.1 Hylemonella sp.
GCGCCCGTTGTTGTCGGTCAGCGTGCCGTGGTCCATGACCTGCAGCAGCACGTTGAAGATGTCCGGGTGCGCCTTCTCGATCTCATCGAGCAGCAGCACGGCGTGCGGCTTCTTGGTGACAGCCTCGGTCAGCAGGCCGCCCTGGTCAAAACCGACGTAACCCGGAGGCGCACCGATCAGGCGGCTCACGGCGTGGCGCTCCATGTACTCCGACATGTCGAAACGGATCAGCTCGATGCCCATGATGTAGGCCAGCTGCTTGGCCGCTTCGGTCTTGCCCACACCGGTCGGGCCGCTGAAGAGGAAGGAGCCGATCGGCTTGTCGGCCCGTCCCAGGCCGGAGCGCGCCATCTTGACAGCGGCCGCCAGCACTTCCAGTGCCTTGTCCTGGCCGAACACCACGCTCTTCAGGTCACGTTCGATGGTCTGCAGCTTGCTGCGGTCGTCGTTGGACACATTGGCAGGGGGAATGCGGGCGATCTTGGCCACGATTTCCTCGACCTCGGTCTTGCCGATGGTCTTCTTGCGCTTGGACGGCGCCAGGATGCGCTGGGCGGCACCCGCCTCGTCGATCACGTCGATGGCCTTGTCAGGCAGATGGCGGTCGTTGATGTACTTGGCCGACAGCTCGGCCGCCGCCTGCAGCGCCGCATTGGCGTACTTGACGTTGTGATGCTCTTCGAAGCGCGACTTCAGGCCCTTGAGGATGTCGATGGTCTCGCTCACGGTGGGCTCCACCACGTCGACCTTCTGGAAACGGCGCGACAGCGCCGCGTCCTTCTCGAAGATGCCGCGGTACTCGGTGAAGGTGGTGGCGCCGATGCACTTGAGCTGGCCGCTGGAGAGCGCCGGCTTGAGCAGATTGGACGCATCCAGCGTGCCCCCCGAGGCGGCACCCGCCCCGATCAGGGTATGGATCTCGTCGATGAACAGGATGGCGTTGGGCTTGTCCTTGAGGGACTTGAGCACGCCCTTGAGGCGCTGCTCGAAGTCACCGCGGTACTTGGTGCCCGCCAGCAAAGCGCCCATGTCCAGCGAGTAGACATTGCCCTCGGCCAGGATTTCAGGCACGTCCTTCTGGACGATGCGCCAGGCCAGGCCTTCGGCAATCGCCGTCTTGCCGACACCGGCCTCACCCACCAGCAGCGGGTTGTTCTTGCGCCGGCGGCACAGGATCTGGATCACACGCTCGACCTCGTACTCGCGACCGATCAGCGGATCGATCTTGCCGTCCTTGGCCGCCTGGTTGAGGTTCTGGGTGTACTGCTCCAGCGGCGAAGCCTTGCTGTCGCCCTTCTCGGCGGCAGCGCCCTCCTCCGCCTCGCCCGAGCTTTCGCTGGACTTGCCGGTTTCGGGAGGATCGCTCTTCTTGATGCCGTGGGCGATGAAGTTGACCACATCCAGGCGCGTCACGCCCTGCTGGTGCAGGTAGTAGACGGCATGCGAATCCTTCTCACCGAAGATGGCCACCAGCACGTTGGCGCCGGTCACCTCCTTCTTGCCGCTGCCCGTGGACTGCACGTGCATGATGGCGCGCTGGATCACGCGCTGGAAACCCAGCGTGGGCTGGGTGTCGACGTCGTCGGTACCGGCCACCTGCGGGGTGTTGTCCTTGATGAAGTTCGACAGCGACTTGCGCAGGTCGTCGATATTGGCCGCGCAGGCGCGCAGCACCTCGGCCGCACTGGGGTTGTCGAGCAAGGCCAGCAGCAGATGCTCCACGGTGATGAACTCGTGGCGTTGCTGACGCGCCTCGACAAACGCCATGTGCAGGCTGACTTCCAATTCCTGGGCAATCATGTGACTTCCTTTTGCCTTGCTTACAAATCTACTTTAATCCGATTCGCCTGACTGTCCAACAGTTCCAGCCTAAAAGAAAAGTTACTTTTCCCCATCTACTCGACTTCTTCACTCCACCGGCTCGCACAGACACTGGAGCGGATGCCCCGCCTTGTGCGCCGCATCCAGCACTTGGTCGACCTTGGTCGCCGCCACGTCCTTGGTATAGACACCGCAGACCGCTTTGCCGTCCAGATGGATCTTGAGCATGATCTGGGTGGCTGTTTCCAGATCCTTGCTGAAAAACTCCTGGATCACGACCACCACGAACTCCATCGGGGTGTAATCGTCATTGAGCATGACCACCTGGTACATCTGCGGTGGCTTGACTTTCTGCGTCCGTCGCTCAAGCACCACCGATCCACCTTCGTCCCGGCGGGGCTGCTGGACGGGCGGGGCTGGCGGCTTGGCAGGAAATTTCGTGGCCATGGATCGATTCTATCGAGCGCGCATCAGGCGCGCCCCGCATGGGGTTGAATTGGAGACGGACTGGCCAACCTTCAAGTGCAGAAACAAGTCCGTCGTGAAAAAAACCACCGCCGGCAACGGGCCAGGGGCGGTTGGGGGTCTGCGAGAGCGGTCAGTTGGCCTGCTCGCAATCACATATGGTCGATCATCACCTGGCCAAAGCCCGAGCAGCTGACCTGGGTAGCGCCGTCCATCAGGCGGGCAAAATCGTAGGTGACCTTCTTGCTCAGAATGGACTGTTCGAGCGAACGGATGATCAGGTCAGCGGCTTCTTTCCAGCCCATGTGGCGCAGCATCATCTCGGCCGACAGGATCTCGGAGCCCGGGTTCACATAGTCCTTGCCGGCATACTTCGGCGCAGTGCCATGGGTGGCTTCGAACATAGCCACGGTGTCGGACAGGTTGGCACCAGGCGCGATGCCGATGCCGCCCACCTGGGCGGCCAGCGCGTCGGAAATATAGTCACCGTTGAGGTTCAGCGTGGCCACCACGCTGTACTCGGCCGGACGCAGCAGGATCTGCTGCAGGAAGGCATCAGCGATCACGTCCTTGATGACGATGTCCTTGCCGGTCTTCGGGTTCTTGACCCTGCACCATGGGCCGCCGTCGATCAGTTCGGCACCGAACTCCCTCTGGGCCAGTCCGTAGGCCCAGTCGCGGAAGCCGCCTTCGGTGAACTTCATGATATTGCCCTTGTGCACGATGGTCACACTGGGCTTGTGGTTGTCGATGGCGTACTGGATGGCCTTGCGCATCAGGCGCTCGGTGCCCTCGATGGACACCGGCTTGACACCGATCGCGGAAGTATCGGGGAAGCGGATCTTCTTGACGCCCATCTCGTCCACCAGGAACTTGATCAGCTTCCTGGCCTGGGCGGACTCGGCCTCGTACTCGATGCCGGCGTAGATGTCCTCCGAGTTCTCGCGGAAGATCACCATATTCGTCTTCTCGGGCTCCCTGAGCGGCGAGGGCACGCCCTTGAAGTACTGCACCGGGCGCAGGCAGACGTAGAGGTCGAGTTCCTGGCGCAGGGCCACGTTGAGCGAGCGGATGCCTCCGCCCACGGGCGTCGTCAGCGGGCCCTTGATGGACACCACATACTCGCGCGCGACGTCCAGGGTTTCCTGCGGCAGCCAGACATCTGGGCCGTAGATCCGGGTCGCCTTCTCGCCGGCATACACCTCCATCCAGTGGATCTTGCGCCGGCCGGCGTAGGCCTTCTCCACAGCCGCATCGACCACCCGGAGCATCACCGGCGTGATGTCCAGCCCCGTGCCGTCCCCCTCGATATACGGGATGATGGGCTCATCCGGCACATGGAGCGACAGGTCGGCGTTGACGGTGATTTTCTGGCCTTGGCTGGGCACCTGGATGTGCTGGTACATGGAAGCGGGACTCCGTGAGGGGTGCATAGACAGACGGTGCCGTCCCGGGATTTCCGCAGGCGCACGTCGGATTGAACTTGTGAATAAATTCTAGTCTCTATTTCCGTGACGCCGACCTGCGCCTCCGCTCGGAGAATGACAGACAATGTCCTGGCCCACAGCTTTCACGCCTCTTCATGAACCGTTTCGTCCTCCGCCTGACCCTCCTGTTCTTCGCCCTGCCGGGGCTGGGCTGGTCGCAAGAGTCCCCCCAGCTCCAGTTGCCGCGCGTCACGCTTTCGGCAGGCATGCACCTGATCCACGCCCAAGTGGCCGCCACGAATGAGCAGCGCGCCACCGGCCTCATGTTCCGCAAGGAGATGCCCGCCAGCGAGGGCATGCTCTTCATCTTCGAACAACCATCCTCCCAGTGCTTCTGGATGAAGAACACTCTGCTGCCGCTGACCGCGGCCTTCGTGGCCGACGACGGCACCATCGTCAATCTCGCCGACATGAAGCCGCAGACCACGAACTCACACTGCTCCGCCAAACCGGTGCGTTATGTGCTGGAGATGAATCAGGGCTGGTTCGCCAAACGCGGAATCAAGGCAGGCAGCAAGCTGGGCGGCCAGCCCTTCGAACGCCGACCCTGATCCGCAAGCACCGCCCAAAAACAAAAACGATCACGATGGCATGACCATCGTGATCGCTTCTTCGCAGCCGGCCCTCCGGCTTGCCTATGGGCTGGCTTGTCTTAAGCCTTGACCGACGCCAGCGCGGCGTTCAGCGTCTTGCTCGGACGCATCACGATGTCGAGCTTGGCGAAGTCGGGTTTGTAGTAACCGCCGATGTCCGCCGGCTTGCCCTGCACGGCAGCCAGCTCAGCCACGATGGTCTGCTCGTTGTCGGTCAGCTGCTTGGCCAGGGGGGCGAACTTGGCCGCCAGGGCCGCGTCCTCCTTCTGGGCCGCCAGTTCCTGGGCCCAGTACAGGGCCAGGTAGAACTGGCTGCCGCGGTTGTCGAGCTGGCCGGTCTTGGGCGAGGGGTTCTTGTTGTGATCGAGCAGCTTGCCCGTGGCGGCGTCCAGGGTCTTGGCCAGGATCTTGGCCTGGGCGTTGCCGGTCTTGATGCCCAGCTCCTCCAGCGACACGGCCAGCGCCAGGAACTCACCCAGCGAATCCCAGCGCAGGTGGTTTTCTTCCACCAGCTGCTGCACGTGCTTGGGGGCGGAGCCGCCGGCACCGGTTTCGTACATGCCGCCACCGGCCATCAGCGGCACGATGGAGAGCATCTTGGCGCTGGTGCCCAGCTCCATGATGGGGAAGAGGTCGGTCAGGTAGTCGCGCAGGATGTTGCCGGTGGCGGAGATGGTGTCCAGGCCGCGGATCACGCGCTCCAGGGTATAGCGCATGGCACGCACCTGCGACATGATCTGGATGTCCAGACCTGCGGTATCGTGCTCGTGCAGGTACATCTTGACCTTGGTGATCAGCTGGGCCTCGTGCGGGCGGTACTGGTCGAGCCAGAACACCACCGGCATGCCCGAGTTGCGCGCGCGCGTGACAGCCAGCTTGACCCAGTCACGGATGGCGGCGTCCTTGACCTGGCACATGCGCCAGATATCGCCCTGCTCCACGTTCTGGCTCATCAGCACCTCGCCGGTGGCCAGATCGGTGATGTTGGCCACGCCGTCCTCGGGAATCTCGAAGGTCTTGTCGTGAGATCCGTACTCCTCGGCCTGCTGGGCCATCAGGCCCACGTTGGGCACGGTACCCATGGTGCGCGGATCGAAGTTGCCATGCCATTTGCAGAAGTTGATGATCTCCTGGTAGATGCGAGCGAAGGTGCTTTCGGGCATCACGGCCTTGGCGTCCTTGAGGCGACCGTCAGCACCGTACATCTTGCCGCCGGCGCGGATCATGGCCGGCATGGAGGCATCCACGATCACGTCATTGGGCGAATGAAAGTTGGTGATG
Organism: Hylemonella sp.; assembly: GCA_034366585.1. Taxonomy (GTDB): domain Bacteria; phylum Pseudomonadota; class Gammaproteobacteria; order Burkholderiales; family Burkholderiaceae_C; genus Hylemonella. The sequence goes on from JAXMMJ010000059.1 coordinate 5,648, forward strand.
CCCTTGGCGGAATCCACCATGGCCAGCTCGGGGCGGTGCTCATGGCAGGCGTGCAGATCGCGCTTGATCTCTTCCTGCTTGGACTGCGGCAGTGTGGCGATCTTGTTGTAGAGATCGACCATGCCGTTGTTGACGTTCACGCCGAGTTCGTCGAACAGCTTGCCGTGCTTGGCAAAGGCGTCCTTGTAGAAGATCTTGACGCAGTGGCCGAACACGATGGGGTGCGAGACCTTCATCATCGTAGCCTTGACGTGCAGCGAGAACATCACGCCGGTCTTGTGCGCGTCTTCGATTTCCTTTTCGTAGAACTCGAGCAGCGCCTTCTTGCTCATGAACATGCTGTCGATGATCTCGCGCTCCAGCAGCGCAACCTTGGGCTTGAGCACGATGGTTTTGCCGCTCTTGGTGATCAGTTCCATCTTGACGTCGCGCGCCTTGTCCAGCGTCATCGACTTCTCGCCGTGATAGAAGTCGCCATGGTGCATGTGCGAGACATGGGTGCGTGAAGCCTGGCTCCACTCGGCCATCGAATGCGGGTTCTTGCGCGCGTAGTTCTTCACGGCAGCCGGGGCACGACGGTCGGAGTTGCCTTCGCGCAGCACGGGGTTGACAGCGCTGCCGGTGCACTTGGCATAACGGGCGCGCAGCGCCTTTTCCTCCTCGGTCTTCGGGTTTTCCGGATAGTCGGGAATCTTGTAGCCCTTGGACTGCAGTTCCTTGATGCAGGCCACCAGCTGCGCCACCGAGGCGCTGATGTTGGGCAGCTTGATGATGTTGGTGTCCGGCAGCAGGGTCAGCCGGCCCAGCTCGGCCAGGTTGTCTGGCACGCGCTGCTCCTCGGTCAGGTATTCCGGGAAGGCGCCCAGCACACGTGCCGCCACCGAGATGTCGCTGGTGACCACGTTGACGCCGGCCGGCGCAGCGAACGTGCGAATGATGGGCAGGAAGGAGCTGGTCGCCAACAGCGGGGCTTCGTCGGTCAGCGTGTAGATGATGGTGGGTTGCTGGTTGCTCATTGCGTATCTCCAGATAACGGTACCGGCGAGGTGTCGACCGGATGTGCCGACAAACAAGCTTCGGATGGTGGGAGATTTTGCTTTCTGCGTGCTGACCCACACCTCATTTTTTGAATCAAAATCTCATGATGCGAAATTTTCATCAAGAAAACTCAAAATTATTTGTCATTGGTCTTATAGAAGAGGTCTTATAGAAGACCCAAGCCCCTCGGATCACCCGTTGCACCGTGGCCCAGCATGCCAGTTCCGGACCCCCAAGGCAAACAAAAAGGGCCCGGAGGTTTCCCTCCGGGCCCCGCCTGAGCGCCGCAATGATCAGCCGAAATTCTTTTCAGCGAAGGACCAGTTGACCAGCTTGTCCAGGAAGGTCTCGACGAACTTCTGGCGCAGGTTGCGGTAGTCGATGTAGTAGGCATGCTCCCACACGTCCACCGTCAGCAGGGCCTTGTCGGCGGTGGTCAGGGGGGTGCCGGCAGCGCCCATGTTGACGATGTCGACCGAGCCGTCGGCCTTCTTCACCAGCCAGGTCCAGCCGGAGCCGAAGTTGCCCACGGCCGACTTGACGAAGGCTTCGCGGAAAGCAGCGTAGCTGCCCCACTTGGCGTTGATGGCCGTGGCCAGGGCGCCGGTGGGCTCACCGCCACCATTGGGCTTCATGCAGTTCCAGAAGAAGGTGTGGTTCCAGATCTGGGCGGAGTTGTTGTAGATGCCGCCGCTGGACTTCTTGACGATGGACTCCAGATCCAGGCTCTCGAATTCGGTGCCCTTTTGCAGGTTGTTCAGGTTGACCACGTAGGCGTTGTGGTGCTTGCCATGGTGGAACTCCAGGGTTTCCTTGGAGTAGTGCGGTGCCAGGGCGTCGATGGCATAAGGCAGGGGGGGCAGGGTGTGTTCCATGAGTTCCTCGGTGGTTTGTTGTTGAAAGGCCAGAGGCGTCGATTGTAAGAACTAGCTCTGCGGCCTGGGCAAGACAGCGAGATCAACCTTGCCGGCGGCAAGGTGGACGGCCCGACTGTCGCGCCTCGCACGATCAGTCGTTCAGCCATAATTATCCTTGACCTGGATCAACTACAAAAGGAGACAACCATGGGTGCAATCTTCCAATCCCTGGGCCGATCGGTACTGGCGGGTGTGGTGCTGGTAGTACTGCTGGTGCTGGTCGCTGGCGGCAATGTGAGCCCCAGCCATGCCTGGGCCACCTTCGTGATGCGCTGGCTGCATGTCCTGTGCGGTGTCATGTGGGTTGGCCTGCTGTGGTATTTCAACTTCGTGCAGATTCCGTCGATGCCCAGGATTCCAGACGAGCAGAAACCGGCGGTGAGCAAGGTGATTGCGCCGACCGCCCTGTTCTGGTTCCGCTGGTCCGCCCTGGCCACGGTGGTCACTGGCCTGTTGCTGGCAACGATGAGCGGTTATATCGGCAGCGCGCTGATACTGCAGAAGCCTTTCACGGCCATCGGCATCGGCATGTGGATTGCCCTGGTGATGGCCTTCAATGTCTGGTTCATCATCTGGCCGAACCAGAAAAAGGCCTTGGGCATCGTGGTGGTGGAAGCCGCCGAAAAGGCCAAGGCCGCACGCCTGGCCATGCTGACCTCGCGCTTCAACACCATGCTCTCCATCCCCATGCTGTTCTGCATGGTGGCCCAGCAAAACGGCGGCCTGTAAGGCACCCGCTCGCATGAAAAAAGGGCCGCATCGCGCGGCCCTTTTCCATTGGGGGTCTTGGTTACGCCTTGTCCCGGATGGCCGTGACACTGACATCCGCCTGGCCTTGGGAAAAATGCAGATGCAGGACCTGGCCAGGCGCCAGCCCCTGCGCACGGGTCACCGCTTCATGGCGTTCATTGCTGACCCAGGCATAACCACGCTGCAGCACGAGCGACGGGTCCAGCAGTTGCAGGCGCAGGCCGGCGCGCTCCAGGCGCTGCTGCTGGGTCTGCAATCCACGCTGCGTGGACTGCGGCCAGGCCTTGCCCAACTGCTGCAGATCGCGCTGGCGCTGGGTCAGCCCATGGGTCGCGGCATAGCGCAGGCGCTGCGCCTGCGCCGAGAGTGCCAGGCGCTGCCGGGCCACCAAGCCCGAAGGACGGCCCAGCCGGCTGGCCGCCAGGTCCAGGCGCTGGCTCTGGCGGTCCAGTTGCTGCTCCACGGCATCGGACAGGCGCGCCTGCATCAGATCCAGGGCCCCCAGCCAGACGCTGCGCGCCTCGGCCACCAGTTCGGCCGCCGCCGTGGGCGTGGGCGCGCGCAGGTCGGCCACGAAGTCGGCGATCGTGAAATCGGTTTCGTGCCCGACACCGCTGACCACGGGCACCGGGCTTTGCGCCAGGGTGCGGGCCAGACGCTCGTCGTTGAAAGCCCAGAGGTCCTCCATGGAGCCGCCCCCGCGTACAAGCAGGATGACGTCCAGCGCCGGCCTGCCCTGCTCCGCAAGTCCATAGAGCCGCTGCAGGGCGGCCACCAGTTCGGCTGGCGCCGCCGCACCCTGGACCGCCGCCGGCGCCACAAAAACCGGAATGTGCGGCACGCGCCGCTGCAGGGCCGTGACCACGTCGTGCAGGGCCGCCGCCCCCAGCGAGGTCACCAGGCCGATGCCGCGTGGCTGGAGGGGCAACTCGCGCTTGCGCGCCGCGTCGAACAGACCCTCGGCTTCCAGCTTGGCCTTGAGCTTGAGGAACTGCTCGAACAGGGCCCCCTGGCCGGCGCGTGACATCGACTCCACGATGAGCTGCAGATCGCCACGCGGCTCATAGACACCCAGCCGACCGCGCACCTCCACCAGTTCGCCGTCGCGCGGCGCAAAGTCCAGCAAACCGGCCGCGCGGCGAAACATGGCACAACGGATCTGCCCGCTTTCATCCTTCAGCGCAAAGTAACAATGCCCGCTGGACGCGCGGCTGAAGCCCGAAATCTCGCCGCGAACCGCGACAGGATTGAAGCGGGCATCCAGCGCATCAGCAACGGCGCGGCACAGCGCACCAACCGGCCAGATACGCGGCGTGCCGACGGGCTTGTCGAACTCAGACATGAGCAAGCATGCGGTTCGCGACCGAGTGGCAGCAACAGACTACTCCACAGCTGGTGGGCCCTTGACAGGGCCTGGCACCGGTCGCCTCCGAGCCTGATTTTTCGGTGCAAGCCATTGATTTCATTGGTTTTTTATCTGCCTTTTTTGTCATCGTTCTGTCGCAAACGCGCATGAACAGGTGCATCGGAGCACCTACCCAACAGTTCTGCACAAAGTTATCCACATGAACTGTGGGCTACCTGGCGGCCTTGGCCGCATGCCGGCCGGAACAGGCATGAGCGATGCGCCAACAGCGGTTGATCCATCGGCCTCGGTCATAATCGCAACGCACATTCGCGTGGAGGATCCCTTTGTTTTCCATCATACAAGCCGCTGGTTGGCCGATCTGGCCCCTGATCATCTGTTCCATCCTGGGACTGGCCCTGATCATCGAACGCTTTCTCAGTCTCAAGACCGCCAAGGTCGCCCCCCCGCAACTGCTGGACGAAGTGCTGAAAGCCTCCAGCACGGCATTGCCCGCACCCGAAGTCATCGCCCAGCTCGAGAAGAACTCGGCCCTGGGCGAGGTGCTGGCCAGCGGCCTGCGGGCCCTGCAGACCAAACCGAGCAGCAGCGACGAAGAACTGCGCAACGCCCTGGAAAGCAGCGGCCGCGTCGTGGCCCACCGCCTGGAGCGTTATCTCAGCGCCCTGGCCACCATCGCTTCGGTGGCGCCCCTGATGGGCCTGTTCGGCACCGTCGTCGGCATGATCGAGATCTTCGGCTCCCAGTCGCCGGCGGGTGGTGCCGCCGGTGGCAACCCGGCGCAACTGGCCCAGGGCATCTCGATCGCGCTGTACAACACCGCCTTCGGCCTGATCATCGCCATTCCGGCCCTGATCTTCTGGCGCTACTTCAGGGCCCGCGTCGATGAATACCTGCTGACGCTGGAACAGGCTGGCGAACGCCTGCTGCAACACCTGGCCACGCTGCGCACCCCGTCATGAGACTGCACTTCCGCCGCCCCAGCCGCGAGGAACCGGAGATCAACCTGATCCCCTTCATCGACGTGCTGCTGGTGATCCTGATCTTCCTGATGCTGTCGACCACCTACAGCAAGTTCACCGAGATGCAGTTGCGCCTGCCGGTAGCCGATACCGACGCCCAGCGCGACTACCCCAAGGAAGTCATCGTCGCCGTCAGCAGCGAAGGCAGTTTTTCCGTCAACCGCGCAGCGGTCGAAGGCCGCAGCGTGGAAGCCGTGGTCGCGGCCCTGCTGCAGGCAGCCAAGGCCGGCAAGGACACCGTGGTCATCATCAGCGCCGACGCCAGCGCGCGCCACCAGTCCGTCGTGACCGTGATGGAGGCGGCACGCCGTGCCGGCCTGACGCAGATCACCTTCGCCACCCAGTCCTCGGCGCAGGCAGGCGGTCGCTGAAGGCCATGGCCAGCCCTGACCAGCCGTCCTGGCAACGTACCCTCATCGACAGCTGGCAGCGACGCGGCCCCCTGACCTGGGCCCTGTGGCCGCTCTCCCTGCTCATGGGCCTGCTGGTGCGCCTGCGCCAGGGTCTTTACCTCAGCGGTGTGCTGCGCCGGCACGTGCTGCCCGTGCCTGTCATCGTGGTCGGCAATGTGGTGGCCGGAGGCGCGGGCAAGACGCCGGTGGTCCTGGCCCTGGTCAAGCACCTGCAGGCACGCGGCCTGCACCCCGGCGTGGTCTCGCGCGGCTACGGCCGCCGTACGCAGGACTGCCGGGAGGTCCGCGACGACAGCCCTGTGCACGATGTGGGTGACGAACCGGCGCTGATCCGGCGCAACACCGGTGTGCCGGTCTTCGTGGCCACGCGCCGCATCGAGGCTGCGCGGGCCCTGCTGCAGGCCTATCCGCAAACCGATGTGCTGGTGAGCGACGACGGTTTGCAGCACTACGCCCTGGCGCGCGACATCGAGATCTGCGTCTTCGACGACCGGGGCGTGGGCAACGGCTTCCTGCTGCCGGCCGGCCCCCTGCGCGAACCCTGGCCGCGTTATGTGGACCTGGTGCTGCACACCGGCAACCGTCCCGCCTTCACCGGCTACACGGCGCGCCGTGCGCTGGCCGCCCAGGCGGTGCGCATCGACGGCAGCCGGGTGGATCTGGTGGCCCTGGCGCAGGACGGCCGCCCCCTGCTGGCCGTCGCCGGCACGGCGCGGCCCCAGGCCTTCTTCGACATGCTGCAGGCGCTGGGCCTGCCGCTGACCCTCACGGTGGCACGACCCGACCACGACGACTATGCCCACTGGCAGCGCCCGCTGGAACGCGACTACACCCTGCTGTGCACCGAGAAGGATGCGCTCAAGCTCTGGGCCCACCACCCCGACGCGCTGGCCGTGCCCCTGAACTTCGCGCCCGAGCCGGCGTTTTACGTGGCACTCGACCGTCTGCTCGAAGCGACGCGGCTATCATCGCCCCATGGACACCCGACTCCTTGAACTGCTGGTCTGCCCCGTGACCAAGGGCCCGCTCGAATACGACCGGGAAAAACAGGAACTGACCTCGCGCAGCGCCCGCCTGGCCTACCCCATCCGCGACGGCATCCCGGTGCTGCTGGAAAACGAGGCGCGCACGCTGAGCGACGAAGAACTGGGGCTCTGATTCCATGAGCCTCACCGTCCTGATTCCGGCGCGGCTGGCCTCGACCCGCCTGCCCAACAAACCCCTGGCCGACATCGCCGGCCTGCCCATGATCGTGCGTGTGGCCCAGCGTGTCAGCAGCGGCCTGGACCGTGCCACGCGCGTGGTGGTGGCCGGCGACAGCCCCGAGATCCTGCAGGCCTGCCAGCAGCATGGCGTCGAAGCCGTGCTGACGCGCGTCGACCACCCCAGCGGCAGTGACCGCCTGGCCGAGGCCTGTGACCTGCTGCGCCTACCCGATGACGCGCTGGTGGTCAATGTGCAGGGCGACGAACCGCTGATCGACCCCGCGCTGGTTTCGGCCGTGGCCGAACTGCTGCGCCAGCGCCCCGAGGCCAGCATGAGCACGGCGGCCCATCCCATCCACGAGGTGGCCGACTTCGTGAACCCCAACGTGGTCAAGGTGGTTCTGGATGCGCGTGACCTGGCCCTGTACTTCAGCCGTGCACCCATCGCCTGGTGGCGTGACGGCTTTGCCCAGGGAGTCAAGGCACTGCCGGAGCCGGCCCCGCTGCGCCACATCGGCATCTATGGCTACCGCGCCGGCTTCCTGCGCCTGTTCCCGAAGCTGGCCCAGGCCCCGATCGAGGTGACCGAGGCCCTGGAGCAGCTGCGCGCCATGTGGCACGGCCACCGCATCGCCGTGCACGTGACGCCGCAGGCTCCGGGCGCCGGCGTGGACACGCCCGAAGACCTGGCGCGCGTACGCCGGCTGTTTGCCGCCTGAAAGGCTCCAAGGGTCGCTGCCCGGAGATGGAAACAGCCCCAGGATCTGTAAGTTTCATACCGGTTACGGCATGCTATCCTCGCCTCAGTCATGCAGCTGACATGCACCGCCATGGTGCTGTCGCTGGCTAAGAACACCAAAACATCCGAGGGTATCCATGAGACTGATCCTGTTGGGCGCACCCGGCGCCGGCAAGGGCACGCAAGCCGCGTACATCTGCCAGAAATACGGCATCCCGCAAATTTCCACCGGTGACATGCTGCGCGCCGCCGTGAAGGCCGGCACTCCGCTGGGCCTGCAGGCCAAGGCCGTGATGGAGTCGGGCGCCCTGGTCAGTGACGACCTGATCATCAACCTGGTCAAGGACCGCATCGCCCAGCCCGATTGCAGCAACGGCTTCCTGTTCGACGGTTTTCCGCGCACCCTGCCGCAGGCTGATGCGATGAAGGCCGCCGGCGTCAAGCTCGATTTTGTGCTCGAGATCGATGTTCCTTTCGAGGCCATCATCGAACGCATGAGCGGACGCCGTTCGCACCCGGCCTCGGGCCGCACCTACCATGTCAAGTTCAACCCGTCCAGGGTCGAAGGCAAGGACGATGTGACCGGCGAGCCGCTGATCCAGCGCGAAGACGACAAGGAAGAGACCGTGCGCAAGCGCCTGGAGGTCTACAGCGCGCAGACGCGCCCCCTGGTCGACTACTACTCCGGCTGGGCCCAGCAAGACCCCGCTGGCGCACCGAAGTACCGCGCCATCAGCGGGACCGGCAGCGTGGAGGAAATCACCACGCGCGCCATGGAAGCCCTGGCCGGCTGACCGGTTCGCGGGCCGGACCCGCAGCCCCTGCAACGCCCCGCACGCGGGGCGTTTGCATTGGCGCCCTCAGGCGGGC
>JAXMMJ010000060.1:0-5711 GCA_034366585.1 Hylemonella sp.
GCATGGTGTCGAAGCGTAACGCGATGCGTTCGTGCAGCCAGGCGCGGTCGGCCGGCTCCAGGGAGATCAGCGTGGTGGCCTGCATGGCGGCCGAGGGCTGCGCGTCGTCTTTGCGCGTGTGGAAGGACGACAGGGGAAGCCCCGAGACGCGGTAGACCTCCAGCGCGCGCTGGATGCGCTGCGCGTCGGCGGGGGCCAGGCGTGCAGCGGTCACCGGGTCCACGCGCATGAGTTCGGCGTGCAGCGCTGGCCAGCCACGGGCCTGTGCTTCGGCCTCGATCTGTGCGCGCACCTGCGCATCGGCGCGGGGCATGTCGTCGATGCCGTCAAACAGCGCCTTGAAATAGAGCATGGTGCCGCCCACCAGCAGCGGGTGCCGGCCGCGTGCGTGGATGGCGTGCATGAGCTCGCTGGCATCGTGCACGAACTCGGCGGCGCTGTAGGCCTGCAACGGGTCGCGGATGTCGATCAGGTGGTGCGGCACCGCGGCCAGCTCAGTTGCGCTGGGCTTGGCCGTGCCGATGTCCATGCCGCGGTAGACCAGGGCCGAATCGACGCTGATGATCTCCACCGGCAACTTCGCCGCAATGGCCAGCGCGGCCGCGGTCTTGCCGCTGGCCGTTGGCCCGGCAATCGCCAGACAGCGGGGGAACTCAGTGCTCGCTGCTTTTGCCATGCTTTTGCACCAGGGTCCAGGCGGCCAGGGCGATCATCACGCTCCAGAACCACACGCCGTACATCAGGGGCAGCACCGTGCCGTCCATGGCCGTGCCCAGCCAGTGGCCGACGATGAAGGAGGTCACCGCCATCAGGAAACCGTTGAGCGCCGAGGCCGCGCCCGCAGCGTAGGGGAAGGGGCCGACGGCGCCGCTCTGGCTGCAGGGCTGGTGCACGCCGTGCGCCAGCATGAAGAGGTAGAAGGGCAGCATGATGGCCCAGCCATTGTGCAGGCCGACCAGCGCGAAGATGCCCATCAGCGTGCCGCCCGTGAGCGTGAAACCCGCCGCCAGCGCCACCGAGCGCCGCACGCCCAGGCGCGGCAGCAGGCGCCGGCAGGCCAGGGTGCCCAGGATGTAGGTGAGGGACACCGAGCTCATGATGAAGCCGTAGGCCGGCCGCGACAGACCCAGCACGTCGATGAAGACGAAGGACGAGGAGGCCAGCACCGTGAACAGCCCGCCATAGGAGGCGGCCGACAGCGCCGAATAGGCCCAGAAGGTCGGGTGGCGCACGATGCCGCGCCAGGTCTGCAGCAGCGTGGCCGGCTGCAGGGCCTGCGGGTTCTTCTGCTTCACGGTCTCCTCGAAGCGCCAGGCCACCAGGGCCAGCGTGGCCGCGCCGAACACCGAGAGCGCGAGCAAGGCGATGCGCCAGCCGGCCCAGCCCGAGAGCACGCCGCCCAGCGGCCCGCTGAGGCAGGCGATCACGCCCAGGCCGGTCAGGCCCTTGGACATCATGCGTGCGCCCTCCACGGGCTTGTACAGGTCGCGCACGATGGCGCGCGCACACATCACGCCCGCGCCCATGGCGACGCCCTGCAGCACACGCGCCACGATCAGCAGTTCCATGGTGGGCGCCAGCGTGCTGACCACCGAGGCCAGCACATAGGCCCCCAGGCCCCAGAGCAGGATGGGCCGGCGGCCAAAGCGGTCGGACAGCGGGCCCCAGACCAGCTGCGAGATGCCAAAGGCCAGCAACAGCGCGGTGAGCGTGAGCTGCGCCTGCGGCAGCGTGGCGCCGAAGCCCGCGGTCAGCGCGGGCAGGGCGGGCAGGTAGAGATCGGTGGTGATCGGTTGCAGCCCCAGCAGCAGGGACAAGATGAGCACGATCAGGGCGGGGGACATGGCAGAGCCGGCAGGGGCCGGGACGGGAGCGGAAGACATCGGTCTGAGGTTAGCAGATCAGGGGATACCCTGATCCGGCCGCAGCGGCCCTCAGTGCAGCCCGAAGAGTTCGTTGATCGCCACCCGGTACTGCGACTGCCCCACCGAGTTGGTGTTGTGGTGCGAGCCGCCTTCCACCAGCACGAAGGCCTTGCGGCCGGTGGCGGCGTCAAAGAGCTTGCGGCCCAGTTCGGGCGGAATCAGGGTGTCTTTGGCGCCATGCACCACCAGCAGCGGCGAGCCGATGTCGGGCACGCGTTTCACGGCCTCGAAGCGCTGGGTGATCAGCGGGCCCACGGGCAGCCAGCCCCATTTGAAGCTGCTGACCACATCGGGGATGGAGGTGAAGGTGCCTTCGACCAGGGTGCCGTGTTCGTCTTCCACCTGCGCCGCCAGTTCAATGGCGATGGCCCCGCCCAGGGAATGGCCGAAGATGTAGCGCGGCCGGCCGGGGTACTGCCGGCCCAGCCAGTCCCAGGCGGCGCGCGCGTCCTCGTAGGCCATGGTCTCCGAGGGTAGCTCGGGCGTGCTCTTGCCGAAACCGCGGTAGTCCACCGCCAGCACCGAGAACCCCAGCTCCTGCATGCGCCGGGCCCGGAAGGCCGAACCCACCACGTTGAAGCGCGCGCCGTGCAGGTAGAGCAGCACCGGGGCATTGGGCTGGCGGGCCAGGTCCGGGTGGGCCAGCCACAGGCCGTGCAGTTTCACCGCCTGGCCAGTCTCGCGCGAGGTGAAGTCGACCCACACATCCTTCATGCCCTGGGCGGCCTCGTCGCCGCGCCACCAGCTGCGGTCCGAGGGCTGGAAGATCCAGCCGCGCTGTTTCTCGTCAAGCGTGGCGCAGCCCGTGACCAGGGCAAAGGCGGTGAGCAGGGCCAGGAGCAGGAGGAACCAGCGTTTCATGGGGAAATATGATGCGCCCTGCCGCCGATAAGTTCAGCCGGCCGCCGCAAATCCCTTCCACCCCCTGGGGCCCCTCATGAGGTGCTACGGCAAATAACAAGCCGCCCGGGGGCGGCTTGTTCATGGGGCGGGTGCGGTCGCTCAGATCACGCCCTGGGCCATCATGGCGTCGGCCACCTTGACAAAGCCGGCCACGTTGGCGCCGTCCACATAACTCACGCTGCCGTCGGCACGCTTGCCGTGGCGCAGGCAGGCCTCGTGGATGCTGCGCATGATGCCGTGCAGGCGGGCGTCCACCTCGTTGCGGTCCCACATCAGGCGCATGGCGTTCTGGCTCATCTCCAGGCCCGAGGTGGCCACGCCGCCGGCGTTGCTGGCCTTGCCCGGGGCGTAGAGCACGCGGGCCGCTTCAAACACGCGCACCGCCTCCAGCGTGGAGGGCATGTTGGCGCCTTCGGCCACGCACTTGACGCCGTTCTTCACCAGCAGCCGGGCGTCGTCGCCGTTGAGTTCGTTCTGGGTGGCGCAGGGCAGGGCCACGTCCACCGGCACGCTCCAGGGCTTGGCGCCGGCGTGGAACTTGGCGCCCACCTTCTGGGCGTAGTCGTTCACGCGGCCATAGTGGTGGTTCTTCACCTCCATCAGCAAGGCCAGCTTCTCGGGCGTGAAGCCGGCCTCGTCGACCACGGTGCCGCTGGAGTCGGAAACGGTGACGACCTTGGCGCCCATGGCCATGGCCTTTTCCACTGCGTACTGGGCCACGTTGCCCGAGCCCGAGACGCTGACGCGCAGGCCGGCAAAGCCCATGCCCTGGGTCTTGAGCATTTCCTCGGCGAAGTAGACCGTGCCGTAACCCGTGGCCTCGGGGCGGATCAGCGAGCCACCGAAGGACAGGCCTTTGCCGGTGAAGACGCTGGCCGCGCTGTTGCTGAGCTTCTTCATCATGCCGGCCATGTAGCCGACCTCGCGGCCACCCACGCCGATGTCACCGGCCGGCACGTCGGTGTCGGCGCCGATGTGGCGGAACAGCTCGCTCACGAAAGCCTGGCAGAAGCGCATGACCTCACCATTGCTCTTGCCCTTGGGGTCGAAGTCCGAGCCGCCCTTGCCGCCGCCCATGGGCAGGGTGGTGAGCGCGTTCTTGAAGGTCTGCTCGAAGGCCAGGAACTTCAGGATCGACAGGTTGACCGAGGGGTGGAAACGCAGGCCGCCCTTGTAGGTGCCGATGGCCAGGCTGTGCTGGATGCGGTAGCCGCGGTTGACCTGCACCTGGCCCTTGTCGTCGACCCAGGACACGCGGAACATGATGACGCGCTCGGGCTCGACCAGGCGGTCCAGCAGGCCGTTCTCGGCGTACTTGCGGTTCTTGTCGATGAAGGGCCACAGGCTCTCCATCACTTCGGTCACGGCCTGGATGTATTCAGGCTGGCCGGGGTTGATCTTGGCGACATGCTCGATGAAGGCGTGGTGGGAAGCGTATTTCATGTTTTTCAGGTCAGGCTCTGGTCAGAAAAACATGATTTTGCCGCAACAAAATACCTTAAATGGTGCAAGTCATACGTTTATTGCATCAAGACGGTGCATTTTTTAAGAGTACTGAAACCAAATCAGGGCGCGTTGCCTGTTGGTGGTGCGAACCCGGGAGGGCTAAGGCGGCCCAAGCCGCCAGGGCGGGCCGTGCCGATGCGGGCGCTCAGCGCCCGCGCAGGAACAACGCGTCCAGGTCCTTCAGCGTCACCTGCCGCCAGGTCGGGCGGCCGTGGTTGCACTGGTCGGAGCGTTCGGTCTGCTCCATGTCGCGCAGCAGGGCGTTCATCTCTTCCAGCGTGAGTTTGCGGTTGGCGCGCACGGCGCCGTGGCAGGCCATGGTGCCCAGCAGCTCGTTGCGGGCGCGCTGGATCACGGTGCTGGCCTCGTGCTGTCCCAGCTCGGCCAGCACGCTGCGCGCCAGCTCCACCGCATCGCCCTGCGCCAGGGTGGACGGCACGGCGCGCACGGCCAGCGTCTTGGGCGAGAAAGAGGTGATCTCCAGGCCCAGGGTCTGCAGCGTGGCGGCGTGCGCCTCGGCCGTGGCCACCTCCTGCGGCGTGGCGGCGAAGGTAGCGGGGATCAGCAGGGGCTGGCTGGAAATAGCCTGCACATCGAGCTGGTTCTTGAGCCGCTCGTAGACGATGCGCTCGTGCGCGGCGTGCATGTCCACCACCACCAGGCCCTGGGCATTCTCGGCCAGGATGTAGACGCCCTGCAACTGCGCCAGGGCGCGGCCCAGCGGCCAGGTGTTGCCGGCGTCTTCCGCAGGGCGCGTGGTCGTCTCTGCCAGCGCCGCCGAGCCGGGCTCGCGCACGGCCCACGCCGGCGCCACGGGCGTTGCCGCGGACGCGGGTTGCCACAGTGCGGCCAGGTCGTGCACCTCATGGCCGCGCGTGGAGGTGTCGTTTGCTCCGAAATTGATAGCGGGCTGGGCCCAGGGCGCCGGTGCAATGGGCCGCGCAATGTCGGCCAGGTGGGCCGGCACCGCCGACCCCCCGTTGACAGCCGCCTGCGCACGCGGCGCCGCCAGGGCGTTTTCCACGGCGTGGCGCACGGCCTGGTGCACTTCGCGGCCGTCGCGAAAGCGCACCTCGATCTTGGTGGGGTGCACGTTCACGTCCACGCGCGCCGGGTCGATCTCCACGTAGAGCGCGTAGACCGGCTGGCGGTGGCCGTGCAGCACATCCTCATAGGCGCTGCGCGCGGCGTGGCCGATCACCTTGTCGCGCACGAAACGGCCGTTCACGTAGGCGTATTGCCAGTCGCTGCGCGAGCGCGCCGCGTCGGGCACGCCGGCAAAGCCCCAGACGCGCAGGCGCTGCACGCCATCGGCCAGGGCCGTTTCGCCGGGCACGGCGTCGGCCGGCCAGTTGACCGCCACCGCCTGCTGAATGA
>JAXMMJ010000061.1:0-67636 GCA_034366585.1 Hylemonella sp.
CCGGTCAGCGAGACCCGCGCGCCCGAAAGGTTGGCGGTGATCGAATAGTAGTCGCCGAAGGAATAGATCCGCGCGCCGCCCATCAGGTCGGGGTCGGCGGGCAGCAGGATCGGCAGCCGGGTCTTGTTCACCGCGGCCTGATCCAGGCCGCGTCCGATTGGGGAATTGCCGCCGCCGCTCTGGCGCCGGTCACGTTCAGGTAGCTGCCCTTGACCTCACCGGTCACGGCCTGCGCCTTGTTGACGCCGTCCATCACGTAGAGGAAACGGTCACGCCAGTGCATGAAGGGCTGGGAGTTGATGTTCTCGTCGTCCTTCATGAAGTCCAGGCCGCCCTTGAGGCCTTCATAGATCACGCGGCCGTAGTTGCGGCCCGACAGGCCCAGCTTGGGCTTGGTGGTGGCGCCCAGCAGGGGGCGGCCGAACTTGTCCAGGCGCTCGCGCTCGACCACCAGGCCGGTCGGCGGGCCCTTGAAGGTCTTGAGGTAGGCCACCGGGATGCGGATGTCTTCCAGGCGGGCGGCTTTGAGCGGCTTGAAGGAGAACACGTTGCCGATCAGGCTGGCCGTCATGTTGGCGATCGAGCCCTCTTCGAACAGGATCAGGTCATAGGCCACCCAGGCGAAGTACTGGCCCGGGTTGTTGGGCACCGGCTGCACGCGGTAGGCCTTGGCGCGGTAGCTGTCGCAGGCGGTCAGGCGGTCGGTCCATACCACCGTCCAGGTGGCGGTGGACGATTCGCCGGCCACGGCGGCGGCGGCCTCTTCCGGATCGACACCGTCCTGCGGGGTGATGCGGAACAGGCAGATCGTGTCCGTCTCCTTGGGCACGTAGTCGGGCATCCAATAGCCCATCTGCTTGTATTTCAGGACGCCTGCGCTGTAGCGCTTCTTGGCGTCGGTGATCTGGGTCGAGTCGCTCATCTATCGCTCCTGAGGGATGAAATTCCTGATGGGTGAAATATAAGAATTTAGCGAAATAAGGTAAATTCAAACTTTATTTGCTTTGAGTTAAGCTATTACTTAATGAAGAACGCTACCTTTCGCCAACTCCGGGTGTTCAGCGAGGTCGCCCGCCAGCTCAGTTTCAGCAAGGCCGCGCTGACCATGCACCTGACGCCACCGGCCGTGACCATGCAGATCAAGGAGCTCGAGAGCCACGTGGGCCTGCCCCTGTTCGAGCGCAGCGGCCGCCAGGTGGCCCTGACCACGGCGGGCGAGTACATGCTGGTCTACGCGCGCAAGATCCTGGCCACGCTCAAGGACGCCGAAGACGCCGCCGCACGTCTGCAGAAGCTGGAGATCGGGACGCTGACCATCGGCATGGTCAGTACGGCCAAGTACTTCCTGCCGCGCCTGCTGGCCGAGTTCCAGCGCGAGCACGAGGGCATCGAGGTGCGCCTGATCGTCGGCAACCGGGAGCAGCTGCTCAAGATGCTGCAGGGCAACGAGGTGGACATCGCCATCATGGGCCGCCCTCCGAAGGAGATGGCCACACGCGCCGAGCCCTTTGCCGCCCACCCGCACGTCTTCGTGGCGCCGGTGGACCACCCGCTGCTCAAGCGCGGCCACCTGGATGTGCCGGCGCTGCAGCCCTACAGCTTCATCGTGCGCGAGCAGGGCTCGGGCACGCGCGCGGCCATGGAGAAGTTTTTCGGCGATGCGAACTTCGATCCCAAGGTCACGATGGAGATGTCCAGCAATGAAACCATCAAGCAGGCCGTCATGGCTGGCATGGGCCTGAGCTTTCTTTCGCTGCACACCATCGGCCTGGAGCTGGACAACCAGCTGGTGGCCATCCTCGACGTCCAGGGCAGCCCCGTGGTGCGCGCCTGGAACGTGGTGCACACCCTGTCCAAGCTGCTGTCGCCGCCGGCCGAGGCCTTCCGCTACTTCATCCTGGAGCGGGGCGAAACCTTCCTGGCCGAGCAGTACGGCCGCCACATCCGCATGGCACCGCTGGGCGCCAGCTGAGCCCGATTCATCAACAAATATAATGTTTACTCAAGTAAATATCAGTATTAGCTGATTCGATCTCATGCGCAATTACACGCTCAAGCAACTGCAGACCTTCATCGAGGTCGCCCGCGAAAAGTCGGTCTCCCGAGCGGCCGAACGCCTGTTTGTCACGCAGCCCGCCGTGTCCATGCAGATCCGCCAGCTGGAAGAGGCCTTCGGCCTTTCGCTGATAGAACCAGTCGGCCGTAACATCCAGCTCACGCATGCCGGCCTGGAATTCCTGACCCACGCCATCGCCGCCCTGGGCAAGCTCAAGGACCTGGAAGCCAGCATGGCCGAGCACGTGGGCGCCAAGAAAGGCCGCATCGAGCTGGGCATCGTCAGCACCGCCAAGTACTTCGTGCCCATGCTGCTGGTGCGTTTCACCAAGCTGATGCCGGGCATCGACATCGCCCTGCACATCGACAACCGCGACAACATCCTGGGCATGCTGTCGCGCAACGAGCTGGACCTGGTGATCATGGGGCGCGCACCCGCCAACCTCGACTGCGAGGCCACGCCTTTCGCCAGCAACCCGCTGGGCATCGTGGCCCCGCCGGACCACCCGCTGGTGCGCCGCAAGCGCATGGCCTTCGACATCCTCAAGGACCACCCCTTTGTCGTGCGCGAGCAGGGTTCGGGCACGCGTGCGGCCATGGAACGCCTGTTCGAGCAGTACGAGATGCCGATCAAGGTGGCCATGGAGATGCCCAGCAACGAGACCATCAAGCAGGCCGTCATGGCCGGCATGGGCCTGGCCTTCCTCTCCATGCGCACGGTGCGCCACGAACTGGCCGCCGGCCACCTGGCCCTGCTGGATATCAGCGGCATGCCCATCGTCGGCAAGTGGTACGTCACCCACCTGGGCCAGAAAAAACTCTCGCCCGCAGCGCAATCGTTCAAGAAATTCCTGATCGAGCAGGCCGAACCGCTGATCGACTCCTGGGCCTGAACAGCTGCGTTCAGCCCGCCGCTCAGGCGGCCTGCAACAGGCGTTGCGGTTCGTGCAGGCGGTAGACGCGGCCGTGCTTGTCCAGCGGCTCGATCATCGCTTCACGCACCAGGCGGCTGACCTCGCGGCTCACGGTTTCCAGCTTCAGGTCCAGCATGGCGCCCATATCGTCGCGCGCGAACAGGGTGACGGTGTGGCCGTCGCTCGGGCTGCGCATCTTGAGGATGAAGTTGGAAACACGCTGGCGCGCCGTGCCGAAGTTCAGGTCGGCCAGCCAGTCGTCGGCATCCTTGAGCGCCGCCTGCCACTTCTGCATCAGGCGCAGGTGCAGGCGCGGGCTGCTCGCGCCCAGGGTGTGGATCACTTCCAGCGGAATGCGACAGACGGCGATCCCGGTCAGTGCCACAGCATCACAGTCGAAATGCCCACCGCCCAGCGCCTCCAGCCCCGCCACGTCGCCCGGCCGCAGCACACGCACGATGCGCTGGCGCCCGTCGGCCGTGACCCGCACCAGCTTGATCATGCCGCGGCGCAACGTGTAGATCCCCTGTGCCCGCGATCCCTCGGTGTACAGCGCCTCGCCGGCGGCGAATTCGAGATCGTCGATCGGCGCATGGATCATGCCGAAGTCCTGCTCGTTCAGGTCGGCGAACAACACCATGTCGCGGATGCCGCAGCTGCGGCAATCGGAGGTGCCGCGCCAGGCGGATTCGGTCTTGATCGGAATCATGGCTGCATCGTGGATGGGATCGCCCCAGGATACCCCCAAGTGTATAGTGGGCCCTCCCATCCTGTCTGGATCGCCACCAGAACCCGACACCGCATGTGTGAACTGCTTGCCATCTCCAGCCGGCAGGCCACCCGCCTGAGCTTCTCGCTCACGGCGCTGGCCGGACACAGCACGCCCGGCCACAGCGCGCGCGACGGCTGGGGTGTGGCCTGGTACGAAGACCGCAAGGTGGTGCTGCACCGGGAAACAGGCCCGGCCAGCGACAGCCCCCTGGCCAGGCAACTCGCCAGCGCAGGGCCGCCCACCACACTGGCCATCTCATACATCCGTCATGCCACGCGTGGCGCCCGTACACTGGCCAACACCCAGCCCTTCGTGCGTGAACTCGGCGGTCGCAGCCATGTCTTTGCCCACAATGGCGATCTGCCCGGCCTGGCCGCTGACCCGCGCTACGCCCCCGGACATTTCCAACCGGTCGGCGACACCGACTCCGAACAGGCTTTTTGCGCCCTGCTGGCGCGGCTGGCCCCCCTGTGGCAACAAGGCACGCCCGGCCTGCAGGAGAGGCTCGACGCCATCGCAGGCCTGGCAGCCGAACTGCACGCATACGGACCGGCCAATTTCCTCTACGCCGACGGCGATGCCTTGTTTGCCCACGGCCACCGTCGCATCCAGGCCGACGGCCACCTCGCGCCGCCCGGCCTGCACTGGCTGCAGCGCAGCTGCGCACAGGAAAGCGAGCCGCTGCAGGCCGATGGTGTCTGCGTGGGCTGCGGCTACCAGCAGGTGCTGCTGCTGGCCAGCGTGCCGCTGAGCAAGGAGCCCTGGCAGGCGCTGGCCGAGGGTGAAACCGTGGCCGTGCGCGGCGGCGAACTGCTGGCACGCCGCCAGACCTGAGGGTCACCCCGATGGCGTGGCCCTGGTCAGGCGCTAAGATCATCGGCATGAATCCGCAACGCAGACAGCTGGTCGCCGGCAGCGCGCTTTTCGCCGGCAGCCTGGCCCTGGGCCAGTCCGCACTGGGGCAGCCTGTCGCCGCCCCCTCCTCACCCGGCGTCGAGGCCAAGGCCGGTCCCCTGCCCGGGCCGGGCACGCCATTGCGCCTGCCCGAGGTCGCGCTGTTCGATGGCACGGTGTTCCGCCCGACCCAGGCCGAAGGGCGGGTGCTCGCGGTCTACTGGTGGGCCAGTACCTGCCCCTTCTGCGCGCTGCAAAGCCCCGAGATGCAAAAGCTCTGGGAGTCGCAGCGCGCCCTGGGTGGCAAAGGCCTGCAGCTGCTCACCCTGTCGATCGACCGCAAGCCCGAAGACGCACAGACCTATCTGCAGAAAAAAGGCTTTACCTTCCCTGCAGGCTTCGTCACGCCGGAGATCCATCGCGTTCTCCCGAAGCCCAGGGGCCTGCCCATCACCCTGATCCGCGGGCGCGACGGCCGCGTGCTGCAGGCCGAAAAAGGCCAGCTCTTCCCGGAAGACGTGGAACTGCTGGCACGCTGGGCCGCTTGAGCGACAAAAAACACAAGGGAAGACACATGGGTGCATCACTGGACGGCAAGCTGGTCGTCGCCATTTCCTCGCGGGCCCTGTTCGACTTCGAGGAAGAGAACAAGGTCTTCGAGCACGGCCACGGCCCGCACAAGGACCGCGCCTACATGAAGCTGCAGCTGGACAAGCTCGACGTTCCGGCCAAGCCCGGCGTGGCCTTCTCCATGGTCAAGAAGCTGCTGGCCTTCAACGACCAGGAAGCGCAGCGCGTGGAGGTGGTCATCCTCTCGCGCAACGACCCGGTCTCGGGCATGCGCGTGTTCCGCTCGGCCCAGCACTACGGCCTGCCGATCGAGCGCGGCAGCTTCACGCGCGGCCAGTCGCCCTGGCGCTACCTCAAGCCCCTGCACGCCAACCTCTTCCTCTCGGCCAACCCCGACGACGTGCGCGCCGCGCTGGCCCAGGGCTTCCCGGCCGCCACCGTGGCCACGCACTCGGTGCGCGCCCAGGACAACCACCCGCATGAAGTGCGCATCGCCTTCGACGGCGACGCCGTGCTCTTCAGCGACGAAGCCGAACGCGTGTTCCAGGCCGAAGGCCTGAACGCCTTCCAGCAGCACGAGCGCGACAAGGCGCACCAGCCTCTGCTGGCCGGCCCCTTCAAGCCCCTGCTGGCGGCCCTGCACCGCCTGCAGCAGGAAGGCACGCCCAGCATGCGCATCCGCACCGCGCTGGTGACGGCGCGAAGCGCACCGGCGCACGAGCGCGCCATCCGCACCCTGATGGACTGGCACATCGAAGTGGACGAAGCCATGTTCCTGGGCGGCCTGCCCAAGGGCGAGTTCCTGCGTGAGTTCGAACCCGACTTCTTCTTCGATGACCAGACCGGCCACATCGAATCGGCCGCGCAGCACGTGCCTTCGGGGCATGTGGCCAGCGGCGTCTCCAACCCCTGATTTTTCCGCGAGGCACATTCATGTCCCTGCTCAAGAAAGCAGCTGATTTCAAGGCCTTTCTCATCCGCGCCTGGGCCTTGTCCCTGCCCTACTTCAAGTCCGAGGAAAAGTGGAAGGCACGCGCCCTGCTCGCCTCCATCGTCGCGCTCAACCTGGCTTTCGTTTACACGCTCGTGCTGTTCAACGAATGGAACCGGTTCTTCTACGACGCGCTGCAGGAAAAGAACTACCCCGTTTTCATCGAGCAGCTGGTGCGCTACACCGTGCTGGCCTTCATCTACATCATCATCGCGGTCTACCGCTTCTACCTGACCCAGCAACTGGAAATGCGCTGGCGCGCCTGGATGACGCGCCACTACCTGCAACGCTGGCTCGACAACCGGGTCTATTACCACCTGGAACTCACCCGCTACGCCCAGCTCGCACCCGACCAGTCACCCGACAACCCTGACCAGCGCATCCAGGAAGACCTCAAGCTCTTCACCACGGCCACCGTGGACCTGAGCATGGGCCTGCTCAATGCGCTGGTCACCTTCGTGAGCTTCGTCGGTATCCTGTGGGCCCTCAGTGGCGAATTCACCTTCCAGTGGAACGGCACCGAATTCGCCATCCCGGGCTTCATGCTCTGGGTGGCCATCCTCTACTGTGCGGTGGGTACGGTTCTCACGCACTACGTGGGCCGCCGGCTGATCCCGCTGAACTACGAACAACAGCGCCGCGAAGCCGACTTCCGCCACCACCTGGTGCGCGTGCGCGAGTACAGCGAAGCCATCGCGCTGGACCGCGGCGAAGCCGTGGAGTACAAGCAGCTGGACCTGCGCTTCGGCCACGTGCTGAGCAACTACCTCAAGCTCATTGACGCGCAGAAACGGCTGACCATGTTTACCGCATCCTTCAGCCAGGCCTCCACGGTGTTCCCCTTCATCGTGGCGGCACCGCGCTTCTTCAGCGGTGCCATCCAGCTCGGCACGATGATGCAGATCGCCTCGGCCTTCAACCGTGTGCAGGACTCGCTTTCCTGGTTCATCGACAACTATGACAGCCTGGCCGCCTGGCGTGCCACCGCCGACCGCCTGACCCATTTCGAAACTGCCATCCAGAAAGCCAGCCAAGTCACACCACTGAGCCACGAAACCAGTGTGGGCGCCGACATGCAGGCCAGCGATCTCTCTGTGGATCTGCCCACCGGCAGCCGACTGCTGGCCCACACCGCTCTGCAGGTGCAGCCGGGTGACAGCATCCTGCTCAGCGGGCCTTCGGGCAGCGGCAAATCCACGCTGTTCCGCGCGCTGGCCGGCATCTGGCCCCTGGCCTCGGGCCGCGTCTCGCTCCCCACATCCAGCATGTTCATCCCCCAGCGGCCCTATTTCCCCAATGCGTCCCTGCGCGACGCCCTGGCCTACCCGGAACCGGCCGAGAAATACGATGACGAGACACTCAGGCAGGCCCTGCGCGACGCCATGCTGCCCCAGCTGGTGGACCAGCTTGATGAGGTGGCGGCCTGGAGCCAGAAACTGTCCGGGGGCGAGCAGCAACGGCTGGCGCTGGCGCGCGTCTTCCTCAAGAAGCCGTCCTGGGTGTTTGCCGACGAAGCCACCAGTGCGCTCGACGAGGAAGCCGAGAAGACGCTCTACGGCAGGTTGATGGTGCTCGTGAAAACCGGCAATGGCGCTATTATTTCAATAGCGCACCGGCATAGCGTGGCCACTTATCACCGCCACACCTGGACGCTGGAAAAGCGCAGCGACCAGACTGTCGCCCTGTTCCAGTTGCGTCAGGCCTGAGGAGCGGCCTTGTAGCGCTCCCAGCCGCGCGCGCGCAGCTCGCAGGCCGGGCAGGTGCCGCAGCCGTAGCCCCAGGCGTGGCGATGGGCGCGGTCGCCCAGGTAGCAGGTGTGGGTGTGCTCGACGATCAGGTCCACCAGCGCGGTGCCACCCAGCGCCTCGGCCATGCGCCAGGTGTCGGCCTTATCGATCCACATCAGCGGCGTCTCGATCAGGTAACGCTTGTCCATGCCCAGCGACAGCGCGAGCTGCATGGCCTTCATGGTGTCGTCGCGGCAATCGGGGTAACCCGAAAAATCGGTCTCGCACACGCCCGTCACGATGACCTGCAAGTCGCGCCGGTAAGCCACGGCCGCAGCCAGCGTGAGGAACAGCAGGTTGCGCCCGGGCACGAAGGTGTTGGGCAGGCCGCTGGCTTCCATCTTGAAGCTCACGTCGCGCGTCAGCGAGGTCTCGCTCACCGCGCCCAGCACCGCCAGATCCAGCATGTGATCCTGGCCCAGCTTGGGCGCCCAGTGCGGAAACTGGCGACGGATCTCGGCCAGCACCTGCACGCGGGCTTCCAGCTCCACATGGTGGCGCTGGCGGTAATCAAAGGCGATGGTTTCGACGCGCTCGTAGGACTTGAGGGCGTGGGCCAGGCAGGTGGTGGAATCCTGCCCGCCGGAGAAAAGGACGAGGGCGGTCTTGTGCAGCATGCCCCGATGGTAAGACAAGGCTGAACAAGTCCCGTCGCGCGGTGCGTCCCCGTACCGTGCCGTCTGCCTGCCTATTCCGGCTTCTCGGTCTTCTTGATCCGGCTCGGCGAGTAAGTCAGGACTTCCTTGGCGATCACACCCGGCGTGGCCGTCGGATCGACGCTCCGGTTGGCGACCTGGCTCTGCGCCTGGATCTGCTGGTTCACGCCCGGATTCTGCGCCGGGTTGTTCTGCATCCAGATCTCGACCACGCGAGCGCTGGCACTCCAGACCGCATGCATATGCTCGATCAACATCTTGGACACAGGCTCCTTGGGCGGCGCCTCTTCCTGCCGGGCCACGGTTTCCTTGCGCTGCGTCCAGTCCTTGGACGAGTTGTCGGCCTGGCTGCCGCCCTGCAGCGGGTCGGCCTTGGCGGCCGCCTGGTTGGCCTGGGCCTGCACCACGGGGTTGATGTCGTTCACCACGCTGGCAGTTTCCTGCACCGGCGCCGGCGGATTCACCGGCGCCACCGGGATCACCCTGGCAGCGGCAGGCACAACTACCTCCGAGCCGGCCGGCCGGATGGCAGTTCGCTCCAAGTTAGGTAGTTGCATGATGGCTATTCACCTTCCGCCCGGAAGCGGGAGGCTTTTATCCTGTTACGTACATTGGTTAACGGCAGAAATGAGAGGTTATTTAGGCCTATTTTCAAAAAACTTGGGGTTTGGGCGCTCCAAAACCCCAGGAAATGTCGCCCTTCCAGTCTTTTTGAGACTTTTTGGCTTATTTCAGCCAAAAAAACAAGGGCGCCCGGCTGGTGGCCGGACGCCCTTGGTATCTGCCTGGGTCGAGGGGTTTCTATTGCCAGTTGGCCGCAATCACCGGGGTCAGGGTTGCAGCGTAGCTTTCCGGCAAGGTGGTCTGGCCAGCGGGTGGTGGCGTGAAAGCCGCCATGGCTTGCACCAGACTTTGCACCTGAGTGTCCAACAATTGCCGGCCGTCTGACAACTGCAGCAATTCCACATGGCGATCTGTGCCCAGATACCAATTGGCAACAGTCACTTTGTCACTGCTGCCTATCAGAGAGATCTCAAGGCTATTACCCACTTGTCGCAACCAGATCTGTTCCGCTGTGATGTCATGGCCGAATTGCAGGACATCCTCGACGCCAGCCGTGGCGTCGGTCTCCACCAGCACGTCCTGGCCTTCGCCGCGCGCGAAGAGATAAGTGTCAGCGCCGGCGCCACCTTCAAGTCGGTCGTTACCTACACCACCCTCCAAGGTATCTGCCTCCAGGCCACCACGCAGTGTGTCGTTGCCGCCCAAACCATGCAGCGTGTTGCCAGCGACATTGCCCGTGATGACGTTGTTGAGCTCGTTGCCCGCGCCACTGATCGCAACTGTGCCTGTGAGCGTGAGGTTCTCCAGGTTGGCGCCCAGGGTGTAGTCCACCAACGACTGTACGGTGTCCGTGCCTTCGTCAGCCAGTTCGGTCACTGCATCGCCCGCTTCATCGACCACGTAGACGTCGTTGCCTGCACCACCGGCCAGTTGGTCGGCTCCGGCTCCGCCATCCAGGCGATCGTTGCCCTCGCCACCTTCGAGCACGTCGGCCTCCAGGCCGCCACGTAGCGTGTCGTTGCCACCCAGTCCAAACAGCAGGTTGCCCGCCGCATTGCCGGTGATCACGTTGTTGAGCTCATTACCCGTGCCGCTGATCGCTGCGATACCGGTCAAGGTCAGGTTTTCCAGGTTGGCGCCCAGGGTGTAGTCCACCAGCGACTGCACGGTGTCTGTGCCTTCGTCGGCCAATTCCGTCACCACATCGCCCGCTTCGTCCACCACGTAGACGTCGTTGCCCAGGCCGCCGGCCAACTGGTCGGCTCCGGCACCGCCGTCCAGCCGGTCGTTGCCTTCTCCGCCTTCCAGGATGTCGGCCTCCAACCCGCCTCTCAAGGTATCGTTGCCGCCCAGGCCACGCAGCGCATTACCCGCCGCGTTGCCCGTGATCACGTTGTTGAGCTCGTTACCCGTGCCATTGGTCGCGGACGTGCCGGTGAGTGTGAGGTTTTCCACGTTGGCACTCAGGGTGTAGTCCACCAGTGATTGCACGGTGTCCGTGCCTTCGTCGGCCAGCTCCACCACTGCATCACCCACTTCGTCCACCACGTAGGTGTCGTCGCCTGCCCCGCCCAGCATCTGATCGGCTCCGGCGCCGCCCTCCAGACGGTCATTGCCCTCACCGCCATCCAAACTGTCGGCTTCGAGGCCACCGCGCAAGGTATCGTTGCCAGCCAAGCCACGCAGCGTATTACCTGCTGCGTTGCCTGTGATCATATTGTTGAGCTCGTTGCCCGTGCCGTTGATTGCGACCGTACCCGTCAACGTAAGGTTCTCCACATCGGCAGTCAACGTGTAGTCGTCCAGAGCTGTCTGCACTGTATCCGCGCCTCCGTCGGCCAGCTCCACCACCACGTCACCCGCCTCGTCGACGACGTAGACGTCGTTGCCCAGGCCACCGACCAACTGGTCGGCTCCGGCGCCACCGTCCAGCCGGTCATTGCCTTCACCGCCTTCGAGGGTGTCAGCCTCCGACCCGCCTCTCAAGGTGTCGTTGCCGCCCAAACCGCGCAGCGTGTTGCCCGCTGCATTACCCGTAATAATATTGTTGAGCTCGTTGCCCGTGCCGTTGATCGCGGCCGTGCCAGTGAGTGTGAGGTACTCCACGTTGGCACTCAGGGCGTAGTCCACCACGGCCTCCACCGTGTCTGTTCCTTCGTCCGCCAGCTCCGTTACCACATCACCTGCGTCGTCCACCGCGTAGGTATCACTGCCCAAACCACCCAGCATCTGGTCGGCTCCGAGCCCGCCTTCGAGCCGGTCGTTGCCTTCACCGCCCTCCAGAATGTCGCGGCCCTCCCGCCCATAAAGCCTGTCGGCACCGGCCCCGCCATAGAGCTTGTCACCTCCGACATTGCCGCTAAGGGTGTCGTTGCCCTCCAGCCCCATGAGAATGGAGCCTGTCGGCTGTGCATTGATAGTGTTGTTACTGGAGGTTCCGGTAACAACGGGCAAAGCCTGGACGCCAATATGCAAAGCCTGTGTTGCAGTAGCCCCTGCCGAGTCGGTCGCGATCAGCAGAAGCTCCAAGTCTCCAATCTCGTCTCCTGTCGGCGTTCCCGACACGGTCATCTCCGACACATTGAATGTCAGCCATGAAGGCAAGGCGGTTCCATCTGCACGTGTCAGCTCAAAGCTCAGGGAGTCACCCGCATCAATGTCCGCAAAGATGCCTGCTGGCAAGGTGTAGGTAAACGGCTGTTGCTCCACCGCGGTTTGGGTTGGCAACGTGAGCAAAACCACCGGCGCATCGTTCGTGTTGGCCACGTTGATCTCGAAGGTCGCAGTCACAGACTCGCCCGCCAGATCGGTGGCCGTTACCGCGACTGGCACCACACCCACGTCAGCGTTCTGAGGCGTACCGATGAAGGTCTGAGTCTGCACATCAAACACCAGCCACGAAGGCAGTGGCGAGCCATCGGCCAGCTTGGCGCTATAGCTCAGAATATCTCCGGCATCTGGATCGGCAAAGGCGCCCGCAGGGATGTGGAATGTGTAGTGCGTTCCCTGCTGAGCAGCATCTGCCGTGATAAGGGTAGCCTCGGGCGCGGAGTTGGCATGCCCCCAGCTATCGGAAATCAGGCCCCCTGCAGCATCGAAGGTGGACGTGTGAACATTCCCTTGCCCATCATCATTCACAACCACATAGTTCAGTAGATTGTTGTCAGCGTCAAAAAACTGCGTCGTGGTATTGCCGTGACCGTCGTTTGCGTATCTGCTGTAGCTACCGTCGTTGTCATTGAATACCTCACCGCTGCTCGATCCGTCGGAAAAGAAGGTGCTATTTCCATACATTCCGTCAGGAGAACTCCACCAGTCACCCGTCTTCACACCCGCCTCGGTGTAAGCCTGCTCGTAGTACCTTCCAAGTCCGTCATTCGTATATGTGGAGTAACCACCGTCAGCATCGTAAGCAACACCGCTGCTTGACCCATCCAAGTTGTAGGTGCTAGTACCGTGTTCGCCATCTTCGTACCGCCACTGATCACCGGTAACCCTGCCGTCCACGTCAAGAAAATCAGTTCGGCTCAATCCCCACGAGAAGACGAAATGACGGCTTAGCTGGACACCGCTCAAATTGAACAGGTCCGTCGTCACCGTGCCAGCCGCATCTCCAATCGAAACGCTGTAACTGCCATCCGGGTATTGCGCCGTTCCGCTATATGTGCCGTCAGCGTTGAACGTGTCACTGCCGTAGGCCCCATCAGTGCTAGTCCAGTTGCCGCTCAGCCTGTTGCCGTTTGAATCGTAATTGGTGGTTGTGGTCTTGCCATGCCCGTCATTGGCCACACCAATATAGCTACCGTCGGGATTGAAGACATCGCTGCCCCACGAGCCGTCTGTGTTTGTCCACGAATCGCTCAACTTGACCTGATTCTGGTCAAAATTACTCACAGTCACGAGCCCGTTCCCGTCGTTCTCGGTGCGGACGCGACTCCCATCCTCGTTGTACACATCGTTTCCGAAGCTGCCGTCGCCATTGGTCCAGCTTGAGCTAATTCCACGTCCCGTCAATGGGTCGTAGATGTACTTCTGGGTATTGTTGTTACCGTAGTCATAGGCTTGGTAGTACCCGACGACATTCCAGTTAGTGTCGTAACGATAGGCGTCGCTAAATGTGTAGCCATACTGCCTACGATCAGAATACGAAATGTATTCAACGCTTCCGTCAGGATAATGTGCCGTACCGCTTCCGCTACCGCCAGGCGTGAAACTGTCACTGCCGTAGGAGCCATCGGTTCTGGTCCATTGAGTGGAAATTTTCTCGCCGTTGCGGTCATAACGGATCATCGTCATGTCGCCACGACCATCATTCGTGGTCTCGCTGCGACCGCCGTCGGGAAAGTGGCTGATCGCGGTGCTCGATCCGTCGACCGCATAGCTATCGGACCCGTAGGTGCCGTCAGCGTGAGACCATGTGTCGCTAAGCAATGTGCCACCTGCGCTGAATTCGCTCTCGATGGTGTTCCCCTGGCCATCGTCTTCGTAGGTGGTACGACTCCCGTCCGCTCGGTAGTAGGTCGCGCTGACAGCGCCGTTGGAACCGTAGATACGACTACCATGCCCGCCTCCGGCGTATGCCCACTGCTCAGCGGTCAGATTCCCATCGGCATCGTACTTGCTGACGCCAAAGCTCCCAGGCTCGTCAAAGTCGTTGCCACTGGCAATTGAAATCGAACTGCCGTCAGAAAACTGCCATTGACTGAAATACGGCGGCGTATCGGTATTAAACAGATCGTAGTTCCTGATCAACACGCTTCCCCGATCGGAAAAGGTGACCAGCATGTCCGGTCCTCGTTGCTCGAAGACCAGGTCGCTGGATGTAATGCCTTCGCCAAACCGGATAACATCACGTGCAGCCGCGTTCGACTCGATGATGGTCTGGTGCCCCGCATCAGCGTTGAACACGAATGTGGTGACGCCATCACCGGCGATCAGCGTGCCATTGCCCGCGCCGGCAATCAACGTGTCGCTGCCTTCGCCAGCGATCAACGTGTAATTGCCCGCGTTGCCGGTAAGGACGTTGTCCAGGCTGTTGCCCTTTGCCGTGGCATTTCCGTTGCCGATCAAGACAAGCGTTTCCAGCCCTTCGGCAAGCTCGAAATCTACAGACGCCAGTACTGTATTGCTCGCTGCATTCGGGTTGGCGACAATGACGTCAGCCGAGTTGTTGACGACGAATGTGACGTTACCGGTCCCGCCAATCAGGGTATTGACGCCCGAGTTGCTGGTCAGCACGTTATCCAGCCCGTTGCCGATAGCGGTGAGGTTTGCCGTGCCGGTCAGCGTGAGGTTCTGTACGTTATCCGGCAACGCGTAATCGACCGAGGCAAGAACAGTGTTGCTTGCCGCATCGGGCCTGGCAATGACCACATCGGCGGCATCGTTGACAACAAAGGTCTCATGCCCCGTTCCACCGATGAGCGTGTCCGCCCCATCGCCGGATACAAGTGTGTCGTTGGCACCGGTCCCTATCAGGGTATCGCCCCCGCCCACGCCGTAGATACGATTGTCTAGATTGGTGCCGGCCAGGACATCATTGGCATCTGTACCGTAGATATCGAATCCACGGCTCAGCAGTTGTGCATAACTCAACGAAGTTCCGTCGGAAAAATTGAAATACCGGATGGTGTTGGCCGCCATCGCGTCAGACGGGTTGAAGTTCTCGATATGGATAACGTCATCACCATTTCCGACACGCAACATCAGAGACCCCAAGCCGAGGGTGATCTGGCTTGCGCTGACCCCCGGTCCGAAGTCGATGGCGGAGTATCCGTTCCCCACGAACTGCGCACCCATGCCTGGTTCGTATTGGAAGACCTCCGGATCCAGCGTTGGCGCTCCAGGTGCCATGGCCACCATATCCGCCATGGTGAGTGAGGTTCCATCGGCGAATGTGAATCCCGTGACGCCTGACCCCAGGGGATCATCCCGATGCGGGATCAAGACTTGCACGCTCTGACCATCTGCACCCCAGGAGAGATTGAGCGTGGCGTACTTCAAGGGCGGTACGCCCTCCAGGCCCGAGATCGATCCCATGATCTCTCCCCACGACAGGCGGAGGTCGCCCACCGATACGCCCGCAGAAAATTCGACTGTGTGATCCTGGAGTACGTGATCCTGGAAGTAGGGTGCCAACGATGAATAATCGTTGGCAGAAAGATTCACCACCGGCACATCGGAAGTGGCGTAATAGGACGAAGGCTGGATAGAGCCATCCTTCACCGCAATCAGAACTGGCAGCGGCTCAATATTGGATGTATCGGTGGCATATCCGTAGTCGATCGCCTCCTCGATCGTTATGTTGTCCCACCCCCAATCGCGCATCGCGTTTACGGCACTCTGCGCATCCGGGTAGTAACCGTTGCCACCTTCCGTTTGCAGGTAGTAGCCGCTGCTACCGGCATGCTCGTAAGCAACACTCCAATCCCATATGCCCATTGATCGGTAGATCGCGTCGAGCGACGATATCGTGTCGCCGGCACCGCCAACCAGCACCGTGCCGATTTTCGCCGGATCGATCTGAATGATCGCTTCTGACGCGTACGTATAGATCCGGTCGTTTCCACTTCCGGCGATCATGGTGTTGCCGCCGATCAGCAGATCATTCCCGGCGCCGCCAGCAAGCACATCGCCGCCGATCAGCGTGTCGTTTCCGGCTCCGCCATCGGCATTACCGGAATTCAGGATGCGTTCATTGCCTGCACCACCATGCACAGACTCGGCATCAACAATGAGATTGTTGCCTGATCCGCCGTACACGACATCAGCGCCTATCACCGTATTGTTCCCCGTGCCGGTGTACACGAACGCAGCGTCGTAGATCACGTTGTCACCGGAACCTGCATTGACGATCGTCGTCCTGCGGCTTCCGCCGTAATCATTGCTACGACCGCCGTAGACGGTGTGATTGCCATCCCCAACAAAAATCTGTTCGATCGTATCTGTTACGTCATGACGAACGATATCTACCGGCGCGAACTCTGGAAGAATGCCACTGTCCGACATCAGTGGCGACAGGCGAGAAATCAGCGCGGACGAAAAATCAGTTGAATATGTTGACCACCACGGTTTGTCCACGCCAACAATGGTGCCAAACCGTTCGACCATCTGCGAATTTGTAGACGTAATCGTCTGCTGATCGATTCCTATGACATTTCCGTCGCGATCGGTCACAGGCACTGTTTGTGTATACGTACCGTAACGCCAATAGGCAGCATCCCAAGTCACGGGAACCCATGCACCCTGGTGACTCTCCGAGGTAACAGTCGACTGCGAATTAATAGTGGAGGCATTGCTAACAGTACGCACATCACGGATCAGGTCTACCTTATAGCTGATCGCATTTTGGTAGCCGACCGGCACCCACGCCTCCTGACTGCTGTAACTCCCAGTCGTTCCATCTGCGTACGTGACGTTGTGCTGAACATTGAGTGGATCATTACTCCATGCCTTCAAGCCCATAGGGAGATAGTTGAAATTGGTTGTCGACCGGTAGGAACCATCAGGCTGCCGCGTATAACCATTTCCTTGCAGGTTACCGACAATATTGGCCCTGAGTTGGGCCTTGAAACTGCTTTCGATCGCAGCCATTGCCAACGCGTTGGGCGACGCGGCTGTGGCATCCAGAACCTCCTGAATAGAGGTCAGTTGGCCTGACTCATCCCTGATCGTCCAGGCCGTTTGAGCGCCTGTGTAGTAATTCTTGACTGTCATGCGCTCTGGCGAGCCGATGATCTGTAACAAGAGATCATTCCCTGTCCTGCTTGCAGTCAATGCAGACACGGCAAGTCCCGAGCCAAGCTGAACGATACTGCTTTCGGTCGAGCTGTCCACGGCGATGTCTGAACCCATGCCGAATGCCATCGCGTATGTATCCGAACCCGCGCCGCCTATCAGCGTATCGTTGCCACCTCCGCCGTCCAGGGAGTTGTTGCCGCTGTTTCCCGTGATCACGTTGTTCAGCGCATTGCCAACCGCAGAGAGATCCTCGTCACCGGTCAGCGTCAGCTTCTGCACCCCTTGCGCTTGCGTGGCCAGCGAATAACTTGCCGAAGACTCGACAGAATTCCCACTGTAATGCGCATGGACAACATCCGCCGAATGGTTGACGATGAATGTGTCATTGCCGGACCCGCCCACTAGGGTCGTCACACCCGCCCCGGCGATCAGCGTGTTATTCCCGCCAAAGGCGTAGATCGTGTCCTTGCCTGCCCCGCCCTGAAAGGTCTCGTGACCGCTGGCAGAGAAAATCAGGTTGCCATTTGGCATGACGATCGTGATCGGCACAATGGTTGCAGCGGCCATCAGCTGCTGGAAACCCACCGAGTAGGGCACCGCTTGTGGGTCTGCCTGGAGTTCCGCCAGACCGGCGCTCGACCCGTCGATGATCTTGGTCGCACCAGTGATAACAAGAGCCCCGGCCGACTGGCTAGGCGTGCCACCTGTGCCTGCCTGCCCCGCGCTGACGAACTTAGGCGTATCGTTGGCAACGACAACCGTGTTCCCGTCTTGAAACTTGAACTGCTGGACGGCACCATCCAGACCGCCGTCAATGGTCAATGTCTTTCCTCCGCCCAGATCGATCAGGAGGGCGGGCTTACCGTCGCTGCCCAGCGTGGCCGTCAGCTTGAGATCGCTCAGATTCGTGCCGTTCTCGAACAGCAATGAATTTCTCTTAGCCATCTCGGCCGAAATTTCTATGTTCCCCGTAGACTTGAACTGGTAGCGATAGCTGACATTGCCCAGCCCATCATTGTTGTAGCTGTACGTATTGCCGCCAACCAGCTGCACTGTTCCGCTGCTGGAGCCATAACGCGGATTGAAGCTATCGGTCCCGGTTGTGCCGTCGGCCTTGCTCCAGGTGTCGCCCAGCACGTTCCCAGCCGGGTCGAGGAAGTTCGTCAGGACATTGCCGTGCCCATCGTCCGTGTATTCCGAGCTGTAGCCGTTGGTGAAATACTTTGTGCCGCTACTTGATCCGTCAGCGTTGAATGTGTCGACGCCCACATTGCCGCGGGTGTACCAGCTGTCGCTGGTCTTCACGCCTTGGGCATCAAAGTGCGTAATGACAGTACTCCCCCCGGGGTTTTTCGTCTTCTCAACGTAGGTGCCGTCGGCATAAAGGGTCGTCTCCGTACCACCGCCCTGCGCCGTACCTTTGTAGCTGAGCGACGTACCGTCGGGCATTCCCGTCAGTGCACTACTCAACAAGCTCCCATTGTGGAAATACTTCTCCTCCAACTGCGACCCATCGGTGTACCTGGCGTTGTATTGATCAATCTTTCCATCGCTCGCAAAATGCACGTGGTAGCTGACCAGTTCCTTGCCAGCTGTACTGACCGGCCAGTAGCTTGTAGAGATCACCCGGTTGCCATCAAAGAAAGTGGCGCCACTTTGATTCCCCCGGCCTGCATGAAAGTAATTGAACAGATCACCATAGGTATGGTCTGCCAAAGCCGTCTGAGACAGCTCCGCGCTGACATCCACCAGAACGCCCGTGTCTGCATAGTTGAATGTCGTAATCACCTTGCCCGGATCAATGATCACCCGACTGGTCACCGGATCACCTGTATTCGTGGCAACAACGCCGGGGCGGTAGTAGCCCTCCCTCCCGGGTTTATAGAACGGGCTCATCTTGGGCCCGAAAGTGATGTAGTACGGGTTGTCGATATAGGATGTCTCGCTACCCGACCCATCCGCATTGGTGATGACGCCCAGGTATTTCCGGCCGTCCATCGTGAAAACCATCGAGGATCCGGAACCGTCAGGGAAAGTCATCTGCACGGCGTTGATGATGGACGTGCCGTCTGTGTACTGAAAGGTCACCGTCGACCCATCGGGATTCGTCAGCTTTTTGGCATTCGTTCCGAACACCTGGTAGGTCGGCGAATAGACAATAGCATCGCCGTCACCATCCACCGTTGACAGCACGTCGGTCTCACTGCTGGTCGTGACGCTCGCAACCGAGCCATCCGGGTTGTACAGCGTGGTGATGCTGCTACCGTCGGCGTTCGTGGTCTGCTCACTGTATGGTGTGCCGCTTTGGCCGTAAATCGTGGCAACAGTGGTGCCGTCAGGATTGGTCACCAACGCGTAGCTGCTTCCGTCTGCGTTCGAGTAGGTGTTGTAGACCGTCCCATCCGCTGCCTGCACCGTGGTAACCGTGCTGCCATCAAAGCTGTGCGTGATGGTTCCTGTTGACCCATCTGCGTTCGTGTACTTGACCTCCTGCTCCTCGCCAAAGGAGTTGTAAACCGTGTTGCGCACCGCGCCATCGGCGTCCATCGACACCTGGGTGGCGGGCTTACCGTTCCATGCATAGGTGGTGACGTCCTGGGAACCATCCGCAGAGGTCTCGACCCGCTGGGACACATGCCCGTTGGGATCCCACACACTGGACGTGCTGTTGCCATCCGCGTCGTAGCTGTAGCTGCTGCCCGATCCATCGGGCTTGTAGACCACCTCGCTGCCGCTGCCGTCGGGGTTGGTGGTCACCGCACGTGTGGGGTTGCCGTTCTGCTCCGTGATGTTGCTGAAATGGCCATCCAACGTGGCCACTTGCGTGCCCGGCATGTCGTAGCTGATGGTGGTGACTGAACCATCCGGGTTGGAGGTATAGACCGTCGGCAAACCGTCATCGCCTGTCGCCGTCAGCGAAACACTGCCATCCGGATAGTTGGTGGTGACTGAGCCGTCAGGATTGGTGGCAGCCGTGGTGGTGTTGCCGTCGGCATCGGTGATGGAGGCGGAGACGACATCCATACCGCGGTCGTCATACTGAATATGGCTACTGGAACCGTCCGAGCTGGTGGCACTGCTATCTTTGAGAAGATGAGTCTCAGGGTCCCAGTTCGTCGTAGTGGATCCGTTCTCGTTGAAATCTGTCTGATTCGTAATAGCACCGTCGCTATAAGTCGTGGAATTGCCTGAAACGACCTTGCCGGTATACGGATCAGTGTTGGTTGTGATGCTGGATACCAACTGATCGTCAGCATCGTAGTTCTTGGTTTCGAGGGAATTGAGGTTTCCAGAGAAATTAGATGCAACGACGCTGGACGTGCCATCCAAATTAATCGTGTCGGTAACAATGTTAACGACGTTACCATCCGCGTCCTTTGTAAGCACCGAGGAGCTGCCATCCGGGTAAGTTGTTGTGATGGAACTTGTACCATCCGGATTAGTCACTACTCCTGTAGCCACGTCAGTGCTCCCGGACGTGCCGGGCCAGCCGAACATGCCGGCGATCTTATGTGCGAGCGCCTCACCGCCAAGAGCGCCTGCAATGCCCGCAGCGAGCATTGCAGCGCCTGCGACTATCGCGCCAGCCGGGCCAGCCGCAAGAAGTGGGGTAAGCGCCAGACCAACCACCTCGGCTGCCACAAAACCACCAGCGAGGCCGCCAGCAAAGTCGAGTAACCCATTTACTCGTATCTCCATTGCAAGCTCAGGGTTGCCGTCTCTTACAGCGGCGTTCGCCTGGCCAGCAATAAGCAACAGGCTAAAGCCGGCAGCATATGGCCCTGCCTTGCTGAGAAGCTTGGAGGCACCTTCTAAGTATGAGCTCTTCTCTGCTGCGCCCAGCGCGGCGGTAGCTGCGTCGGCAATACCCGTCTCTATGGCCCTGTATTCACCGGCCAAGTTGACTGCCCGGGCAAGGTCTGCAAGTTTGTCAGCCTCGCTTCCCACACCATTGGCATAGACCTTTAGCAGCGCCTTCGTGCTTTCTGAATTTAGCCCTTGCACACCTGTGTCAATACCGACACTTACACGCGCCATCAGCGCCTTCAATTCGTTTGTGGCAAAGGTGCTCCCCTGCCATGGCTTGTCAGCAAGGATGTTGAAATTTGCGCCCCTCGGTGCATCAACCACATAGCTCGACGAGGCTGATTCCCATAGCCCCACGCGCGTGCCTGTTGTCGCGTCGTAGACTCCATTGATAAGATCTGTGGATAAAATCCCGGCTTCTTTGCTTAACGTTTCGAGTTTCGCAACAACTGTTTGATTCGAAAGAAACTTCCCGACCTCTGAGTCCCAGACCGTGACATTCTTGATTCCGTCCGCGAGCTCAAGGGCTACCGTTGAGGCTTTCCTCCCATCCGGAAGATCGCCCGAATACAAAAGCCGTGATGCCTGGCTCGATGCGCCATCGGCCGCTAGCACATCCCCAGAAATGTTGGATACGAATTTTCTGACTTCGCTCACTTTTTCTTCAGCACTTAGCACCGCCGACTGAAGTATTTCATCGAACGCAGCAAGCGCTTCGTTATAGTTCATTGTCATTTCTACGCCTCCCAGGATTAGTTCTTTTACTGCTGATTGAAACGGACGCTGACACTGCTCAGCCACTCACGATTGCCGCCTGATGTCCCAAATGCTTCCAGGGCTTCTTTGATTAGTTCCAGAACGGTGTCACGAGAATCCGCCAGACTTGGCGGCAGATAAACATCCGTCACCTCCCAGTCGGCACCAAAGATCCCCTCTTTCCAGTTCCCCGCCTCTTTAAATGCCGCGTCGAATTTAATGACCTCGCCGCGCATTACCAAAGCCAGATAGGTCTTCGTTATCGGGTTAGAGGGATCTCCGGACGAGCCATCTCCACCTAGACGAACCATAAAAATATCTCGTTCGCGATCTATGACCCACCGATAGGGTTCAATTGGCCTCCTCGGCGTCCACGGAGAGTGAAAAACTTTTGGATCGAATTTTGTTTTCTGCTCTTCAGGAACCAGCTCATTTACAAATGCCACGATTTCGCCTTTCTGCTCAATATTCGCCATTCTCTCGTCGCTAAAGTTAGTTGTCTCTACCGCTGTCATCAACATGTTGCATCCCCTTTTATAATCCGTCGCAAAATTCCAGAATAGCGGACGACATTACCGAGAACACGAGACCACGTCTGCGTCTCAACGGCATCACCATTCGCCAACCTTCCCGTAAGCTTTCATTCCCAGCCCGCTGTACCGGACTCGGTAGATACTCCGTTACTCGCCGCTTCACCGTCTTGATCTCAACCGTGATGTTCATGCCCGGACTCAGGTACAGCAAGGCTTACCTCGCATCAGAGAACTTCGACTCTTATCCGCGATGAAAAGCACGCAAACAACATCCCGAGCATTCCACTGGCATTGCATCTATGGCACTCCCACTCACTGCCAATTCGCCGCAATCACCGGGTTCAACGCCGCATAACTTTGCGGCAAGGTGGTCTGCCCGGCAGCCGGGGGCGCAAAAGCAGCCATGGCCTGCACGAGGTTATGGACATCGTTGTCGAGCAAGGTCTTGCCGTCGGCCGTCTTGAATTCTTCAATCCGGTAGGCGCTGTACCAGCCAGAGAGGGTGACCTTGTCTGCGGTGCCAATCACGCTGATTTCCAAGCTGCTGCCCGTCTTGCGGAACCAGAGCTGATCAGCTTCGATGCCGCCGAGGAAACTCATGACATCGGCATTGCCACCGGTATCCTGCACCACATCAACGCCGTCTCCGCGACCGAACTGATAGACGTCGTTGCCGGCGCCGCCCAGCAGGACATCCGCGCCGAGCCCACCCGCCAGCGTGTCGTTACCGGCGCCGCCATTCAGTTGATCGTTGCCGGCGCCGCCGTACAAGGTATCGTGGCCCCCGAAGCCGTTCACGAGGTTGTTGCCGTCATTCCCGAACAAGGCATTGTTCAGGCCATTGCCGTCGCCATTCAGCGCTGCGCTGCCTGTCAGCGTGAGGTTCTCCACATTGGATGCCAGGGTATGGCTCACGCTCGACAGCACGGTGTCGGTCCCGCCGCTGGAAGCCTCGACCACCCGATCCCCGGAGCTGTTCACGACATAGGTGTCATCACCCAGACCGCCATTCATCGTGTCATTGCCGGCGCCGCCATCCAGCACATCGTTGCGGGCCGTGCCCGTCAACACGTCATCGCCTGCCGTGCCTTCGATCAGGCGAGCGCGCCAGTCGATGGTGGCACGGTCCCATACCGTTCCGTCAGCGAACTCGATGGAATCGACCGCAGAGAGCTGGGATCCGTTTGGCGAGAGCACAAAGTGGTCGCGCACCAGCAAGGTCTCCCCCGTGGCAAGCACGCGCAGAAGCAGCGAGTCCGGGATAGGTGCGCCAGCCTGGTCCTGAGTCACCACTTCCAGTTTCACCCCTTGTGGCGTGATGCCCGGCTCGAGCAGGATGCGGTCGGTGGAGGTTTGGCCCTCCGGCTCCTGGTTGTGGATCACATCATGGCCATACCCTTCGCCGAACACATAGGTGTCGCTGCCCAGGTTGCCCAGCAGCACATCGTTGCCGGCGCCGCCGTCGAGCACGTCATCGCCTTCCGTCGCTGTGATCACGTCATCGCCTGCCGTACCTTCGAACAGGTGGGTACGTCGCTCGATCTCTGCCTGGTCCCAAACCGTGCCGTCGGCAAACTCGATCAAGTCGATAGACCCGATATTTCCCCCACCATTCGGATCAAAGTGACCAAACACCACGAGGGTATCGCCGGTGCTACGCAAACGCAGTTGCAGCGACGGTTGCATGTACCACCCGGCCGGGTCTTCGGTGACGAGCCTCAGCTCCACGTCATCTGCAGATATACCAGGCTTGAGCAGAACGCGATCTACCGATGGGTCACCTATGGCTTTGTAGTTGGAAATGTAGTCATGGCCCGAGCCCTGTCCAAAGAGGTAGGTATCGTTGCCCTGGTCTCCCAGCAGCATGTCGTTGCCTTCGCCCCCGTCAAGCACGTCATCACCGCCCATGCCCTGGAGTTGATCGTTTCCGGAGCCGCCGTTGATCACGTCGTTGCCGTTGGAACCCAGAATGAAGTCATCACCGGTTGTGCCTTCGAACAGGTGCGCCCGGCGCTCGATCTCGGCCCGATTCCACACCGTGCCGTCGGCAAACTCGATGAAATCGACCGCGGCCGCCGCCACACCATTTGCACCGGGTTCAAACTGACCGCGCACCACCAAGGTCTCGCCGGTGCTGCGGAGACGCAGCAGCAGGGAAGCATCGATAGGATTCCCGCTGGCATCAGATGTCGTGACACGGAGTTCGACATCTGATGAATTGACGTCGGGATTCAGCCGAATGCGATCAATCGACTGGCTTGCTTCCGGCTCGAAGTTGTAAATCTCATCGTTGCCATAGCCTTGACCGAAAATATAGGTGTCACCACCCAAATCGCCGGACATGTGATCGTTGCCGGCGCGGCCGTCAATCACATCGTCCCCCGTTGTTCCGGACAACCAGTCGTCACCCGAGGTACCTTCGACAAGCCGTGCACGACGTTCGATCTCCGTCCGGTCCCATACCGTGCCGTCGGCAAACTCGATGAAATCAATGGCAGCCGTCAAGGGCCCACCGGTGCTGGACTCGAATTGCTGGTACACCACCAACGCATCGCCGGTACTGCGAAGGCGCAACATAAGCGATGCTGGAAGCATGATGTTGCCCTCCAGATCCGTCGTCACCACCGACAACGTCACATCATCCGGATGGACTTCGGGTTTGAGCCGAATTCGATCGATCGATTGATGATTCAAATCCGGCTCGTTGTTGTAGATAGGGAAAGGTCTCCAGCTTCACGGTGGCGGTCTGCCCCGCGTTCACGAAACCGATGTCCTGATTGGCCACGGTGATTTCAGCCGTGACGGTGGGGCTGTCGGGCACCACGATCATCAAGGGCTGGGCGCTGGTGACGACGCCGCCCGTGGTGTGGATGGCCAGCTGCTGCACGATGCCGTCCACCGGGGCGGTGAGTTGCGTCAGGCGCTCGCGCTGGCTGGCCTTGCTGTGGTCGGCGCCGAACTGCAGGCGCTTGGTGGCGGCTTGGGCGTTGCGGTCGTTGAGCTGGCGCACCGTCTCAGCGCGAAAGGAGGCACGCGCGCCTTCGGACTCGCGCAGCATGGCTTGGGCCTCCGCGAGGCGGGCGCGCTGGGTGGAGAGATCGCGCTCCAGCTCCACCCTCTCGCGGGTCTTGTCCTGGGTGGCGTGGCCGGAGATGTAGCCCTGGTCTACCAGGCGCTTGAAGTCCGCTTCACGGGCCTGGGCCATGGGCACGGTGTCTTCGAGCTTGGCGATGGTGGCCTGCACGGTGGCCATTTCGGCCCGGCGGCGGGCCGTTTCCGCATCCAGCTTGGCGAGCTTGGCGCGGATGTCCTGCCACTCGCTTTGCAGCAGGCTGCGCGTGCCGGCATCGGCGCCCTTGGGCAGGCTGGGCGCCTGCCCCGTGGCCAGAGCCTTGAGCAGCGCGGCGGTGCGCTGCTCTTCGCTGATGGCCGCGTTGAGCTGCTCTTGCACGCTGGCCTTGTCGGCGCTGGCCATGGTGGGGTCCAGCTCCACCAGCACCTGGCCGGCCCGCACGCGGTCCCCGTCTTTCACCAGCACGCTTTTCACGACGCTGGCCTCCAGCGGCTGGATGACCTTGGTGCGGTCGCTCACGATGATGCGCCCCGGCGCCACGGCCACAATGTCCACCTGGCCGAAGATGGACCAGACGAGCGCCAGCAGAAACAGCACCATGATGGTCCAGGCCAGGCGGCGCGGGGCCGGGTGCACCGGCGTTTCCTGCAGGCTCAGGGCCGCGGGCAGAAAGGCGGTTTCATCCGCCAGCCGTTGCGGGCCGGCCAGTTCGGCGCGGTGTTCCCAGGCGGCCTTGAAAACCGCCCTGTAGCGCGTCCACAGCTCAATGAGGGGGTGGCGCGGCATGGGGGCTGCGGTATTCGTGCTCATGTATTTATCCCTTTGCTGCTATACGCCAAAGACGTATAATTTGCAATATGTACACGCTCGTGGAAACGCCCACCTTCGTACGCCTGGCGGCCGAAGTCTGGAATGAAGCCGAGTTGATGGAGTTCAAGCTGTGGCTGGCGGCCAACCCATTGGCGGGTGATGTGATACCGGGTGCGGGCAGCTTGCGCAAGGTGCGCTGGGCACGCCCCGGCATGGGCAAACGAGGCGGGGCGCGGGTGATTTATTTCAACCAGTTGGCCGATGGCGTAATTGCCCTGTTGATGGTTTACACCAAGACCAAGTTCGACAACCTGCCACCGGCCTTTCTCTTGCAGTTGAAGAAGGAGTTTGAAGATGTCTAAAGCAAAAACTGATCCGGAAATGGAAAAGTTCCAAGCCGAGCTGCTGCAATCGGTACGCGAGTACAAAGCCGGCAAGTTCGCACGCAAGACCGAAGTCACGCCCACCGATGCGCTGCAGGCGCGGGCACGCATGGCGCTGTCGCAATCCCAATTTGCCAAGCTGCTAGGTGTGTCGGTGCGCACCCTGCAGGAGTGGGAACAGGGACGCAAAAAGCCTACGGGCGCAGCGCAAACCCTGCTGCGCGTGGCTGTGCGCACGCCTGAGGCCCTGCTGAACCTGCAATAAGCCCGGCGGCGGTTCACGCGCCCCCCCCGGGCACGGCCTGGCCGCCCTGCATCTTCCAGAGGTACGCGTACAGACCCTGCGGCTTGTTGATCAGCGTGTCGTGCGGGCCGGCCTCCACGATCTTGCCTTTCTCCAGCACGATGATGCGGTTCGCGTGGCGCACGGCGCTCAGGCGATGGGCGATGATGAGCACGGTGCGGCCCTGGCAGATGCTGGCCATATTGCGCTGGATGATGGCCTCGCTCTCGTAGTCCAGCGCGCTGGTGGCTTCGTCGAAGATCAGGATGCGCGGGTTGGCAAACAAGGCGCGGGCGATGGCGATGCGCTGGCGCTGGCCACCGCTCAAGGAACCGCCCTGCTCGCCCACCAGGGTGTCGTAGCCTTCGGGCAGCTCGCTGATGAAGTCGTGCGCGCCAGCCAGCTGGGCCACGCGCACCACGGCTTCGATGGGGGCGGCCGGGTCGGTGATGGCGATGTTCTCGCGCACGCTGCGGTTGAAGAGCAGGTTCTCCTGCAGCACCACACCCACCTGGCGGCGCAGTTGGGCCGCGTCGATCAGGCTGATATCGATGCCGTCCACCATCAGCCGGCCCTGCTCGGGAACGTAGAGACGCTGCACCAGCTTGGTCAAGGTGCTCTTGCCGGAGCCGGAACGGCCGACGATGCCGATCACTTCCCCCGGACGCACATCCAGGCTGACGCCGTTGAGCACCGGCGCGGCTTCGGGCCGGTAGCGAAAGGTGACGTTGTCCAGTGTAATGCGGCCTTTCACCGGCGGCAGCTGGGCCGCACTGGTGGGCGGCACTTCGGTGCGGGCGTTGAGAATGTCACCCAGACGCGCCACCGAGATGCCGGTCTGCTGGAAATCCGTCCACAGCTGGGCCATGCGCATGATGGGTTGCGAGACACGACCGGCGAACATATTGAAGGCGACGAACTGGCCCACGGTGAGCTGGTTGTCCATCACCAGATGGGCGCCGTACCAAAGCGTAGCGGCGTTGACGAGTTTGCCGATGAGGTTGACGCCTTCGTGCGCCACACTCGCCAGGTTCTGGGTCTTGAAGCTGGCCGAGACGTAGGCCGCGAGCTGCTTGTCCCAGCGGCGGGCAAAGGCCGGCTCCAGCGCCGTGGCCTTGACGGTCTGGATGCCGGTGACGGTTTCCACCAGCATGGCCTGGTTCTCGGCGCTGCGCGCGAACTTGGTGTCCAGTCGCTTGCGCAGCACGGGCACCACCGCCAGGCTGAGCCCGAAATACAGCGGCAGGCTGACCAGCACGATGAGTGTGAGCGGCACGCTGTAGAACAGCATGACGGCGATGAAGACCACGGAGAAGAACACATCCAGCACGACGGTGAGTGCGTTGCCGGTCAGGAAGCTGCGGATGTTTTCCAGCTCGCGCACGCGGGCCACCGAATCCCCCACACGGCGCGCCTGGAAGTAGGCCAGGGGCAGGGCCATGAGGTGGCGGAACAGGCGCGCGCCCAGCTCCACATCGATCCGGCTGGTGGTGTGGCTGAAGACGTAGGCGCGCAGGGCGTTGAGCACACTCTCGAAGATGACCACGCCCACCAGGCCGATGACCAGCACGTCCAGCGTGGTCAGGCCGCGGTGCACCAGCACCTTGTCCATCACCACCTGGAAGAACAGCGGGCTCACCAGCGCAAACAGCTGCAGCATGAAGGAGATGAGCAGCACCTCGCCCAGCAGCTTGCGGTGCTTTACCAAGCTGGGGATGAACCAGGAGAAATCGAACTTGGCCAGATCGCCGGCCATGCTGGCGCGGCTGGTGATAAGGATGAGCTCGCCGGTCCACTGGCTGTTGAAGACTTCCAGTGGTTCGATGGTGGGGCGGTTGTTACCCGCACCGGCGGCGGGATCCTGCAGCAGCACACGCTGGCCGTCGCATTGCGCCAGGATGACCACGCGCAAGGAGTCGTCTTCTGTGCGCATCAGCGCCAGCGCCGGTAAAGGCGTGAGCGCCAGGCGCTCGATGCTCGTTTTGGATCGTTTGGCCTTCAGCCCCAGATGCTGGGCCGCCTGCAGAAGATCGTCCAGCCGGAACGGCTCATTGCCGGACAAGCCCAGCTGGTGAGCCAGCGTGGCCGGGTCGGCCGCCACCTGGTGCAGGCGGGCAATGGCACACAACGCCGCCAAAGTTGCCAGCCCCGCTGTTGGCGCTGCCGCCTGCGGCGGCCGGTCGGCCGCTTCAGGAGGGGATGCCCCCGCATCCAACTCACCGCCAGATTTGGGCTCGCCTGCGACCGCCACTCCTGCACTCGATGTCACGCGTTCACTCCCTGTCAGACCATTCATTTCGAATGGCTTGTTTTGTTAGCGCGGACTGTATCGATTTACATCGGGCTTGCCTATCCCCCAAACGTGGGGTTCATCCGGCCATTCCCTATGACCCTGTATGCGTAAAGCTATGGGACTCACATCTCCTTACAAAGGTGACGAGAAACTGACGACCAACTGATTGCGCAATCAGTGAACTACTGATCTGTAAGGCTTCATCTGCGTACCGAACACCTCGGCAGCAGCAAAGGCAAAGGCGATACTGAATGTCAGCTGATTGTCAGCGCTGCAGCCGGCTCGGCCTGGAGTTCAGGCTCTTGGGCAGCAGGCCTTCGAACATGGCCGAGATCTCGTCGACCATCTGATGTGCGGCCTGTTCGCCGCAGCGTGTCGCCACCGCCATCAGCAATTCGGGCCGCAGGAACCACAGGGCCGGAACATTGGACGCCATGAGGATGCGCCGCTCGACCTGCGGAAAACGCTCGGCGCACTCCGCGTCCAGGCACTTGAGCATGGCCTGACGGATGTCGTCGATATGGAATGCGGCAACGACGGAGTCGTCACGCAAGGGATTGAGCCTCTCCTGCATGGTGGAGAGGAATCTGGTGGCAGCACTGAACATTTTTATACGAACCAACTAACCCAACGAAACCGGAATCTTAGGTCAGCGTGTACGTATTTTTACTAGGGAATTCCTCTTGGGTAGTAACCCTGATGACCGATGCCCTTGTGCAGCGCAGCCCGCGAGGGGCCTTGGCGGCGATGAGCCGGCCTTATTGAGCCACGGCCGCCTGGGCTGCCGATTGCCCAAGCAAACGCGCACGCAATTCGGGGCGTTTGGTCGCGGGGTCCAGCCAGATCTTGAAAAAAGCCTCGCTGAAGGCGGTATCGGTGGATTCGCCTCGCAGCCGCCCGTTCAGGAAAAAGCGCACGCCACGGCCTGGCAGATGCAAGCCCACCAGACGGTCACCGGGTTTGACGTCGGTGAAGATGGTGCCCAGCAGCGTGCTCCATCGGCCAAGCTGCTCGGGCGCCGTGGGTGTGATGCGGGAGAGTTCGATCAGGGACGTGTTGACGATATCGCTGCCCTTGATGTTCATGTCGTATCGGATATCCAGGGCAAACGGCCGTGCATAGGAAAACTCTGCATTTCCGGGCAATTGCCAGAG
Source organism: Hylemonella sp. (assembly GCA_034366585.1). GTDB lineage: Bacteria > Pseudomonadota > Gammaproteobacteria > Burkholderiales > Burkholderiaceae_C > Hylemonella. The sequence goes on from JAXMMJ010000061.1 coordinate 30,036, forward strand.
ATGAGCGTCATAGGCCTTGAAACCAAAAAAGCGCAGCACGCCACTGCCGCGCAGATTCCATCCGTTCCCGAAAGGCGTGAGCTCTTCGGGAACAGGCAAGGCTGTAGCTGGCGCTACCGCCGGTGTCACGGGCGTGGACGCCGAAACGGCCAGCGGTAGGCCCAGCAAGGCCAGGGTCAGCAGCAGGGCAGGCGTCGATTTGAACATGGGGCGAGTGTCTCAGCAAAGCCTGACCGCCCGCCAGGCTCTCGGGCCAAATGCCTGCTTGACATAGGGGAATCGGCCCGGATGTCAGCAGGTCTCAGCATCGGCCAGACTTACTCTCACTCGGCCTTGATGTTGTTGTCGCGGATGGCCTTGCCGTAGCGGGCCAGCTGGTTGCCCACTAGCGTCGTCAGCTGCTCCGGCGTGGTGCCGTTGGGCAGCAGGCCCAGGCCGGCATAACGCTCCTTGATCATGGGATCGGTCAGGGCCTTGGCCACCTCACGCTGCAGGCGATCAACGATCTCCTTGGGTGTGCCCTTGGGCGACGTCAGCGCGAACCAGGTGCTGTACTCGAAGCCTTGAATGCCCTGCTCCTTGAGTGTCTGCGCCTCCGGGTATTCGGGATTGCGGGCGTCTGCCATCACGCCAACGATGCGCAGCTTGCCAGCCTTGGTGAGTGAGGCCACCGTGGCGATGCCCTGAACCGTCATGTCGACCTGGTTGCCGGCCACGCCCTGGGCGGCCTGGCTGGCGTCGCGGTAGGGCACGTGCTTGAGATCCACGCCGGTGTGCGCCGCGAACAGCGCGCCGCCCAGATGCTGGGGGCTGCCGTTGCCACCCGAGGCATAGGTAATCTGGCCCGGTGCCGCCTTGGCCGCAGCCACCAGTTCGGCCGCCGTCTTGTATTTCGAATCGGTGGGAACAGCGACACTGAACACGATGGTGGCCACCTGCGAGATGTGGGCAAAGTCGGTGACCGGGTTGAAAGGCGTGTTCTTGTTCAGGTTGGGCACCATGGTCAGCACGCTGTCGTTGAAGCCGCCGATGGTGTAGCCGTCCGGTGCGGCCTTGGCCAGCCGGTCCGCACCGATGATGCCCGCGGCACCCGTGATGTTTTCGATCACGATGGCCTGGCCCATGTTCTCCGACATCTTCTGCGCCAACAGGCGCGCGGCCACGTCCACCGCACTGCCTGCGCCCAGCGGCACGATCATGCGGATGGGCTTGTTGGGGTAAGTGCCCTGGGCCAGCACGGGGGCGGCCAGGGTCAGGCCGGCCGCAGCGGCCAGTGTGAGCGCGAAACGTCGCGTGCAGGTGGCAAGTTGTTGCATGGTGTCTCCTTCTTGGTTGTATGTAGGTAACTGGCGGCCGGACTTCAAACCGTGAGCCCCAGCACGCGGATCGCGTTCTCGCCCAGGATGGCCAGGCGGTCTTCGTCGCTGAGTTCGGGCGTGGCCATCACGTGGCCCACGGGGTCCTCCACCCAGGGGATGGGGTGGTCGGTGCCGATCATGATCTGGCCCGCGCCCACTTCGGCCGCGAGGTGGCGCAGCGCTTCGCCGGTGAAGACCAGCGAGTCGAAGTAGATCTGGCGGATGTATTCGGTCGGTTTCTTCTTGAGCACGATGTCGGGGTTGCAGTTCTGCGGCGAGACAAAACAGCTGCGGTCCATGCGCGGCGCGTAAGAGCCGAGGAAACCGCCGCCGTGGGCGCCCAGCACCTTGAGCTCAGGGTATTTGTCGAACACGCCTTCGAAGATCAGCTTCTGCAGCGCGATGGTGGTGTCCAGCGGGTTGCCGATGACGTTGGACAACCAGCCATTGCCCTTGAGGCGGGCCGCCAGCTCGGGTGTGCTCTGCGGGTGGATGAAGAGCATCACGCCCAGCTCCTGCGCCTTGGCCAGCACGGGGTGGTATTGCGGATTGGCGAAGTCGTCACCGGCCACGCTGCCGCCGATGGCCGCACCCTTGAGGCCGTATTTCTTGACGGCTTCCTCGAGCATCTGCACGGCGAGTTCGGGGAACTGCATGGGCAGCGAGGCGAAGGCGGCCAGGCGCTTGGGGTGCTTGGCGCACAGTTCGGCAAAGCTCTCGTTGTGCACACGGCAGATCGCCTCGGCGGTCTCGCGGTCCTTCTTGTACCAGAAGGGGTTGATGCTGAGCACCTGCAGGTCGATGCCCATGGTGTCCATGGCATCAAAGCGTGCGGCCAGTTGCTGGTCCATCTGCAGGAAGTGTTCGGGCACGCCCTTGACCGGCGGCAACACGCCCTTGGCCTCGGCGCCCATCAAGTCCAGGCCGGCCTGGAAGTAGCAGTGCGCGTGCGCGTCCACCGTGCGCGCGCGCTTGCCGCGGATGATGACCGGTGCGCGGCCGGTGGCGGTGGTGCTGCCACCGCCCCCACCGGGCACGATGGGCAGGCCCGCGCAGCTGCAGAACCAGAAGCGGTTGCAACCTTGGGCATGGGTTTGGGGAGAAAGCCAGTTCTTGAGCATGGAGGGGTTCAGGTTTTTGATTTCGTTTCTGCCGCTGCGCGCTCGATGGCGCGCACCATGCGCGTCTGGGCGCCGCAACGGCACAGATGTTTGTCCAGGCCCAACACGATGTCGTCGCGGCTGGGCCGGGGCTTGCGCGCCAGCAGCGCGCAGGCCGAGGTGATGATGCCGGCCACGCAGTAACCGCACTGGGCGGCACGCTCTTCGATGAACGCGGTTTGCACCGGGTGCGGATGGGCCGGCGTACCCAGGCCTTCGAGTGTGGTCACCTGCTTACCCTGGATGGACCAGACCGGCAGATTGCAGGAGGTCTGCGGCTGGCCGTCCACCAGCACCATGCAGGCACCGCACTCGCCCTGGCCGCAGCCGAACTTGGGGCCGCTCAGAGCCAATTCATCGCGCAGCACCGAGAGCAGCGTGGCCTTCTCGTCGCCATCGAAATGCACGGCTTGCTGGTTGACGTGGAACATGGTTGGTTTCTTTTCGCTCATGCGGCCTCCGCGGCATGCACAGCGCGCAGCAGCGTGTCGGGTGTCAGGGGCAGTTCGCGCACACGCACACCCAAAGCGTCAAACACGGCATTGGCCAGCGCAGCGGCCACCGGGCCCTGGGCAGCTTCGCCGGCGCCCAGCGGGGGTTCATCGGGCCGGTCGATCACATGCACCCGCAGCTCGGGCACCTCGCTGAAACGCAGCACCGGGTAGCTCAGCCACTCGTTGCTGGTGATGGCCTCGCGGTCAAACATGACCTGCTCCTTGGTCGACCAGCTCACGCTCTGGACCGCGCCGCCTTCGATCTGGTTGATGACACCATCGAGGTCCACCACCATGCCCACATCGACCGCGAGGTCGAGGTTGAGCACACGCACCTGCTCGTCCACCCGCACGCGCGCAATCACGGCGCACCAAGCGCCCGTATTCTTGTAACGTGCCCAGGCCAGGCCGTGGCCTATGCCTTCGGGCTCCTGCGCACGCTGGCCCCACCAGCTGGAGCGCTGCACCACTTCCTGCAGCACTGCAAGCGCGCGCGGGTCGTCGAGGTGGCGCTGGCGGAAGGCCAGCGGCGCCTCACCGGCCTGCAGCGCGAGTTCGTCCACAAAGGACTCGATCGCGAACACATTGGCATAGGCGCCCAACGCGCGCATGGCCGAGGTGCGCAAGGGCATGACGGTCAGGCGGTTGTTGATGACCTTCAGGTTCGGCACTGCATAAGCTGGCACGGCGTTGCGCTCGGCGCCACCGCCGGCCGCCAGCGGCGGGTTGATGGGCAGGGGCAAGGCCGTGGCGTCGGCGCGTTCGCTGGCGGCCAGCAGGGCCGGCGTAAGCGCACGGCCCGGGCGCGAGCTGTAGCCGTTGGCCCAGAGTTCATGCTGCCAGTGGCTCAGGCGGCCCGTATCGTCGAGCCGCGCGCGCAGCGCAACGCGGTGCGCGGCACCCAGCGGGCTGTGCGTGAGTTCGTCCGCGCGCGACCACAGCACACGCACGGGTTGGCCAGGGCAACGCAGGGCCATCAGCACGGCATCAAAGGCCACATCGTCGGCACCGTTGTGGCCGTAACAGCCCGAGCCTTCGACGTGGTGGACGACGATGTCTTCCCTGGCCACCGGTGTGGTTTCGCGGGCCAGGGCCTTGACCAGATCGTCGCGCAGGTTGTGGATGCCCTGGCTGTGGGTCCAGACCTCCAGGCGCTGGCCGTCCCACCGCGCCAGCGCGCAGGAGGTGCCGATGGAGGCGTGGGCCAGATAGGGCTTGAGGTAGACCGCGTGGTGCTGCAGGCCGTCGCTGGGCCACTCGGCCTCACCGCGCTCGGCGGTTTTCGTGGTCTCGTGGGGGGCCGACGTGAGGAAGGCGTCCAGCGCATGCACGTCGGGCAGCGGCGCACCGGCCTGCCACCTGATCTGGCCCGCCAGGCGGGTGGCGGCCATATCGGCGTCGCGCTCCGAGCTGGCGACGATGGCGATGAAACGTCCGTCGGCCCAGCAGCGCACACCGGGCGGCAGCGCTGCCACCTCGTCGGCCGGCCAATAGGCCAGCGTGGCGTCGAGCGTGGGCGGGCGCAGCACGCGACCGTGTTGCAAACCGGGCAGGCGCAGATCCTGGATGAAACGGGCCTGGCCGAACACCTTGTCAGCCAGGTCGATGCGCTCGGGGCGCGCCTGCCCCATCAGGCTGCGCTGCGCGGCCGTCTTGGGCCGTGCTGCGCCTGCACATTCGATGTTGAGATCCACACCTTTGAGCAAGCTCGTGTAGTCGCCGAGGTCCTGCCCCCGCGCGGCGCGGAAGTGCCCCGCCTGCACCTCTATCGTGTCGACGCTCTCGCCGGCCAGCACCGCTGCTCGCTGCAAAGCCATGGCGCGCACCTCGGCACAGACCTGACGCAAGGCGCCACCGCTGTCCTGCACCGACAGGCTGCCCGAGGTCATGCCCTCGTCGGGGCCATAAGCGGTGCTGGCGCTGCGGATGCGCACGCTCTCCAGCGGCACGTCCAGCTCTTCGGCCACGATGAGCATCAGCGCGGTGAGGATGCCCTGCCCCAGCTCGACCTTGCCGGTGTACACATGCACCCGGCCGGGCTCATCGAAACCCAGCCATTGCGAGAGGCGGCGGTTGGTGTGCAGGCTGCCGGGCAATTGCGGGCGGCCGTCCTTGCGGTCGATCACAAAACCGCGGGGCTGGGGGGTGGAGACGTCAGACATGGTGATGAAAAGACGCGCTGGCCCAGGCCTCAGAGACCTGGGAACTCGCAGTGGAGCAATGCCTGTTTGCTATCTGTGGCCATTGTTCGTGGTGAGGGGTGCTGGCTGCGGCGCAAGCTCTGAGTTTAGAAACGTCAGCGCTCTGGGTCCAATGCCGATTACGTCCTATTCCATATCATCATGCGATGGATGAGCGCCCGGGTAAACCCGCATGAAACGATCGCCGTGGTGCGATACGGCGCATCGTCCACCTGCGGCCCAGATAATTCCTGCATGAGCACAAACCCCCTCGAACAAGCCAAGGCCGCATTCCTGCAAGGCCTGCACACCCTGGAAGCCGGTGACTGGCCAGCGGCTGAAGGCCATTTCGAGCAGGCGCTGAAACTCGCCCCCGGGCGGATTTCGGTGATGCAGAACCTGGGCATCACCCGGGTCAAACTGCAGCGCTATTCGGAGGCCGAGCCCCTGCTGCGCGCGGCGCTGGCGGCCGAGCCGGACCAAGCCGGCGCCTGGTTGGCCCTGGCCGAGGCACAACAGGGGCTTGAGCGTTTCGACGCAGCGATCAGCAGCTTCGAACGCTGTTTTGCCCTCGGAAGCGATACGGCCACTCTGCGCGCCCAATATGCGCAATGCCTGGCTCGGCTGGGCCGCATCCCCGAGGCCATGCAGGCCTACCAGGACGCCTTGAAACGCGATGCGAAGCACACGGCCGCGCTGACCGAACTGGGTGGCCTGTACCGGGAAGCGGGCCAGTTTGAACAGGCGGCCGCCTGCTTCCAACGCGCACTGGACAGCGGCGGCGACCCTGAAGTTCTGCGGTATTTCCTGGCCGCCGTGACACACAAGGAGGACGTAGCAAGCCCTCCACAGCAATACGTCAGGCAACTGTTTGATGACTACGCCGCAGCGTTCGACACGCATCTGGTCCAGCAGCTGGGTTACCAGGGCCACCAGCTGTTGATCGACCGGCTGCCGCCTGAAGCAGGCCCGCGCTTCCCGCGCGTACTGGACCTGGGCTGCGGCACCGGCCTGTGCGGCGCCCATGTGCGTGCGCGTGCGGACCACCTGAGCGGCGTGGACATTTCACCCGCGATGGTGGACAAGGCCAGGCAGCGCGCGTTGTACGACACGCTGCACGTCGGCGACATCCACGACTTCTTGGTAACCGCGCAAGAACCCTATGACCTGGTGCTGGCCGCCGATGTTTTCATCTACGTGGGCGCGCTGGAGCGGGTCTTTGGCCTGCTGGCGACCCGCATGCGCAAGGGTAGCTGGCTGGCTTTCACCGTGGAGGACGCGGCGCCCGGGCAAACCGTGCAGCTGCTGCCCAGCCTGCGCTACGCCCACTCACCCGCCTACCTGCAGGGACTCGCGCAGCGGCACGGCTACGACATGGTGAGCAGCCACGAAGAAGCCATACGCTTCGACCAGCAACGTCCGGTGCATGGGCGTTATGTCTATCTGAAACGACGCTGATATCGCGCTGATCCGGCTGTGACGCATTGGGCCAGGCTCCCGGGCTGATCAACGCCGGCCACACGCATGCAGGCGATGTGATGCGCCAGCGGCGCCACCAGCTATTGATGCAGCAGCCGCGTCACCTCTTTGGCCGCCATGCGCAGCAGAGGCAGCACGGTGGAGATGCGGCGGTCCGTCATGCGCGCCTGGGTGGCGGCCACCGTGATGGCAGCAATCGGTGTTCCGGAGCTGTCATAGATGGGCAAGCCGATGGCTTTCACGCCCGGGACCGCGTGGTTACCGGTCGCGGCATACCCCTGGGTCTGGGCCAGGGCGCACAACTCGCGCAGCTCCTGCGCATCGAGGTCGCCATAGGCCCCCAGCCGCGGGGCGACCGCCGCGATCACGTCCTCCATCTCGTCGACCGGCAGGGCGCTGAGCAGGGCCAGCCCGCCCGCGCTCACGCCCAGGGGCTGGCGGCTGCCCACCGGGACCGATGGCGTCTGGATGGGATAGTTGCCCTGGGTCCTGGAAATGCAGACGGCGTCGTAGCCGCTGCGCAGGAACAGGAAGGCGGTGTCACCCGTCTTCTCCGCCAGCGCGGTGCAAACGGGCTGGCAGATGTCTTTCAGGTTGAACTGATGCGTGGCAGAGATGCCCAGTTCGAACAGGAGCGGGCCGAGGCAGTAGCGTCGAGAACCCTCTTTTTGCACCAGGATTTCTTCCAGCACCAGCGCCTTGAGCAGGCGGTGCGCGGTCGGTCGCGGCAAGCCCATCTGCTGCGACAGATCCACCAGGCGGATACCGTGGGGCTCGTGGGCCGCGACCACCCTCAGGGCCCGGATGGCCCTGCTGATGGTCTGCGTGCCTGAAGGGTCCCGGGACTCGGTGGAAATGGGCTGCCTCGTGTACGTCGGGGCTCAGTCCAGCACGACGCCGGCGATCTTCACCGCCGTGGCCATCTTCTCGGTCTCCACCTTGGCCAGAGCCGCGAATTCTGCCGGCGAACTTGCCAGGTCTTCGGCACCAATATTGGCCAGCGTCAACTTCATCTCAGGGCTGGCCAGCGCTTTTTTCACTTCCGCGCCCAGCCGCTCGACGATCGCCGGCGGCATGCCTTTGGGACCCATGATGCCGCTGTACAGAAGGATCTCCAGTGGCACACCAGCCTCTTTCAGCGTCGGCACATCGGGTGCTGCGTTCACCCGCTTGCCGGAGGTGACCGCCAGGCCGTAGATCTTTCCGCCCTTGACGTTGGCCACGGCGGGCGGCATGGTGGAGAAGGTGTAGACCACCTCGCCAGCGATGATGGCCTGGGTCGCCGGGGAACTCCCCTTGTACGGCACGTGCAGGGCGTTGATGCCGGCCAGGCTCTTGAAATACTCGCCCGACAAATGGGTGATGGCGCCATTGCCCGACGACGCGTAGGCCAGCTGGTCCGGCTTGGACTTCACCAGGGAAACCAGGCCCTGCACATCCTTGGCACCCGACGCGAGGCTGGACACCAGCATCAGGGGCGTCGAGGCGACCAGGCTGACCAGGGTGAAGTCGTTCCAGGTGTCGTAGCGCAGCTTCTTGTAGGCCGCCGCATTGATGGCGTGGGTGGTGACGTCCTGCAGCATGATCGTGTAGCCGTCCGGCGCTGCGTTGGCGATATACGCCGAGGCGATGGTGGTGCCCGCACCCGGCTTGTTTTCCACGATCACGTTCTGACCCATTTGCTGCGTCAGGCGTGCCGCCAGGGCACGCGACAGCACGTCAGAGATTCCGCCCGGGGCAAAACCGACCACCATGGTGATGGGTTTGGAGGGATAGGCCGCCGGCTGTGCAAAGGCAGGGGCTGCCGTGACAAGTGCCGCGAGTACGGCCGTCCAGAACGCAGGTTTGAAAGGCTTCATGTGGGATCCGTTTGAAGTCGGTTGACGAAAGTGTGGGTGAGAAATCTGCTCTGCATGGGCCCCGATTTGTTCCGTTCTTGCGTACCGTGAGGGAGGCTCCTGGGTCATGGTGGAGTCGTCACCCGGACGTGTCAAGCCTCTTGTCGATTGTTTCGCTATTTGGACTTTATTGTTTCCTGAGGTGGACCGCCAGGCGGCAACACGCGGGCAGCATCCGGCCCGCGGTCGTTCCAGGATCGCACTGTCACCTGAATTGAGAGTGAGGTTTGCGCTGCGCCGATGCAGGTAAACCCTTACACCAGCGACGAGCAGGTACGCACGGTCTGGATTATCGATTTCACTATTTGGACTCTTTGAATTCTCCGTTGACAGCATTTTTGGCGCCGGAGTAGGATGACCCGCAGCCCATCCGAGCGTCCGTGCACCAGCCGGAGCCCGCCACTTCCCACTGATCACGACTCATCGCCACCCCACCATGCCACGCCCGCTCCTGCCCCGCCACAACCGCTACGACTACGTACCGCTCAACGAGCGCAAGGACTACGACTGGCCCGGCGGCGCCCGGCTGGCTTTTGTCATCACGACGAACATCGAGTGCTTCGCTTTCGGCGCAGGACAGGGGCACGATCCGGCCAAGGTCGGGGAGCCGCAAACCCACCGCAACTACTCGTGGCGGGACTACGGCAGCCGCATCGGCATCTGGCGGCTGTTCGAACTGTTCGACGAGTTGCGGCTGCCGGTGGCGCACAACGTGAACAGTCTCGTGTATGACTACACGCCGCAGATCATGGACGAGATCCGCCGGCGCGGCGACGAGATCGTGGGCCATGGGCGCACCAATGCCGAGAACCACCGCGGCATGTGGGAAGCCGACGAGGAGCGCATCATCAAGGAAGTGGTCGACAAGTTCGTTGCCCACGAGGGCAAGGCGCCGACCGGCTGGATGGGTTCGGGCGCCTACGAGACCAACCACACACCGGACCTGCTCAAGGAGGCCGGCTTCAAGTACCTCATGGACTGGCCCATGGACGACCAGCCGGTCTGGATGCGCACCCGCAGCGGCCCCATCCTGTCCATCCCCTACCCGGTCGAGCTCAACGACTCGCAGGTCATCACCCACCGCAAGCAGGACGCCAGCGAGTTCTGCGACATGATCGTGCAGCAGTTCGACGAGATGATCGAGCAGTGTGTGCGGCATCCGCTGGTGATGAACATCTCCGTCCACCCCAACATCTTCGGCCAGCCCTTCCGTCTGCGCCTGCTGCGCCAGGCGCTGCGGCATTGCGTGGAAAGCCCGCACCGCTCCCGCGTCTGGTTCGCCAAGCCGGGCGAGATTTCCGACTACTGCCACAGCCTGCCACCCGGCCTGATCCCAGGCAGCGAAGCCCCGGCCACGGCGCGCTGACCCAGGCCCTGGCGCCGCACGCAGCCTGCGGTGCGCGCTAAAGGCCGGCACCCCAACCCACCTTCATCCCCAGACCCGGAGCCTTCATGAGCATTCCCACCGGCAGCAGCGTACGAGCCCGCGCGCCCTACCAGTCCATCGTCAAACGCCCCAGGCTCGAACTGCCGGGCGGCGCGCGCGTGGTGGTCTGGAACATCGTCAACGTCGAAGTCTGGGACCCGGCCGGCGCCATGCCGCGCGCGGTGCTGTCCCCGCCCATGGGCAGCCCGCTGCTGCCCGACGTGCCCAACTGGTCCTGGCACGAGTACGGCATGCGTGTGGGCTTCTGGCGCATCCTGGAAGCGCTGAGCGACCGCAAGATGAAGGCCACCTTTGCGCTCAACGGTGCCACCTGCCGCATGTACGAAGAGGTCTGCACCGCCGCCTTGCAAGCCGGCTGGGAGTTCATGGGCCACGGCCTCGTGCAACGCCCCATGCACAAGGTGGAAGACCAGCTCGCCGCGATCCGCGAGACCATGGACGAGATCCGCAAGTTCACCGGCAAGGCCCCGCGTGGCTGGGAAAGCCCGGGCCTGACCGAAACCGACGACACCCTGGACCACCTGGCCGAATGCGGCATCCAGTACGTGGCCGACTGGGTGCTGGACGACCAGCCGGTAGCGCTCAAATCCTCCAAGGGCGCCATCACCTCGGTGCCCTACACCGTCGAATTGAACGACGTGGTGATCTCCGCCGTGCAGCAGCACCCTTCTGACGAGATGCTCAAGCGCGGCAAAGCCCATTTCGACCGCCTCTACCGCGACGGCGCCAAGGCGCCGCGGGTGATGGCCATCTCGGTCCATCCCTACCTCAGTGGCGTGCCGCATCGCATCGCTTACCTCGAACAGCTCTACGACTACGTGCTGGGCCACGACCACGTGCTGGTCTGGACGGGCGAGCAGATCCTCGACTGGTTTCTGGCGCAACAGAAAAAGGCCGGCACGTGAGCTTGCCGCGCATCCTGGTGGTCTCGCTGGGCGGCACCATCACCATGACCGCCTCGGCGGCCGGCGGCATCACGCCGACGCTGACGGCCGAGCACCTGATTGCCAGCGTGCCGGGGCTGGCCGACGTCGCCACACTGGAGGCCACGACGCGTTTCAGCCTGCCCGGCGCCTCCCTCAGCATCGCGCAGCTGGTGGAGGTGGCCACCCTGTTGCGCACGCAATTCGCCAGCGGCATTGATGGCGCCGTGGTCGTGCAAGGCACCGACACCATCGAAGACACGGCCTTCGTGCTGGACCTGCTGACCGACCCCCGCCACCCGGTCGTGGTGACCGGCGCAATGCGCGGCCCCCAGGCGGCAGGCGCCGACGGGCCCGCCAACCTGCTCTCGGCGGTACGGGTCGCCTCGGATCCGCGCCTGGGTGGTCAGGGCGTGGTCGTGGTGCTGAATGACGAGATCCATTCGGCACGCTGGGTCCAGAAGTCGCACACCTCCCTGGCCAGCGCCTTCAGTTCGCCGGGGACGGGCGCCCTGGGCCTGGTGGCCGAGGGACAGGTCGAATGGATGATGACACCCCGGCGCGACACCCCCTACATCCAGGCGCCCGTGCAACGGGACAGCCGTGTGGCGCTTGTCCCGCTGGGCCTGGGAGAGGACGGCCGCATGCTGGCCGCACTGGCCGGTCTGGGCTACGAGGGCGCGGTGATCGAGGGCGTGGGAGCCGGGCATGTCCCGGCCGCGGCAGTCGAAGCGGTGGCCCGCCTGGCCAGCGAGATGCCCGTGCTGCTGAGCACCCGGGTGCGTGCCGGCAAGGTCTTCACCCGGACCTATGGTTTTTCCGGCTCGGAGATGGACCTGATCGCCAAAGGCGTCATTCCCTGCGGCCACATGAGCAGCGCCAAGGCCCGACTGCTCCTGACGCTGCTGCTTTCCACCGGCGCAGGGGCTGACGCCATCCGCGACGCCTTTGCAAGGCCTCAGGCGCCGCAACGCTAGCCCTTAGCCAGCGCCGCAAGCCACGCATCTTGCGCGCTTCAGGCCAGCGCCAATGTTCGAACTTTCGGGGCCTTTGATGTGCCCCCAGTGCTGCTCGACGGCGACGGCGAGGACGACGGTGCGGTTCCTGACCTGGACGGCTGGAAGGTCAGCCGGCATGGGAACGGTGAAGTTTCGCTTTGCGCTCCCGACTGTGACCCCGGCGCGCTGACCTTGGGCCCGAATGAGCGTAGCCTGGCGCGCCGGCTCCTTGCTGCTTATTTGTAAACCATAATTGCCAAAAACTGTCATTTTGGCTATCATGCATCTCAAATGAGCAACCTCCCTACCCTCTCCGTCCTGGATCGTGAGCTGCTGCACCAGCTCGGCGACCGGCTGCAGCGCCTGCGCAAGGCACGGGGTCAGGGCACGGTCGAGTTCTCCGAGCTGGTCCGCATTTCACGCCCCACCCTGCGCGCAGTGGAGTCAGGCGACCCCAACACATCGATCGGTACCTACCTGCGAGTGATGTCAGCCTTGGGAATCGGCGGTGAGTTGGCCATGCTGGCCAGCGATGTGATGAACCCCACGGCGACAAACAATGCGGCCGCGCGCTCCCGCCACTCCCGCCCTGCGGTCAAGGTCACGGTTTCTGCCGACCGCGACGCCAGCGCTCTTCAGGACTTGCAGAGCTTGGCGCTGCATGCGGCTGGGATGGAAATGGTCAAACGTGATTCGACCATGCGCGCGCGCGCACTCGCGACAGTGGATCAGTGGTTGGCGAACGATCCCAAATCACGCTCCGCGCCATTGTGGCTGGAGTGGAAAAGAATCTTGACGGAAAAGGCGTACCGCGTGGTCCTCGGCCGCTCTTCGCGTTCCCAACAATTGCGCCAGGCCTCGCCTATTCCGACCCTCCTGCCCAACGAGGATCGACTGGCGATCCTGGAACAGCTGGTCAAGCTCAAGAGCGGGGTGTCCTTTGACGGCGAAGCCAAGGGGGCTGGCACATGAGGCTGCAGGATCTGGAGCACCTTATTCGGGCCAGCACTGACATCACGAAGGAGTACGAACTTGTGGTGATCGGGAGTCAGGCGATCCTCGGCTCCGATCCGAACCCCCCGAATGTCCTGACGGTTTCAGTGGAGGCAGACATCTATCCGCTGCACCATCCAGAACTTGCGGACAAGATCGACGGCGCGATCGGTGAGGGGTCGACGTTTCACAAGGAAAACGGGTATTACGCACAGGGCGTTGGTGCGATGACCGCGCTGTTGCCCAACGGCTGGATGGGTCGAGTTTTGCGTGTACCGGCTGCCACGCGCGAGCCTGGCGTCGGATACTGCATCAGTGTGGTGGACCTGTTCATGTCCAAGGCTGCGGCGGGCCGGCCAAAGGACAGGGAATTCTGCGTTGCCCTTCTTGAGCACCGCTACCTGCAGCTATCAGAGGCCCTGGGGATGATGAGCCAAATGCCGCCAGAGGTGAATCAGCGTGAGCTGCGCGCCCGTATCGTGCGATGGGTGAAGCTGGCCAGGGATGCCGGCGTCGAGATCCCCTGAAGGCTGATTTCGACCTCAACTGGGACAAAGTGTTGTTCTATGCCCCGAATGGGGGATAGGCAGCACACAGACCCTAGGCAAGAATGCCCGTGGCGCCAGGCTGGCGCTGGGAACCCTAAAACATCACCGAGGACCACATGACCTTTTTCGACGCCATCAAAACCTGCCTTTCCAAGTACGCAACCTTCGAGGGCGTGGCCAGCCGTTCCGAATACTGGTGGTGGACCCTGTTTTACTTCCTGGCGGTCTGCGTTGGCCTGATCATCTCGCCTGTTTTGTACTTCATTCTGATGCTGGGCCTGCTCATGCCCACGCTGGCCGTAGGAGTGCGCCGCCTGCACGACATCGACAAGAGCGGTTGGTGGCTTCTTGTCTCCCTCATCCCGATCATCGGTCTGATCATGATCGTGTGGTCCCTGACCCCAAGCAAGATCTCCAGCCGTTGGGCTCAGTCGTCGGCTGTCACACCTTGAACCGCGAGCACAAGTCCAGCGTAAACTAGACTTCACACAACCCCGATCAAGCCGCCCGCGAGGCGGCTTTTTTCATGGCCTATTCTGTCGCTTTCATTGGCTGCAAAAGGCGCGATGCGCCACCAAGAGCGTCACTCAACCGTGACGCTCTTGGCCAAATTGCGTGGCTTGTCCACATCCGTCCCCCGAGCACACGCCGTGTGATACGCCAGCAGCTGCAGCGGCACCACGTGCAGCAGCGGCGAGAGGGCGCCGTAATGCTCGGGCATGCGGATAACGTGCAGGCCCTCGCCGCTTTCGATGCGGGTATCGCTGTCCGCCAGCACGTAGAGCACGCCGCCGCGCGCGCGCACCTCGTGCAGATTGCTCTTGAGTTTTTCCAGCAGCGCATCGTTGGGCGCCACCGTCACCACGGGCATGGCGCTGGTCACCAGGGCCAGGGGGCCGTGCTTGAGTTCACCGGCCGGGTAGGCCTCGGCGTGGATGTAGCTGATTTCCTTGAGCTTGAGCGCGCCTTCGAGGGCAATCGGGTAGTGCAGGCCACGGCCGAGGAAGAGTGCATTTTCCATGCGGGCGAAGTCCTCGGCCCAGCTCATGACCTGCGGCTCCAGCGCGAGCACGGCCTGCAGGGCCACGGGCAGGTGGCGCATGGCCTTGAGGTGCTCCGCCTCGTCGGCTTCCGTCAAATGTCCGCGCACCTGGGCCAGGGCCAGCGTGAGCAGGAAGAGGCCCGCGAGCTGGGTAGTGAAAGCCTTGGTGGAAGCCACGCCGATCTCCACCCCCGCACGGGTGATGTAGGCCAGCTTGCACTCGCGCACCATGGCAGAGGTCGCCACATTGCAGATGGTCAGGGTCTGCGCCATGCCCAGGCTTTGCGCGTGGCGCAGCGCGGCCAGCGTGTCCGCCGTCTCACCCGACTGGCTGATGGTGACCACCAGCGTGCGCGGGTTGGGCACCGAATCGCGGTAGCGGTATTCGCTGGCCACTTCGACCTGCGTGGGGATCTTGGCAATGCTCTCCAGCCAGTACTTGGCGGCACAGCCGCTGTAGTAGCTGGTGCCGCAGGCCAGGATGAGCACGTTGTCGATGTCCTTGAAGACGCGGTAGGCGCCGTCGCCAAAGAGCTCGGGCACGATGCCTTCCACGCCTTCGAGCGTGTCGGCAATGGCGCGCGGCTGCTCGAAGATTTCCTTCTGCATGTAGTGGCGGTAGGGGCCGAGCTCGGCCGCGCCGCTGTGGGCCAGCACGGTCTTCACGACGCGCTGCACGGGCTTGTGGTCGCGGCCCACCACCCAGAACTTGCCCAGCTGCAGGTCCACTACGTCGCCCTCTTCGAGGTAGACGATCTGGTCGGTCACACCGGCCAGGGCCATGGCATCGCTGGCCAGGTAATGCGAGCCGTCGCTGCCCACGCCGAGGATCAGCGGCGAGCCGGCGCGTGCGCCCACCACGCGGTGCGGCTCGTCCTTGTGGAAGACGGCGATGGCGTAGGCGCCATGCAGTTGCTTGGTGGCGGCCTTCACGGCCTCGAACAGGTCGCCTTCGTAGATGGAATCGATCAGGTGGGCGATGACCTCGGTGTCGGTCTGGCTGACGAAGACGTAGCCCTTCTTCTGCAAGGCGGCGCGTAGCTCGTCATGGTTCTCGATGATGCCGTTGTGCACCAGGGCCACACGCGCCGCGCGCTGCGCCGTGTCGGCACCCGAGCCGTGGCTGAAGTGCGGGTGGGCGTTGTGCACGGCCGGCGCGCCGTGCGTGGCCCAGCGGGTGTGGGCGATGCCGGTGTAGCCCGTCACCTGGTCGCGTTGCACCTGCTCGGCCAGTTCGGCCACCCGCGAGGTGCTGCGCGCGCGCTGCAGGCCGCCGGCCGCATGCACGGCCACGCCGCAGGAGTCATACCCGCGGTACTCCAGCCGTTGCAGGCCCTGCACCAGCACGGGGACGATGTTGTGATTGGAAACGGCGCCGACGATGCCACACATAAGGATGTCTCCTGAACTCGATGGGGTGATGGTAGAAGCAGTGATGAAAAATATCTGATTGATTTTTTGTATTTTTTGAACCTAAATTTCACAAAACACATGACAAGACCAACTATTTCAAAAATAATCACAAAATGGAATCAATCACCATAGATGCGACAGATCTGCTGCTGCTCGACGCCTTGCAAAAAGACGCCAGCCAAAGCAACCAGTCCCTGGCCGCGCTGGCCCACATCTCACCGCCCACCTGCCTGCGGCGCGTCAAGCGCCTGGTCGATGGCGGCCTGATCGAAAAGCAGGTTGCCATCCTCAGCACCGACAAGCTCGCGCCCCTGCTGGGCCACGGCCTGCAGGCCATCGTGGAGATCACGCTGGAGCGCCAGGGTGAAGAGGCGCAAACGGCCTTCGAGTTGCGCGTGGCAGCCGACGAAGCGGTGCAGCAGTGCTACCGCGTTTCGCCCGGGCCGGACTTCGTGCTGGTGGTGCACGCGCGCGACATGCCGGACTACCTGGCGCTGGCGCAGCGCCTGTTCACCAGCGACGCCAATGTGCGCAACGTGAAAGCCTTCTTCAGCGTGAAGCGCAGCAAGTTCGGCACGCGCGTGCCGCTGCCAGCGAAGTAAGGGACTGCGCCCAGCCTGCGCGACTCAGCTCAGACCGGCGCGCCCATGGCGCACGGCAGCGTGACGCTGACGGTGCAACCGGCGTCCAGTGCACCCTCGGCACGGATGCTGCCACCATGGCGTTCGACGATCTTGCGCGCCAGCGCCAGCCCCAGGCCCAGGCCTTCGAACTGGCTGGCGCCGTGCAGGCGCTGGAAGACGTGAAAGAGCTTGAACTGGCGCACCGGGTCAAAGCCCACGCCGTTGTCGCGCACGTGGATCGTGGCCAGGCCCTCGGGCGTCACCTCGGCACCGACCTCGATCACCGCGGTGTCGCGCGGCCGCGTGAACTTGAGCGCGTTGGACAGCAAGTGCACGAACAGCTGGCGCAGCAGCGCGCCGTCCCCGATGAGCACGGGCAAGCCCTCCTGCACCTGCCATTCGATCTGGCGGCCGGCACACAACTCGGCCAATTGGGCCTGCGCCTCGGCCACCAGGGTGCCGACCTCGCATTCCCGCACCTGCAGTTCGACCCGGTCCAGCTGCGACCAGCTCATCAGGCCGTCGATCTGCTGGCCCTGCGTACGGGCCGCGCCGTGCACCGTCTCCAGGTAGCTGAGCGCTTCACCCGGCAGAACGGGCCCCATCTCCTCGCGCAGCAGGGCCGCGTAGGACATGATGTGGCGCAGGCTGGCGCGCAGATCGTGCGAGACTGCGTAGGCGAAGTCGCCGAGCGCGGCGCGCGCGCCTTGCAACTCGGCCTGCAGCCGCGCGATCTCCTGCTCGGGCGTGGGTTCGCTCATCGTTTCTATTTTTTCTTCTCGGGCCGCTTCCAGTTGCTCAGGCTGACCTGCTTGGCGCGCGCCACGGTCAGGGTGCCGGGCGCCGTGTCCTTGGTGATGGTGGAGCCGCCGCCCACGGTGCCGCCGGCACCAATGGTGACGGGCGCGATCAGCACGCAGTTGCTGCCGATGTGCACGTCGGCCTCGATCACCGTGGTGTGCTTGTTGGCGCCGTCGTAGTTGGCCGTGATGCTGCCCGCGCCATAGTTCACACGCTCGCCCACCCTGGAGTCGCCGATGTAGGCCAGGTGGTTGGCCTTGGCGCCCTTGGCCAGCGTGGCGGCCTTGATCTCGACGAAGTTGCCGATGTGCACCTCGTCACCCAGCTTGGCGCCGGGGCGCAGCCGGGCATAGGGGCCGACCAGGGCGCCGGCGCCGACCTCGACCCGGTCCTTGTCGCTGACACCGCCTTCGATGTGGGTGTAGGGGTGGATCACCGTGCCGGCGGCGATGCGCGCATTGCTGATCGTGCAGTGCGCGCCGATACGCACCCCCTCGCCCAGCTCCACGCGGCCCGCGAAGATGCAGTTGATGTCGATCTCCACGTCCTGCCCGCACAGCAGTTCGCCACGCACATCGAAGCGCGCCGGGTCGGCCAGGCGCACGCCCTGCTCCATCAGCGTCCTGGCCACGCGCTGCTGGTGGGCGCGCTCCAGCTCGGCCAGTTGCACCGGGCTGTTGATGCCGGCCACCTGCAGGGCATCGCTGATCTTGTGCGCCACCACGGGCACGCCTTGCGCTACCGCGAACTTGACCACATCGGTCAGGTAGTACTCACCCTGGGCGTTCTTGTTGTCGAGCTGCGCCAGCCAGGGCTTGAGCAACCGGGCCGGCACGGCCATGATGCCGCTGTAGATTTCCTGGATCTGGCGCTGGGCCTCGCTGGCGTCCTTGTGCTCCACGATGGCCTGTACATCGCCGTTCGCGGCGCGCACGATGCGGCCATAACCCGTGGGGTCGTCGAAGGCAATGGTCAGCAGGGCCAGCTTGTCGCCGCCGCAGGCGTCGATCAGCGCGCGCAGGGTGGCGCCTTCCGTGAGCGGTACATCGCCCGACAGCACCACCACGATGCCGTCGTCCGGCAGCGCCGGCACGGCCTGCTGCACGGCATGGCCGGTGCCCAGCTGCGGCTCCTGGCGCACGAACTGCAGCAAACCGCCGCCCGGGTGCACCACCCCGGCCTCGACCTCGGCGGCGCCATGGCCCGTGATCACCACCACGCGGCGGGCATTCAACCCTGCCGCCGTGTCCACCACATGCTGCAACAATGCACGACCGGCCAAACGGTGCAACACTTTGGGCAGCCTGCTTTTCATGCGCGTGCCCTTGCCCGCGGCCATGATGGCCACATCCACTGCCTGTCCGATCTGCTTCATGCGCTTGTCCACCGTGATGTTGAGTTTCCTGCCCCGCATTATCGGTGCGCTGCTGCTGCTTGTGCTGGCTGGCTGCAGCGCCGTGCAAACCGGCTACAACAACGCCCCCACCCTGCTGTATTGGTGGCTGGACGGTTACATCGACTTCAATGAGGCCCAGGCCAGACCGGTACGCGACAGCCTGGACAGCCTCCATGCCTGGCACCGCCGCCAGGAGCTGCCCGCCTATGCCGGGCTGCTCCAGCGCCTGCAGCAGCAGGCCAGCGGGCCGGTCACACCCGAGCAGGTCTGTACGCACCTGGCCCAGGTCCGCGTGCACCTGCAGCGCCTGGGGGAACAGAGCGCCGAAGGCCTGGCCCGGCTGGCGCCCACCCTGCAGACCGCGCAGCTGCGCCACCTGGACCGGCAATTCGAGAAGCACAACCGCAAGTGGCGCGAGGAATGGCTGGACGGCAGCCCCGCCGAGTTGCTGGCGCGGCGCCTGGAGCGCACCGTGGACCGCTACGAGGATTTCTACGGCAGCCTGAGCGAAGCCCAGAAGGCCTTGCTGCGCGAGCGCATCACGGCGTCCAGCTTCGATGCTCGCCTGGCCTGCGCCGCCAGCAGGACACGCTGCGCGTGCTGCAGGAACACCGGCAGGGCGAGCGCCCGGCGCACATCAAGGCCGAAATGCTGGCCTTGGTGCAACGCAGCCTGGCGCCGCCCGAGCCCGCCGCGCGGGAGCAGTTCGAACGCATGCTGCAGGAGGGCTGCCAGACCATCGCCGCGCTGCACAACAGCGCCAGCGAGGCACAACGGCGCCGGCTGGTCGAGCGGCTGCGGGGTTACGAGGCCGACCTGCAGGCCCTGATCGCACCGGGCTGAAACGCTGGCCGCGCCAGGGTCGCTCTGCGAAAATGGCCCGCACCCATCCTGACTGGAGGTTCGCCATGCACCGTTTCATCCTCGGCCTTCTGCGAGTTGTCCTGCTGGTCGGCCTGACGCTGGCCGGTACGGCCCACGCGGCCGGCCCCTTGTCCGAACTCAAACTGTTCAAGTCCACCCCCATGGGACAGGGCCTGTGGCGCATGGAGCTGATCTCCAGCGACGACCCGCAGCTGGCCCGTGGTGCGGCGGCCATGGGCCAGACCGGCCTGTGCATGGACGTGGCCAAGCAGATGTCCAGGAACACGCCGGCCGAAGACCCCCGGTGCACGCCCCAGGTCCTGCGCAACACGGACAGCCAGGCCGAGATCGCTGTGACCTGCAAGGACTGAGGGAGTTCGCGCATGCTCCTGACCCGCGAGAGCGAGAAGAGCTACCTGATGGACACCACCATCAGCAAGGATGGCAAGCAGCGCAACTTCAAGGTCCGCTATACCCATGCCGGCGCCTGCAAGGGAGAAAGCATGATGCAGTTCGACAAGAACAGCCCCATGTGCAAGCAGATGGACCCGGCGAGGATGCTGGCCCGCTGCGCCAGCCTGCCCGAGTCCTCGCGTGCGCAGTGCGAGCAGCAGATGAAAGGGCTGGCGGCCTCCTGCCAGTAAAACCGGTTCAGTTTTGCAGCGCGGCCCACATCTGCTGGTCGCGCTCGGCGGTCCAGATGCGCGGGTTCTTGATGCCGCTGGCCTCGTCATAAGCGCGGCTCACGTCGAAAGGCAGGCAGTGCTCGTAGATGAAGACGTGGCCGAACACCGGGTCCATGCTCTTGCGCGTGTGGGCCATGGCAGCCTTGAGGTCCAGCCCCAAGGCCACGGCTTCCTGGCCCGCCCGGTAGAGGGTCTCGACCCAGCGCTTGGTGTAGTCCAGCGCCTTGTTGACGTTGGCGTTGCCCTTCATGGCCTCGCCGCGGCCGGGCACGATGTACTCCGCCTTGAGCGCGCGCAGCGCTTCCAGCGTGGTCGGCCATTCGGCCAGTTGCGCGTCGCCGGTGTAGACGCCGGCCTCGTACTCGACCAAGTCGCCCGAATACAGCACTTTTTCCTCCTCCACCCAGGCGATGGTGTCGCCACGCGTGTGGCCGGGGCCCGGGCTCCAGATCTGCACCACCACGCCGCCCAGGTTGATGGACAGCTTGCCCGGCACCTCGCCCTTGACCGGGTTGCCGCCGCCGATGACCATGGTGGGCCAGGTCAGGCCGGGCACGGTCTCGGCGTTGCGGAACAGGCGCGGGAAACGCTCCATCTCGCTCTTCATGTCCTGCGCACCGCGCTCGCGGATCAACTCCAGCGTGCCCTGGCTGGCGATGATCTCGGTGGCGCCCTCGGCGGCATAGGCGTAGGCACCCAGCACACGCACCGCGTGGTAGTGCGTGAGCAGCACGTACTTGATGGGCAGGTCGCTGACGGTGCGGATCTTGGCGATCAGGTCGCGCGCCATGGCCGGGGTGGCGGTGGCATCGCTGACCATGATGAAGCGCTCGCCGATGATGACGCCGGAGTTCGGGTCGCCCTCGGTGGTGTAGGCCCAGCAGTGTTTGCTGAGCTGCTCGAAGGTGGTCTTCTTGTCGGTCAGGTCGGCTTGCGAGGCAAAGGCTTTGCTCATAGGGAACTCCGTGGGGGCGCTGCGGGAAGAGGCGCGAATTCTACTTAAACGAAATCGGTTACGGATGGTGCAATTCCTCAACCCATCCCGGCCACCGGCCACACCACGCCGTTGTCGTTGAGGATGGCCTCCAGCGGCACGTCGTGCGGCTCGGGCTCGAAATCGTCCAGATAACCCTGGGTAAAACCCAGGCCCACGGTATAGGGTTTGGGCTGCAGGGTGGCCAGGGTGCGGTCATAGAAGCCGCCGCCGTAGCCCAGGCGGTAGCCGCCCGGCCCGTAACCCACGCAGGGCACGAAGAGCAGGGTGGGCACGATGATCTCGGTGTCCTTGGGCTTGGGAATGCCGTAGGCGTCCTCCTCCATCGGGCAACCGGGGTACCAGGCGTGGAAGGTCAGGGTCTTGTGTACCTTGTCGATCACGGGCAGGCCGATGCGCCGCGGCTGCGGGTTGTCCAGCAACTCACCGTCCTCTTTCCAGCGGTGCAAGGCCGGCAAAGGGTCGAATTCGCCCTTGATGGGCCAGTAGGCGCCAATCACGAGATCGCTGCGCCCCACGAGCCAGATGCGCATGACCTGTTGCAAAAGTGCCGCACGCTGTAGGCGATCGGGCAGGTTCAAACGTTCAGTAATGAGCCGCTGGCGGAGGTTTTTCTTCTCTAACGCCCTTTTTGCCTCGGATGTGTCCATAATTTCCACATGCAGTTTCAAGTCATTCTGACAGCTATCGCCTTGACGGTGGGTCTGGCCCTGCCCGCGGCAGCCGCGCCGACCAAGGCCAAGGCCCGGGCCAAGCCCGATCAGGACGCGCTGATCACCGACATGGCTGAAGCCTACAAGAAGCCCGACAGCAAACGCCTGAGCGCCCTGCTGCCCCAGGTCCAGGGCCATGTGCTGGAGCCCTGGGCGGCCTATTGGGAGCTCAGCGCCCGCCTGGAAGACGCCAAGCCGGCTGAAGTCGAGAGCTTTCTGAGCCGTTATGCCGGCACCTACCAGGAAGACCGCCTGCGCAACGACTGGCTGCTGCAGCTGGGCAAGCGCCGCGACTGGGCCCGTTTCACGGCCGAGCTGCCCCGCTACCGCATGGGCGATGACGCGGAAGTCCGCTGCCACGCCCTGCACGCCGCTTACGTCACCAGCAACGAGGACGTGGCCGCCCAGGTGCAGGAGCTCTGGCTGGCCCAGCGCGACCCGGATGACGGCTGCGCCGCCGCCGCCGAGCGCCTGATCAAGGACGAGAAACTCGACCCCATGGTGGCCTGGCGCCGCGCGCGCCTGGGTTTCGAATTCGACAAACCACGCATCGCCCAGCAGGCCATCAGCCTGCTCAACCCGGACTGGGCGAGCGGCCTCAACACCCTCTACACCAACCCCAAGCGCTACCTGGACGAGAAGCTCACGGCCCTGCGCCCCAAGACCCGCGAATGGGTCACCCTGGCCCTGATCCGCCTGGCCTCCAGCGACCCGCAGGCCGCCGCCGAAGAGGTGAGCAAGCTGCGCTGGCGCGCCCAGCTCACGCAGGAGGAGCGCAGCTGGGTCTGGGGCGTGATCGGCAAGCGTGCCGCACGCACCCTCTCGGACAAGGCCCTGGGCTACTACGCCAACGGGCAGGACATGCACATGCACGGCGACCACCTCGTGTGGAAGGTGCGTGCCGCCCTGCGTGCCAACGACTGGCAGCAGGTGCACGACAGCATCGCCGCTCTAAGCGAGTCGCAGATGCGCGACCCGACCTGGATCTACTGGCGCGCCCGCGCCCTGCTCGCGCTGCAGGCCACCAACGCCGAGCTGCGCGCACGCACCCTGCTGCAGTCCATCGCCTCGCCGCGCGGTTTCTACGAGCAGCTGGCCATGGAAGAGCTGGGCCAGCGCATCAGCGCACCGGCCGCCCCGGCGCCGCTGACCGAGGACGAGCTACAGGCCGCCCGTGACAACGAAGGCATCAAGCGCGCGCTGTACGCCATCGGCCTGGGCCTGCGCACCGAGGGCGTGCGCGAGTGGAACTACAGCACCAACCTGCACCAGCGCGGTGGCATGAGCGACCGCGAACTGCTGGCCGCGGCCGCCGTGGCCTGCGAGCTGCACGTCTGGGACCGCTGCATCAACGCCAGCGAGCGCACCCGCTCGGTGATCGACGTCTCGCAACGTTTCCCCACCCCCTTCCGCCAGGAAGTGCAGCAGCGCGCCAGCGCCACCGGCCTGGAGCCGGCCTTCGTCTACGGCCTGATCCGCCAGGAAAGCCGCTTCATCCCCGACGCCAAGTCCGGCGTGGGCGCGGCCGGCCTGATGCAAGTCATGCCAGCCACGGCGCGCTGGACAGCGCGACGCATCGGCATGGCCAACTTCAAGCCCGCGCAGATCACGCAGCGCGACACCAATATCGCCATCGGCACGGGTTACCTCAAGCTGGTGCTGGACTCCTTCGACGGCTCCATGCCCCTGGCCGCGGCGGCCTACAACGCCGGCCCCAGCCGTTCCAAGCTCTGGCGCGGCCAGACCGGCGACCCGGTGCTCGAAGCCGCCATCTGGACCGAGAACATCCCCTTCGGCGAGACGCGCGACTACGTCAAGAAGGTGCTGGCCAACACGGTGAACTACGCCGCCGTGCTGACGGGCGAGCCCCAGTCGCTCAAGGCCCGCCTGGGTTTTGTCGGCCCGCTGGGCGTGGACAAGCCCGAACCTGCTGAAGAATTGCCATGAACGCGCACGGCCGCTCCGAAGCGTTCATTCCGCAGCGCCTGGCGCGGAGGATTCTCCAATGAAACGAGTGCTGTTGCTGGGCGGTACCGGTTTCGTCGGCCGCCACATCTGTGAACATCTGGCACGCCTGGGCTGGGCCATGACCGTGCCCACGCGGCGCGCCGCCAACGCCAGCGCGGTGCAGCACCTGCCGCGCCTCACGGTGCTCGAAGCCGACGTGCACGACGAGGCCACGCTGCGCCAGCTGCTCGTCGGCCACGACGCGGTCATCAACCTGGTGGCCATCCTGCACGGCGATGAAGCCGCCTTCCAGCGCACCCATGTCGAACTGCCGGAAAAACTGGCACGCGCCTGCCTGACCACGGGCGTGAAACGCCTCGTGCATGTCAGCGCGCTGGGTGCCGAACCGGCCGCGACCGACACCGCGCCCTCACGTTACCTGCGCAGCAAATCACGCGGCGAAGGCGTGCTGCAGCAAGCGGCGCCCCAGGGACTACAGCTCACCGTGCTGCGCCCCAGCGTGATCTTCGGCGCCGACGACCGCTTCCTCAACCTCTTCGCCGCGCTGCAGCGCGCCTTCCCCGTGATGCCGCTGGCCGGTGCCGGCGCCCGTTTCCAGCCGGTCTGGGTCGAGGACGTGGCCCGGGCCATGGTGTATTGCCTGCAGGACACGCGCACCATCGGCCTGACCTACGAACTCGGTGGCCCCAGCGTCCACACGCTCAAGGAACTGGTGCAACTCGCCGGCCGCGCCGCCGGGGTGCCGCGCCCCGTGATCCCCCTGCCCATGGCCATCGGTCGACTGCAGGCGCTGATGATGGAGTTGGCCCCGGGCCAGCCCCTGATGAGCCGTGACAACCTCGATTCTATGAAGGTCGACAACGTGCTCACCGGCCGTGTGCCCGGTTTCGCCGCGCTGGGCATCACGCCCACCGGCCCGGCCGCCGTGGCACCGGCCTACCTCGGCAACGGTGACCCCCTGCTGGCGCTGCGCAGCCGCTTCCGGCGCCGCTAGCGCTACCATGGCCCTCCAGACAAGGAGGAGCCCATGCGCAAGCTCACCATCGGCAACAAGAACTATTCGTCCTGGTCCATGCGGCCCTGGGTGCTGCTGCGCCAGGCCGGCATCCCGTTTGAAGAAGTGCTGGTGTGTTTTGACGGCTTCGACGCCGGCTCGCAGTTCAAGCAGTCCCTGGCCGGCCTCACGCCCACGGGCAAGGTGCCGGTGCTGCAGGACGACGCGCTGGTCATCTGGGACACCCTGGCCATCGCGGAATACCTGGCCGAGCAGTTCCCCGAGAAAGGGCTCTGGCCCCAGGACAAGGCGGCCCGCGCCCGTGCACGCAGCGTCTGTGCCGAGATGCACGCCGGCTTCAGCGCCCTGCGCAGCCACTGCCCGCAGAACATCGAGGCCTCCCTGCACCAGGTGGGCGCGCTGATCTGGCGTGACCAGCCGGCCGTGCGCGCCGACGTGGCGCGCCTGGTGGCCATGTGGAGCGAGTTGCTCCAGGTCTATGGCGGGCCGCTGCTCTTCGGCGACTTCAGCATCGCTGACGCCTACTTCGCGCCGGTCTGCATGCGCCTGAAGACCTACGGCCTGCCCGTGCCGCCGGCCATCGCCGCCTACATGGAGCGTGTCGCCGCCCTGCCGGGCGTGGCCGCATGGATCGCCGACGCCAAAGCCGAGGCCGACTTTCGCGCCTTCGAAGAGCCCTACCGGCTCAAGCGCTGAAACAAGGCGCTAGACTGCAGCCCATGCAGATCTACATGGTGGGTGGCGCGGTGCGCGATGCCCTGCTCGGCTTGGCCGTGAAGGACCACGACTGGGTGGTGGTGGGAACCACCCCCGAGGAGATGGCCGCCCAGGGTTTCGTGCCCGTGGGCAAGGATTTCCCGGTCTTCCTGCACCCGGTGACCAAGGAAGAGCACGCGCTGGCGCGTACGGAGCGCAAGACCGCCCGCGGCTACAAGGGTTTCGCCGTCCACACCTCGCCCGACGTGACGCTGGAGGACGACCTGGCGCGGCGCGACCTGACCGTCAACGCCATCGCCGTGCACAGCAGCCAGTGCCGGCCCGATGGTTCCTTCGACACCACGCACCTCACCGACCCCTACCACGGGCAACGCGACATCGAGCAGCGGGTGTTCCGCCACGTGACGCCGGCCTTCCGCGAGGACCCGGTGCGCATCCTGCGCGTGGCACGCCTCTCGGCGCGCTTCACCGACTTCACCGTGGCCCCCGAAACGATGGCGCTGATGCGCGAGATGGTGGAGGATGGCGAGGTCGACCACCTGGTGGCCGAGCGCGTCTGGCAGGAGCTCAGCCGCGGCCTGATGGAAGAACAACCCTCGCGCATGTTCGACGTGCTGCGCGCCTGCGGCGCCCTGCAACGGCTGCTGCCCGAGGTGGACCGCCTCTGGGGCGTGCCGCAGCCCGAGCAGCACCACCCCGAGATCGACACCGGTGTGCACCTGATGATGGTGCTGGACATGGCGGCGCAGTTGAAGGCGCCGCTGACTGTGCGCTTCGCCTGCCTGGGCCATGACCTGGGCAAGGGCACCACGCCCGTCGACGTGCTGCCGCGCCATATCGGCCACGAGGAGCGCAGCGCCCGGCTCCTGAAAGGCCTGTGCGAGCGCCTGCGTGTGCCCATCGACTGCCGTGAACTGGCCGACGTGGTGGCGCGCGAGCACGGCAACATCCACCGCAGCGGCACGCTGGGCGCCACCGCCCTGCTGCGCCTGCTGGAGCGCTGCGACGCCATCCGCAAGCCGCAACGTTTTGCCGAAGTGCTGCAGGCCTGCGAGTGCGACGCGCGGGGCCGCCTGGGCCTGGACCAACAGCCCTACCCGCAGGCGGCGCGTCTGCAGGGTGTGCTGGGAACCGTGCTGGCCCTGCCCACGCACGAGATTGCCGAACACGCCATGGCCCAGGGCCACAACGGCAAGAAGGTGGGCGAGATCATCCACGCGGCCCGTGCCCGGGCCGTGGCGCAGCACCTGGGTCTGCCGCACGAAGAGCCGGGCTGACCGCCGGCCGAATAACCCAGCGGCCCGCTCGGGTGCTGCCGACACTCCGCCACCCGAACGGGTCTGGTCGCATGATGGATGCATGGCCACCCCGCCCCGCAACCTCTTCAACCCGCCGCTGGCCGAGGGAGTGCGCCGTTTCGGTTTTCGGAAATGGTACGAACGTGAGCTGCTCTCCAGCCACGCCCACCTGCTGCTGACCCTGCTGTGCAGCATTGCGCTGATCGGCATGCTGGAGGTCTTCAAAGGCGGCACGCTGGAGGAAAAGCTGCTGGACGTGCTGCTCTTCATCGCTAGCGGCGCCATCGGCCTGTGGGCGCTGCGGCGTTACCTCTACCTGCTCATGCACGCCGAGGAAGTGGCCAACCAGGCCAACTGCCCGGACTGCGGCACCTATGCCCGCTTCGAGGTGCTTGGAGAAGACCGGCGCGGCAACCGCACCGAAGTGCGCTGTCGCACCTGTACACGCGCATGGACCATCGAGACCTGATTAAGTTGTTTACCGCAGATGGGACTTGACCCAGGCGGCAATTTGCGCCGGCGAGGTCATGGCCCCTGGCTGACGCGCCACCTCGCGCCCGCCCACGAACAGCGCCAGCGTGGGAATACTGCGGATGTTGAAGCGCGCCGCGAGGTTCTGTTCGTCTTCGGTGTTGACCTTGGCCAGACGAACCTGCGGCTCCAGCTGGGCTGCGGCCTGCTCGAAGGCCGGCGCCATCATGCGGCAGGGGCCGCACCAGGGCGCCCAGAAGTCCACCAGCACCGGCACATCGCTGCGGCCGATGTGCCGTTCGAAGGCAGCTTCGTCCAGCGCCACCGGGTGACCGGCAAACAGGGGCTGATGGCAGCCGCCGCAGTCGGGCGCCCTGCCCAGGTCGTCGACCTTGACGCGGTTGGTGGTGTGGCAGTGCGGACAGACGATGTGGCGCGTTTCGCTCATGGGGAGGCCCTTTCTTCCTGTCCATATAGGGGCAGGGGTACCCGATTCAAGCCGGATTCAAATGAGTTTTGCAATGCCCGCGGCCACCAGGCTCAGGAGGATGGTGGTGGTGAAGGGCAGGTTGAACTCGCGGCCGAAGAGTGTGAAATTCAGGTCGCCCGGCAGGCGGCCAAAACCGATCTTCTTGAACCAGGGCGTGACGGCATTGACCAGCAGGAGGATGAAGAAGATGACAAGCAGCCAGCGGAACATGGTTCACCAATCTGTCAAAGCGTGTGGGTGCGATCACCAGCGGAAAAGCCCGAGGCCAGCCAGGGTTCGCCGGTGCTCAGGCCGATGACCTTGAACAGCTCGCCCATCTCGTGTTCCATGATCAGCTTGTGCGCCTGCGCACGCGCCGGCAGCTCGGCCTGCTCCATCAGCTGGGCCAGCCCGCAGTTGAGCAGGAAGCGCGCCTGCGAGCAGTAGCCCAGCACGGACAGGCCGGCCTCCTGCGCCGCCAGCGCGATGCCCGTGAAATTGACGTGGGCCGTGATGTCCTTGAGCCCCACCTCGACCAGCGGGTCGGCGTCGGCCCGGTGACCGCGATGGCACATGACCGTGCCCATGTGGCGTTGCGGGTGGTAGTACTCGGCCTCGGGAAAACCGTAGTCGATGAAAAAAGCCGCGCCGCGCTGCAGCCGCTCGGCCAGGGTACGCATGAAGGCCTCGGCCTGCGGATGGATCTCGGTCAGGTAGTCGTAGTTGCCCTCGATCTCCACGGGCGGGCGCAGCGCCGTCGGCCGATCGGCCCAGACGAAACGTTCACCCGCCAGCGCCACGCCGCGTTCGTACCAGGCCCCGCCCCCGCGCGCGAGCAGTTGCACGGGCATGGCGTCGAGCACCTCGTTGCCCACCACCACGCCCTGCATCGCGGCCGGCAGTTCGCTGACCCACTGCACACGGTCGCCGAAGGACTGCAGCGTCTGCTGCTGGCGCGTCCGCAGCGCCCCCGAGAGATCCACGATGGTGTAACGACGCACCTGCTCGCCCAGGGCTTGCAGCAGCTGCAGGGCCAGCGCGCCGGAGCCGGCGCCAAACTCCCAGACCTCGTCGGTCTGCGTGTGCTGCAAAGCCTGCCCCACCTGCACCGCCAGCGCGCGGCCGAACAGGGGCGAGAGTTCGGGCGCCGTCACGAAATCGCTGCCCGAACCCGGCATGAGCCCGAGCTTGCGCAGGTCATTGGCGTAATAGCCCAGGCCCGGCGTGTACAGGGCCCGGCTCATGAAATCGTCAAAGCCGATCCAGCCCCCGGCCGCCGTGATGGCTTGCACAATGCGGGATTGCAGGGTGGTCGTTAAACTGTCGGCTGTATTCATCTCCCCCCGGATTCTCCTCCAATGTCTTCCCCTACCCGCACGGTCCTGATCACCGGCTCGGCCAAACGCCTGGGCCGCGAGATCGCGCTCGCGCTGGCGAATGCCGGCTGGCAGGTGGCCGTGCACTACCGCGGCTCCGAGGACGAGGCCATGCAGACCGTGGCCGACTGTGAGCAGCTGGGCGTCTCGGCCGCCGCCTTCGACGCCGATCTGGCCGATGAGGCCGCCGTGCGCACGCTGCTGCCGCGGGTGGTCGCGCATTTCGGGCAGGTCGACGCGGTGGTCAACAGCGCCGCGCTGTTCGAACACGACAGCGCCGAGACCTTCGGCTACGCCGCGCTGGAGCGCCACCTGCGGACCAACACGGGCGCGCCCATCCTGCTGGCGCAGGCCTTGCACGCGCATGTGCTGGAGCGTGCCGGCGACGGCGTGGTGGTCAACCTGCTGGACCAGAAGCTCTGGAATCAGAACCCGGACTTCCTGAGCTACACGCTGTCCAAGGCCGCGCTGGAAGCGGCCAACACCATGCTGGCCCTGGCGCTGGCCCCGGACGTGCGCGTGGTGGGCGTGGCGCCGGGCCTCACGCTGACCAGCGAGTACCTGAGCCCCGAGAAGTTCGAAGCCCTGCACAAGCTCTCGCCGCTGGGGCGCTCCTCCACGCCTGAAAACGTGGCGGGGGCGGTGAAATTCGCGCTGGAAAACTCGTCCATCACCGGCACCACCCTGCTGGTCGACGGCGGCCAGCACCTGCTGCGCTTTCCGCGCGACTTTTCGATGATGTGATGACCAAAGGCACCCAGATCCTCACGCTCACCGGTTTGCGCTTCGACGCCAACCTGGGCATCCTCGACCATGAGCGCGCCGCGCCGCAGCCCATCCAGGTCGACGCCGAACTCAACCTCGGCCCGCAGCCGCTGCGGCCGCACGATGACGACATCAACCACGTGCTGGACTACCGCAAGGTGCGCCAGATCATCATCGACGAATGCCGCTCCGAGCACATGAACCTGCTGGAGAGCATGATCGGCAAGCTGGCCGACCGCCTGCTGCAGCTGCCCGGTGTGATCGGCGTGCGCGTGAAGATCGTCAAGCTGGAAATTTTCGACGACTGCGAAGTCGCCATCCGCGCCGAAACCGGCATCTGGTGACAGATGTCGGCAACAATTGGGTCTGCAATTCGACAATTGGGTCTGCAATCCGTTCCTATAAAAATCAACAATTTACGCGAGCCGCTTCAAGAGGTTTGCAATTTTGAAGCATCTATCACCGTTTCATTTCACACAGTGATAAAAGACGGGTGGAGTCAATCGATCATGAAGAAAGAGCGAAGTTAGACGGCTATGCTTTGAAGGTCTGAAATGCAGCGATAGCAGTCATTGACGGTCATGAGGTGCTGTGACACATCCGTATGGGCATCATCAAAGTTAGACTGAAATTTCACCAAAGTTAGGTTCTAACTGTGATGAATCTGTGGTTGGTGGACTATTTTTCGGCCAACTCCGGTCCTTCATAGGTTCCGAATATTCAACTTGCGATGCACATTTGATGAGGCAGTGACTGTTTCAGGGCATACATCCTTGAGATGTGGTTTCAGGTGTAGCCTTGGCTAAGCAAGTACTATCAGTGACAAAGCCGTTCCGTCTGGGAGCTTTATGGATTGGGATGAGACACACATCCTGAACACCCCAGGCCCGTTAAGCCAATGGTCTGCAGATTCTCGTTTTGGTCTAGACATCCCGTCCGAACCACCAAAAACCATTTCAAATGCCGACGTGTCCTGGTGTAGCTGGCTGCGGACATATATGTCTTGAGGAAATGCAAGGTTCTTTTGGTACCACCGAAGGCGCGTTTGGTCATGGCATGCGATGACAGCCGGCGCCTTTGCTCGCCGCGTAAGCTTGATTGCAGAAGCTGTAAGGCTTGCCCGAAAGTCTGTGGCCAATGATCGAGCCAGATCAAGATTGACTGGCTTATTGCCGATGCAGGGCACGACTAGGTAGTCGGGCAGCAGCAGCTGGCTCGCGTAGCTGTTTGCATAAGCTTCTACCGTTTTTGCCTCGTCGTTCTGAGGCGCAATATCGGCATTTGCACACTTAAACGAGTCACGATTCTTGTCGCAGATCCAGTGCGCAAGCTCATGACCCAAAGAAAATCGGCGCCGGCCTGGATAGTCATCCAAGGCAATACTAATAACGGCCCTTTCATCGCTAGCCACCAACCTAGCAGCACATCCATCTAATCGTCGGTAGACAACCTGAGCACCTCTCGCAGCAGCTATTGCCTCTAGATCGATATGCTCAGATGTACGCACCCCATATGACCATAGTAGGCGTTACGCCAAGCGAGATTCGAACGAAGTCTTCTGCGACATCTTTGCAGCGGAATTGCTCATGCCTCACGAGCAATTCAAGCAGGCAGCGCGTCACCTGGAACCGTCCTTAAGGACCATCGAGACTTTGATGGATGCATTCAAGACATCCTTCCCGGCGACCGCTTCGCGTTTTGCTCGCCTTGCAGATTCACCTTGCGTATTCGTGACTATGGAAAGCGGCTGGGTGAAGTACGCCGCGTTCTCGACCCCACTTCGCGCCATGGGCGCGAAGATTACGTTCAAGTCACCAATCCCTACTGAATCAATAGCGGCCCAACTTCGCGCAAGCGGTTCCTCAGACTACAGAGAAGGATACGTCGCACAAGATGTGTGGCTTGAGAACTGGCAGTCGGGACTCGAGTTAAACGAACTCAGTCGGCATCACGCTTCTTCAGACATCACCTTGTCGCTCCTTTGGTTCGATCCAGAGGACGCCCCGAAGATCGAAGTTGATCGCTATGGACGTGTAGTAGCAGAAGATGACGGGCTGCAGGAATTGACCGGAGAGCTTCCTTGGCCGGGGAGTAGCAAGCGTAAAAGGTAGCCCAGTCACAAGACTCAGCCAGAGCATGCGGGGCGCCCCGGAAGAATCATCTCGCTATGTGCGTGTGTGGGAGCGCGACTACGCGAAATCGATGGTCACGCAGGTGACCGGTGAATGACCGGTTTCAACGAATGTGGTCGTTCGGCCAGCAGATTCATCCGTCTGCAACCAGCCTTGAGCTGACATTACCAACACCTCCGACCGGAGTGCAGCGATTGCTGTCGGCTGTGGCCGGATCGCGACCTCGCTGTTTCTGCCCTAGGGCGGACACCCGGGACCCGGCACCCCCGTCAGCCGGGCGGCGAGCTTCAGATGTACAGCCGACGTTGGCGACATGCCGCTTTGCGATGGCATCTTGAGGGCCTCCAGCACGCGCGCAATTCGCTGGTGGTGCGGCCGCTCAAACATGCGGTCCGTCCGGATTGTCCAGTGCTAGGTGAGCCGTCGGTGACAATTGGCGCATACCTCAATGCGCTGTCGGTGCTTGGACTGGATTTCGGGATTATCGCGCCGGCCGCAACCGAGCGCGAGAAAGCCTACCGCAAGGGCTGGATTCCTGAACGCATCCGATTGGACGAGTACCCGCAGCTCAAGCAACTCGCTTGGCAAGTGCATGCCGATACCCTGACGCCGGCCGAGGCCTTGAGCATCTACACCCGCAACAAGCGCCACATCGACGAGCGCGCCATGGATGAGCGCGAGCGCGAGCTGGTGAAAGCACTTCACCGCGCTCGATACGGTGTAGCGTGACACGCGACATCCCAGCCGCCTGCGCTGCGGCAGTCGCGTTCACTTTCAATGCCTTGCGCTGCGCGCGAATCTTCTCGCCAAGCAGGGCGAGTCGAGCTGCGACAGCCTCAGAGATGGGTGGTGGTGGCGCTGGCATAGTGTTTCTCATACTATGCATTTATCCGTGTTTGTCAATAATGAGAAACAGATTGACGCGACACGGAGCCTAGTCTCAAGATTTAGCGCCATTCAGCAGTAGCGTCCAATTTGCAAAGTCAAACCTTGAGCGTCAGCTTTCGGCGCCCACCGACATTGCCGCCAAAATCTGACCGGCCGCACTCAGCCTTGAACCGACACTCAATGACCGGAGGGCTAGGAATCGAGGCAACAAAATAGCGGAAACAGCGGCGCAATCTGAAGCAGAACTACACAATTGGGGGGATTACCGGCCTTACTGGATCGATTCTTTGACTCACTCACTTGATACGCAAGATTGTCTCGAGTCGATCTCGATCCACTTGGCTTTGCGGCAGCGGTGCCATATTCGGTGCGCGCTGTATCAGCAACTCCAAGCTACCTCGGTTTGGCGTAATCGGACCGAAGAAAACCGGTTCTCCTTGAACCCCAATCAAAATGCATGGAAAACTTTCGACGTCGACATCACCAAGCCGCTCAACGTCGTCTTCAATGTCGTACCAGTCAAAAACAACACCTGGTGTGGCCCGCATCGTTTCCTGGTACTGAGACACGAAATCCCGACAGACACCACACCACGACGCGCATAGGCAGACAACCCTGACAGTAGGTTCGATAGCGCTCGAATTTGCCAGGCGGAGCGCGGCATTTAATTGATCAACGACTTCCGCCCAGTCCGCGTCCTCCATCAGTTTTTCGCGGAGAAGAGCCGCTTGGGCGGCGCTCCAGAACGCTGCATCCTCCAACCGCCTCTCTGCAGGCAATGGCGAATGCCGTTTGATGAAATCACGTATATCGGCTGGCTCACGCGAGAGGCCAAGCTGAGCGAATAACTCTGAAAAGCGGTGATAAAAAGCGTCCATCTTAAAAACCTCGTCTTGCGTCTTCAACCATTCTTCGCACGCACCACCTTGCGTAGGCGGGGCCCAGAAGCCATCCCACCCATCTCAGGGCCGCCCGACTGGGCAGTTGGTAGTCAATCCAGACTTGCAGGCGCGCACCTTGACCTTCTGCTGCCAGGTTGAATCCCATGCGATAGGCTCCAATGACAAGCAAGCGCGGCTCGCCGAGCGTGGCCCACGCCTTGCGTAAGGGTGGCTCATATTCATTCACGATCTCGTCCAGCCCGAGTTCAATGCCAGCGATACGGCCGTTCATTCGAATGACCGAGCCGATACGACGCCCCTGAAACTCATCCAGCTCGAAATTGAATTTCGAGCCCAGGGTCATCCACGACGCCTTGGTCATGTGCGCCGCGAGCCGGCGTTGGTCGTCCAACCTGGCAAAGATCTGCTCCGGCGCTGCAGGGATCAGCGCCGCAGCCTCGGCATGTTTCTGTCGCTGTAGGCTCATCGCCGTAGACGCAAGGCATTGCCGATCACCGACGCTGAACTGAAGCTCATGGCCAGTGCGGCAATCAGGGGGGAAAGCAGCCATCCGGTCACTGGATACAGGACGCCGGCGGCCACCGGAATGCCCAGCGCGTTGTACAGGAAGGCAAACATGAGGTTCTGCTTCATGTTGCGCACAGTGTCTTCCGACAAGGTACGTGCAACCGCAATCCCGCGCAGATCGCCCTTGACCAGGGTGATCTGCGCGCTGTTCATCGCCACGTCGGTGCCGGTGCCCATGGCAATGCCGACATCCGCCTTTGCCAGCGCCGGCGCGTCGTTGATACCGTCGCCCGCCATGGCGACGACTCGGCCTTCACGTTGCAGCTTCTCCACGAGGATGAGCTTGTCGGCCGGTTTGACCTCGCCATGCACCTCGTCTATCCCCAGGCGTGCGCCGACCGCCTTGGCGGTCGTGAGGCCATCGCCGGTGGCCATCACGATGCGCATGCCGGCGGCCCTCAACGTCGCCAGTGCCTCGGGCGTGCTGGCCTTGATGGGATCGGAGACAGCCAACAGACCGGCCAGGCGGCCGTCAACCGCCAGGTGCATGACGCTTGCGCCCTCTGCCCGAAGCGCTTCGGCCTGGGGAACCAGGGACTCGACCGAAACGCCCACCTGTTGCATCAGGGTTGTATTCCCAAGCGCCAGCTGCCGCCCCCCAACGAGCCCGCGCACGCCTATGCCGGATCCGGATTCGAACTGCTCCGGCTTGTCGAGCGCAAGACCTCGCTCACGGGCGGCGCGCACGATGGCGTCGGCCAGGGGGTGCTCGCTGCCCTGGTCCAGGCTGGCCGCCAGCCGCAACACTTCGTCCGCCTCGAAACCGGGCGCCGCAACCGCACGGTCGAAGGCCGGCCGGCCTTCCGTCAGGGTGCCGGTCTTGTCGATGATCAGCGTGTCGATCCGGCGCATGTGCTCGATGGCCGCCGCGTCGCGGAACAGCACGCCACGGGTAGCGCCTTTGCCTGTAGCGACCATGATGGACATGGGCGTGGCCAGTCCGAGCGCACAGGGACAGGCAATGATCAGGACGGCAACCGAATTGATCAGGGCGTAGACCCAGCTGGGCTGAGGCCCGAAGAACCCCCAGACAAAAAAGGTCAACAGCGCAATGGCAACGACCATGAGTACGAAATACCCGGCCACGATGTCCGCCATGCGCTGCATCGGTGCCTTGGAGCGCTGGGCCTGTGCCACCATCTGAACAATCTGCGCCAACATGGTCGAAGAACCGACTTTTTCCGAACGCATGACCAGGGCGCCGTTGGTATTCATGGTGGCGCCGATCACCTTGTCGCCGACCCGCTTGGTCACGGGTACCGGCTCCCCGGTGAGCATAGATTCGTCAACCGCGCTGATCCCCTCCTCCACCACGCCGTCCACCGGCACCTTTTCTCCGGGCCGGATGCGCAGCCGGTCGCCCACATGCACGTGGGTCAAGGGCACGTCCTCTTCCGAACCATCGGCACGGATGCGCCGCGCGGTCTTGGGTGCCAAACCCAGCAGCGACTTGATGGCGGCCGAGGTCTGAGACCGGGCTTTCAATTCGAGCACCTGCCCCAGCAGCGTGAGCGAGATGATGACCGCGGTGGCCTCGTAATAAACGGCCACACGGCCCATGGCGACGAAGGAAGCCGGGAACACTTCCGGCGCGATGGTGGCTACCAGGCTGTAGAGGAAGGCGGCCCCGGTGCCCAGACCGATCAAAGTCCACATATTGGGGCTGCGGTTGAGCACCGACTGCCAGCCGCGCTCAAAAAACGGCCAGCCAGCCCACAGCACGATAGGCAGGGAGAGGGCCAGTTCGATCCAGCTCTGGCGTGCCATGTCAAACCAGTTGAGCTGGTGGCCGAACATGGCCAACACCGTCACGACCACGGTCAGCGGGAGCGTCCACCAGAAGCGTCGCCGAAAATCTTTCAGCTCCGGGTTGTCCTCCTCTTCCAGCTCCGGCAGCAAAGGCTCAAGGGTCATGCCGCACTTGGGGCATGAGCCCGGATGGTCCTGCCGGATCTCCGGATGCATGGGACAGGTGTAGATCGTCCCAGTGGGCGCCGGGGCTGACACCGGTGCGGCGGCTGCCGGGCTTGCGTAGCGCTCTGGATCAGCGGCGAACTTGCCCTGGCACTTCGCACTGCAGAAAAAGTAGCTCTGCCCCTGGTGGCTGAGATGGTGTTCTGACTGCGCGGTGACGGCCATGCCGCAGACCGGATCTTTCAAGCCTGCAGTCTGCGCCGGCGATGCCGAGGCTGGCTTCGCCCCTTCATGATGATGGTGTTCGTGATGGGCATGTTCATCCACGGCTTCAGCTTCCCTTCTGTTCTCAAACAATCCTGGCGCAGCGGCAGTTCAGTCAGCGGCCGCAGCAGCAACCACCTTGACGTTGCGGGGCTTTGACGCTGGGGCTCGACGAATTCTCACCTATGGATACCGGCGTGCCTGAAACCAGCTTCCCTTTGTAGCCGGCTTCCGTCACCGCATCCAGCATATCCTGCAGATGGCTCCCATCATCCTGAGATTTGACCGTCGCCCGCCCTCGTGCAAGATCCACGTCAACTTGACCGACGCCAGGAACCCGAGCCAACGCTTTGCGCACGGCGTTAGCACAAGAGCCGCAGGTCATACCTTCTACTGACAGTTCAATCGAGCTCATAAGTTTCTCCAGTTAAGCGCCTCTATTGACGCAAGCACCAAGATAAACCTTCCCATCGTGTCAATGTCAAGCGCTATAGCCGGTGCTTGATCATCCCCCCGCCGGCTCAGTTTGGCTTTACCCCCAGCGGTAATACGCCATCCGTTTCGTGGCGCAGCTGCCACTGTTTCACCAGGGCATAGAGGGCTGGAATGACGGCCAGTGTGAGGATGGTCGAGGAAATCATGCCTCCGACCATGGGGGCGGCAATACGGCTCATGACCTCGGAACCGGTGCCGCTGCCCCAAAGGATGGGCAAAAGACCCGCCATGATCGCTACCACGGTCATCATCTTGGGCCGCACGCGTTCAACGGCGCCATCCATCACCGCCGCGTAGAGGTCGGCCGCTCCCGGGGTCTTCCCCTCCGCCTGGCACCGAGCCTTCACCTC
>JAXMMJ010000062.1:0-38447 GCA_034366585.1 Hylemonella sp.
GGTCGGGGCCGCGGCCCCTCCCTCTCGGAGGGAGGGTTTGGGGGAGGGCGCCGTCAATACAGCGGCCCACCGCGCCCCTGCGTGATTGCCAGTCTCAAGACTGGCAATCAGCAGGGGTACGCGGTGTCAGCTTCTTCTCCGCCGCGTACTTGGCCGCCGTGCTCTTCACCAGCGGCTTGATGATCTGCTCGTCAGCCTGCAGCCAGTCCGACGTGAACTTCCAGGCCTTGCCGTCCCAGGTGTGGATGCGGGCCCAGGAGGCGCCCATGTGGTCCACGCAGGACGTGCTGATCGGGCGCATCACGCCAGCGAAACCCAGCGCGTCCAGCTTGGCCTGCGTGAGGTTCAGGTTCTCCAGGCCCCAGCGCACCTGCTCGCCGGTCATGACCTTGCCCTTGCCGTAGCGCTCCT
This sequence comes from Hylemonella sp., assembly GCA_034366585.1. Classification (GTDB taxonomy): domain Bacteria; phylum Pseudomonadota; class Gammaproteobacteria; order Burkholderiales; family Burkholderiaceae_C; genus Hylemonella. Next base: position 412 of record JAXMMJ010000062.1, read on the forward strand.
GCGCCGCGCGGATGCCCTCGATGCCCAGCATCGCGCTCATGGCGCCGCGCATGTAGAGCACCTGGCCCACCTCCTCCTTCGGCCCCGTGCCCTGGCCCTTGGCGTGAATCATGGACAGCACATCCTTGACCAGCTTGGACTGCGGCTCGGCGCCGTGCTGCATGGTCACGGCGTTGTAGCCCTTGGCGCCATCGGCCACGTCCTTCACGTCCGGCTCGGCACCGGCCCACCACACGCCGTACATCTTCTCGCGCGGGTAACCGGTGGCTTGCGCCTCCTTGATGGCCGTGCTGTTCATCACGCCCCAGCCCCACAGCGCCACATAGTCAGGACGGTTCTGGCGCACCTGCAGCCAGGTGGCCTTCTGCTCCACGCCCGGCGCGGTCACTGGCAGCAGCTGCAAGGCGAAGCCATGCATCGCGGCGCGTTCCTGCAGCAGCGGGATGGGCTCCTTGCCGAAGGGGCTGTCGTGGTAGACCAGCGCGATCTTCTTGCCCTTGAGCTTGTCCAGGCCGCCTTCCTTCTTGGCGATGGCCTGCACAATCGCATCGGCCGCCACCCAGTAGGTGCCGGCGATGGGGAAATTCCACTTGAACACGGTGCCGTCGGCGCTTTCGCTGCGGCCGTAGCCCACCGTTACCACGGAGATCTTGTCGGCCGGGGCCTTCTCGGTGATGGCGAAGGTCGCGCCCGTGGACAGGGGCTGCACCAGGGAGGCACCCTTGCCCTTGAGGCGTTCATAGCACTCCACGCTGCGCGCCGTGTCGTAGCCGGTCTCGCATTCCTCGTAGGAGATCTTCACGCCGTTGATGCCGCCGCGCGCGTTGACCAGCTTGAGGTAGTCGACGTAGCCATTGGCCCACGGCACGCCGTTGGGCGCGTAGGGACCGGTGCGGTAGGACAGCACCGGGATGAACTGTTCCTTGGCCTGCGCGAAAGCGGCCGCAGAGCCGAGCGCGCCCGCGAGGGTGGCTGCCGCCAGCGAGGTGGCGAGGGCGAGTTGTCGAAGCTTCATGGTATGTCTCCTAGGTAGGTTATGGGTGAAGCACGCGGAAGAACACTCGAAAGGGATCGATGCAGGGTCAATGGGGGAAGGGCCACAGGCGCAGCTTCTGCTTGCCTATGCTCCACAGCTTGGCCAGGCCGTGCGGCTCCACGATCAGGAACCAGACGATCAGGCCGCCAAAAATCATGAGCTCGGCATGCGAGATGCCGGCCGTGGAAATCTCGATGCCGAACAGCCCCATCAGCAGGGGCAGGAACTGGTTGAGCGCAATCGGCAGCACCACGATGAAGGCCGCGCCGAAGAAGCTGCCCATGATGGAACCCAGGCCGCCGATGATCACCATGAAGAGCAGGCGGAAGGAGTAGTCCACCGAGAACGCCGCTGGCTCCCAGGCGCCGAGGTACACAAAGGCCCACAGCGCGCCGGCCACGCCGACGATGAAGGAGCTCACGGCGAAGGCGCTGAGCTTGGCGTACATGGGACGGATGCCGATCACCGCGGCCGCCACGTCCATGTCGCGGATGGCCATCCATTCGCGGCCGATGGCGCCGCGCACCAGGTTCTTGGCCAGCAGGGCCACCACCACCAGGATGGCCAGACAGAACCAGTACTTGCTCAGCGCGCTCTCCAGTGGCCAGCCGAAGACCTGCAGGTTCGAGACCGAGACCGAGCCTGAAGGCGTGTCCAGCGTGAACCACTTGATGCGCAGGAACATCCAGTCGGCGAAGAACTGCGCGGCCAGCGTGGCCACCGCGAGGTACAGGCCCTTGACGCGCAGGCTGGGCAGGCCGAACAGGATGCCGAAGGCCATGGCGCACAGGCCGCCCAGGATCAGCGCCGGGATCAGCGGCAGGCCCGGGATGCGCACGAAGAAGTTGTAGGCCCCGTAGGCGCCCACGGCCATGAAGGCGCCCGAGCCCAGCGAGATCTGGCCGCAGTAGCCCACCAGGATGTTCACGCCGATGGCCGCCAGCGAGAAGATGAGGAAGGGCACCAGGATGGCACGGAACAGGTAGTCGCTGGCCAGCGCAGGCACCAGCACGAAGGCCGCCAGCAACAGCAGGCCGATGGCGATGCGGTCCTGCAGGATCGGGAAGATCTGCTGGTCCGCGCGATAGCTGGTCTTGAACTGGCCGTTTTCTCTGTAGAACATGGGTCAGTCCTCTTTCACACGCGGTCAATAATTTTCTCGCCGAACAAGCCTTGCGGCCTGAACAGCAAAAACACAAGCGCCAGCACATAGGCAAACCAGATCTCGATGCCGCCGCCGACGAAGGGGCCGAGATACACCTCGGACAGCTTTTCGCCCACGCCGATGATCAGGCCGCCGATGATGGCGCCCGGCACCGAGGTCAGGCCGCCCAGAATGATCACGGGCAGCGCGCGCAAGGCAACGGTGGCCAGCGAGAACTGCACGCCCAGCTTGCTGCCCCAGATCATCCCGGCCACCAGGGCCACCACGCCGGCGAGGCACCAGACGATGAACCAGATGCGGTTGAGCGGAATGCCGATGGACTGCGCGGCCTGATGGTCGTCGGCCACGGCGCGCAGCGCGCGCCCGGTGGAGGTCTTCTGGAAGAACAGCGCCAGCCCCGCCACCAGCACGGCGGCAATGGCCGCAGCGATCAGGTCTTCCTGGTTGATCAGGATGCCGCCCTCGAAGACCGTGTCGAAGGCAAAGATCGGGTCCTTGGGCATGCCGATGTCGATCTTGTAGATGTCGCTGCCGAAGATCGTCTGGCCCAGGCCTTCCATGAAATAGGTGATGCCCAGCGTGGCCATCAGCAGCGTGGCACCTTCCTGGTTGACCAGGTGGCGCAGCACCAGACGCTCGATCACCCAGGCCACCACGAACATCACGGCGCCAGCCAGCACGAAGGCCACCGTGTTGGCCAGCCAGAGGCTGTCGATGCCGGTCCACTGCGGGATCCATTCGGCAAAACGCGCCATGGCCAGGGCCGCGAACAGCACCATGGCGCCCTGCGCGAAGTTGAAGACGCCCGAGGCCTTGAAGATCAGCACAAAGCCCAGCGCCACCAGCGAATAGAGCATGCCGGCCATCAGGCCGTTCAAAAGGGTTTCCAGGAAGAAGGCCATGTCGTTTTCCTCAGCCGCCGTCGGGCCGCCCCAAGGCGGCTGAAGCCCCCTCAGGGGGCAGCGAATTACATGAAATGAAAAGCGTGGGGGTCATGTCAATGCTCCGTGCCCAGGTAGGCCCGGATCACTTCCTCGTTGTTGCGCACGGCGTCGGGCGTGCCGTCGCCGATCTTCTTGCCATAGTCCAGCACCACCACGCGGTCGCTGATGTCCATCACCACGCCCATGTCGTGCTCGATCAGCACCACGGTCGTGCCGAACTCGTCGTTGATGTCGAGCACGAAGCGGCACATGTCCTGCTTTTCTTCCACGTTCATGCCAGCCATCGGCTCGTCCAGCAGCAGCACCTGCGGTTCCATGGCCAGGGCGCGGCCCAGGTCCACGCGCTTTTGCAGGCCATAGGGCAGCTGGCCCACGGGCGTCTTGCGGTGCGCCTGGATCTCGAGGAAGTCGATGATCTTCTCGACGAACTCGCGGTGGCGGATCTCCTCGCGCTCGGCCGGGCCGATGCGCAGGGCTTGCAGCAGGATGTTGCTTTTGATCTTCAGGTTGCGCCCGGACATGATGTTGTCCAGCACGCTCATGCCCTTGAACAGGGCCAGGTTCTGGAAGGTACGCGCCACGCCCATCTCGGCCACCTGGCGGCTGTTCATGTGGTCGAAGGTCTGGCCGCGGAAGGTGATGGTGCCGTGCTGCGGCGTGTACACCCCGTTGATGCAGTTGAGCATGGAGCTCTTGCCCGCGCCGTTGGGGCCGATGATGGCGCGGATCTCGTGCTCGCGCACGTCGAAGGAGATGTCGGTCAGCGCCTTCACGCCGCCAAAGGCCAGCGAGATGTTCTTCACATCCAGGATCACGTCGCCCAGTTTTCTTTGCGTCATTTGGTCTTCACTCTTCTCAGGCGACCTTGGCCACGCCCGGGTAGCGTTTGGCGTCACGGATGGGCAGCGTGGCCGAGACGGTGCCGCTGCGGCCGTCCTCGAACTTCACCTGCGTTTCGATGAACTGCTCGCTGCGTCCGTCGTACAGGGCCTCGATCAGCACGGCGTATTTGTCACCGATGAAACCGCGGCGCACCTTGCGCGTGCGGGTCAACTCGTCGTCATCGGGGTCCAGCTCCTTGTGCAGCACCAGGAAGCGCGCGATCTGGGTGTCGGCCATGCCGGCCTCGGCGGCCAGGTCGGCGTTGACCTGCTGTACGCACTCGGCGAGCATGTCCAGCACCGCCGGCTTGCTCGCCAGGTCCACGTAACCGCTGTAGGGCAGGCTCTGGCGCTCGGCCCAGTTGCCCACCGCCTCGAAGTCGATGTTGATGAAGGCGCAGACCTGGCCGCGGCCGTGGCCGAAGCACACGGCCTCCTTGATCTGCGGGAAGAACTTGAGCTTGTTCTCGATGTAGTTGGGCGCAAAGATGGCGCCGCTGGCCATCTTGCCCACGTCCTTGGCCCGGTCGATGATGATCAGGTGGCCGTCGGGATCGATCACGCCGGCGTCACCGGTGTGGAAATAACCCTCGGCATCCATCACCTCGGCGGTGGCGTCGGGCCGCTTGTAGTACTCCTTGAGCACCGAGACACCGCGCACCAGCACCTCGCCGCTGTCAGCAATCTTGATCTCGATGCCCGGCGCCGCCTCGCCCACGCTGTTGAGCTTGACGCGGCCGTTCTTCTGGATGCAGACATAGGCGCAGGTCTCGGTCTGGCCGTAGAGCTGCTTGAGGTTGATGCCGATGGAGCGGTAGAAGCGGAACAGGTCCGGCCCGATGGCCGCGCCCGCCGTGTAGGCCACGCGGATGCGGCTCAGGCCCAGCACATTGCGCAGCGGGCCGTAGACCAGCGCATTGCCCAGCGCGTAGAGCAGGCGGTCCGTGGACGACACCTTGTGCCCGTCCAGGATCTCGGCGCCGCAGCGCCGCGCCACGTCCATGAACTTTTTGTAGAGCCAGCGCTTCGGCGCGGCCGCGTCCTCCATGCGGATGGAGACGGAGGTCAGCATGCTCTCGAACACCCGCGGCGGCGCGAAGTAATAACTCGGCCCGATCTCGCGCAGGTCGATGCTCACCGTCTCGGCCGACTCGGGGCAGTTGGTGGTGAACCCCGCCACCAGCCACTGGGCGATGGAGAAGAGGTGGTCACCCACCCAGGCCGGCGGCAGGTAGGAAATGATGTTGTCCTCGGGCACCAGGCCATCCACCAGCACGCCGCCCCGGGCCGCCTCGATGAAGCTCTGGTGCGTCTGGCACACGCCCTTGGGCCGGCCCGTGGTACCCGAGGTGTAGAGGATGACCGACACGTCGGAGGGCTGGCCCGATTCGACCGAGTTCCGGTAGAAGTCCGGGTGCTGCTGTTCGTACTGGCGCCCCAGCTCGAACAGGCGCTCGATGCTGATCAGCCCCTCGTGCTGGTAGTTGCGCAGGCCGCGCGGGTCATCGAAAACGATGTGCTGCAGCAGGCCACCAGCCGCGTCCTTGAGGGTCTCGCGCAACTCCAGCAGCTTGTCGACCTGCTCCTGGTTCTCGGCGAAGGCGAAATGGATTTCCGCGTCTTCCAGCACAAAGGCCATCTCGCTGGCGATGGCGTCCTGGTACATGGGCACGGGCACCCCGCGCAGGCTTTGCGCTGCGATGAAGGCCTGGTACAGGTGCGGCCGGTTGTCACCCACGATGGCCAGGTTCTGCCCGGGCTGGAACCCCAGCGCCGCCAGGCCGCAGCTCATGAGGCGCACGTCCTCGGCCGCGCGCGCCCAGCTCCAGGTCTGCCAGATGCCGTATTCCTTCTCGCGCATGGCAGGGGCCTGGGGCCGCTGCGCCGCATGCTGCATCAGAAGTCTGGGAAAAGTCGTCTGCATCCCGTTTCCTTGTCTACTCGCCTGAGGTCACTCTGGACCCCGCTTGCAGCCATGGTAGGGAGCGATTTGACGTTATGTTGTCATTGCAACGACAATTCAGGGGAATCCCTAGCTGGTACTTTCCCGCCCTGTCTCTCTCTGTCCTTGTCCATGACAACCGAACCTAGCCTGCACCAGCGCCGACGCGCGCCCACCGCGGCCGAACTGGCAGGCATCCCCTGGCTGAGGCAGCTCAGCCCCGAGGAGTACGCCATCGCCGTGGCCGAGCTGCAGATCAGCGAGGCACAACCCGGTGATCTGGTCTGCCGCATCGGTCGCCCGGTGACCTACTGGTTCGGCGTGGTCGACGGGCTGCTCAAGATGAGCGGCGAGAACGCCGAGGGCCAGGCCATGACCTTTGCCGGCCTGCCGCCGGGCGGCTGGTTCGGTGAAGGCACAGTGCTCAAGCGCGAGAGCTACCGCTACAACGTGCAGACCCTGCGCAGGAGCCTGGTGGCCGGCCTGCCGGTGGACAGCTTCCACCGTCTGCTGGACCAGTCCATCGGCTTCAACCGCTTCGTCATGAACCAGCTCAACGAACGCCTGGGCCAGTTCATCGCGGCGCGCGAGATCGACCGCATGAACAACCCCGACCTGCGCGTGGCGCGCAGCCTGGCCGCGCTCTTCAACCCCGTGCTCTACCCCGGCGTGGGCGAGGTGCTGCGCATCACGCAGCAGGAACTGGCCTACCTGGTGGGCCTGTCGCGCCAGCGCGTCAACGAGGCGCTGGCCAATCTGCAGGAACGCGGCCTGATCCGCATCGAGTACGGCGGCCTGCGCGTGCTCGACCTCGAAGGACTGAGGGATACGAAACACCCCCTGAGCAGCTGACGCCGCTCGTGGGGAGGCTTCACAGAGGCACGCTCAGGCGCACCCCCAGCGTCCAGTTGAAGCCGGGCGCCGGTTCGTAGAACTGGTTGGCCGCCTGGTTGACGATGACCGAACCCACATAGCGCTGGTCCGTCACGTTGTCCAGACGCCCGTAGGCCGTCAGGCTGCCCTTGCCGGCCACCGGCCAGCCCTGGCTGGCCTTGAGGTTGAGCGTGGTGTAGCCCTCGGCCGAAGCGGAGTTGCTGTCGTTGGCGTAGAGCTTGCCGGCACTCACCACCTCCGCGCCGGCCTGCGTGCCCAACCCCGGCTTGCGCCCCGCGTTGTCCAGGGACTGCGCGGACCACAGCAGTTCGGTGAAGAGGAAATGCTGCGGGATGCCCGGCAGGCGGTTGCCGGCGTTCACCGTCACGTTGTTGGTGACGAAGGTCTCCGAGAACTGCGCCTCGATCGCCGACGCCGACAACGTGGCCCGCCAGTTCGGGCTCAAGAGCGTGCGCCCCGCCAGCTCCCAGCCCGTGCGCCGGGTGCCGGGTGCGTTCTTGAAGGTGGAATTGCCGCCGTTGCTGCTGGCCACGACGATCTCGTCCGTGGTGTTGATCTGGAACACCGTGAAGTCCACACGCGAACGCGCCTCAGGCGCCCACTTGGCACCGACCTCGTAGTGCTGGCTGCTGGCCGCGCTGAGCGAGGTGTTGAACGCCGGCGTGCCCGCGCCGTTGTAGGCCATCTCGGCCAGCGTGGGTGTCTCGAAACCCTTACCGTAATTGGCATAGACATTGACGCTGTCGCTGGCGTGCCAGGTCACACCAAGCACCGGGCTGGCCGCGCTGTAGGACACATTGCCGGAGCCGTTGCCATCACTCGTGTAGTAATCGTCACTGAGCATGCGCACCGTGCTGTAGCGCAAGCCCCCGGTGAGGGAGAACCTTTCCGAGACCAGCGCGGTGGCCTGGGCAAACAGGTCGCTGTTGTCGGCCTGGTTGTCCTCACGCCGCGTGGTGGTGGTCTTCTCGCCCAGCGCCGCAGCGCCACCCTGGCGGTACTCGCGTGAACGATCGAATTCGTAGCCCACCACCCAACGTACCGGCATGGCGGCCACACGGGTCTGCTCGTTGTACTGCAGGCCCAGTCCGTAATAGGCCCGGTTCAGACCCACCCATGCGCCGGTCGGCGTCACACCGGCAATACCCGTCTGGTACTGCAGGTTGTCGCGCGTCCCAGCGTACACCCGGGCGCTCACAGAACGGTTGTCGTCCAGGGCGTGCGTGAGCGAGGTGCCGGCCTGGCTCTGTGATACGACCTTGCGCACCCGGCGCAAGACGGTGTTGGTACCTGCCTGTGTGGCATCCACGGCCAATTGGGCCGCCGTCAGCCCCGCCGGGTCCTGCGCCAGCGGCATGTCGAACTGGTTGAACACCAGGTTCACACGCGTGTGCGCGTCGGGCCCGAAGCTGAGCTTGCTGTTGAACTGCTTGCGTTCGGTCGTGCTGTTGTCGCGAAAGCCGTTGGTGTCGAAGGTGCTGTAGTCCGCCACCAGCCCCACCGCGCCGATGCGACCGGCATATTGCCAATCGCTGCGGCGCATCTCGTAGGACCCCGTGTAGTACTGCAGACCGAATTCCGGCACCTCAGGTGCTTCGCGCGTGAAAGCCTGGATCACGCCGCCGGCCGAGTTGCCGTACATCAGCGCCAGCGGTCCGCGCAGCACCTCGATGCGCTCGGCCGAGGTCAGGCTCACCGACGAGCCCTGCCCCTGCCCGTCGGGCGTGGTGGCCGGGATGCCGTCGATCAGCAGGCGGATGCCGCGGATGCCGAAGGCCGAACGCGCGCCGAAGCCGCGGATGGAGACCTGCAGGTCCTGCGCATAGTTCTGCCGGTTCAGGATGGTCAGGCCCGGTACGCGGTTGAGCGACTCCGACAGGTTGACCTGCGGGCCCGCGCCCTGGATGGTCTCGCGGTCGACCGACTCGATGGCCGCCGGCGCGTCGAAGCTGCGCTGCTCGGCGCGCGACGCGGAAACCACCACGCTGTCGAGCGTCTGTGCGCACAGCGGGGCCACGCCCATGGCCGCGACGGCCACGCTGATGATGTTTTTGTTGAAACTCATACTCTCCTCTGATTTTTTTGTGGAAGTTGCATCATATTTTCTATCGCCCCACCACGACGCCCCAGGGCAACTTGCCCACAGCAACATCACGTGCTTTCGTGTTGCTTCGGGTGTCGATCACCGAAACGGTGCCCGAGCGGCCATTGGCCACATAAAGCTTGCTGCCATCCGGCGTGAGGGCCATGTTCCAGGGGCGCTGCCCGACCGGCACCGTCGCCACGATGGCGTTCGTTGCGGCATCGATGACCGAGACGCTCGCCGCCCCGCCATTGGACACATACACATGACGCCCTTCCGGATGCACGGCCACGCCGTTGGCTCGCGAACCCGCCTTGATGCGCGCCACGATGCTGCGCGCCTTCACGTCGATGACGTAGACCTCATCGCTGTTTTCAGCGGCGACATAGGCGCGGCTGCCATCCGGCAGGAAACCGATGCCGCGCGGCCGCGCGCCCACGGCCACCTGGGCCACCTGTTTGCGTGCCAAGAAATCGATGATGTCGACCGCGTCGCCCTCCTCGGCACTGACCAGCAGCGTGCGCCCGTCCGGGCTGAACACGACATGCTCGGGGTTCTTGCCCTGCACGGCGATGCGCGCATCCACCTGGCGGCTGCGTGTATCGACCACCACGATCTCGTTATGCCCTTCGACGGCCACCGCGACCCAACGCCCGTCGGGCGAGATGCCCACCCCTTCGGGCGACTCACCCAGGTCGACGCTGGCCACGCGCTGGCGCTGGCGCAGGTCGATCACCTGCAACTGGTTGACCGGCTGGTCGCTGACGTACAGCCATTGCCCATCCACGCTGACCGCCAGCCCCCGCGGCTTCTTGCCGGCCGCCATCTCGGCCACCACCGCATCGCTGGACGTGTCGATCACCGACACCGTGCCCGAACCCTCGTTGGGCACATAGGCATACGGCTGAGCCTGCGCACCGCCAGCGCAGACTGACGCCGCGACCCAAAGGCCAGCCCAGGGGCCTGAAAACTTGAACATGAAACCTCCCTCTTCCGACTCAGAACGGACGCTTCCACATGCGGGAAAAAATGCCATCACGTCGCAAGCCATGCATCAATGCAGCGGCGACATGCAGTACGACCAGGATCAGCAACAGCAACGCGGCAACCTTGTGCGTCTGGTTCAGCAGCGTATAGATCTGCTTGTCGTCGCTGCCCCAGGGGGGCAGGATGAGCACGTTGAAGAACTTGACACCGTGCCTGCTGAAGTTGGATGCCAGATAACCGGCCACGGGAACGATCAGCATCAGCACATAGAGAAGATGGTGGCTGGCCGACGCCAGCGTGCGCTGCCAGCGCGGCACGAAATCCGGCAGCGCCAGCGCGCCATGACGCAGACGCCAGACGATGCGCACCAGAATCAGCAGGCCGAGCAAAAGGCCCGTGCTCTTGTGCAGGTTGACCCAGTAGCCGCGCGCGGGCGTGCCCCGCGGAATGTCGCCCAGCCACCAGCCGAAGAACAGCTGGGCCAGCAACAGCGCGGCGATCGTCCAGTGCAGCAGGCGTGCGGTGCGGTCGTACGTGGCTTGCATGGCCAGGGATCAGCGCAGGCTGGCGATGTAGTGCGCGACGTTCTCGATGTCGGCCTCGCTCAGGGTCCTGGCCACCGGGATCATGCTGCCACCCTCGTTGGTGCGGACGCGGGCCTTGAAGTCCTTGAGTTGCTTGACGATGTACTCGAAGCGCTGACCCGCCACGCGAGGGGTTTCGTTCTGACCCGCGAACTTTTCCAGATGGCACATGGTGCACAGCGTCTCGTCGGTCTTGGCCTTGCCCAGGCGTACCTTGGTCTCGTCGGCCTTGAAATCGGTGGGCTTGAGCGGCTGCGCGGCGTAGTAGTTGGCGATGTCGATCATGTCCTGCCGGCTCAGCGGCTGGGCCATGGCGCTCATGACAGGATCGTTGCGCCGGCCTTCCTTGAAGTCCTTGAGCTGGATATAGAGGTAGCGCCAGGTCTGGCCCGCCAGCGTGGGGTACAGCCCGTTCTCGGAGTTGCCACCAGGTCCATGGCAGGCGGCGCAGGCCTGGGCTTTGGCGCGGCCGGCCTCGATGTCCTGCGCGTGGGCCGCAGACTGCATAGCCACCAGCAAGGCCAAGACAGCGCTCGTTGGGAACCAGTGTTTGAAAGTGAAGATCATGTGACAAGGTTACAGGACAAGGCCGCCCTTGTGGGCGGCCTTGTTGGGTTGGTCTGGAGGCGCTGGCGGTCGGTCGCCCGTCAGCGCCGACATGGGCCTCAGTCCTTGGCCAGCGCGAACACCACCATGGAGTTGCCGCGCTTGAAGTCCAGCTGGGTGTTGCCGCCGCAGCCCATGGCCACGTACTCGCGGCCCTTGACCGAGTAGGCCACCGGCATGGCGTTGGCACCCGCGCCGCAGTTGTATTCCCACAGCAGCTTGCCGGTCTTGGCGTGCAGGGCACGGAACAGGCCATTGCCTTCACCGTAGAACACCAGGTCGCCGGCCGTGGCCAGGGCGCCGCCGATCAGCGGCTGCTCGGTGTCGAACTTCCAGGCCATCTTGCCAGTGTCCACATTCACGGCAGCCAGGCGGCCCCACTGCTTCTCACCCTCGATCACCTTGAAGGCGCCGCCCAGCCAGAGCTTGCCACCCGGATACTTGGATGCTTCCACGTGGTAGGTCATGGGCTGATGCAGATTCAGCGCGTAGGCCAGGCGATGCTTGGGATGGTAGGCCATGGGCGACCATTCGACGCCTCCATTGGCGCCCGGCAGCATGCGCGCACCCTGTGCTGTCGGCAGCACCCACATGTTTTCCTGCGGGATCATGGCTTCGGAGAAGCGGATCAACTCGCCGTTGTCGCGCCGGTGCACGTAGACGTGACCGGTCTTGCCGCCATGCATGACGGCCGGCACCATCTTGCCGCTCTTGTCCTTCGCGTCCAGCAGGATCGGCGGGCTGACGGCGTCCAGGTCCCACACGTCGTGGGCGATGTACTGGAAGTGCCACTTGTAGGTGCCCTTGTCCAGGTCGACGGCCACCATCGCATCGGTGTACAGGTTGTCACCGGGACGCTCGGCGCCATACAGGTCCGGCGAGGGATTGCCCACCACGAAGAAGATGGTGCGGGTCTTGGTATCCACCGCGGGGTTCATCCACACGCCGCCACCGAGGGTCTGGTAGAACGAGCTGTCGCGCGCCAGCGCAGCCTTCTCGGCGGCGATGTCGCGGTGCATGTTGCGGCCGGTGGCGTCGTTGACGGCCCACACGCCTTCATGGCCCTTCTCGGGAATGGTGTGGAAGGTCCACAGCAGCTTGCCGTCGGCGGCATTGAAGGCCTTGACGAAGCCGCGGATGCCGTACTCGCCGCCGTTGGTGCCGATCAGCACCTTGCCGTCGATGACGGTTGGGGCCATGGTCTCGCTGTAACCCTTTTCAGGATCGGCGATTTCGGTCTCCCACAGCAGCTTGCCGGTCTTGGCATCGAGCGCGACCAGCTTGGCGTCCAGCGTGCCCATGAAGAGCTTGCCGCCTTCGATCGCCACGCCACGGTTGTTCGGACCGCAGCAGAAGGTGGTGATGGGACCCATCTTGTGCTTGTAGTGCCAGAACTCGCGGCCGGTCACGGCATCCAGCGCATACACATGGTTGTAGGACGTCGTCATGTACATGACGCCGTCCACCACAATGGGAGCGGTCTCCATGGACTCGCGCACCTCGGTCTGGAAGGTGAACTCGGGGCGCAACTTCTTCACATTGCCGGTATTGATCTGCGTGCCCGGATAGAAACGGGTCTGTCCGTAGTCGCCGTTGGTGTGCAGCCAGTTGGCCTTCTGGCCGCCGGCTGCATTGAGCTGGCTCTGACTGACATTGGGCGCCTTGGTGATGGTGTTGGGACCACCGCTCATGCCTTTCTGACCCTGGATCTCCTCGGCCTGCGCCACACCGATCAATGCGCACAGCGCCAACACCATCATGCTGAATCTTCGACTCGTTTTGAAAGTTGACATTGACGTACTCCTCATGGTTTGATAATTTTGAAGAGGTGTCGCGCGTATAGTGGGCCGGCAATGGCCGCGCTCCCGTGGGCACCAGGATCTGCCGTGATCCTGTGGTCATTATTAATTGCATCACCGAGACCATGCAACTAGTTCAGTAAGCATGCATATGTCTCATTTTGAGAAATTCAACGAGGGGACTTGATGTACCGAAAGAACACACTGGCCTGCGTGCGAGGCTTGGCCCTGCTTCTGCTGCTCTGCAGCAATGTCGCCTTTGCACAGAGAGGTGCAGCTGACATCAACGTCAACGGTCAATACGTCATGGCGGCGCGCGCCGGCCAGGTCGGCCGTGTTGCGGCCTTGCTCGACGGTGGCGCCCAGGTCAATTCACGCGACCGCAATGGCGACTCGCCGCTGAACATGGCCGCCGCCAAGGGCAATGAAGCCATGGCCGAGGTGCTGCTCAAGGCCGGCGCCGACGTCAACCTGGCCAACCTCGCCGGGGTCACGCCACTGATGGGTGCATCCTTCAGCGGCAAACCCGAACTGGTGCGCAAGCTGCTGGCCGCGGGCGCGCGCATCGAGCCGCTGGACCGTGTCAAGAAGAATGCCGCCACCTATGCCGCCGGCACCGGCTGCACCGAATGCCTGGCCGATCTCGTCAAGGCCGGCACCCCGATCAACGCGCGCCTGGAGAACGACCTCACCCTGCTGATGTGGGCCGCCGCCTACGGGCATGAGGCCACCGTCAGGTTGCTGCTCGCGCAGGGCGCCGAGCGCGGCCTGAAGGATGCCCGCGGCAAGACCGCCGCCGAGATGGCGCGCGAAGGCAACCATCTGGCGCTGGCGCAGTTGCTCGAACAGCCCTGAGTCCCCTGCCCCGGCTCTCCACTGCGAAGAGAGCGGGCTTGCTCAAGACAAGAATTTCAGGGAGACGCATGTCCAGAATCCGTACCCGCGAGCTGCCGCTGCTGCTGATCGGTGCTGCGCTCAGCCTGCTGTCTCCCCCCGCCGCCCTGGCACAGCTGCCCGCCCCGGCTGAACCGCTGAGTCTGCCCACGGTGGAAGTCGTCGACACCTCACCGCTGCCCGGTCTGGGCACGCCGCTGCAGGATGTTCCGGCCAATGTCCAGATCCACCGCAGCCGCGACCTGGATGCGCAACGCCCGACGCAGCTGGTGGACTACCTTGAACACAACGTCACCGGTATCACGATCAACGCCGCCCAGGGCAACCCCTACCAGCCCGATGTCAGCTTTCGCGGCTTCACGGCCTCACCGCTGCTGGGCCTGCCACAGGGCCTGTCGGTGTTCCAGGACGGCGTGCGCATCAACGAGCCGTTCGGCGATGTCGTGAACTGGGACCTGATCCCCCCTTCGGCCATCGCCTCGCTGCAAGTCCTCCCTGGCACCAACCCGGCCTTCGGCCTGAACACGTTGGGCGGCGCCCTGTCCATCCACACCAAAAGCGGACTCACGCACACGGGTGGCGCCATCCAGAGCCAGGGCGGCTCCTTCGGGCGCCAGGCCACGGAGTTCGAACAGGGCGGCCGCAACGAGAACTGGCATTACTACCTGACAGGCAACCTGGCGCGCGAGCGCGGCTGGGCCGAGCACAACCCCAGCCAGGTGCAACAGTTCTTCGGCAAGGCGGGCTATGTGTCGGGCCAGACCACCCTCGACGTCAGCCTCACGCTGGCTGACAACACGCTCGAAGGCACGCAGACCCTGCCTCAGTCCATGGCCGGCAACATCCGGCAGGCCTACACCTTCCCGGACATCAACCGCAACAAGCTCACCGCCCTCAACGTCAAGGGCAGCCAGGTCCTGAGCGACAGCCTGTTCCTGGATGCCAATGTCTATGTCCGCCAGTACCGCAACCAGAACACCAGCAGCAACGTCAACGGCGACTACGACGGCACCACCAACCTGGTCCAGGCGCACAACGACCGCTCCACCATCGAGCAGGACAGCTATGGCCTGGGCCTGCAGCTGACCCGGCTGGGCGAGCTGGCCGGTCTCAGGAACCAGCTGCAGGTCGGCGCCAGTGCCGACCTGGGTACGGCGCGCTACACGCAGGAGAGTCAGGACGCCAGCTTCACCGCCAGCCGCGACACCGTGGGCACGGGCGCGTACACGCCCAACACCAACGCGCGCACGGACAACGGTTACTACGGCCTCTTCTTTCTCGACACCCTGACGCTGGACGATCGCTGGGCTCTCACGCTGGCGGGCCGCTACAACCTGGCCAATGTGCGCATCGCGGACCAGAGCGGCTCTGCGCCGGACCTCAACGGCGACCACGCCTTCGTGCGCTTCAACCCGGCGGTCGGCATCAACTACAACCCGACCTCCACCTTCACCGCCTACGCCAGCTACAACGAAGGCATGCGCGCACCCACACCCATCGAGCTGACCTGCGCCAACCCTTCGGCCCCCTGCAAGCTGCCCAACAACTTCCTGTCGGACCCGCCGCTCAATATGGTGGTCGCCCGCACGGCGGAGTTCGGCCTGCGCGGCAAATCGGGCCGCGCCTTCAGCTGGAGCAGCGCGCTGTACCGCACCGAGCTGGCCGACGACATCCAGTTCATCAGCAGCCAGGGCAGCGGCACCAACACCGGCTATTTCCAGAACGTGGGCACCACGCTGCGCCAGGGCTTCGAGCTGGCAATCGCGCAGGACTGGACGCGCACGCACCTGAGCGTGCGCTACGCCTACCTGGACGCCACCTATCAGACCCGCTTCGTCGCCAACAGCCCGGCCAACTCCAGTGCTGACGGCAGCGGCAACATCACCATCATGCCGGGCAACCAGATCCCCGGCCTGCCGCGCCACACGCTCAAGCTGCGCCTGGGCCACGACCTCGATCCGCAGTGGAACGTCGGCATCAGCGCGCAGGTCAGCAGCGGCATCTACGCCCGCGGCGACGAAAACAACCAGGATGCCGCCGGCATGATCGGCGGCTACGCCGTGGTGAACCTCGACACGCGCTACCAGTTCTCCCGACAGCTGGAACTGTTTGCCCGCATCAACAACCTGTTCGACCGGACCTACGCCAATTTCGGCACCCTGGGCAGCAATGCCTTCACCGGCCCCAACCAGACGTTCAACGGAACAAACGCTGCAAACGAGCAATTCCTGGGCTACGGCGCGCCGCGCGGCGCCTGGGCCGGCCTGCGCTACCGCTGGCCCTGAAGCGCGGGGGCCGCCGCCAGTTCGCGCGACGCCTTGGGGTCGCGAAACACCAGCGGCTTGACGTTAACGCGCTGCGCGTCCGGCACCTGCGCCTGCGCCACGGCCTGCTCAATCACGGCATGGTGCGCCGACTTGGCGCACACCGGATCGGCATTGGCCGCATCGCCGGTGAGCATGAGCGCCTGACAGCGGCAACCGCCCAGGTCCTTTTCCTTCTCCGGACAGGATCGGCACGGGTCCTTCATCCACTCGAAGCCACGGAACAGGTTGAAGCCGTCCGAATGGTTCCAGATGTAGTCCACGCTCATGTGCCTGACGTTGGGAAATTCCACGTTCTTGATCATCTTCGCCGTATGGCAGGGCAGCGCGCTGCCGTCGGGCGTGACTGTCAGGAACACATTGCCCCAGCCGTTCATGCATTTCTTGGGCCGCGTCTCGTAGTAGTCGGGCACAACGAAGAAGATGCGGATCCTGTCGCCGAGCTTTTCCCGGTATTCATTGGTGATGCGTTCAGCACGTTCCAGCTGCTCGCGCGAGGGCAGCAGCGCCTCGCGATTGAGCTGCGCCCAGGAGTAGTACTGGTTATTGGCCAGCTCCAGGTATTCGGCACCCAGCTCCACCGCCAAATCGATGATCTGGGCGATGTAGTCGATGTTGAGCCGGTGGATCACGCAGTTCATCACCATGGGCCAGCCGTGCGCCTTGATCAGCCCGGCCGTGCGGCGCTTGAGGTCGAAGGTTTTGGTGTGCGAGAGAAAGTCATTGAGCTCGCGCGTCGAATCCTGGAAGGAGAGCTGAATGTGGTCCAGCCCGGCCTGCTTCAACGCCGTGGCGCGCTCCTTCGTCAACCCCACGCCCGAGGTCAGCAGGTTGGTGTAGAAGCCCAGACGGTGCGCCTCGCCCACCAGCTCCTCCAGATCCTCGCGCACCAGTGGCTCGCCGCCGGAGAAGCCGCACTGCACGCTGCCGGCCGCACGCGCCTCACGCAGCACGCGCAGCCAGTCCTGGGTAGACAGCTCCGGGCCGGTGGTGGCGTAGTCCACCGGGTTGTAGCAGAACACGCAGTGCAGGGGACAGCGGTAGGTCAGCTCGGCGAGCAGCCACAGCGGCGGGCCGGCCTGGCCGACGGAGCTCTTCATGTCGCTCATCCCCGCACCCAGCCCTGGCGCTGCGCGATCACCAGGAAGTCCAGCACATCGCCGGCCAGTCCGGTGGTGTTGAACGCCCGCTCCAGCTCCTCGACCACGTTCTGCACGGTCTTGACGCCATCGAGCCGGTGCATGATCTCGCCCGCGCTGCCGTTGAGCTTGACCATGCCCTCGGGGTAGAGCAACACCCAGGCCTTCTGCACCTCTTCCCACTGCAGGCGAAAGTGGCCGGCGACCCGCGGGCACGCATCGAGCCTGAAGGCGTCGCTCATGCTTTCGCCCCTTTGATCTCGATCTCGCACTGGCTGAGCATGATGGCGTCGGCCAGCGCCCACAGGACGTCCAGCTTGAACTGCAGGATCTCCAGCGCGCGCTCCTGCAGCGCCCGCGTCTGGCTGAAATGGTCCAGCGTGAAGCGCAGGCCGTGCGCCACGTCGCGCCGCGCCTGCGTCAGGCGCTGCTTGAAGTAGTGCAGGCCAGCCGCATCGACCCAGGGGTACTGCGTGGGCCAGGTGTCGATGCGCTGCTGGTGGATGTGCGGCGCAAACAGCTCGGTCAGGCTGGACGCCACGGCTTCCTGCCAGGGCTGACGCCGCGCGAAGTTGACATAGGCATCCACCGCAAACCGTGCTGCCGGGGCCAGGTAGCGCAGCGAGGTAACGTCGTCGCGGCTCAGGCCCACCGCTTCGCCCAGTCGGATCCAGGCCTCGATGCCGCCCGGATCATCAATGCCCCCGATGCGATAGCCGTCATGGTCCAGGATGCGCTGGATCCATTCGCGCCGGATCTCGCGGTCGTCGCAGTTGGAGAGAATGGCCGCGTCCTTCACCGGAATCGAGATCTGGTAATAGAACCGGTTGGCCACCCAGCCCTGCAGCTGCCGCTTCGTCAGCTTGCCCTCGGCCATCATCACGTGGAAAGGATGGTGGATGTGGTAGCTGGTGCTCTTGCCACGCAGCTTGTCTTCAAACTCCTGCTGGCTCCAGGGCGCGGGTAATGGGTTCACAGGTCAATCTCCATGC
The DNA here is from genome assembly GCA_034366585.1 of Hylemonella sp. Lineage (GTDB taxonomy): Bacteria > Pseudomonadota > Gammaproteobacteria > Burkholderiales > Burkholderiaceae_C > Hylemonella. The sequence goes on from JAXMMJ010000062.1 coordinate 18,682, forward strand.
CGTCATGGGCCACCTCGATGCCGAGGCGCGTCAGCTCCTGGCGCTGCGCACTGCCTTCGTCGAGGATGGGGTTGGTGTTGTTGATGTGGATAAGCACCTTGCGCGTGCTGCGCGGCAGCTGGTCCAGCCACTCCAGCATGCCGCCGGAGCCGCTTTGCGGCAGGTGGCCCATGGCCCGTGAGGTCTTGGCCGAGGCACCGAGCGCGATCATCTCGTCGTCAGTCCACAGCGTGCCGTCTACCAGCACGCAGTCGGCGGTCTGCATGGCGGCCCAGACATGCGGCTCCATCTGGCCCAGTCCCGGCGCGTAGAACAGGCGCCGGCCGCTGGCCTCGTCGGTGAGGGTCACACCGACGTTGTCGCCGGGCTGCGGCTGGTCGCGGTGCGGCGAGTAAGGCGGCGCATTGCTGATCAGCGGCAAGGCCTTGAAGTGCAGGCCGGGCACGCCCTGCATGGTGAAGCCGCTGCCCTGCAGCGGCACGTCGTGCCACTGCACGCCGGAGTAATGCGCCAGCACCTTGAGCAACGGGTTGCCTGTGCTCAGGTCTTCACGCACCAGCGCATGGCACCATAGCTGCAGCGGCTGGCGGTGTTCGCGCAGCATGTACAGGCCGGTGCTGTGGTCGATCTGCGCGTCAATCAGGAACACGGCGCGGATGGCCGTATCGCGCAACGCGCGGGCCGGCTGCAAGGCCGGGAACTCGCGGATCTGCTGCAGGATGTCGGGCGAGGCGTTGAACAGCACCCAGTTCTGTCCGTCCGCGCTGACGGTGATGGACGACTGCGTGCGCGCTCGCAGGCGCGGACTTCCCTGGCGCCACGCGCTGCAATTGGGGCAGTTGCAGTTCCATTGCGGGAAACCGCCACCGGCGGCGGAGCCGAGGATGTGGACTTTCAAATCAGGGAGTTCAGGCGAGAAATGAACAGCCCGCCGGGAGAGCCCCCGGCGGGCCGGCCTGCGTCAGCGGTTGGCGATGTACATCGTGATCTCAAAGCCGAAACGCATGTCGCAGGCGCTGGGTTTTTCCCATTTCATACCGTTCTCTCCTCTTTATCAGTCCCGCATGGCGCGGTGTGCATGCCGGCAGCACATCCACCGGCATGTCAGCCAGTTTGCCCGTTCGGACTGCGATGCAACATCGTTGAATCATGGATTGGGACCTCATGATTTTCATGAGTGGCATCCCGCTACCATGGCAGGCATGAACGAGGAGACGCCAGCTGAGGCCCTGTACCCGCCCATTGAACCATTCGATGCCGGCTGGCTGGAGGTTGGCGACGGCCATCGCCTGTACTACGAGCAATGCGGCCAGGCCACCGGGCAGCCCCTGCTTTTTCTGCACGGCGGCCCCGGCAGCGGCAGCTCTCCGCGGCAGCGCCGCCTGTTCAACCCCGCACGCTTTCGCCTGGTATTGTTCGACCAGCGCGGCTGCGGGCGCAGCCAGCCGCGCGGCAGCGTGCGGGCCAACACCAGCGAACACCTGGTCGCCGACATTGAACGCCTGCGCGCGCATCTGGGCATTGCCCGCTGGCAGGTCGTGGGCGGCTCCTGGGGCGCCGGACTGGCACTGGCCTATGCGGTGGCGTATCCGGCCGCCTGCAACGCACTGGTGCTGCGTGCCGTTTTCCTGGGGCGCCAGTGCGACCTCGACTGGTTCTTCCGTGACGCGCGCCAGCTCATGCCCGAAGCCTGGGCCGCGCTGGCCAGGCAGGCGCCGCCCGGGCAACGCAACGACCTGCTGCCCTGGCTGCACGCCGGCCTGCAACAGGAGGTGCCAGCGGCGCTGCCCCATGCCTTGGCCTGGCAGATCTGGGAAGCCGCACTGTCCCGGGAGCCCACGCCACGAGTTTGCGATGCCGCAGGTGCTGCCGCGCTGGTGGACAAGTACCGCGTGCAGAGTCACTATCTGACGAACGGCTGCTTTTGGAACTCTCGCCCCCTGCTCGCGCGTGCGACCGCCTTGGGCGCCTTATCCTGCACCATCGTGCATGGCCAGCTTGATTTCATCTGCCGGCCACAAGCGGCCTGGGAACTGCACGCCGCACTGCCGCTCAGCCGCCTGCAATGGGTGGCCGGCTGCGGCCACAGCCCTTATGCGCCGGCCATGGCTGCAGCACTGGCCCAAGCAGTAGAGGCCGCGCCGTGAGCTTGCGCCTGCAGGTCAATCTCATCATCACCGTGCTGCTGGGCCTGATGGCGGCGCTGCTGGTGGGCTTGCAGATAGACAGCACGCGGCGCAGCGTGCGCGAGGAAGTCGTGGGTGCCAACGTCGTCGCCGCTCAGCTGCTCTCGCGCGTGGACTGGGTCTATGGCCAGGGCGGCATGGAGGCCATGGCCGAATTCCTGCGGCGCGTGGGCCGCATCCGCGCCAACGAGGTGGAGCTGTATGACGAGCAGGATGCGCTGATCTACCGCTCGCCGCCCACCACCTACAAGACCGGGCGCGAGGCACCGCAGTGGTACGCGCGCATCGTCTCGCCGCCGGTCGCGCCGCGCGAGATCCGCGTGCCCAGCGGGCGCATCGTCTTGCGCGCCGATCCTTCGCGCGCCGCACTGGACGGCTGGGATGACCTGCTTCCCACGCTAGCCATGGTGCTGGCCGGCTTCCTGCTGGGCAACGCGCTGGTCTATGCGCTGGTCGGGCGCGCCATGAAGCCGCTGCACCGGGTGGTGCAGGGCCTGCGCCGCATGGAACAGGGCGCTTATGACACACGGCTGCCCACAATGTCGGGGCGCGAAGGTCGGCTGATCAGCCATGCCTTCAACAGCATGGCGCAGTCGGTGCAAGACAGCACGGAAGCGCGGCGACAGGCGCGCGAGGCCACGCAGGCGCTGGCCGAAAACCGGGAGCTGACGCAGCTGATCCAGGAGCGCATCGAGCACGAGCGCGGTGCCATTGCGCGCGAGTTGCACGATGAACTGGGCCAGCAGGTCACAGCCATCAAGAGCATCGGCCTGGCCATGACGCGCCGCGCCGCGGGGCAGGACACTCAGATGGAAGAGTCCGCGCGGCTGGTGACCCAGTGCGCCGACCAGATCTACGACGGCGTGCACCACCTGATCGCCCGGCTGCGACCGTTGGCGCTGGATCGCTTCGGCCTGCGCGATGCGCTGCAGGATCTGCTGGGTGAATGGCGCCTGCGTCATCCGCAGGTGGCGCTCAGCCTGGTGGTCAGCGGCTCGCTGGAATCCCTGGGCGACACGCACTCCACCGCCATCTACCGCATCGTGCAGGAGGCCGTCACCAATGCCCTGCGCCATGCCCAGGCGACCCGCATCGACATCACCCTGCAGGCCGCGCCCGAGACGTTGACGCTGGAAATTGCGGACAACGGCCAGGGCCTGGTGGCCCAGTTCGAGGCCCGCGGCCATTTTGGTGTGCCCGGCATGCGCGAGCGCGCGCATGCGCTGGGCGGCAGTTTCACGATTGAGCAGATCCAGCCCTGCGGCGTGCGCGTATGCGTGCAGCTGCCTGCGGCCCGGCTACACGAAGGGGAGAAGAACGCATGAAGGTGATGCTGGTCGACGACCATGCCGTCGTGCGCACGGGCTTTCGCCTGCTGCTGCAGGCCTGCGACGACATCAACGTGGTGGCCGAGGTCGACAGCGGCGAAGCCGCCTGCCGTATATACGAGAGCGTGCGACCCGATGTGGTGGTGATGGACATTGCGATGACCGGCATGGGCGGCATCGAGGCCACCAAGCGCCTGCTGGCACACGACGGCGGCGCCCGCGTGCTGGCGCTGTCGGCGCATGAGGACAGCAGCCATCCCCGGCGCGCCTTGCAGGCCGGTGCGCTGGGCTACCTCTCCAAGCGCAGCGCCCCCGAAGTGCTCATCGACGCGATCCGGGCAACGGCACGCGGCGAACGCTACCTCGATGCCCAGATCGCCCAGCGCATGGCCATGCAAGGTCTCAGCGGCGAGAGCGGGCCAGTGGAGAAGCTGTCGGCACGGGAGTTCGAGGTGTTCGTGCAACTCGCGCGCGGTCTGTCGGTTGCGCGTATCTCGCAAACGCTCAAGCTCTCGCCATCCACGGTGGGTACGCACCTCTACAACATCAAGCAAAAGCTGGGCCTGAGCAATCAGGCCGAGATTACGCTACTGGCTGTGCGTCACGGCGTGATCGACGTCGGCACACCAGGCACCTAGGGCCTGTTCACGCCAATTTTTCAAGATGCGTTGCAGATCAAAAAGGCCATTCGGGAGGCGCGTGGACGCCGCCGGGGTCACCCCCCGGCAAGTCGGCGAACACCCCGCATGGCTTCTTTGGCCGCAACCCGAAGGGAACGGACCCTAGTCAAAGAAGGTGCGCCAGATCCAGTAAACGGCCGCGACCCAGATGGCGATGATCAGCGCCGCGCCGACATAGCTCACCGGCTTGGCGTGCTGCTCGCGCATCCACGCATCCGCCTGCTCACGGCAAGCCAGCACCACCGGCACGGGCAACAGGCGCACGATGGCCCAGATGAACACCGGCACCAGGATGACCTCGTCCAGATAACCCAGCACGGGGATGAAGTCGGGGATCAGGTCGATGGGGCTGAGCACGTAAGCCACCGCCGCCGCGCTCAACAACTTGGCCAGCAACGGCGTCTGCGGATGGCGGCGTGCGAACCAGAGCATGACCGCATCGCGTTTGATGCGTTTGGCCCAAGCCTTGATCGATTCAAACATGTTGATCCTGCTCCTCCGCACACATTATCCCGTGCGCGCCGTTACGCAGACTCACTTTTCCTGCACTTGCACCTGCAGCGACGCGTACCACGCTGCCAGGTTGTCGATGTCCTCGTTGCTCAGGGGCTTGGCGATGACCGTCATCACCTCGTTGGCCCGTTTGCCATTGCGAAAATGCCTGAGTTGCTCGGCCAGGTAGACCTCCTGCTGCCCGGCCAGGTGCGGCACGCCCGGTTGCATGGACAGGCCCAGCGGACCATGGCACATGGCGCACGCGGCGGCGGCCTTGGCCTTGCCGGCGGCCACATCCGCCTGCGCTGCAGCCGCCAGCGCAAACAGCACCCCTCCCAGGATGAACTTGTTCATTCGGAAAATTCCTCGCTCAAAAAACAGCGGAGATCGTAACGATCTCCGCCGGGTCTCACAGAGGCCGCGCGGCCGACCCGCGCGGCGTCATGGGCAACACTCAGTTGCTGTAGGTCACGCGATAGATGGCGCCGGCGTAGTCGTCCGAGATCAGCAGGGAGCCATCCTTCATCGGCGCCACGTCGACCGGACGGCCTTTGTAGATGCCATTGGCATCGAGCCAGCCTTCGGCGAAGACCTCCGAGGCGCCGGCCGTGCCGTCAGCCTTCACGGGCACGAAGTTGATCAGCGCGCCGCTGGCCTTGGTGCGGTTCCAGGAACCGTGCGAAGCCACGAAGATGCCGCCGCGGTACTTGGCCGGGAACATGCCACCGTTGTAGAAGGTCATGCCCAGCTGGGCCTGGTGGGCGGGGAACTCGACCTGCGGCTTCGTCCAGCTGGCCGGCGCCTTCATGTCCTTGAGGTCGGGCGCTGCGCCTGTGCCGGCGATCTGGGTGCTGTTGCCGTGGATGAAGGGGTAGCCGAAGTGCTCGCCACCCGCCTTGGTGATGCGGTTGAGCTCGCCCGGCGGGATATCGTCGCCCATGCCGTCGGTCTGGTTGTCGGTGAACCAGACCGTCTTGTCCTTGGGGTTGATGTCCATGCCCACCGAGTTGCGCACGCCCACCGCGACCACCTCGCGTTTGGAGCCATCGAACGGATCCATCCGGATCATGCCGCCGATGCCCAGCTTCTCGTACAGCGCCACCTTCTCCTTGGGCTGCACGTTGTAGGGCTGACCCAGGGTGACGTAGAGCTTGCCGTCGTCACTGACGCGGCAGGTGCGCGCGCCGTGGTTGTAGGACTCCTCTTCTTCAGGCACCAGCTTGCCCTGCGGCACCACCTCGATCACCGCCACGTCCGGGCCTTCATAGAAGAACTCGGCGGCCGGGAAGTTGAGCACGCGGTTGTGCTCCGCGACGATCAGGAAACCGTCCTTGGTCCAGCACACGCCGTTGGGCACCTTGAAGTTGAGCGAAGGCGCAAAGGCCTTGACCTCGTCGGCCGTGCCGTCGCCGTTGCGATCGGTCACCGCCCAGACCTTGGTCTTGCGCGTACCCACGAAGAGCATGTTGGTCGAAGGCGCCACCGCCATGTGACGCGCGTCAGGCACCACGGCAAACAGCTCGATCTTGAAACCCGGCGGCAGCTTGATGCTCTTGAGGTTGGCGCGTATCGCGTCCGCATTGCGCCCTTCCTGGGGCACCAGCGGAATGTTCAGGTCGGTGGTGGCGACCTTCATCTGCTTGAGAGTCGACAGGTTGTCCTTGCCCGACTGGGCACTGGCCCCGCTGGCGAGACCCGCCATCAGCATGGCGGCGAAAAGTGTCTTCATCTTCATTCCTGCTCCTTGGTTGCTTGGTTTTTTGTTTCCAAATGAATTTGGAACAGTCATTAAGCAAACCCTCCCGGCAAATTGCAAGTTGCCATCGACTACCCATGGCCGTATCTAGGGTAAGTCCTCAATCAAGTGTCAATTTTTGAAGCACTCGCGCCCACCACTTCATCACCCGGGCCTTATGTCTGTGTCGCCAGCCGAATCGTATGCATACGTAGAAACCCTAGCGCCAGCCCGCGCCCGCGGTACTAGCATCGGCGTGGGTCCCTATACAACAACACCTTCTACGGAGACATCCTTCATGACCAGAAAACTCACCCTGGCGGGCGCCGTGCTCGTCGGCCTGCTGACCGGCTGCGCCACCTCCGAGCCGCCCAAGCCCCAGGCCGCCCCCGCCCAACCCGCACCGCAAGTCGCGGCTGCCCAGCCCGCTGCACCCGCCCCGGCCCCGATGGCCGCCGCGACGCCGGCCCCCCCGCCCCCGCCGGCCTGGCAGCAAGGCCGCCCGGCCAGCATGGCCGACTCCAGGCTGGCCCCGGTGGCCGGCAAGAACACCGTGACCCCCGCTTCTGAAATCCCGCTGGACAAGCTCAAGCTGCCGCCGGGTTTCAAGGTCGAGGTCTGGTCCACCGGCACGCCCGGCATCCGCGCCATGTCGCGCGGCGCCAGCGGCAAGATCTACGCCGGCACGCGCGGCCTGGGCCGCGTCTACGAGATCAGCGACAACGGCAAGGAGCGCAGCAGCCGCGTCGTGGTCGACAAGCTCAACCAACCGGCCGTGGTCATGCACAAGGGCAACCTCTACGTGATGGCCATCGACAAGGCCCTGCGCTTTGACGGCATCGAGAAGAACCCCAACGTGGCCCCGGTCGACATGACCGCCGCCTTCAAGCTGCCCCCGCAGCAGCACCACAACTGGAAATACCTGCGCTTCGGCCCGGACGGCAAGCTCTACGTGCCCTTCGGCGCACCGTGCAACATCTGCGCCCTGCCCACCGACGAATACGCCCAGATCCGCCGTTACAACGCCGACGGCACGGGCATGGAAGTCATCGCCACCGGTGTGCGCAACACCCAGGGCTTCGACTGGCACCCCGTCACCAAGCAGCTCTGGTTCACCGACCACGGCCGTGACTGGCTGGGCGACGACGGCCCCGAGGACGAACTCAACCGCCTGAGCAAGAAGGGCGAGTTCTTCGGCTTCCCCTCCTGCCATGCCAACGGCATTGCCGACCCGGACGTCAAGAAGACCGACGCCTGCAAGGGCGTGACGCTGCCAGTGCGCACCATGGGTCCGCACGCCGCCAATATGGGCCTGCATTTCTACACCGGCAAGATGTTCCCGGCCAAGTACAAGAACGTGGCCTTCATCGCCCGCAAGGGTTCCTGGAACCGCACCACCAAGATGGGTTATGACGTGGTCACCGTGAACGCCGATGCCCAGGGCCGCAACCCCGTGATGACCCCCTTCATCACAGGTTTTGCCGATCCGGCCGCCAACACCTTCTGGGGCCGCCCGACCTACTTCCTGCAAATGCCCGATGGCTCCCTGCTGCTCTCCGACGAGCAACTGGGCGCGATCTACCGCATCTCCTACAGCGCCAAGAAGTAAGACTCCGGTCTGACCCGGCAAGCAGGGCCGCTGTTGCCAGCGGCCCTGCTTTTTTTCCGGTCATCGATACCTACCGCCTATCCCATGCGTTTCATTCACACCCTCCTACCCGCCCTGGCCCTGATGCTGGCCCCGGCCGCCCAGGCCCAGCAGCCGCAACGGCTGGAACTGTGCGCGGCCTGTCACGGCCCGCAAGGCAATTCGCAGAACCCGCAGTTCCCCTCGCTGGCCGGGCAGCCCAAGGTCTTCATGGAAAACCAGTTGGTGCTGATCCGCGAAGGCCTGCGCGACATTCCCGCCATGAAGGGCGTGCTCGACGGCCTCAAGGACGCGGACCTCATCGTGCTGGCCAAATACTTTTCGGAGCAGGTGCCGGTGCCCCTGGCCACCCCGGTCGATACCGAGCGTTACGAGCGCGGCAAGGTGCTGGCGCGCAGCATGCTGTGCGGCACCTGCCACCTGCCCGACTACAAGGGCCGCGAGCAGATGCCACGCCTGGCCGGCCAGCACGAAACGTTCCTGCGCGCCGTCATGGAGGAATACCGCGACAAACCCGGCCCCGGGCGCGACACGGTCATGACCAATGCCCTGGGTGGCCTGAACAACCAGCACCTGGACGACCTGGCCCACTTCCTCTCTCACGTCAAATAAGCCCGCGGCCGGGGGTGGCGCCTACAATCAATCCCCGATGAAGGACACCCCCGAAAAGCCCGCCGCCCCTGCCCTGCGCCGCGCGCCACGCCCCGAGGGCGCCGCCGCGCCCAAACCCGGCGGCGCAGCTGCCACCAGCCGCATCAACAAGCGCATGGCCGAGCTCGGCCTGTGCTCGCGCCGCGAGGCCGACGCCTGGGTCGAGAACGGCTGGGTCAAGGTCAACGGCCAGGTGGCCGAGATGGGCCAGCAGGTCAGCCCCACGGACCGCATTGAGGTCGACAAGCAGGCCCAGAACCAGCAGGCCACGCAGGTCACCATCCTGCTCAACAAACCCATCGGTTACGTCAGCGGCCAGGCCGAGGACGGGCACGAACCCGCCGTGGTGCTGGTGCAGCCGCAGAACCGCTGGCGCGAGGACCGCGCGCCCATGCGCTTCAACGGCGCGCAGCTGCGCGGCCTGGCGCCCTCGGGCCGGCTCGACATCGACTCCACCGGCCTGCTGGTGCTCACGCAGGACGGCCGCGTGGCGCGCCAGCTCATCGGCGAAGACTCGGTGATGGAAAAGGAATACCTGGTGCGTGTCGTCTACCTGGGCACCCCGGCTGCCGACGCCGCGCCCACCCAGCTCACCCGCATCGACGACGACGACCCCATTTCCACCAATGTGCAGGCCGTCTTCCCCGCCGCCATGCTCGCCAAGCTGCGCCACGGCCTGAGCCTGGACGGCCAGGCCCTCAAGCCCGCCAAGGTGGACTGGGAGAACCCCGAGCAGCTGCGCTTCGTGCTGACCGAAGGCAAGAAGCGCCAGATCCGCCGCATGTGCGAACTGGTCGGCCTGAAAGTGGTGGGGCTGAAGCGCGTGCGCATCGGCCGGGTCATGCTGGGCCAGTTGCCCGTGGGCCAGTGGCGCTACCTGGCGCCACACGAGAAGTTCTGAGTTCTCTGCGCGCCGCCGGGGGGCGGCCTGATTGACAGGTTCCGCAGCACGGAATATCATCCAGCATGATCCATTCGTTCCTGTGCCCCGACACCGAACGGCTGTTCCACAGCCAGATGGTGGCGCGATTCAGGAACATCGAACGGGTAGCACGGCGCAAACTGCTGCAGCTGCATGCGGCCACGGAGCTGATCAGCCTGCGCATCCCACCGGGCAACCAGCTGGAAGCGCTCAAGGGCGATCGCAAGCAGCAGCACAGCATCCGCATCAACGACCAATGGCGGATCTGCTTCGTGTGGCGTGAAGATGGCGCGCACCAGGTCGAAATCGTGGACTACCACTAGGAGCCGAACATGAGCAAATTACTCGACGAAATTCACCCCGGTGAAATCCTGCTGGAAGACTTCATGAAGCCCATGGGGATTACCGCGCGCAAGCTCTCGGCCGATATCGACGTCTCCCCCAGCCGCATCAGCGAAATCGTCAACGGCGCCCGCCCGGTCACGGCCGACACCGCCCTGCGTCTGGGCATCTATTTCTGCATGGAGCCGCGCTTCTGGCTCAACCTGCAGTCTGAATACGACATGCGGGTCGTGGCCCGCGAGCAGCAGGCGCTGATGAACAAGCGCATTCGGGTGTTCCAGCCCGAAGCCGCCTGAAGGCTTCCCCCTCCCTTTGCCCCCGGGCTCTTGAAACCCCGGACCCCCGCCCATAATTCCCGTTTTTGCCGGCCCGCCCGGCTCCCCCTGTTTTGTACCGCTGTCTGATCCCATGAGCAAACAAACCCATTCCTTCCAGGCCGAAGTTGCGCAACTGCTGCACCTCGTCACCCACTCCCTGTATTCCAACAAGGAGATCTTCGTCCGTGAACTGGTCTCCAACGCGTCCGACGCCTGCGACAAGCTGCGTTACGAAGCACTGAACAACAGCGCCCTGTATGAAAACGCGCCCGAGCTGCGTGTGCGCATCGCCTTCGACCCCGCCGCCAAGACGCTGACCATCACGGACAACGGCATCGGCATGAGCGCGCAGGAGGCCATCGACCACCTGGGCACCATTGCCAAGAGCGGCACCAAGGACTTCATGAGCCGCCTGGGCGCCGAGAAGCAGGCCGACGCCAAGGAACAGGGCCAGCTGATCGGCCAGTTCGGCGTGGGCTTCTACTCCGGTTTCATCGTGGCCGACAAGATCACCGTGGAGTCGCGCCGCGCCGGCCTCAAGCCCGAAGAAGGCGTGCGCTGGATCAGCGGCGGCACCGGCGACTTCGAGGTGGAGACCATCACCCGGCCCGAGCGCGGCACCAGCGTCATCCTGCACCTGCGTGAAGACGCGGGCGACTACCTGCAGTCCTGGAAGGTCAAGGGCATCATCGCCAAGTACTCCGACCATATCGCCCTGCCCATCCAGATGCGCAAGGAAGAGTGGAAAGAAGGCGAGAACGGCCAGCCCGGCGAGATGGTGCAGACCGACGAGTGGGAAACCGTCAACAAGGCCAGCGCCCTGTGGAGCCGCCCCAAGAAGGACATCACGCAGGAAGAGTACGAACACTTCTACCAAGCCATCAGCCACGACTACGAGGCCCCGCTGGCCTGGAGCCACAACCGCGTGGAAGGCAGCACCGAATACACCCAGCTGCTCTTCGTGCCGGCCAAGGCCCCGTTTGACCTGTGGAACCGCGACAAGAAGGGCGGCCTGAAGCTCTATGTGAAGCGCGTCTTCATCATGGACGAGGCTGAGGCCCTGCTGCCCAACTACTTGCGCTTCATCAAGGGCGTGGTGGACAGCGCCGACCTGCCCCTCAACGTGAGCCGCGAGCTGCTGCAGGAAAGCCGCGACGTGCGCGCCATCCGCGAAGGCAACACCAAGCGTGTGCTGGCCCTGCTGGAGAGCCTGGCCCAGCACGACGTGCTGTCCACGGAAGATGAGGCCGACGTCAGCGAGGAAGACAAGGCCAACGCCGGCAAATACACCAAGTTCTACGCCGAGTTCGGCAGCGTGCTGAAAGAGGGCCTGGGCGAAGACTTCGGCAACCGCGAGCGCCTGGCCAAGCTGCTGCGGTTTGCCAGCACCACGAGCGACACGGCCAACGTGTCCCTGGCCGACTACAAGGCCCGCATGAAAGAAGGCCAGGCCGCCATCTACTACATCACCGCAGATACCCTGGCCGCCGCCAAGAACAGCCCGCAGCTCGAAGTGTTCAAGAAGAAGGGTATCGAGGTGCTGCTCATGAGCGAGCGCGTGGACGAGTGGGCCCTGAGCCACCTGCCCGAGTTCGACGGCACGCCGCTGCAAAGCGTGGCCAAGGGCGCGGTGGACCTCGGCACCCTGCAGGACGAAGCCGAGAAGAAAGCCGCCGAGGAAGCCGCCGAAGCCTTCAAGCCCGTGCTCGCCAAGCTGAAAGAAGCGCTGAAAGACAAGGCCGAGGACGTGCGCGTCACCACCCGCCTGGTCGATTCACCGGCCTGCCTGGTGGTGAAGGAAGGCGACATGAGCAACCAGCTTGCCCGTCTGCTCAAACAGGCCGGCCAGAAGGCACCCGACAGCAAGCCCGTGCTGGAAGTGAACCCCGAACACGCGCTGGTGAAAAAGCTCGATGGCTCGGTGCACTTCAACGACCTGGCTCACATCCTGTTCGACCAGGCCCTGCTGGCTGAGGGCGGCCTGCCGGAGGACCCGGCGGCGTATGTGAAGCGGGTGAACGCCCTGCTGGTCTGAGTCAGATCGGCACACCCAACAAAGAAGCCGCCTTCGGGCGGCTTCTTTGTTGGTCACCGCCCTCAATCCAGATCACGGCCCAGCTGGCCCGCCAGATCGAAGAATGCGGCGATCAGCGGCGACTGCCTGCGCTCGCTACGGCAGATGATGTAAACCCGGGTCGCCATGACGCTGTCGCGCAGCTGCAGCTTGACCAGCCGCGGATCGGGGATGTAGGCGGTTTCCGCGACGATGCCCAGCCCCAGCCCCTGTGCCACCGCTTCGCGGACCGCCTCACGGCTGCCCATTTCCAGCGCCGCCTGGATGCGGACCCCCCGGTCCGCGAGCTCCTGCTCGAACACCCGGCGTGTGGTCGAGCCTTCCTCCCGCATGACAAATCGTTGTCCCTGCAGATCCTGCAGCGCGATCGCACCGCGCTGCGCCAGCGGATGGTCGGCGTGGGCAAAGACCACCAGTCGCTGCGTCCTGTAGGGCATGCCATGCAGCTCGGGAACCTCCGCATGGTTGAGCACCACGCCCACGTCGCCCTGGTAATCAGCGATCTTCGCCGTGATGGTCCTCGAATCACCCACCCCCACCACCACACTGACCTGGGGATAGGCTTGGGCATAGGCCTTGACGATGGGCACGACGTTATACGGCCCGATGGCGTGGACCACCAGGCGCCCGGCATAGCGGCTGCGCGCTGCAGCCAGCAGGGCGTGGGCGTCTTCCTCGGCGCTGAAGGCGCGCCGCGTGTGGTCCAGCAGCGCGCGGCCGAAGGCCGTGAGCTCTAGCCGGCGTCCCCGGCGGTACAGCAGTTCAACGCCATATTCCTGTTCGAGCCGCTGAATGTGCGCCGACACCGTGGGCTGCTGCAGCTCCAGAAAGCGGGCGGCCGCAGTCATGCTGCCCCAGCGTGCGGTGGCATCAAAAGCCTTGAGGGCGGCGAGAAGACTGAGTCCTGACATAGATGCGGTCTATGGATGCCCTGATTCTGAGACCGGCAAGTTTCATTTGGATGACACCTTGCACCGGCAGACTGGCGCTGCATCCCCAAGGAAGCAAACGCGTCCCGGCCGGTCTTGCACCTGAAGACCCGCCGGACATCGGGAAACCGCCCCACCGAGACACCACCCATGACCTTGTCCGCCCCAGCCCCCCTGCTTACGCTGCGGAACGTTTCCGTGGCCTATCCGGACGGCCACCAGGCCCTGCACAGCACCAGCCTGCAGGTGGAGCAGGGTGAGTTCCTCGTCCTGCTGGGCGCCTCCGGCGCCGGCAAGTCCACCCTGCTGCGCAGCATCAATGGCCTGGTGCGGCCCTCGGGGGGTGAAGTCCTGGCCTCGGACCTGCCCGCGGCTGCGCTGTCCAGCCGCAACCTGCGCGAGCACCGCCGCCGCTGCGGCATGGTGTTCCAGCAGCACCATCTCATCGGACGCCTGTCGGTGCTTGCCAATGTGCTCATCGGCCGCCTGGCAAGCCGCGGCCTCCTGGGTTCGCTGCTGCCCTGGAGCCGGGAGGACAAGCTGGCGGCCCTGGCCGTCATCGAGCGCGTGGGCCTGCTCGACAAGGCGCTAGCCCGCGCCGACACGCTCTCCGGCGGGCAACAGCAACGCGTGGGCATCGCCCGCGCCTTGGTCCAGCGCCCCCGCCTACTGCTGGCCGACGAACCGGTGGCCAGTCTCGACCCCACCACCGCCGGCGCCGTGCTTTCCCTGCTGCACGAGATCTGCAAGAAAGACGGTCTCACGGCCATCGTGAGCCTGCACCAGGTGGATCTGGCCCGCCGCTACGCCGACCGCATCATCGGCCTGCGCCAGGGCCGCATCGTCTTCGACGGCGCGCCCGCCGCCCTCACCGCCAGCACCGAAGCGCAGCTCTACGCCCACGCCCCGTCCACGCCGCCGGACCCCGTCGCCGTGGACCTGGCAAGACCCATCCCCTCACCCACCACCCAACCCAAGGAACTGCAACCATGCTGAACCGCCGCCTAGCCACCCGACTCATCGCCGCCGCGCCGCTGGCCGCCTGGCTGCCGCTGCACGCGCAGGGCAAAGACCCCGCCCGGCTGCGCGTCGCCCTGCTGCCCGACGAGAACGCCGCCAGCATCATCCAGAACGCCCAGCCGCTCAAACGCCATCTCGAGCAGGCGCTGCGCAAGGACATCGAGATCACCGTCACCACCGACTATTCGTCGATGATCGAGGCCATGCGCTTCGGCCGCATCGAGGTGGCGTACTTCGGCCCCTTCTCCTACGTGCTGGCCAAGTCCAAGGCGCCGGCCATCGAGCCCTTTGCCGTCGGCGTCGAACGCGGCTCGCCGACCTACCAGTCGGTGCTGATCGCCACCGCGGGCGGGCCCGTCAAGACCCTGGCGGACGTCCGCGGCAAGCCCTTCGGCTTCGGCGACCAGGCCTCCACCTCCAGCCATCTGGCGCCGCGCGCGCACCTGCTCAAGAAGTACCAGCTTGACGGCGAGAAAGACTACCGCCCCGTCCACCTGGGCACCCATGATGCGGTGGCACGCGCCGTGCAGACGGGCCAGGTCCCGGCCGGCGCCCTGTCCAAGCCCATCCTGGACAGCCTCATCACTCGCGGCATCGTCGACGGCAACAAGCTCGTGCAGCTCGACCTGTCGGCTCCGATCCCGAACTACCCCATCGTCATGCAGTCGGACCTCAACCCGGCCCTCAAGCAGGCCATCCGCACCGCCTTCCTCGACATGAAAGACAAGGACATCCTCAAATCCTTCCGGGTGGAAGCCTTCGCCCCGACGGACGACCAGGCCTATGACGTGCTGCGCGACACGGCGTCCATCCTCAGGCTGGACCTGGGACGCATGAAATGAGCGCACTGACTTTCGAGTCCGTCGTGGCGGCCGACCGGCAGCGCCTGCTGCAGCGGCTCGGATTTGCCGCCATCGTGCTGGCCATCTGCGCCGTGGCGCTGCACATCACGGGCTTCTTCGACTTGCAGCGTTTTGTGGAAGGGGCGCCCGCCATCCGGCAGCTGGGCTCCGAGATGGTGCCGCCGAACTTCAGCCGATGGGAGCACTGGCTCACGCCGTTGCGCGACACCCTGGCGATGTCGATCGCCGGCACCGCCTTGACCGTCGTCCTGTCGCTGCCGCTGGCGCTGCTTGCCGCACCCAACACCACGCCGCACCCGCTGCTGGGCCGCCTGATGCGGGCCCTGCTTGCCGCCTTCCGCTCGGTGCCTGAGATCATCCTGGGCATCATCTTCGTCGCCGCGGTGGGCTTCGGCGCGCTGCCCGGCGTGCTCGCGCTGGCCCTGCACTCCAGCGGCATGGTCGGCAAGTTCTATGCGGAAGCGATCGAGCATGTGGACCCCAAGCCGCTGGAGGCCGCGCTGGCCGCCGGCGCCAGCCGCTTCCAGGTCATCGTGCACGCGGTGATGCCCCAGGTCCTGCCGCAGCTGGCCGACATCACCATCTACCGCTGGGAATACCACTTCCGGGCCTCGGCCGTGCTGGGCATCGTCGGCGCTGGCGGCATCGGCTTCGAGCTGATGGCCGCGCTGCGCCTGGTGAAGTATGACGAGGTCTCGGCCATCCTTCTGTCCGTGCTGGCCTGCGTGCTGGTCGTCGACAGCATCGGCGCCGCCCTGAGGAAACGCCTGAAATGATGATCACACCGCCCCTGCCCAAGATAGTCGTCACCCAGCCTGTGCACGCCGAGGTATTGACCAGGCTCCAGGCCCACGGCCGCGTGGTGATGAACCCCGGCCCCCACCCCTGGACGGACGACGAGCTCATGCACCACCTCGCCGACGCCGAAGGCATGCTGGCCTTCATGCCCGACCGCGTCGACCGGCGCCTCCTGCAGCACGCCCCGCGGCTGCGGGGCGTGGCCTGCGCGCTCAAGGGCCATGACAACTTCGACCTGCGCGCCTGTGCCGAGGCCGGCGTCAGCGTGAGCTTTGTACGCGACCTGCTGACCGAGCCCACCGCCGAACTCGCCATCGGCCTGGCCATTGCCGCGGCGCGCCACATCCTGCCCGGCGACCGCGCGGTGCGCCAGGGTTATGGCGGCTGGCGTCCCGTGTTCTACGGCACCGGCCTGCACCGTTCCGTCGTGGCCGTTGCCGGGCTGGGCGCCGTGGGGGGCGCCATCGTGGACCGGCTCATGGGCTTCGGCTGCGCCGAACTGCTCGGCGTGGACCCCCAGGCACGGGACGCACGGGTGGAACACGTCGACCTGCACACCGCCCTGCGCCGGGCCGACTACCTCATCCTCGCCGTGCCCCTGGTGGCGCAGACGCGCCACCTCCTCGACGCACGGGCCTTGTCGCACGCCAAGCCGGGCCAGATCATCGTCAACATCGGGCGCGGCTCGGTGGTCGACGAAGCGGCCGTGGCCCAGGCGCTGCAAGACGGGCGCCTCGGCGCCTACGCCGCGGATGTCTATGAGATGGAGGACTGGCTGCTGCCCGACCGC
Source organism: Hylemonella sp. (assembly GCA_034366585.1). Lineage (GTDB taxonomy): Bacteria > Pseudomonadota > Gammaproteobacteria > Burkholderiales > Burkholderiaceae_C > Hylemonella. Next base: position 35,460 of record JAXMMJ010000062.1, read on the forward strand.
CCGGCCGAGGTCCATCCCGGCCTGTTGAACAGCCCAGGCACCGTGCTCACGCCCCATATCGGCTCCGCCGTCAGGCGCGTACGCCTGGCCATCGAGCACCGCGCTGCCGACAACCTGCTGCAGGCCCTGCGCGGCGAATGCTTCAGCGATCTGGTCACGGAGGCCGATCTGGTGAACTGACGCCGCGCCGGATGCGCCTCTGAGTATGGGTAGCGGATCAGCGCATCGCTGGTTAGGACGACTTCCGAATCAAAAACCGCCTTCGGGCGGTTTTTGCAGTTTCAGTTGGCTCTTTTCGACCCAAAGCGGACGGTCACCGACCAGGAAAGGGGACTCTCAACGTCCGAATTAGGCAACCCGCTCAGTTGAAGGGGGCTGTGCACTCATCTTTGGTTTTGACGGAGGGGCACGCCGGTAATGTGAATCCTATTCTCGGGATTCTCAAAGCCCCGTGCCTTGAGCTGGCTCGCCAAAGAAGCTGCTATGACCTCAGGGTGCTCGCAAGGGCCAATCAGAATCTTGTCCAAGAATTCTGGCATCGACAACCCATACAACCCTTCATCGGGGACATCTTCGAGCTTGAGCTTCAGAAGTAGTTGCGGAACCCCACCGATAAGCTCAGGTATCGGCTTGAGCCTTTCGCTCTCGTGGAGTATCTGTGTAGAGACAACTCGCCACTCACGCTCCTCTTGGAATGCAGGGTGCTTGGTACAGATCGCCGCGAAGCGAAACGCCTCAAACATTCCGTGCTTTAACCATTCTCTGCCTTGTTGTTGGACGTGTGCGACATGCCGGCGCAGTCCGGCCGTAATCTTTCTCATTTCTGCAGCAACACCGTCCGGCTCGAGATAGGCAACAGGGCTGCTGTAGGCCTTCAACGCATTAGATGGCCGGAACATGGGACCGCCGTTGAAGATGAACGCGACGCCCGCACTCCCGCCATACGCACGCCACATCGACAGCCTTCCGTGGAGATCTTCATGCTTCGCGTGCTCCGAAACGGAAAGTATGTAGGTGTTGCGCTTGATGATTGGGGTCCAACTTTCGAACAAGGAGCTCCACTCAGACGAGATGTCCGGAAAGCACGCGTTCATCGCGGCCTGTAATTCTGCACCTGCAGAAGACCGGTACGCATCGATCAAGCATTGCAGGCCATGCGCTACCTCCGTGAAATCATTCATCACAGCGGCATTCCTCATCCATAGCTCTTGATTCTTCACTATCTGGTGCGCTGTTGCTGCGGTCGTGTAGTAGGCAAAACGCCCCCCATTTTCGATAGCTCTCTCCCTCGCTGCCGCCGAGTGAGAGAAGAATATGTCGCGATAGATATCCTGTTCAGAGTCGCTCATAGCAATCGGTTTAGTGCCGCCTATCGTAGATATGACCAACGGCCACTATTAGGCGAGCGGAAGCCCGCCGATAGGACGTTCGTGTCTATTTATGGGATTGACTCCCCCATTTGTATGCGCCACATTGGCACTCTGGTCTTCATTCGCGTGGGAATCAGGTCATCAAACGTAAAGGGACCGACAAGCATGCTACTACCGATGGAGTAATGACCCACCGCCTGATGTCCGCTAAGCGGCGAAGCATGAGGCAGTCCGCTCCTGGCCGAAGGTAGTCGCTGGCTGGAGCGGCTGAAGTTCAACGTCGTACTTGTGGATTCCTCACAGAAGAGGCAACACAAGGGGGTCCTTCACACATCGCCCCATTTTTCAGCTCCAGTCCAAATCAAATACCCGCCTATTACGGTGCCGATAGGGAATGCAAACAGCATGACGACACCTATTAGGTTGGTCATGGTGCGCGCCCAGGATTTTTTCCTCTTAGCACCAAACGCGACCACAAGATGAAGGGCCACAAATATGCAACCTGCGGTCAGCACAACCGTCTCGGCAAAAATAATTCTCGATAGATCTATGCCATTGGAAGTACGACTGACCACCCAGAGCGGCGCCACAATAAAAATTGAGAGGGATAAGTAGCCTATCGCTAGAAATCTATGCGCTTGAGCGGTTTTCAAATGCGGTTCCATGCTCACCCTTTTGCCAGACACATTCCATATAAGTCTACGGTGTGGACAACGCTAGCAACATCCCCCAAAAGGGTCATAAAGCGACAGCTTTGGGCGTCAATCCTGAGCGGCTGCTCCTGGCCGTAAGCGGTCCCCGCGTCAACATGAAATCTCAGGCCTCCTCCAACTTCCTCACCGTGGCCAGCACCGTCTCCGGAATCTCCAGCCCCCGCTCCTGTGCCAGCTGCACCTTCTGCTCCCGCCGATCCCCCGGCACCCGCACGCCCTCTTCCGCGCACATGGCGGCGATGATGGCTTCGATGCGCTCCTGGTAGACCGCCGTGCCGGCCATGCTGCCGGGGTCGATGACCAGAAAGAGCTGGCCGATGCGCGGCACGTTGCCGCCTTCTTCAAAGAAGGTATCCACCTCGGCGCCGAAGCGCGCACCGGTGAGTGTGATGACCAGCAGCTCGATGAGCAGCGCCAGCAGCGCGCCCTTGACGCCACCGCTGGCGGAGCCGAAGGGCAGCATGGAGCCGCGCAGGCCGGCCTTCGCGTCCGTCGTGGGGCGGCCCTGTTCGTCCAGCGCCCAGCCCAGGGGAATGGGCTCGCCCTTTTGCGCGGCCACCATCAAATTGCCGCGTGCCACCTCGGAGAGCGCGAAGTCCATCACCAGGGGCGCCGCGTCCACCCGCGGAAAGGCTGCGGCCAGCGGGTTGGTGCCCAGCAGGGGGCGGGTGCCACCGGCCACGGGCATGGCGGCCGGGCCGTTGCCCATGGCGATGCCGATCAGGCCGGCGCGCGCCACGGGCTCCAGGTGGTAGGCGGCCGCGCCGAAGTGGTGGCTGTTGCACACCCCCACCAGGGCCAGGCCCTCGGCCCGGGCGCGGGCGATGGCTTCTTGTATGGCCAGCTCGCAGGCCGGGAAGGCCAAGCCCTCACCCGCATCCACCAGCACGGCCGCGGGCCGACCC
>JAXMMJ010000063.1:0-3077 GCA_034366585.1 Hylemonella sp.
AACAGCGTTATGTGTGGGTGATCCAGGTGGGCGCCTACGCCCAGGAGACCAACGCGCAGAAAGCCTTGGCCCAGGTGCAAGGTCTGGGGCTGGAGGCGGGCGCCGAATCCTTCGAAAGCCCCAAGGGCCAGCTGATGCGCGTGCGTGTCGGCCCCTTCATGCGCCAGGCCGAGGCCGACCAGGCCGCGTTGCGCATCAAGACGCTGGACTTGCCAGTTCTAGTAATCCGTCAACGCCCCTGAGCGCTCGCTGCGCGCCTCAGCGCATCCCGATCCGCACGTTCCCGAAGATGCCCTGCGCCTCGCGCGGCAGGCAGCGCCAGTAGGGCTCGCTGGCCTGCACCTGGCCGCCCAGGGCGACGGCAGCTTCCCAGGGCCAACGCGGTTTGTAGAGCAGGGCGCGGGCGATGGCGATCAGGTCGGCGTCGCCGGCCTGCAATATTTCTTCGGCCTGTTTCGGATCGGTGATCAGGCCCACGGCGGTGGTCGGCAGGCCGCAGGCTTTGCGGACTTCCCGCGCATAAGGCACTTGGTAGCCGGGGCCCAGGGTGATCTTCTGCTGCGGCGAGACGCCAGCGGTGGAGACGTGCATGAAGTTGCAGCCCAGGGCCTTGAGCTGGCGCGAGAACTCGGCCGTCTGCTGCCCGTCCCAGCCGCCCTCGACCCAGTCGGTGGCCGAGACGCGCACACCCAGCGGGCCGTCGAAGACGGCGCGCACGGCAGCGAACACTTCCAGCGGGTAACGCATGCGGTTTTCCAGGGAACCGCCGTAGTCGTCCGTGCGCTGGTTCGACAGGGGTGAGAGGAACTGGTGCAGCAGGTAACCATGCGCGGCATGCAGTTCGATGGCGTCGATGCCGATGCGCTGCGCGCGCTGGGCGGCGGCCACGAAGGCCTCGCGCACCTCAACAAGCTGGGCCGCCGACATGGCTGCGGGCGGCGGCTCGTCGGGCAGCTGCGCCAGGGCCGAGGGCGCCAGCGGCAGCCAGCCGCCCTGGGCCGGGCTCAGCAGCCCGCCGCCATGCCAGGGCGCAGCGCTGGAGCCCTTGCGCCCGGCGTGGGCGAGCTGGATGCAGACCGGCATGGGCGGCGCTAATCTGCGCGCGCGCTGCAGCGTGTCGCCCAGGGCCTGTTCCGTGTGCTCGTTCCACAGGCCCAGGCAGTGGGGGGTGATGCGGCCATCCGCAGTGACGCCCGTGGCTTCGATGGTGAGGAGGCCGGCGCCGCTGTTGAGCAGGCTGGCCCAGTGCGCGAGGTGCCAGTCGGTCGCCGCACCGTCGACGGCCGAGTACTGGCACATGGGCGCGATGACGATGCGGTTGGGCAGGGGGAGGGGGCCGCGTGGTGCGGGCAGCTCGTAGGGGGTGAACAGCAGGCTCAAGGTATCTTCCGGGCGGGTTTGATGTACGTCACGGGCCGTGAGCCCGTCGTGACGTCAAATTGTGGCACGCCGATTTTGTTTCCGCCGATCAGGCCTGCTTTGGCACAATGCCAGACACACCCTGTGCCAGAGGACACCATGCGCCCTACGCTCCTTTTCCTGTTGGCTTTGCTGGTCTTGCCGGCCGCCGCCCAGCTGCCCGCACGTGACCTGGTGGTGGAACTGCGCCAGATCGAGGAGGGCAGCGCCGGTTATGTCGTGGGCACGCGGCCGCAGGCGCCGCTGATGGAGCCGCAGCAACTGCAGGTGCGCAACGGCAGCCAGGCGCGGCTGAGCTGGGGCCAGGCCATCCCCATGCAGTGGGTGCAGTCCGTCAACGCGGCCGGGCCCATGATGGGGGCGGGCGTCAAGCAGGGCCTGACCTGGCTGCAGGCCGGGCAGACCTTCATCGTGCGGCCGCGCTGGCCGGGCGGCAAGCAGGCGGCCAGTGTGGACATCGAGGTGCAAACGGCCAGTGTCGAGAACCGGCCCGGCGCCGAGCTGCCGACGCAGCAGCGTGGCGAGGTGGTCACCACGGTGCAGGCACCCTTGGAGCAGTGGGTGACCATTGCGCGCAGCGGCAGCAGCACGCCCCCCGGCACCTACCGCAGCGATGCGGCCACGCAGCGCCCGCGCCTGTTGCAGCTGCGTGTTTCGCTGCCCTGACAAGTGCTATCGGAATCGGCCGCAGAATGTCACAATTCAATCATGACGCTCACCGAACTTAAATACATCGTCGCCGTGGCCCGCGAGAAGCATTTCGGTCACGCTGCCGAAGCGTGTTTCGTCTCGCAGCCCACGCTGTCGGTGGCGGTCAAGAAGATCGAGGAGGAGCTGGAGGTCAAGCTCTTCGAGCGCAGCGCCAACGAGGTGACGGTCACGCCGCTGGGCGAGGAGATCGTGCGCCAGGCGCAGGCTGTGCTGGAGCAGGCCGCCAGCATCAAGGAGATCGCCAAGCGCGGCAAGGACCCCTTGTCGGGCCCGCTCAAGCTGGGCCTGATCTACACCATCGGCCCCTACCTGCTGCCCGACCTGGTGCGCCAGATGATCACGCACACGCCGCAGATGCCGCTGATGCTGCAGGAGAACTTCACGGTCAAGCTGCTGGAGATGCTGCGCACCGGCGAGATCGATTGCGCCATTCTGGCAGAGCCTTTTCCGGATACCGGGCTGGCCATGGCGCCGCTGTACGACGAGCCTTTCATGGCGGCGGTGCCCAGCACGCACCCGCTGGCCACGCAAAAATCCATCACGGCAGCCGAGCTCAAGAGCGAGACCATGCTGCTGCTGGGCGCGGGCCACTGTTTTCGCGACCATGTGCTGGAGGTCTGCCCAGAATTTGCGCGCTTTGCCAGCAACGCCGAGGGCATTCGCAAGTCGTTCGAAGGCTCGTCACTGGAGACCATCAAGCACATGGTGGCCGCCGGCATGGGGGTGACGCTGGTGCCGCGCCTGTCGGTGCCGCGCGATGCGCTGCTGACCGTGTCGCGCCGGCGCAAGAGTGACGAGACCTACATCCGCTACCTGCCCATCCGCGAGGAAGACGGCAGCCCGCCGCCCACGCGCCGCGTGGTGCTGGCCTGGCGGCGCAGTTTCACGCGCTACGAAGCCATTGCCGCGCTGCGCAACGCCATTTATGCCTGCGAGCTGCCGGGCGT
>JAXMMJ010000064.1:0-13103 GCA_034366585.1 Hylemonella sp.
GCCTTGCAGGCGGTGATCACGCCGGTGGCGATGGTGTCGCACTTCATGATGCCGCCGAAGATGTTGACCAGAATGGCCTTCACCTTGTCGTTCTTGAGCATGATCTTGAAGGCTTCCGTGACCTTCTCGGGGGTGGCACCGCCACCCACGTCCAGGAAGTTGGCCGGCTCGGCGCCGAACAGCTTGATGGTGTCCATGGTCGCCATGGCCAGGCCGGCACCATTCACCAGGCAGCCGATGTTGCCGTCCAGCGAGATGTAGGCCAGATCGAACTTGGAGGCCTCGATTTCGGCCGGATCTTCCTCGTCCAGGTCACGCAGGGCCACGATTTCTGGATGGCGGAACAGGGCGTTGGCGTCGAAGTTGAACTTGGCGTCCAGGGCGATGACATTGCCCTTGCCGTCACGGTTCAGCGGGTTGATCTCGACCAGCGAGGCGTCGGTCTCCATATAGCACTTGTAGAGCTTTTGGCAGACGTCGATGAACTGGGCTTGCGAATCAGCGGGCATGCCCACGCCCTTGGCCAATTCCACGCCTTGCGCCTGGGTCAGGCCGGTCAGCGGATCGACGAAGATCTTGACGATCTTCTCGGGCGTGGCGTGCGCCACTTCCTCGATGTCCATGCCACCTTCGCTGGAGGCGATGAAGGCGACTTTCTGCGTGGCGCGGTCTGTCACCACGGAGAGGTAATACTCTTTTTGGATGTCGGCACCGTCTTCGATGTAGAGGCGACGGACCTTCTGACCCTCGGGACCGGTCTGGTGGGTCTTGAGCTGCATGCCCAGGATCTCGCCCGCCAGGCGTTTGACGTCGTCGATGGACTTGGCCACCTTCACGCCACCGCCCTTGCCGCGGCCACCGGCATGGATCTGCGCCTTGACGACCCAGACCGGGCCGCCCAGCTTCTGGGCAGCCTCGACCGCCTCCTGGACTGTGAAGGCCGGAATGCCGCGCGGCACAGGCACACCAAAATGACGCAAGATGTCCTTGCCTTGGTACTCGTGGATCTTCATGAGGGCTCTCTCAGGAAATGGATTTCAGTCCAGCCACGGAACCGGCGTGTCCCGCGGCTGGTGCTGGGGTCAGCACAGCCTTGGAATGTATCATGTTGCTCTGCACCAAAACTGACGGATTTCGGCCCCATCCCATAATTTCCGTCAACCGAGGCATAAGCCATGTCCACCCAGAAAATCTTCATCGACGGTGAAGCCGGAACCACCGGCCTGCAGATCCGTGAGCGTCTGCTGGCCATGCCGCAGGTCGAACTGTTGAGCATTGCAGCGGAACGACGCAAGGACCCGGCCGCCAAGCGGGACTTGTTGTCCGGCGCTGACCTAGTCATCCTCTGCCTGCACGACGAGGCCGCTGTCGAGACCGTCGCACTGGTCGACGCGCTGGAAAAGACGTCCGGCCGGCCCGGCCCCAAGATCATCGACGCCTCCACCGCGCACCGGGTCGCACCGGGTTGGGTCTATGGCTTCCCGGAACTCACCCGCAGCCAGGCGCAGGCCGTAGCGCAGGCGCGCCGCGTCGCCAACCCGGGCTGCTACCCGACCGGCGGCATCGCCCTACTGCGCCCGCTGGTCGATGCCGGCCTGCTGCCGCCGGACTACCCCGTCGTGATGTCGGGCTACTCCGGCTATTCGGGAGGTGGCCGCCAGATGATCGAGGCTTATGAGGTCACGCACAGCGCGCCGCCACTGGAGATCTATGGTCTGAGCCTGAGCCACAAGCACCTGCCCGAGCTGCAGCGCTACAGCGGCTTGAGCCGCCGGCCCATTTTTGTGCCGGCTGTTGGCAATTTCTACGCCGGCATGCTGGACCAGATCGGCCTGCAATTTGATCTGATGAAGGGCGTCACGCGCACCCAGCAACTGGAAGATGTGCTGCGCGCGCACTATGCCGGTAGCGAATGGGTCAGCGTGGTACCGCCGGCAGCAGGTGGCCGGCTGGAGCCGACCGCGCTCAACGGCACGAACAAAATGGAGCTCAGCGTCTATGGCAACGATGCGCTGGGCCAGGCCGTGCTGGTGGCGCGCCTGGACAACCTGGGCAAGGGCGCCAGCGGCGCCGCGGTGCAGAACCTCAAACTGATGCTGGGCCTGTAATCAGGCTTCCTCGTCGGCCAGATCGCCGCCCAGCACGCGGCGCACCACCTCCCCAGCAAAACCGCGCGCCAGCAGAAACCGCGTCTGCCGCGCCCGCTCCTGGGGCGTCTGCGGCATGGCCTCAAACTTTCTCTGCCAGACTTCGCGCGCACGCGCCAGCTCGCTGTCCTTGAGGCCGGACAGGGTCCGCGCGATCAAATCACCGTCCAGCCCCTTGTCCTGCAATTCCTGGCGTATGCGCGTCGAGCCCAGCCGGCTCGCGCGCCGGTTCAGCACCGACTCGGCCACCCGCTCCTCGCTGATGAAGCCCCGGGCCTGCAGTTCGTCGAGCGCCTGCGCCAGCGTGCCGGGCTCCTCTTCGTAAGGCTGGAGCTTGCGCTCGAGCTCGCGGCGCGAGTGCTCGCGCCGGCTCAGCAGGCGCAGCGCCCGGCCCTTGAGTGTGGGCTGGAACGACAAGCGTGCCGTCGCCATGGCTCGTTCCTCGTTACCAGCCCCTCGCCTTATTCAGCCGCGGCTTCTGCCGCCTCGTTGAGCAGCGGGATGCCCAGCGACTCGCGCACCTTATTCTCGATCTCGTGCGCCAGCTCCGTGTTCTCGCGCAGGAACTCGCGCGCATTGTCGCGGCCTTGCCCGATCTTCTCGCCGTTGTAGGCGTACCAGGCGCCGGATTTCTCGATGATCTTGGCGTTCACGCCCATGTCGATGATCTCGCCCTCGCGGCTGATGCCTTCACCGAACAGGATGTCGAACTCGGCAGTCTTGAAGGGCGGCGCCACCTTGTTCTTGACGATCTTGACCTTGGTCTCGTTGCCAATGGCCTCTTCGCCCTTCTTGATGGTGCCGGTGCGGCGGATGTCGATGCGCACCGAGGCGTAGAACTTCAAGGCATTGCCGCCGGTCGTGGTCTCGGGGCTGCCGAACATCACGCCAATCTTCATGCGGATCTGGTTGATGAAGATGACCATGCAGTTGGTCTTCTTGATGGTGGCGGTGAGCTTGCGCAGGGCCTGGCTCATCAGACGCGCCTGCAGGCCGGGCAGGGAATCGCCCATCTCGCCTTCGATCTCCGCCTTGGGTGTCAGGGCGGCCACCGAGTCGATCACGATCAGGTCCACCGCGCCGGAGCGCACCAGGCTGTCGACGATCTCCAGCGCCTGCTCGCCGGTATCCGGCTGGGAGATCAGCAAATCGGGCAGGTTGACGCCGAGCTTCTGCGCGTACTGCACGTCCAAGGCGTGCTCGGCGTCCACGAAGGCGCAGGTGCCGCCGATCTTCTGCATTTCGGCGATGACCTGCAAGGTCAGCGTGGTCTTGCCCGACGATTCCGGGCCGTAGATCTCGACCACGCGGCCACGCGGCAGGCCGCCCACGCCCAGGGCAATGTCCAGGCCCAGGGAGCCGGTGGAGACGACCTGGATGTCCTCGATCGCCTCGCCTTCGCCCAGGCGCATGATGGTGCCCTTGCCGAATTGCTTCTCGATCTGGGCCAGTGCGGCCGCCAGGGCCTTGGCTTTTTCACTGTTGGCGACGCTGATGGATTTGCCGGATACGTCCATGACTTGCTCCTTGGGTGGGGTTGACTTGGTTCCAGTGTCTTTAATCACAGGCTGGATGCTTGACCAGTAATTTATCCGGCTTGTACTTTCGAGTAAAGCCGTAAATTAGTCATTTTGGTTTACTATTTACCCATGACGGATGCCACCACTTTCCCGCTCGAAGACGGCTGGCGCCAGACCCACCTGGGGCGCCTGCTGGGCCACGCCATGCGCCGCTTCGATCAGCGCGTGCTCCACCTCATGGCACATGACGCCGAAGTGCCCTTGGCCCTGTCCAACCTGGCGGCACGGGGCCAGGTCAGCGCCGCCCACATCCACATCACGCGGCATCTGGCCGTGCAGGGTGCGCGACTCCAGGAACTTGCAGAATCGGCCGGCATGAGCAAACAGGCCATGGGCAAGCTGGTCGACCAATGCGAGGCCTGGGGCCTGGTCACGCGCGAAGCCGACCGGCGTGATGGCCGCGCCAAGCTGGTGCGCTTCACGCCCGCCGGACTGGCCTGGTTGCGTGGCTTCCAACGGGCCGTGGTCCAGGCCGAAGCCGAGCTCAAACTGGCCGTGAGCCCCGAAGTGGCCACGGTGATTGCCCTTGGGCTGGAGGCCTATGCGAGCGCCTAGAATCGGCACATGAAACGCCCAGCCGGCGATCCACAGCCGGCAGGCGCGAGGAGACATGCATGCGGATACTGATCGCCGAGGATGACCAGGTACTGGCCGACGGCCTGTTGCGCACATTGCGCAGTTCCGGCGCGGCTGTGAACCACGTGGCCAGCGGCTCCGAGGCCGACGCGGCGCTGATGACCAACAATGAGTTCGACCTGCTGATCCTGGACCTGGGCCTGCCCAAGCTGCATGGGCTGGAGGTGCTGAGAAAGCTGCGCGCGCGCGGCTCCAGCCTGCCCGTGCTCATCCTCACCGCGGCCGACAGCGTGGAGGAGCGCGTCAAGGGCCTGGACTACGGTGCCGACGACTACATGGCCAAGCCCTTCTCGCTGCAGGAACTGGAGGCGCGCGTACGCGCGCTGGTGCGCCGCGGCATGGGTGGCACCAGCAGCCATATCAAGCACGGCCCGCTGGTCTACGACCAGGCCGGGCGCGTGGCCACCATCGATGGGCGCATGGTCGAACTCTCGGCACGCGAACTGGGTCTGCTGGAAGTGCTACTGCAGCGCACCGGCCGCCTGGTCAGCAAGGACCAGCTGGTCGAGCGCCTGTGCGAGTGGGGCGAGGAAGTGAGCAACAACGCCATCGAGGTCTACATCCACCGCCTGCGCAAGAAGATCGAGAAGGGGCCCATCCGCATCGCCACCGTGCGCGGCCTGGGTTACTGTCTCGAAAAGATCCCGAACAGCTGACCGCCGGGCAAGGCCTACTCCACCGCGACGCCTGCATCGTGAAACTTTTCCAGCGCGAGCAGCGCTCGCTCTTCGGTGAGATCCTGGACTGGATGCTCACGCCGCTGCTGCTGCTGTGGCCGATCAGCCTGGTGCTGACCTGGCTGGTCGCGCAAGGCATCGCCGGCAAGCCTTTCGACCGCACGCTTGAATACAACGTCAACGCCCTGGCCCAGCTGGTCACGGTCAACCAGCAGCATGTGCAGTTCAACCTGCCCCTGCCTGCACGTGAGCTTTTGCGTGCCGATGACATCGACACCGTCTATTACCAGGTCCTGGGCGTACGCGGCGAGTACCTCAGCGGCGAACGCGACTTCCCGCTGCCGCCCGAGGACGCCCCGGTCACCAGCGGCGAGGTCCGCCTGCGGGACGACACCTTTCACGGCCAGGACATCCGGGTCGCCTACATGTGGGTCCCGCTGAATCCGCAGACCTCGAAAACGGTCCTGATCCAGGTCGCCGAAACCCTGGACAAACGATCGGTACTGGCCGCCGAGATCATCAAGGGCGTGATGCTGCCGCAGTTCGTGACGCTGCCGCTGGCCGTGCTGCTGGTCTGGCTGGCACTGGTGCAGGCCATCAAGCCCCTCAGCCGGCTGGAAGAACGCATCCGCGCCCGTCGCCCGGACGACCTCAGCCCGCTGGACGCGCAGACGGTGCCGCTGGAAGTCGCGCCCCTGGTCTCATCGGTCAACGATCTGCTGCTGCGGCTCAAGGACTCGATCGGAACGCAAAAGCGCTTCCTGGCCGACGCCGCCCACCAGCTCAAGACGCCGCTGGCGGGCCTGCGCATGCAGGCCGATCTTGCCCAGCGCGAAGGCACCAGCACCGAAGAACTCAAGCAGTCGCTGCGGCTGATCGGCCGCGCCAGCATCCGCGCCACCCATACGGTCAACCAGTTGCTGGCGCTGGCCCGCGCCGAGGCCGGCACCACGGCCATGAGCCGCCAGCCCTGCGACCTGGCCCGGCTCACCATGGAAGTCGTGCAGGACTGCGTGCCACGCGCCATGGACAAGCACATCGACCTGGGCTACGAAGGTGCCCAGCCGGCCATGCCCGGCGTCATGCTTGAAGGCAATCCCACGCTGCTCAAGGAGCTGGTGCGCAACCTGCTGGACAACGCCATCAACTACACACCGTCCAGCATCGACAAACCGGGGGTCATCACCGCACGCGTGCTGGCCGACCCTTTCGGCAAGATCATCGTGCTGCAGGTGGAGGATTCGGGGCCGGGCATCACACCTGCAGAGCGTGAGCTGGTGTTCCAGCCCTTTTATCGGGCCCTGGGCAATGACGTGGACGGCTCGGGCCTGGGCCTGCCCATCGCACAGGAAATCGCCCAACAGCACCACGCCCGCATCAGCGTGGAGGACACACGCCCCGGCCAGAGCCCGCCAGGGGCGCGCTTCACGGTACGCTTCGATCTCACGTCAGAGTGAAGGCCCGCGTGTGCAGGCCGCAAGGCCGCCGGATCAGCGGCAGCTGCGCAGCGTCTTGTCGCCCAGCGCCGGCTTGATGTCTTCCAGCTTGGGCCGCAGGGCCTCGTCGGCTGCCGGGATGCGCAACTGGCTCTGCCGGATTTCGAGCCGCTCCTGCACCACACGCGCTGTCCGCACGCCGCGCTTTTGCAGCGCCGCCAGCTCGGTCTGGGCCTGGGCCTGGGTCTCGAACCGCCCCAGCGAGAGGCCCAGCTGCAGTTCCGGGTTGTCCAGGGACTGCAGCTTGAGTTTCATCTTCTCCAGCTCCAGGCGCTTTTTATCCTGCGCAGCGGCGTTGGGAAACTTGCCCATGTAGACGATCCAGCGCGCCGGCTCCACCAGCAGCTCCAGCGACCAGGCACCGGCAGGCAGCGTGGCTTCCAGGGCCTTGCGCAGGGTCTCGGTCTGGGCCTCGTCAAACAGGCCGGCCTGCAGGCACTCGGGGGGTTTGGGTGGCGTCAGCGCGACCTGCTCGGCGCGGCGCCCCTCATCGGCCGGCAGGATGCGGATGGCCTCGGGACGGATCTGCTGTGTCAGGCGCTGCGGCTCGCTCTGTTCGGCCGGCGCCCAGCCGTAGGTGCGCAGCATGCCCTGCGACCAGGCGTAATAGCCCGCATTCAACAGGACCAGCAGCAGGACGAGGAGGCGCAGCATGGTGAGGGAGGGTCTTCAGTTCAGGGGCCGGACACTGACTTCAGCGCTCGAAATTTTCTTCAGCCCGGCAGCAGTATGCACGAGCAGCGCACCGCTGCCATCCACACCCCGGGCCTGGCCGCCTGTGCCGTCGCTCAAGGTCACCTCGCGGCCGGCCAGCGCATCCCGCGCCGCATAGGCGGGCTGGAAGGGTCCCCAGCCCTGGGCCTCGAAACGCTGTATGTCCCTGACCAGGGGAGCGGCCACCCGCTGCAGCGCCAGCGGTGCCGTAAGCCCCGGGTCGAGTTCCTGCAGCCAGGCCGGCGCCGTGGCCAGCCCGGTGGCGTCCCGCGGGGTGATGTTGATCCCCACGCCGATCACCACGTAGCGCGCAGCGCCAATCTGGGTGGTCTCGATCAGGATGCCGGCCAGCTTGCGGTCGGCCAGCCAGACATCGTTGGGCCACTTGAGCCGCAGGTCCGGGTGCAGGCTGTGCACCACGCTCAGGCCCACGGCCAGCGACAGGCCGGACCAATCGGCCATCTGCAGGGGCAGGCCCAGGGAGAAGGTCAGCACCTCACCGGGCTGCGCCCCGCTGCGCCAGGTCCGCCCCAGGCGGCCGCGGCCGGCGGTCTGGGCTTCGGCCACCAGCAGCACCGGCTCCAGCCGGCCCGCACGGGCACGGCGCATCAACTCGGTGTTGGTGGAATCCACCTGCGGCAGCACCTCGACCGTGAAACCGGGCAAAGTGGGCGCCACCGCTTCCCAGATCGCTTCGGCCGGCCAGCGCAACATGGCAAGGTCCTTCAGCGCTTGTCGCTCTTGGTCTTGTTCTTCTTTTTGGACTTCTTGGATTTCTTGGGCTCGTCGTCCTTGGGCGCCAGCAGGGTGCCGCGGCAGAGCTTGCTGCCGCACCAGCAGGGGTATTCCGCCTTGAGCTTCTTGGTATAGGGCTCGTCGATGATGAGGCCGTAGTCGTAGTTGAGCTCTTCACCCGCCTTGATCTTGCGCAGCGATTTGATGAAGACACGGCCCTCTTTCTCGTCAGCCTCGCAATTGGGCTCGCAGGAATGGTTGATCCAGCGCGAGGAGTTGCCGCCCACCTTGGCGTCGATCACATGGTCTTCATCGACATGAAAATAGAAGGTGTGGTTGGGGTCCTTGGGATCGTGGGGGTGGCGGCGCAGTGCCTCCTTCCAGTTGATGATCTCGCCCACGTACTCGATGAGGGTTTCGCCCTTGGGGATGTCCTGGACGGCAAAGACACCCTTGCCATGGACGCCGGAGCGTCGGGTCTGGATACGGCGGCCGGGCTCGGAAACGGAATTCTTGGACACTGCTGAAAAATTTGGTAAGGTGAACTCGTATGGGCGCGCGCGGGCGCGCCCGTGTATGCGTGCGCGTACGCGCACGCGAGAAACTGGATTGTAGTCAGATGAAAAGCACAGCTTCCGCCAAAAACGCCGTTGTCGGCAAAACCCTGGTCATCGCCGAGAAGCCTTCGGTCGCCCAGGACATCGTGCGCGCCCTCACCCCCACGGCGGGCAAGTTCGAAAAGCACGACGAGCATTTCGAGAGCGAGAACTACGTCGTCACGAGCGCCGTTGGCCACCTGGTGGAAATCCAGGCGCCCGAGCAGTACGACGTCAAACGCGGCAAGTGGAGCTTTGCCCACCTGCCGGTGATTCCGCCCCATTTCGACCTCAAGCCGGTCGACAAGACCAAGACGCGCCTGAACGCCGTGGTCAAGCTGGCCAAGCGCAAGGACGTGGGCCAGCTCATCAACGCCTGTGACGCGGGCCGCGAGGGCGAGCTGATCTTTCGCCTGATCGAGCAGTACGCCGGCGGCGCCAAACCGCTGGGCAAGCCGGTCTCGCGCCTGTGGCTGCAGAGCATGACGCCCCAGGCCATCCGCGACGGCTTCGACAAGCTGCGCAGCGACAAGCAGATGCTGCCCCTGGCCGACGCCGCACGCAGCCGCTCCGAGGCCGACTGGCTGGTGGGCATCAACGGCACCCGCGCCATGACCGCCTTCAATTCGCGCGACGGCGGCTTCTTCCTGACCACCGTGGGCCGCGTGCAGACGCCGACCCTGGCCGTGGTGGTCGAGCGTGAAGAGCAGATCCGCAAGTTCATCAGCCGCAATTACTGGGAGGTACACGCCAGCTTTGGCGCCCAGGCCGGCGACTACGCAGGCAAGTGGTTCGACCCGAAGTGGAAAAAGACCGAGGACGACGCCGAGAAGCGCGCCGACCGCGTCTGGAACGAGAAAGAAGCCACGGCCATTGCCGATGCCGTGCGGGGCCAGACCGCCACCGTCAGCGAGGAGAGCAAGCCCAGCACCCAGGCCTCGCCCATGCTCTTCGACCTGACCAGCCTGCAACGCGAGGCTAACGGCAAGTTCGGCTTCTCGGCCAAGACCACGTTGTCCATCGCGCAGAGCCTCTACGAGCGCCACAAGGCCCTGACCTACCCGCGGACCGACTCGCGCCACCTGCCCGAGGACTATTTGGCCGTGGCCAAGGAGACCTTCGGCATGCTGGCCGACTCCGGCATGAAGCACCTGGCACCCCACGCGGCCACGGCGCTCAAGGGCGGTTACGTCAAGCCCAACAAGCGCATCTTCGACAACGCCAAGGTCAGCGACCACTTTGCCATCATCCCCACGCTGCAGGCGCCCAGTGGCCTCTCCGACGCTGAGCAGAAGCTGTACGACCTGGTGGCACGCCGTTTCATGGCGATCTTTTTCCCCAGTGCCGAGTACCAGGTCACCACCCGCATCACCACGGCCTCCGGCCACAACTTCAAGAGCGAAGGCAAGGTGCTGGTCAAGCCGGGCTGGCTGGCCATCTACGGCAAGGAGGCCGAAGACGAGCTGGCGCCGGGCGAGGGCAGCAGCAAGACCCTGGTGCCGGTCCAGGCCGGCGAGAAGGTCAAGACCAACAGCGTCGAGCCCAAGGGGCTGAAGACCCGTCCCCCGGCGCGTTATTCGGAAGCCACGCTGCTCTCGGCCATGGAAGGCGCCGGCAAGCTGATCGAGGACGACGAGCTGCGCGAAGCGATGAACGAGAAGGGCCTGGGCACACCGGCCACGCGTGCGGCCATCATCGAAGGCCTGCTCAACGAGAAGTACATGCTGCGCGAAGGGCGCGAGCTGATCCCCACCGCCAAGGCCTCACAGCTCATGACGCTGCTGCGCGGCCTGGGCGTGGAGGAACTCTCCAAGCCCGAACTGACCGGCGAGTGGGAATACAAGCTGTCCGAGATGGAGCACGGTCGCCTGTCGCGCGAAGAATTCATGCGCGAGATCGCCGCCATGACCGAGCACATCGTCAAGAAGGCCAAGGAGTACGACCGCGACACCGTGCCCGGCGACTACGCCACGCTCACCACGCCCTGCCCGAACTGCGGCGGCATCGTCAAGGAAAACTACCGTCGCTACACCTGCACCGGCAAGAAGGGGGAGGGCGAGGGCTGCGGCTTCTCCTTTGGCAAGACACCGGCCGGCCGCACCTTCGAAGTCGCGGAAGTGGAGCAGTTCCTGCGCGACAAACGCATCGGACCGCTGGACGGTTTCCGCTCCAAGGCCGGCTGGCCCTTCACGGCCGAAATGGTGATCAAGTTCGACGAGGAAACGAAGAACTACAAGCTCGAATTCGATTTTGGCGATGACAAGGCAGAGGAGACCGGCGAACTGGTGGACTTCTCGGCCAAGGAATCCCTGGGCGCCTGTCCCAAATGCGGTGGTGCGGTGTACGAGCACGGCAAGAACTACGTCTGCGAGAGAACGGTGCCCACCCTGGCCCAACCCACCCCGAGCTGCGATTTCAAGAGTGGCCAGATCATCCTGCAGCAGCCCATCGAGCGCGAACAGATGGCCAAGCTGCTGAGCACCGGCAAGACCGACCTGCTGGACAAGTTTGTCTCGATGCGCACACGCCGCCCCTTCAAGGCCTTCCTGGCCTGGAGCGCGGAGGCCAACAAGGTCGCCTTCGAGTTCGCGCCGTCCAAGTTCCCGCCCCGCAAGACTGCTGCCAAGTCCACAGCGGGTGCAGCCGCCAAGACAGCGGGCCCGACCGCCAAGAAGGCGGCGGCCAAAAAGGTAGCGGCCAAGAAGGCACCTGCCAAAAAAACCGCCGCAAAAACCGCGACCGCCAAGACGCCGCGCAAACCGGCCGCGGGTTTGACGCCCAGCGCCGAGTTGGCCGCCGTGATCGGAGCGGAGCCGGTGGCGCGCACCGCGGTGATCAAGAAGCTGTGGGACTACATCAAGGCCCAGGGCCTGCAGGACGCCAAGAACAAACGCGCCATCAACGCCGACGCCAAGCTCAAGCCGGTGTTCGGCAAAGCCCAGGTCACCATGTTCGAGCTGGCCGGCATCGTGGGCAAGCACCTGAGTTGAGGCGCGGATTCAGGCGCGTGTGCCGGTTCGCCGGCGCACGCGCCCGGTATGTCAGTGAACGAAACGGCCGCCGGTACCGATGATGGTCAGGTCGGTGTACTTCGAGCCCGAGTGGTCGCGCGGCGAGTAATTGATCTCGAAGCCGCCGAGGTTCACGTCCTTCATGGACTCCAGGGCGGTGATGAAGGCGTCACGCGTGAGGTTTTTTCCTGCCCGGCGCACACCTTCCACAAAGACCTTGCCGATCAGGAAGCCCTCCATGCTGGAGAAGTCCAACTCGGTCTGTCCAGCCTCCTTCATGCGCTGCTGGTATTCGCGCACCACCGGAGTCGAGGGGATGTAGGGGAAAGGCACCACCTGCGAAATCACCACGCCCATGCCGGCCAGCCCCAATTCGTCCGCCAAAGCCTTGGAGCCGACGAAGCTTACGTTGAAGAACTGACCACCATAACCCTTGGCGCGAGCCTGCTTGATGAACTCGGCACACGCCTTGTACGCACCGATCTGCACCACGGCTTCGGGCTGCTCAGGCAGGATGGCCGTCAGCGCCGCCGACACATCCACCGTATTGCGCTCCACCGTGGCCGTGGCAGCCGGCTTGAGTTGACGCTTGGTCAGCGCCCGCGTCATGCCCTCCAGGCCCGCCTTGCCGTAGGCATCGTTCTGGTAGAAAACGGCAATCTTCTTCACGCCCAGCGTGGTCAGATGCTGGACGATGCGCTCGGTTTCGTCGAAGTAGCTGGCCCGGACATGGAAAACATAGCGGTTGAATGGCTCGCGCAGGCCCTGGGCACCGGTGAACATGCCGACCATGGGCACCTTGGCCGCCGTGAACACCGGCATCGCAGCCAGGCCCGTTGGCGTGCCGACCGAGCCGACGAGCGCAAAGACCTGGTCCTGCTCGATCAGGCCCTTGACCGCTGCCACGGCCTTGTCGGGCTCGTAGCCATCGTCTCGTGTGAGCAGGCGCAGGGTTCTGCCGTTGACGCCGCCTTGCTCGTTGACAGATTTGAAATAGGCCTGAATGCCGACATTCAGGCGCTGCCCCAACTGGGCAGCGGGACCGCTCAAGGCGGCGAACTGGCCGACCAGGATTTCCTTCTCGCCCACCCCGGTCTCGGCCCGGCCGCCCGAACCCCCCAGCAGCGACAAGGTCACCATCAGAATCTGTGCAAACCTCATTGATCCATCCCTCCGATCCATGAGTTATCCACAGCGACCCATGTTGGCTGGATCATAGGTAGAAGCCGCGCGCCGTCAACCCCCCGTGGTATCCAGGCCTCTACCAACACAGCGATGAAGCGCCCAACAAAACAGCCCATGCCTTGCGGTCATGGGCCGATCTTTCCGGGTCACCTGCGAGCAGGCGACAGGGATGTGCTTACTTGGACACCACGCGTGCCATCTCCAGGCACTTGTTGGAGTAGCCCCACTCGTTGTCGTACCAGGCCACGACCTTGATGAAGGTCTTGTCCAGGGCGATGCCGGCATCGGCATCAAAGACCGAAGTGCAGGTCTCGCCGCGGAAGTCG
>JAXMMJ010000065.1:0-15358 GCA_034366585.1 Hylemonella sp.
CCCACGTCCACGCCGACCACTACTCCGGCGGGCGCAAGCTGGCACAGATGCTGGGCGCGCCCTACTGCCTGCACGAGGCAGACCGCAGCGTCGTGCAGTTCGACTTCGAGCCACTGCGCGACGGCCAGAAACTGGACCTGGGCAATGTGCAGGTGGAAGTGCTGCACACGCCGGGCCACACGCCCGACAGCATCTGCCTGCTGGTCACCGATCTGCGCCGTGGCGGCGCGCCCTGGTTCGTGCTGACGGGCGACACGCTCTTCGTGGGCGCCGTCGGCCGCCCGGACCTGGCAGGGCAGGAGCGCGTGATGGCGGGGCAGCTCCATGACGCGCTGCAGACCCGGCTGATGCGCCTGCCCGCCGATCTGGAGATCTACCCCGGCCACCAGGCGGGCAGCGCCTGTGGTGTCGGCCTGTCGGGCAAGCCGTCTTCCACCATCGGCTTCGAGAAGCGCTGGAACCCGGCGCTGTCCATGAGCCGAGAAGAGTTCATCACCGAGCTCACGCGCGAGATCCCGCCGCGCCCGGCCGACATGGACCGCATGGTCGCGGCCAATATCGCGGCCTGAACGGGCCCCACCCATCCATCAACGGAGAGTCATTTGGAAACAGGTTCTGTGAACCTGCCCCTGTGGGGCGGGCTGGTACTGGGCGTGCTGCTCGGTGTGGTGCTGCAACGCAGCAGCTTCTGTGCACGCGCCGCGCTGGCCGACGCCTTCGAGGGCAAGGACAAGGCGCGTCTGCGCGCCTTCCTGCTGGCCGTGCTCGTGACCCTGCTGGGCACGCAGCTGCTGGCCGGCTTCGGCCTGGTGCAGCTGGGCGGCACACCCTATCTGCGGGCCAGCGTGCCATTGGTCGGCTTGCTGATCGGTGGCGGTCTGTTCGGTGCCGGCATGATGCTGGCCGGCGGTTGCCCGAGTCGCCTGATCGTGCGCGCCGCCCAGGGGCAGGGCGCGGCCCTGCTGACCTGGGGGGTGTTCGTGCTGGCCATCATGGCCAGCCTGGAAGGCGTGCTGACGCCGGTGCGCGAGCTGCTCAGCGGCCCGGCTGTGCAATTGCCGGCCGCATCGCTGCCGGCCTTGCTGGGTGGTTTGCCGGCCTGGCTGGTCACGCTGGTCCTGGCCGGTCTGATCGTGCTGTTCCTGCTGCGCGCACCGCGCCAGTCGGCCTGGTGGGGCTGGCGCCTGCCCCTGGCGGGCGCCCTGGTCGGCCTGCTGGTGGCGGCGAGCTGGTACGTGAGCGTGGCCGGTGCCGACGAGTTCGAGACCCCGGCCGCCACTTCGCTGGCCTTCGTGGCGCCGGCCCAGGATTTCCTGCGCTATCTCACCATGACACGTCTGGGCTTCGGTCTGAAATTCGGCGCCGCCTCGGTGCTGGGTGTGTTTCTCGGCGCTTTCGCCAGTGCCGTGCTGGCGCGCCAGTTCGCCTGGACGATGCCCGGCGGACCGCAGATGCTGCGCAACCTGGCCGGCGGTCTGCTGATGGCCCTGGGCGGCATCCTGGCCATGGGCTGCACCATCGGCCAGGGCATGGCCGGTCTGGCCACCTTGTCCGTCTCCAGCCTGCTCGCCGTGGCCGCCATGGTGCTGGGGGCCTGGCTGGCCCAGCGCGTGCTGGTCCGCGTGAGCTGAAGGGTTGCCCATGAGTGAATCCACCCAGGCGCGCCACGAGGTGCAAGACTATTTGCACGGCATTCGCCACAACCTGGCGCAATTCGTCCACCAGCTGCTGCAGGTGCTGCTGGTCGGCCTGACCATCGGCATGATGCGCACCGTGGTGCCGGCGCTGGCCAGCGCCGAGTTCGGCGTGCCCAAGGGCTCCTTCATGCTGCTGATCTCCTTTGTCGTCGCCTTCGGCTTCGTCAAGGGCACGCTCAACTTCGTGGCTGGCCGCCTGTCGGAGCAGATCGGGCGCAAGAAGGTGCTGCTGATCGGCTGGCTCAGCGCGCTGCCGATTCCCTTCATGATCCTGTGGGCCCCGAGCTGGGGCTGGATCGTGGCGGCCACCGTGCTGCTGGGCATGAACCAGGGCTTTGCCTGGTCCATGACGCAGACCTCCAAGCTCGACATCACACGCGCCGACCAGCGCGGCCTGACCATCGGTCTCAACGAGTTCGCCGGTTATGTGGGCGTGGCCATTGCCGGCATCGTCACCGGCTACATGGCCACGGCCTACGGCCCGCGCCTGGGCCTGTTGATCTTCGGCCTCGCGGTGATCGGGTCGGCGCTGCTGCTCACGCTGTTCTTCGTGAAGGAGACGCTGCCCTGGGCCCAGGCCGAAGGCGCGCGCCATGCAGCCGGCCGGGCCAGCGGGCCGGTGCCGCGTTATCCCCTCAACGTGCCGGCGCGGCCGAGCACCTGGGAGCTCTTTGCCCTGATGACCTGGCGCGACCGCCGCCTGGCCGCGCTGTGCCAGGCCGGCCTGGTGGAGAAATTCGTCGACGCGCTGATCTGGGTGTTCTACCCGGTCTTCCTCTATCAACAGGGCCTGAGCCTGCCGCAGGTGGGCTGGGTCATCGGTGTCTATGGTTTTGTCTGGGGCGGCTCGCAGCTCTTCACGGGCAAGCTGTCGGATCGCATCGGGCGGCACTTGCCCAACGTGGCTGGCATGGGGATCTGCGGGGCCGGCGTGGCCATGATGCTGATGGGCAGTGGCGTGGCCTGGTGGTCGTTGTCGGCGGCGGTGTCGGGCTTGGGTATGGCGCTGCTCTACCCGAACCTCTCCGCGGCCGTGGCCGACATCTCGCATCCCAGCTGGCGCGGCTCGGCCATCGGCATCTACCGCTTCTGGCGTGACCTGGGTTACGGCATTGGTGCGCTGGGCCTGGGTGCGGTCGCCCATTTCACCGGACACATGGAGGGCGCCTTCTGGTTCGTTGCCCTCTCCATGGGTCTCTCCGGTGGGCTGTTGTGGCTGCTCGGTGAAGAAACCCACCCGCGGCTCAACCCCGCCTGAACCAATTCACATTGAAGGAATGAAAATCATGAAAAAACTGCTGACCCTCTCCCTGCTCGCGCTGACCGTCGGTGTCGCCAGCCTGCCGGCCCATGCCAACGACAAGGCCATCATCGATGCCATGGAGGGCTACTTCGAGTTCGTCGACTACGGCGGCGCCACCATCTTCCCAGAGCAGATACCCAAGGACGACTGGAAGAAGTTCTTTGTCATCGACGCGCGTGACAAGGGGCAGTTCGACAAGGGCCACATCCCCGGTGCGGTCCACATCGAATGGCGCCAGGTGCTGGCCAAGCGCAACGAGATTCCCAAGGACAAGCCGGTGTTGATCTACTGCAACCAGGGCACCTTGTCGGCGCAGGCCGGCTTTGCGCTGCGCCTGGCGGGTTACGAGAACGTGCGCATCTTGCAGGGTGGCATGAGCGAGTGGCAGGCCAAGGGCGGCTTCGATGCCGCAACCAAGGCCGGCGGCGCGCCGAAACACTGACCTCGTATCCGGCCGGTTCGCACTGGAGATTTCAGTGTGAGCAGGCCTCAAGGGTTGCGGCGTTCGTGGTCTTCCAGCGCCAGCAGCAGACTGGTGCGGTGCTCGCGCGCGACTTGTTGCCAGGGCACGCCGGTCAGGGCGGATTCAAGACCCCAGAGCAGGTTGAGGCTCACGCCGCCAACCGCGCGTTTGGTGCGCACATAGGCAACGACAGCGCCCAGCGCGCGCAAGTCCTCGACGTTATGGATGCCGGCTTGTGCCAGCATCACCCGGGACTTCGGGCCCAGGCCGGGCAGGTCGGCAATGGTGGGCTCCGCGGGCATGTACGGGCTCGGCTCAGACCCGCTCGTACAGCGTCACCACGCAGGCGCCGCCCAGGCCCAGGTTGTGCTGCAGGGCCAGGCGCGCATCGGCCACCTGGCGTGCACCGGCCTGGCCGCGCAACTGCTGCACGAGTTCCGTGCATTGCGCGAGACCCGTGGCGCCCAGCGGGTGGCCCTTGCTGAGCAGGCCGCCCGAGGGGTTGGTGACGAACTGGCCGCCATAAGTGTTGTCGCCGTCCATCACGAACTTCTCTGCGCCGCCCTCGGGGCACAGGCCCAGGGCCTCGTAGCTGATGAGTTCGTTCTGCGCGAAGCAGTCGTGCAGTTCCACCACGTCCACGTCTTGCGGGGACACGCCGGCCTGCTCGTAGACCTGGCGCGCGGCCTCTTTTGCCATGGAGTAACCCACGACCTCGCGCATGTCGCGCGCTTCGAAGGTGCGGGCCGTGTCGGTGGTCATGGCCTGGGCGCGGATGCGCACCGAGCGGTCCAGGCCGTGCTTCTGTGCGAAGGCCTCGGAGCAGATCACGGCCGCCGCGGCGCCGCAGGTGGGCGGGCAGGCCATCAGGCGGGTCATCACGCCGTCCCAGAGCATGGGCGCGGCCATCACGTCGTCGGTTGTCACTTCCTTGCGGAACAGGGCCAGCGGGTTGTTGACCGCGTGGCGGCTGGCCTTGGCGCGGATGGCGGCAAAGGTTTCCAGCTTGGTGCCGTACTGCTGCATGTGCGCCAAGCCGGCGCCGCCAAAATAGCGCAGGGCCAGCGGGATCTCGGCGTGGCCCACCAGCTCCTGGGTCGCTTGGTCGAAACGGTCGAAGGGGGTGGGGCGGTCGTTGAAGACGGCGCCCAGGGCGCCCGGGCTCATGTGCTCGAAGCCCAGGGCCAGCACGCAGTCGGCGGCGCCGCTGGCCACGGCCTGGCGCGCCAGGTAGAGGGCGGTGGAGCCGGTGGAGCAGTTGTTGTTGACGTTGACGATGGGGATGCCGCTCATGCCCACTTCGTAGAGTGCGCGCTGGCCGGCAGTGGAGTCACCGTAGACGTAGCCCACATAAGCCTGCTGGATCTGCGCGTAGTCCAGGCCTGCGTCGGCCAGGGCGGCGCGCGTGGCCTCGGCGGCCATCTCGGGATAGGGGCGGTTGGCGCCCGGCTTGGCGAAAGGGATCATGCCGACACCGGCTACCAGGACGTGGCTGGACATGGGGAACTCCGTGGTTAACAGACAGACCCGGCCAGCTTATCACTGGCGGGCCGGCCCTCAGGCCGCGACCACGCGGTTGCGACCGGCGTTCTTGGCGGCGTAGAGCCGGTCATCGGCCAGATTGACGGCCACGCTTTCGTCGTGGTTCTCGGGGCTGGGGGCGGCTACTCCGATGCTGATCGTGATGTGCCCGGCGATCGGGTCCACCGAAGCTTCCACCGCCCGGCGGATCTTCTCGGCCACCTGCGCCGCTGACACCAGGTTCGTGTCGGGCAGCAGGACGATGAACTCCTCCCCGCCGAAACGCGCCACGAAATCGGTTTCCCGCAGGCATTGGTTCAGGGTCTTGGCCACCCGCTTGAGCACATGGTCGCCGGCTTCATGACCAAAGCTGTCGTTGATGCGCTTGAAGTAGTCCACGTCCAGCATCAGCACTGCATAGGTGGAGCCGCTGCGTTTCATGCGCATGAACTCGCTGTGCAGTTGTTCATTGGCCGCCATGCGGTTGGCCAGGCCGGTCAGGACGTCGTGCCGGGACAGGTGGCGAAGGCCTTCATTCGCCTTTTCCAGCTCGGCCGTGCGCTGCTGGACCTTGTGCTCCAGTTCGGCATTGATCTGGAGGATGCGTTTTTCCATGGCCAGCCGCGCGTCTTCCTGCGCTTCTTCAAGACGCTCGAAGGCGAGATGGCGGCGTTGGTAGAGATACAGCCCGATCAGCGTCACCGCGGCGATGACGCCGAACAAGGCAGCTCTCAGCTCCAGGTCCCTCAACCAGGGGGAAAACATGACAGACAGATCCCGGTCGATGGCGACGACCAGCAATTTGTCGGCCTTGACGGTCATGGGGGAGATGGTGGCGAAGGCAATCATCCGCTTCACCTGGGTGGCTGCCGCCGTGCCGGTGATGACGTCCTTGGCTTGTCCGCTGTCCAGGAACTGCTTGAACAGGGAGCCTGGTTTGTCGGTCAGATTCACGCCTATGACTTTTTCCGTGTCGGGGGCCCGGAAGACGACCTTGCCGTCACCGTGCACCAGCGTGGCATGGACGTCAGGCGCATAGATGACGGATTCCAGCAGGACACCGAAGTACTCCGGGTCAAGGATGGCCAGCACATAACCACCGAAGCCACCCTGCCGGTTTTCCACCATCTTGCCGACGCTCATCGCGTAGTTCCCCAGTGGGGTGACAAAGGGCGCAGAAAGATGGAGCAGGCCGGCATTCGCGGTCTGGCGTATGGCTGTGTAGCGTTCCGAATTCCGGAAGTTCTGGCCGATGAGTTCCGGGCGACTGCTGGCAATCGCATCCCCCTTGGCATTGATCAGGAGGATGGTACGTACACCCGTCTGGGCGGCGACCATGTCGGACAGGCGCTGGTTCAGCGAGCGACGGTTGCTGCGCTCGTCGCGCACCTCCTGGCGTATCGCATCGAGTGCGTTGCTGGTGGTTTGCAGGCGGCGGCTGAGATTGATGGTGACGACGTTGACTTCATGGAGCAAGCGCGCGCGCTCGACACGGGTCGTCTCCCTGTGGCTGGCATACAGATCCAGCCCCAGCAGGATGCCCAGCACCAGCAAGACCAGGATCAGCCCCAGCCATTCATTGCGGTGCCGCAGATGGTGTTTGCTCTTGATGTCCATGAGCCATGAGTATCACGGGCATCGGGGTTTTCGCAAAGGGCCAGCAAAGCACCGGTCAAGGCCATCCATCTGCGTGAGGGGGCGGGCGCAGGCGCATGGCCGGCATTCCCCGCTGACCTGCTGGGCAGGCCGGTGCCCGTCGATCAACGCGTCAGCGGCGCGGGCTTGCATGCCCGCCCCGTGACGTGAGACGTTTACTCGGGCTTGATGCCGGCTTTCTTGACCACCTGGCCCCAGGTGTCGTATTCACGCTTCATGTAGGCTGCGAGTTCGGCCGGGGTGCTGGGGCTGGGTGACAGGCCCTTCATCTCGAGTTCCTTGACCACCTCCGGGTCCTTGAGGATCCTGACCAGCACCTGGTTCAGGCGGTCCACCACGGCCTTGGGCGTCTTGGCGGGCACCACGTAGGCGTACCAGTTCAGCGTGTCGAAGCCGGGGTAGCCCTGCTCGGCCACGGTGGGCACATCGGGCATCAGCGGGTCGCGTTTGAGACCGGTGGTCGCCAGGGCGCGGATCTTGCCGCTCTTGATGTGCGGGCCGGCCGTGGGCGGGGTGGACATGAAGGAATCGACCTCGCCGCCGAGCAGGCCCAGCATGGCCGGGCCGCCGCCTTTGTAGGCGACGTGGGTGAGGTCGATGTCGGCCTTGATCTTGAGCAGTTCGCCCGCCAGGTGGCCGGCGCCGCCGATGCCGGGCGATGCGTAGGTCAGCTTGCCGGGCTGCGCCTTGGCCAGCTTCACGTAGTCGGCCAGGTTCTTCACGGGCAGGTCGGCCTTGACCACCAGCACGTTGGAGAACACCACGGCCATGGTGACCGGGGCGAAATCCTGCAGGGGCTTGTACGGCAGCTTGGCATTCATGTGCGGGGCGACCGTGAGCGAGCCCACGCTGCCCAGCAGCAGGGTGTGGCCGTCCGGTTCGGCGCGGGCCACGAAGTCGGTGGCGATGTTGCCGCCGGCACCGGCCTTGTTGTCCACCACCACGTTCTGCTTGAGTTCATCGCCCAGGTGCTTGGCGATGATGCGGGCCACCGCGTCGGTGGCGCCGCCGGCGGCAAAACCCACCACCATGGTCAGGGGCTTTGTCGGCCAGTTGGCCTGGGCCAGGGCGGGGCCGGCGGCCAGCAAGGTGCCCAGCGCGAGAGCGAGCGTCTTGAACTTGAATGTCATGGAATCTCCTCAGGTGGATGCAGCCCGCCCGGCGGGCCGATGCAATCTGCCAGTATAGGGAGCACGACCGGGCCGCGGCCGCTGGTTTTTACTTAGCGGCTATCGGAAAAAGTGATAGCCCCATGGCGTCGGGCGATCACCAGCGCAGGCCCGCCTTCACGCCCCAGGAGGTGGTGTCGCCGGTCTTGTCGGTTTCGAGGGCCAGGTTGAACAAGCCCAGGTTCAGGTTGAGCCCGATGAAGAGCTTGCCCTGGCTGAAACTTTCGCCCGCGAGGTTGCCGGCATTGGGCGAGCTGTTGACCCAGACCTGGCCGATGCCGGCGTAAGGTGTGAGCACGGCGAAGCCCTTGGAGATGGAGATGTCCACGCTGCGCGTGCTCAGGGCGAGCTGGCTGGCGCCGTCGAGCCGGGTGTAGGCGCCGCGCACGCCGATGGCCGGCATGGCCACGCCGCCGTCGAGCAGGGCGTAACGCACTTCGGCGCCGTAGAGCTGGGCATTGATGGCCGGGACGTTGGCTATGAAGGCCCCCACGTCCAGTCCGAGCGGCAGGCCCTTGTGCAGATGCAGCTTGGGGATCAGCAGCGTGTTCATGCTGTTGTCGCTGGCGCCGGCCCGGGACAGGGCGCCGGCGCTTCGGGAGATGTCGGTGCCGGTGACTTCGAGGCCGATGTCGAAGCCCGTGATGCCTTGCGCCTCGGTCGGGGCGATGGGCTTGTAGCTGAAGGCGGCGCCGAGGTCTTCGGAGACCCTGCGGAATTCCGGCTGGCTGAGGTTGCCGAGTGCCGAGAGGTCGCCTGCCAGGGCGGGTTGGGCCAGGGCCGCGGAGAAGGCGAGCAGGGAGAGGAGTTTTTTCATGATGTGCGTAAGGGTGCGGGGGATGCCTGGCAGTATCGCCGGCGTACGTCGCGGCACTGTTTCAAGACGTATCGACCATCTTCAAGGCCAGGCCAACTGACGCCGGCTTTCGAAGTGCCGCGGCTCGCCGGTGACAGGGTCGGTGAAGGCCAGTGCGCGCGCCAGCAGCTGGAGCGGGCGGCCCCAGTCTTCGTCGGCGTGGCCCGGGCCATGGACCACTTCGGGGTAGAAGAGATCGCCGGTAATCGGGCGCCCCAGCGCGTCCATGTGCACGCGCAGCTGGTGCGTCTTGCCGCTGCGCGGGCGCAGGCGGTAACGCGCCAGCTCGCCCAGCGTCTCGATCAGCTCGATCTGCGTTTCGCTGTTGGGTTCGCCCGGCACCTCGCGCTGGCGGAAGAAGCGCTCGTCGGGCTCGATGCGGCTGCGGTGCACGGCCGGCAGCGGCAGATCGGGGCGCAGCGGAGCAATGGCCTCGTATTCCTTGTCCACCACGTGGTCGCGAAACAGCGCCTGGTAGGCTCCGCGGTCCTGCGGCCGCACGCTGAACACCACCAGGCCGGCGGTTTCGCGGTCGATGCGGTGGATGGGGCTCAGGCTTTCGATGCCGGTGCGGCGCTTCAGGCGCACCAGCAGGGTCTGCTGCACGTAACGGCCGGTGGGGGTGACGGGCAGGAAATGCGGTTTGTCAGCCACCAGCAGGTGCGCATCCTGGTAGAGGATGGTTTCCTCGAAAGGGATGACGGGTTCGGCGTCCAGCGCACGGTAGTAGTAGACGCGCGTGCCGCGGTGATAGAGCGCATCCGGTGACAGTGGCGCGCCGCTCTCATCGAGGACGTGGCCCTGCGCCATGCGCTCTTGCCATTTTTCGGCGCTCACCGCCGGCAGCCGTTCGGCCAGGAAGTCGAGCAGCCGTGTCCAGGGGCCGTGGGGCAGGGCGACGCAACTGGCGCCGACGCCTTCGCGCATCGGCGGCTTGCTGCGATGCGGCGGGCGGCTCATGGAAGATCAGATGCGAATGAATACCAGGTCCCAGACCCCGTGGCCCAGGCGCAGGCCGCGTTTCTCGAACTTGGTCAGGGGCCGGTAGTCGGGCTTGGGGGCGTAGCCCTCGGCTGTGTTCTTCAGCAGCGGTTCGGCGCCCAGCACCGCCAGCATCTGCTGGGCATAAGGTTCCCAGTCGGTGGCGCAGTGCAGGTAGCCACCGGGTTTGAGGCGCGTGGCCAGCTTGGCCGCCAGCGGGGCTTGCAGCAGGCGACGCTTGTGGTGCTTGGTCTTGTGCCAGGGATCGGGGAAGAAGATGTGCACGCCGTCCAGGCTCTGCTCGGGCAGCATGTGGTCCAGCACCTCGACCGCATCGTGTTGCAGGATGCGGATGTTGGTGAGTTCGCGTTCGCCGATGTGCTTGAGCAGCGCACCCACACCGGGCTCGTGCACCTCGCAGCCCAGGAAGTTGCTCTCGCGCATCAGGTCCGCAATGTGCGCGGTGGCGTCGCCCATGCCGAAGCCGATCTCCAGGATCAGCGGACGGGTCGCAGCGTCGGCGCCGAAGACTGCCACGCGGTCCAGCGGCGCAGCGCTGTAGGGCAGCACAAAGCGCGGGCCATAAAGCTCGAAGGCCTTGGCCTGGCCCGTGGTGGTGCGGCCGGCACGCTTGACGAAGCTCTTGATGGTCTTGGGGAAATCGACGCCGGGCGGCGGCAGGCGTCGCCGGTCTTTGGGCGGGGCTGACGCTGCGGCGTCCTGTTCGGGGGGCTTGGGGGTATCGGTCACCCCTGGATTTTAGCGGTCGGTCCCCAGAGGGCAGCCCATTGCGCCGTGGCCGCCGTCAAGCAGTCGCCGATGGTCGTGCCCGACACCTGCAAGCCCAGCACGGCGGCAGCGGCCTTGAGGGCGAGCAGCGGATCACGTGTGTCCAGCGCCAGGGCGCCATTTTGCTTGCTGAGTTTTTCGCCGTTGGCGCCCAGCACCAGCGGTGTGTGCAGGTAGGCGGGTTTGGGCAGTCCGAGCGCGAACTGCAGCAGGATCTGGCGCGCCGTGTTGTCGGCCAGGTCCTCGCCACGCACGATGTGCGTGATGCCCTGGGCGCCGTCGTCCACCACCACGGCCAGCTGGTAGGCGAAATAGCTGTCGGCGCGTTTCAGCACGAAGTCGCCGACCTCGGCCTCCACGTCCTGTGTCTGGGGACCCAGGCGACGGTCGGTCCAGGGCACGATGCTGGCGGGCACGCGCAGGCGCCAGGCGCGTGGTGCTTTGCCGTGCAGTCCGTCGCGGCAGGTGCCGGGGTAGACCAGTTCACCATGGCGCGATTTCACGCGCCCCAGGCGCTGCTGTTCGGCCTCGATGTCGCGGCGAGAGCAGGCACAGGGATAGGCCAGGCCGCGCGCCACCAGATCGTCCAGCGCCTGCTGGTATAGCGCGCTGCGCTGCGACTGGTAAAGGGGCGGCTCGTCCGGCAGCAGGCCGCAGTCGGCCAGCTGCTGCAGGATGATGCGGTCGGCGCCGGGCACACAGCGCGGCACATCGACATCCTCGATGCGCACCAGCCAGCGCCCGCCATGGGCGCGGGCATCAAGCCAGCTGGCCAGCGCTGCCACCAGCGAGCCGGCGTGCAACGAGCCGGTGGGCGAGGGCGCAAAGCGGCCGACGTAGCCCTTCATGCCACCTTGAGCGCCAGCTCCAGTCCGGATACAAACGCGTCTTCGACGCGGTGGCCCATGCACCAGTCGCCGCAGGCGCCGATGCGCGAGGCCGGGTCCCACAGGTGGCTCTGGTCCAGGGGCTGGATGGTCTGCGCGTAGTGCCAGCGGTGCACGGTGGCGTAACTGGGTTCGGCGCGGATGCCCGTGACTTCGGCAAAGGCCTTGAGCAGCTTGGACTGCACGCGCTCGGCATCGTCGTTGAGGTGTTCCTGCGACCAGGCCGGGCTGGCCTGTACGGTCCAGCGTTCGATGGGGCCGCGCTGCGGCTTGCTCGATTCGCGCGCCAGCCAGGCAATGCGGTGGTGCGTGCTGCGCGCCGCGTTCCACTGCGGCCCGAGCGCCGACAGGCCCGGCTGCATGGCCTGCGGAAAGGCCACCATCAGCGTCCAGCAGGGCGCCACCCGGACTTCGGCGATGCGCTCGGCCAGGGCCGGCGCCTGCTTGGAGTTGCGCAGCAGTTCGTGGGCCTGCACGCTGGGCATGGCCAGCAGCACACCATCAAAACCGGAGTGCACGTGGCGGCTGTCGTCCAGGCCTTCGGTGTGCAGCTGCCAGCGCCGCTCGTTCAGGGCGTCGCGTTCAATCTTGACCACCCGGGTCTGCAGTTCCACCGCACCCTGGGCCAGCAGCGGTTCAGCCCAGCGCTTGACGAGCGCGTTCATGCCGGGGGTGGCCACCCAGTGCGATTCGCGGGTAGGCAGCGGGGCGGCCACCACACGACCCAGCGGGTCGAGCACGCGCACGGCGTTGGCGCTCCAGGGGCGGCACAGGCCGGGCACGGTTTCCAGGGCGCGCGCGAACATCGGGTTGCGTACCGTGAAGTACTGGGTGCCGTGGTCGAAGCTGCCGAATTCGGTGTCGCGCGTGGCCATGCGGCCGCCGGCACCGCGGCTTTTCTCGAACAGCGTGACCTTGTGGCCGGCCTGCACCAGGGTGCGGGCGCAGGCCACGCCGGCCATGCCGGCGCCGATGACGGCGTAGTGTTGCGCGGGTTTTTTCATGTCGGCAGTCTCCGTTCTTGTCGATATTTCAGTTGCAGCTTCGCTTCCACTGTACCGGAGCGGCAGCCGGCTTACCCGGCCGCCGCCGCCGGGCTTCAAAAACTGGTGTGCACCGGCCCGAGCAGCGCACGGCGGGTGGCCGGGCTTTCGAGCTGCTGCAGCCACCACTGCAGGGCGCGGCCCTGCTGCTGCTCGGTGCCGCCGCGCCAGGCATAACTCACGCGTATCACCCGCGGCGGTCGTTCGGTTTTCTTGACCACGAGGTGGCCGGCTTCGATGTGCGGGCGCGCCATGCTCTCGGGCACGAAGCCGCCGCCCAGGCCGCGCAGCTGGGCGTCGAGCTTGGCCTGCATGGTGGCGACGGTGAAGACGTCCTGCCCGGCCAGCAGGCCGATGGTCAGGCCGCTGCCGCGTTGCGCAGAGTCGGCCACCGCCACGGCGCGATGGCGCAGCAGCAGCTCGTCGGTCAGGGGCTCGGGCGCGGCCGCCAGCGGGTGGTGCGGCGCCACGGCGTAGACGAAGCTGACCTGGCCCAGGGGCTTGCCGTGCACGCCGGCGCTGGTGCTGGGGTCCAGGGCCACGCCGATGGCCAGATCAGCCTGGCCGCCGGTCAGCGCCTCCAGCGTGCCCGAGAGGGTTTCCTCGCGCAGTTTCAGGCGGGTCGGTGCGCCCAGGGCGAAGAAGCTTTCGCACAGCTCCATCACCGTGGTGCGGTGGATGATGCCGTCCAGCGCCACCGTGAACTGGGATTCCCAGCCCGTGGCCACGCGCTTGACGCGGTTGGCCACGGCGTCGATTTCCGCCAGCAGGCGCTGCCCCTCGCGCAGCAGCTCGGCGCCGGCGGCGGTGAGCCGGGCCTGGCGCGAGCTGCGGTCGTAGAGCAGCACGTCCAGCGCGTCCTCGATCTGGCGTACCCGGTAGGTCAGGGCACTGGGGACCACGCCCAGGGCGCGCGCGGCGGCGGCAAAGCTGCCGGCGTGCTCGATGGTCTGCAGCATGGCCAGGGCGTCGGGGGTCAGCACGTCACGGGCGGTTTGCATGGTGGGTGATCTTAAATTCAATTAATTTGAATGATGCCATCAAAGCGCATGGATCGCAAACCCCGCAGACCGGCCTAAAGTTCATCCCATCGCAGGCCTGTCCTGCTGAACCCTGGAAGGAGCCCACCATGCTGACCGTACGCAAATCGCAGGACCGCGGCTACGCCGATCACGGCTGGCTCAAGTCCTTCCACAGCTTTTCCTTTGCCGGTTATTACGACCCGCAGCACATGGGCTGGGGCAACCTGCGCGTGATCAACGAGGACCGCATCGCCCCGGGCACCGGTTTCGGCACGCACGGCCACCGCGACATGGAGATCATCAGCTACGTGCTCTCCGGCGAACTCGCGCACAAGGACAACATGGGCAACGGCCGCGCCATCCCGCCGGGCGATGTGCAGCGCATGAGCGCCGGCAACGGTGTGATGCACAGCGAATACAACCACGCGCCCAAGGACACGACGCACTTCTTCCAGATCTGGATCGAGCCGAACGTGACCGGCATTCCGGCCAGCTACGAGCAAAAGACCTTTGCCACGCCCGAGAAGCGCGGTGCGCTGCGCCTGGTGGCCTCGCCCGACGCTGCCAACGGCTCGGTGACCATCCACGCAGATGCGCGCCTGTATGCCGGCCTGTTCGACGGCGCCGAGTCCGCCACGCTGGCGCTGGATCCGGCGCGCAAGAGCTATGTGCACCTGGTGCGCGGCGAGCTGGAGGTCAATGGCCAGCGACTGAGCGGCGGCGACGCCGCCCTGCTGGCCGGCGAAAGCCGGGTCGAGCTCAAGGCCGGCAAGGATGCCGAAGTGCTGGTCTTTGACCTGGCTGACTGATCTTTTTTCTCACCCTGTTTCATTTTTTCACCCAAGGAGCTTCCCATGTTCAACACACTGCAAAACCCCCTGTCCCTCATTGGCCGCCTGCTGCTGGCCGCCCTCTTCCTGCCGGCTGGCATCAGCAAGATCGGCGGCTTTGCCGGTACCGCCGGTTACATCGCCTCCAAGGGCCTGCCCCTGCCGGAAGTCGGTGCAGCCATCGCCGTCGCGGTGGAAATCCTCGGTGGCCTGGCCCTGATCCTCGGTTTCGGCACCCGCCTGGCCGCCTTGGCGCTCGCCCTGTTCACGCTGGTCGCGACCTTCATCTTCCACAACTACTGGGGCGTGCCGGCTGACCAGGCCTTCGTGCAACAGCTGATGTTCAACAAGAACATCGCGGTGGTCGGCGGCCTGCTGGTGCTGGCCGCGCACGGTGCCGGCGCCTGGAGCCTGGACGCCAAGCGTCAGCGCTGATCCTTGGCCTGCGTGCCGGGTCTCGTGACACACGAGACCCGGCACGAGTCCTTGCAATTTCTCAAATCATTTTTTTACCGGAGTCATCTCATGGCAAAAGTTGCTGTTGTCTTTCATTCGGGTTACGGTCACACCCAGCGCCTGGCCCAATCCGTGGCCGAAGGCGCCGGTGCCGAACTGCTCACCATCGACGCCGAGGGCAACCTGCCCGAAGCTGCGTGGGAGACGCTGGCTGCCGCCGACGCCATCATCATGGGCTCGCCCACCTACATGGGCAGCGTGAGCTGGCAGTTCAAGAAGTTCGCCGACGCTTCCAGCAAGCCCTGGTACACCCAGGCCTGGAAGGACAAGGTGTTCGCAGGTTTCACCAACAGTTCCAACGTCAATGGCGACAAGGGCTCCACCCTGAGCTATCTGCACACGCTGGCCATGCAGCATGGCGGCCTGTGGGTCGGCCTGGGCATGGCGTACCACAACACCAAGGACTCCAAGCGCAGCGACGTCAACTACCTGGCCGCGAATGCCGGCCTGATGGGCCAGACCGCTTCGGACGCGCCGGCCGACAAGATGGAAGCCGGTGACCTGGAAACTGCGCGCCTGTTCGGCCAGCGCGTGGCCGCTGTTGCCGCCAAGCTGCGCGGCTGAGCGTAGAGTCGGGCTCCAGGAGGGCCTGGGGCCTGTTCACGCTAATTTCTCAAGATGCGTT
>JAXMMJ010000066.1:0-27071 GCA_034366585.1 Hylemonella sp.
AGCACCAGACCATGCTGGTCAACGAGAACCGCCTGAACCTGGCCGATGCCCGCGCCCGCCAGTACCTGGCCCGCCAGATGGAGAACCACTTCTTCGGCAGCGGCGTGCTGGAACAGCGCCTGGACGACAACCCGGGTCTGCCGGCCCATTGGCCCGTCGAAGGTCAGCAGAGCACACGCTTGGCCCCCACGGGCACCGAGCCCTGGCGCACCGGCATGGCAGCCGTGCCCGCGCTGTGGCATGGACAGGCCGCATGGATCAAACCCGCGCGCCTGGTGCAGGCCTGGCTCAAGCAAAGCGGAGTGAGCTTCCGGGGCAACACCAAGGTGGAGCGGCTGCAGCGCGCTGGAATGATGTGGCAGTTGCTGGACCGCGAAGGCAAGCTGCTCGCAAGTACCAGCCACGTGGTGCTGGCCAACGCGGCCGATGCGCCGCGCCTGCTGGCCCCGCTGGGTCTGGACGCCACATTGCCTGCTCTGCAGGAAATGCGCGGCGTGATGAGCAGCGGCCTGCGCCAGCCGGGCGACGAAGCCGCCCTGCCGCCCTTCCCCGTCAACGGCCTGGGCAGCCTGATCCCGACCGTGCCCACCGAAGACGGGCTGGCCTGGTATGCCGGCGCCACCTATGAAGACGCGACCCAGCCACCGGCCACGGCCAGCGAACATCACCGCACCAACCTCGACAAGCTGCGCACCCTGCTGCCCGCCGCGGCCCAGGCCCTGGCCCCCTCCTTCGCGCCGGGCACCGCGCGCGGCTGGGGCGGCACCCGCTGCGTCAGCGCCGACCGCCTGCCCCTGGTCGGACCGCTCGAAGAAGGCCTTCAGCCCACGCTGTGGATCAGCGCCGCCATGGGCTCACGCGGCCTGAGCTTCGCCATGCTCTGCGCCGAACTGCTGGCCGCCCGTCTGGGCGCCGAACCCTGGCCCGTGGAAGCCAGCCTGGCGCGGGCGCTGCATGCGCGACGGGTCAGCTGAACTTTGGCCGAGAATCCCGTCATGGCCCACAAGATCATCCTCGACTGCGACCCCGGCGCCGACGACGCGCTGGCGCTGTACTTCGCGCTGGCCCATCCCGATCTGGACCTGCTGGCCGTCACGACCACCTTCGGCGCCCTCACCGTGGCCCAGGCTACGCGCAACGCCCTGCTGCTCTGCGCCCTGGCCGGGCGCCCGGATCTGCCGGTCTGCAGCGGCGTGGCCACGCCCACGCGCAAGGCAAGCTGGTGGCATGACCCCGAGGCCTTCGGTGCCGATGGCCTGGGCGATCTGCCGCGGCGCCCGACCGAAGCGCATGGCCCCGACGAACGTTCGGCCGCGCGCTGCATCGTGGAGCTGGCCCAGGCCCACCCGGGCCAGCTGAGCCTGGTCTGCGCCGGCCCGCTGGGAAACCTGGCCCAGGCCCTGCGCCTGGAACCGCATCTGCCCGAGCTGCTGGCCCAGGTGGTGGTGGCCGGCGGCAGCATCCAGGCGCCGGGTGATGTGTCGCCCGTGGCCGAAGCCAATTTCTGGTGCGACCCGCACGCCGCCGACCTGGTGCT
Source organism: Hylemonella sp. (assembly GCA_034366585.1). Classification (GTDB taxonomy): domain Bacteria; phylum Pseudomonadota; class Gammaproteobacteria; order Burkholderiales; family Burkholderiaceae_C; genus Hylemonella. The sequence goes on from JAXMMJ010000066.1 coordinate 1,538, forward strand.
GACGGCCGGTTTCAGGCTGAAGATGCTGGGCCTGGACGTGAGCCATGCCGCGCCCCTGCCGTTGGCGCTGATCGAAAAACTGGCCGCCCAGCGGCCCCACCCCGCCACCGCAGCGCTGCTGCATGCAACCCGCCACCATGCCGGCGACCGGACCCGGCGGGAGCCCGGCACACCGCCAAGCTGCCCCGCCCCCGGCCTGCTGGGCCTGGCCTGGCTGCTGCAGCCTGGGCTGTTCAAGACCGAATCCGGCCGGGTGCGTGTGGTGCCAGATGGCCTGGCCGAAGGCCAGAGCATCATGGACCGGCGCGAGCACATCCCCTACCCCCAGGGGGGTTGGGAGGCGCAGATACCCCAGATCCAGGCTGCCCTGCAGCTGGACACCCAGTCCTGCCTGGCCCTGGCGGAGCGCACCTTGCTGGCCGACTGGCTGCCGGCCGCCTGGGGCTGACCCACCGGCCCGCGGACTCCTTATTACCAATACTTATAGGAATCCAAGAAAAATGTAGTTTGGGATCTGAGGCCCCGCTTTTACAGTCGCGTCCATGCATGACGTGGCGTTCATTTTTGCGGGCTTCTTTGTCGGTCTGGTCGTCGGCCTGACCGGCGTGGGCGGCGGCTCGCTCATGACGCCCATCCTGATCTTCTTTTTCGGCGTGAAGCCGCACCTGGCCGTCGGGACCGACCTGCTGTTCGCAGCCTTCACCAAGCTCAGCGGCACGGTGCGCCTGGCCCGCCAGCGCGTGGTGAACTGGCGCATCGTCTTCCACCTCTCGGCCGGCAGCATCCCCGCGGCCCTGATCACCCTCTATTTCCTGCACCGCGTGGGCCCGGCCAACCCGGCCGTCCAGAGCCTGATGACCAGCACCCTGGGCGCCGCCCTGCTGCTGACCGCCGCCGCCACCCTGTACAAGGCCGTGCGCGGCAAGTCCCTGCCGGCAGCCCTGGCCGCCGGCCAGGAAGCCGCCGCCGCCCGCCCGCGCCACTGGAGCCTGCCCCTGTTGCTGGGCGCCCTGGTGGGCACCCTGGTGACGCTGACCTCGGTGGGCGCCGGCGCCATCGGTGTGAGCGTGCTGCTCTTCGTCTACCCCCTGCTGCCGCTGCCGCGCATCGTGGCCGCCGACATCGCCTACGCCGTGCCTCTGACCCTGGTCGCCGGCCTGGGCCACGCCTCCCTGGGTTCGGTGGACTGGTCGCTGCTGGCCCTGCTACTGGCCGGCTCCCTGCCCGGCATCTGGCTGGGTTCGCACCTGATCCATCGCATCAACGAGCGCGTGGTGCGTTCCCTCCTTTCCGTGTTGCTGGCCTGGGCCGGCATCAAGCTCATCGCCATCTGATTTCTCGCCTGTCACACACAAGAACATGTACCAGTACACCGACTTCGACCGCCAGTTCGTGCGCCTGCGCGCCGAGCAGTACCGCGACCAGCTCGAACGCCATCTGGCCGGCCAGCTGGGCAACGAGGAATTCCGCCCGCTGCGCCTGCAGAACGGCTGGTACGTGCAGCGCCACGCCCCCATGCTGCGCGTGGCCGTGCCTTACGGCGAACTCTCCAGTGCCCAGGTGCGCGTGCTGGCGAAGATCGCCCGTGAGTACGACCAGCCCGGCAACGAGATCTTCCAGGGCGCGATCGCGGCGCAGAACAAGCTGGGCGACATCCAGCTGCGCGACGGCAAGGCCATCGGCAGCCGCCTGACCACGGGCTACGCGCACTTCACGACGCGCCAGAACGTGCAGTTCAACTGGATTCCGCTGGACAAGAGCGCCGACGTCATGGACCTGCTGGCCTCGGTGGGCATGCACGGCATCCAGACCAGCGGCAACTGCATCCGCAACATCACCAGCGACGCGCTGGCCGGCATTGCCGTGGACGAGGTGGCCGATCCGCGCCCCTTCGCCGAGATCCTGCGCCAGTGGAGCACGCTGCACCCCGAGTTCGCCTTCCTGCCGCGCAAGTTCAAGATTGCCATCACCGGCGCGCGCGAAGACCGCGCGGCCATCGCCTGGCACGACGTGGGCCTGCAGCTGCTGCGCAACGCCGAAGGCACCCTGGGCTTCAAGGTGCTGGTGGGCGGCGGCATGGGCCGCACCCCGGTCATCGCCACCACCATCCGCGAATTCCTGCCCTGCGACCAGATCCTGAACTACACGGAAGCCGTGGTGCGGGTCTACAACCGCTGGGGCCGCCGCGACAACAAGTACAAGGCCCGCATCAAGATCCTGGTGAAGGCCGAGGGCCAGCGCTACATCGACGAGGTGGAAGAGGAGTTCCGCCAGATCATCGAACGCGACGGCGCCCCCCACACCATCACGGCCGCCGAGTTCGAACGCATCAGCGCGAATTTCGCGCCGCCCACCCTGACCTGCGACCGCAAGAGCGCCGACGCCAAAATCGCCCACATCCTCAAGGCCGCGGCCGAGGACGACGTCGAGTTCGGCCGCTGGCTGCAGCGCAACGTCAGCCCGCACAAGAACCCCGACCTGCGTGCCGTCACCCTGTCCTTCAAGCGCCTGGGCCAGTCCCCGGGCGACGCCACCGCCGCCCAGCTGGACGCCGTGGCCGAACTGGCCGAGCGCTACAGCGGCGGCGAGGTGCGCGTGACGCACCAGCAGAACCTGGTGTTGCCCTGGGTGCGCTGCGACCAGCTCGCCGAACTCTGGCGCGAAGCCCGCCACCTGGGCCTGGCCAAACCGAACATCGGCCTGCTGACCGACATGATCGCCTGCCCCGGCGGCGATTTCTGCGACCTGGCCAACGCCCGCTCCCTGCCCCTGGCCGAGGCCATCACCGCGCGTTACCAGGACCTGGACGAGTTGCACGACCTGGGCGAGATCGACCTGCACATCAGCGGTTGCATCAACTCCTGCGGTCACCACCACAGCGGCCACATCGGCATCCTGGGCGTGGACAAGGACGGCAAGGAGTGGTACCAGGTCACCGTGGGCGGCTCCGACGGCAAGATCCTGTCGGGCGATCCGGTGCCGGGCAAGGTCATCGGCCCCTCCTTCTCGGCCCACGAAGTGCCCGACGTGATCGAGGCCCTGCTCGACACCTACCGCGCCCAGCGCCAGGACGGCGAGCATTTCATCGACACGCTGCGCCGTGTCGGCAGCGACCCGTTCAAGCAGGCTGGCCAGCAGGCCCGCCATGACACCGGCCACGAAGCCGCCACGGCCTGAAGAAAGACCCACCATGAAACTGCTGCATGCTGACACCGCCGCCACCCAGCCGCAAGACCTGCAAACGCTGGTGCTAGCCAATGACGCCGACCCGCGCACCCTGACGCTCGACGGCGTGGCCCGCATCGACCTGCACTTCCCCAGCTTCACCGACGGGCGCGCGCACAGCCAGGCCTTCCTGCTGCGCCGCCGCCTGGGCTACCGGGGCGAGATCCGCGCCACCGGCGACGTGCTGGTCGACCAGCTGCCCCTGCTGTCGCGCAACGGCTTCGACGCCGCCGTGCTGCGGGCCGACCAGGACCTGGCCGTGGCCGAGCGCCAACTGGCCCGTTTCAAGAGCCACTACCAGGGCGACGCCGTGCTGCCGCGCCCGCGTTTCGTGCAGGCCGCCTGAGAAAGCCCCGGGATGAAAGCCACCGAACTCAACGCCCGCGCCAGCGGCGACTATGCAAGCAAGCTGGCCCACACGCAGGAGCTGCTGCAGCGCGCTACGCGCGACTTCGCGCCCGTGCTGCCGGGCGGCCCCTCCCTGGTCAGCCTGGCCTGCAGCCTGGGCGCCGAGGACATGGTGCTGGCCCACCTGATCAATGCCCAGCAACTCAACATCGGCATCTTCGTGCTCGATACCGGCCGCCTGCACACCCAGACCCTGGAACTGATGCACCAGCTCAAGGCCACGTCACGTGCGCCGGTGGAAATCTTCCAGCCGCAGACCGAGGCCGTGGTGACTTTCGTGCAGCGCGAAGGCAAGGACGCCATGTACAAGAGCATCGCGCTGCGCAAGGCCTGCTGCCATATCCGCAAGATGGAGCCGCTGGACCGCGCCCTGGCCGACAAACGCGCCTGGGTCACCGGCTTGCGCCGCGAACAGTCCGGCGCCCGCGCCGAAGTGCCCTTCATTGACGACAGCAACGCACACCGCCTGAAGTTCAACCCCCTGGCAGAGTGGACCTGGGGCGACGTCTGGTTCTACATCAAGACCCACAACGTGGCCTACAACCAGCTGCACGACCAGTTCTATCCCAGCATCGGCTGCGAGCCCTGCACCCGCGCCATCTCGCTGGGCGAGGACTTCCGCGCCGGCCGCTGGTGGTGGGAGGACGAAGCCGCCAAGGAATGCGGCCTGCACGTCCAGGCAGAAACCCTGCCGGTCAGCAGCATCTCTGAATTGAAACAAGGAGCGCCGACATGAACGCCCGCGCCGAACAAGAACTCGTGAACCAGACCGTGCACCATCTGAGCAACGCCCACCTCGACGCGCTCGAGGAAGAAACCATCTTCATCCTGCGCGAGGTGGCCGCCACTTTCGAACGCCCGACCCTGCTGTTCTCGGGCGGCAAGGATTCGCTGGTCATGCTCAAGTGTGCCGAGAAGGCCTTTGGCATCGGCCGCCTGCCCTATCCGCTGCTGATGATCGACACCGGCCACAACTTCCCCGAAGTGACAGATTTCCGTGACCAGCGCGCCAAGGAACTGGGCGCCGAACTCATCGTGCGCAGCGTGGAAGATTCCATGAAACGCGGCACCGTGCGCCTGGCCCACCCCGGCGAGAGCCGCAATGTGCACCAGTCGGTGACGCTGCTCGAAGCCATCGAGGAATTCCGCTTCGACGCGCTGATCGGCGGTGCCCGCCGCGACGAGGAAAAGGCCCGCGCCAAGGAGCGCATCTTCTCCCACCGCGACAGCTTCGGCCAATGGCAGCCCAAGGCCCAGCGCCCCGAGCTCTGGACCCTGTTCAACACCCGCCTGGCCCCGGGCGAACACTTCCGCGTGTTCCCCATCAGCAACTGGACCGAACTCGACGTCTGGCAGTACATCGACCGCGAGGCCATCGCCCTGCCCTCGATCTACTACACGCACAAGCGTGAAGTGGTAGACCGCCGCGGCATGCTGGCCCCCGTGACAGAACTGACCCCGCCGCGCGAGGGCGAACAGGTCATCGTGCGCGACGTGCGTTTCCGTACCGTGGGCGACATCACCTGCACCTGCCCGGTGGCCAGCACGGCCGCCACGGCCGCCGACATCGTGATCGAAACCCTGGCCGCCGAGGTCAGCGAGCGCGGCGCCACGCGCATGGACGACCAGACGTCTGATGCGTCCATGGAGAAACGTAAAAAGGATGGGTATTTCTGATGGACGCACTCAAATTCATCACCTGCGGCTCGGTCGACGACGGCAAAAGCACCCTGATCGGCCGCCTGCTGGTCGACACCCGCGCCGTGCTGCAGGACCACCTGGCCGGCGTGCAACGCCAGGGCCAGACCGACCTGGCGCTGCTGACCGACGGCCTGAGCGCCGAGCGCGAGCAAGGCATCACCATCGACGTGGCCTACCGCTACTTCAGCACCGAGACGCGCAAGTTCATCATCGGCGACGCGCCGGGCCATGAGCAGTACACCCGCAACATGGTCACGGCGGCGTCGAGCGCCGACGCCGCCGTGGTGCTGGTCGACGCCACCAAGCTCGACTGGCGCAACCCGGCCCTGGCCCTGCTGCCGCAGACCCGCCGCCACAGCCTGCTGCTGCAACTGCTGCGCGTGCCCTCCATCGTCTTCGCCATCAACAAACTGGATGCCGTGGACGACGCCAAGCTGGCTTTCAAGCACATCAGCGCCGCCCTGCAGGCCTTTGCCAGCAACGCCGGCCTGGACGTGCGCGCCACGGTGCCGGTCTCGGCCCTGCAGGGCTGGAACGTGGTCGACGCGCCCGAGCAGGCCGGCTGGTGCGGCTACCAGGGCCCGACCCTGCTGGACATCCTGGAACAGCTGCCGGTGACGGCTGCCGATACAGCCCTGCCTCTGGCCTTCCCGGTGCAATGGGTGGAAAAGTTCTCTTCTTCCAGCGACACCTCACAAGGCCGCCGCGTGTTCTGGGGCCGTGTGGCCGCCGGCGGTGTGCAGGCCGGCGACACCGTGAAGATCTTCCCCAGCGGCCAGACGGCCACCGTGGCCCAGGTGCTGAACCATGTGCGCCAGCCGGGCAGCGTGCGCGCCGGGCATAGCGCCGGCATCGTGCTGGACCGCGAAGTGGACGTCTCGCGCGGCGACTGGCTGCTGGCCGTGGGCCAGGACCAGACCTCGCGCGAATTGCTGGTCACCGTGGCCTGGATGGACGACGAGCCGCTGGTGGCTGGCCGGGTTTACTGGGCCCTGCACGGGCACCGCTGGGTCAAGGCCAAGGTCAAGCGCATCGTGCACCGCCTGGACATCAACACCCTGGCCGAGGAGGACGCCACCCAGCTGGAGCCCAATGCCATCGGCCACGTGGAACTGGCCCTGCAGGAAGCGATTCCGGCCCTGTCTTTTGCCCGCTCGCGCGGCCTGGGTTCGTTGATTTTGGTGGACACCGCCAGCCACAAGACCTCGGGGGCCGTGCTGGTGAATTGACACCCCCGGGGCTTGATCCATCTCAACAACCCTGTACCTGACAAGGGCGAGAATCCCCGTGATCTTCAAAAGCCAATAAAATCAAGGACTTTTAGTCTTAGCCAGAACTACAACATGACCCACGTCGTCACCGAATCCTGCATCCGCTGCAAATACACCGACTGTGTTGATGTCTGCCCCGTCGACTGCTTCCGCGAAGGTCCGAACTTCCTGACCATCGATCCGGACGAGTGCATCGACTGTGCGGTCTGCATCCCCGAGTGCCCGGTCAATGCCATCTACGCCGAAGAGGACGTGCCGGCCGACCAGCAGCACATGACCAAGCTCAACGCCGATCTGGCCAAGCTGCCGACCTGGAAGAGCATCACCAAACGCAAGCCCGCCCTGCCCGACGCAGACGAGTGGAAAGACAAGACCGGCAAGCTCAAAGAGCTGGCCCGATAAACATCTCTTTACCGATGGAACCCAAACTCAGCCCCGCCGTGATCCAGACCGCCCAGGCCCATGAAGGCCCGATCGAAACCGATGCCGTGATCGTCGGCGCCGGCCCTGTGGGCCTGTTCCAGGTCTTCGAGCTCGGCCTGCTCGAAATCAAGGCCCATGTGATCGACTCGCTCGCCTACCCCGGCGGCCAGCCCATGGAGCTCTACCCCGACAAACCGATCTACGACATCCCGGCTGTGCCGGTGTGCACCGGCAAGGAACTGACGGATTCCCTGCTCAAGCAGATCGAGCCCTTCGGCGCGACCTTCCACCTGGGCCAGGAAGTGACCGTGGTGCGCAAGCAGGACGACGGCCGTTTCTTCGTCGAGACCAGCAAGGGCACGCAGTTCCTGACCAAGACCATCTTCATCGCCGCCGGCGTGGGCGCCTTCCAGCCGCGCACACTCAAGGTCGACGGCCTGGAGAAGTTCGAAGGCACGCAGCTGCACTACCGCGTGAAGAACCCGGCCGACTTCGCGGGCAAGAACTTGGTCATCGTGGGCGGCGGCGACTCCGCTCTGGACTGGACGCTGAACTTCACCAATGAAGGCCCGAACAAGGCCGAGAGCGTGATCCTGCTGCACCGCCGCGACGGCTTCAAGGCCGCGCCGGCCAGCGTGGCCAAGATGCGCGAGCTGTGCGACGCCTACGAGATGCAGTTCATCGTCGGCCAGGTCACCGGCTTCGACGAAAAGGACGGCAAGCTCAGCGCCATCAAGGTCACGGGCGGCGACGGCGTGACCCGCGTGGTGCCGCTGGACGTGCTGCTGGTCTTCTTCGGTCTGAGCCCGAAACTGGGACCGATTGCGGAATGGGGCCTGCAGATCGAGCGCAAGCAGCTCGTGGTGGACACCGAGAAGTTCTCCACCAGCGTGCCCGGCATCTTTGCCGTGGGCGACATCAACACCTACCCCGGCAAGAAGAAGCTCATCCTCTCGGGCTTCCATGAGTGTGCCCTGGCCGCCTTCGGCGCCATGCCCATCATCTTCCCCGAGAAGAAGGTGCACCTGCAGTACACCACCACCAGCCCCAAGCTGCACAAGGTGCTGGGCGTGGAATCGCCGGTATTCGACTGAGCCGGCGAACGCCCCTCGGGGGGCAGCGAGGACACCAAGTGCCGAGCGTGGGGACTCTTGCCCACGGTCAAGAAAAACCAAATCAGATCAAGCCCGCCACCCGGCGGGCTTTTTCTTTGCCCGCCGGGGACTAAAATACGCTCCGTGCTCTTACTGAGCACATCCGCTAGGGGTGTTGCCGCGGTGCCAACCGCGTCGACTGAGAAAGTCCCTTTGAACCTGATTGAGGTAATGCTCACGCAGGGAAGCAGGCCAAAACCGGGTTCACCGGCACCGGCCCCTCCCCCTGCTGCTTTGATATGAAACGCGTGAAAGTCTCAGCGTGTCCCCGCCAGGACCTGCATCGCCCGCGGCGCATGGCCGTGGTTGAGCGGGCCGTGGCCCTGCCCGGTGTGCACGTCCGCCCCGGCGGCAATGGCACCCAGGATGTAGACGCGCGCCAGGCGCACGGCTTCCTCCAGCGCATGCCCCAGGGCCAGGTGCGCGGCGATCGCCGAGGACAGGGTGCACCCGGTGCCGTGCACGTTCTTGCTCGCGATGCGCGCCGACGCCAGGCGCACCGGCGCGCGGCCGGGCTGCAGCAGCAGATCCACCACCTCGTCGCCCTGCAGATGCCCACCCTTGAGCAGCACATTGGGCGCGCCCAGGGCCAGCAGCTCTTTGGCAGCGGGTTCGAGGCCCGCGATGCCGGCGATCTTGTGGCCCAGCAGCAGCTCGGCCTCGTCGAGGTTGGGCGTGATCACGGTGGCCAGGGGGAACAGCTCCTGCACCAGCACGGATACGGTCTCTTCGGCGATCAGTCGGTCGCCGCTGGTGGCCACCATCACCGGGTCCAGCACCACGTGCCTCAGCCCGTGCTTGCGTATGGCCTGCGCCACCACACGCACGATGCCCGGCGCATGCAGCATGCCGATCTTCACGGCATCGGTGCCGATGTCCTCGATCACCGCATCGATCTGAGCAGCCAGGAACTCGGGCGGCACAGCAAAGATGCCGCGCACGCCCTGCGTGTTCTGCGCCGTCAAAGCGGTGATGGCCGTCATGCCGTAACAGCCCAGGGCGCTGAAGGTCTTGAGGTCGGCCTGGATGCCTGCCCCGCCGCCGCTGTCGGAGCCCGCGATGGACAGCACGCGCGGGTAGTGTTTTTCGTTCGTCGTGATCGTGGTCATGGCGCGCATTATCAGTTCAATTGACATGACCATCTCGAACCAAGGTCCATCCTCCGTGGTGCTCGGCGCCGGCCTCATGGGCCGCCTGCTGGCCTGGCAGCTGGCGCGCGCCGGCCACCGTGTCACGGTCTTTGAAGCCGGCGGTGCCGACGCGCAGAGCTCACCCGCACGCATTGCCGCCGCCATGCTGGCGCCGCTGGCCGAATCAGCCATCACCGAAGCCAGCGTGGTCGAGATGGGGCGCCATGCGCTCACGCGCTGGCCGCAATTGCTGGCGCAGCTCTCCTTGCCGGTGTTCTTCCAGCAGGAGGGCACGCTGATCCTCTGGCACCGCCAGGACGCAGCCGAGGCGCGTCGCTTCGCAGGCCAGCTGCAGGCTACCAACGAAAAGAATCCCGCCCTGCCCAAGGTCCAGGCGCTGGACGCCGCGGGTGTCAAACAACTCGAACCCAGCCTGGAAAACCGTTTTGCCCAGGGCCTGTACCTGCCCGGCGAAGGCCAGCTCGACAACCGCCAGCTGCTGGCCGCGCTGCTGCACGAGTTGCAGGCCTTGAAGGTCGAGATCCACTGGAACAGCCCGCGCGCGCCGCAGGACTTCCAGCCGGGTACGACCGGCCAGCCAGACTGGCTGTTCGACTGCCGTGGCCTGGGCGCCAACGCCCAGTGGGGCCAGCTGCGCGGCGTGCGCGGCGAGGTGGCGCGCATCCATGCCCCGGAAGTGGCCTTGAGCCGCCCCACGCGCCTGATCCACCCGCGCTACCCGATCTACATCGCGCCCAAGCAGGACCACCTCTTTGTCATTGGCGCCACCGAGATCGAGAGCAACGATCTCTCCCCGCCCAGCGTGCGCTCCACACTGGAACTGCTGAGCGCGGCCTACGCCGTGCACCCGGGTTTTGCCGAGGCGCGCATCCTGGAGATCGCCACCCAGTGCCGCCCCACCCTGCCCGACAACCTGCCGGCTGTCCGCCACCTGGGCCCGCGTTGCCTGCAGATCAACGGCCTGTACCGCCACGGTTTCATGATCTCGCCGGCACTGCTGGACGTGGTGCTGGAGTACGTGCAGGCGCAGACCACTACACTGGCGGGTTCGCTGGACCTGCGCATGGAAACCGTGGCATGAACGTCATCATCAACAAACAAGAATACGTGCTGGCCGCTGGCGCCACGCTGCTCGATGCCATCACGGCCATCGAGGCGAAACCGCCGTTCGCCGCTGCCGTCAACACCCGGTTCGTGCCCAAGACCCAGTACTCGCAACAGCCGCTGCAAGACGGCGACCGCATCGAAATCATCTCTCCCGTCACCGGCGGATAAATCATGTCTAGCAACGATCCCCTCGTCCTTTACGGCGAAACCTTCCACAGCCGCCTGCTGCTGGGCACCTCGCGCTACCCCTCGCCGGCCGTGCTCGAAGCCGCGGTGAAACTCGCCCAGCCCGCCATGCTGACGGCCTCGCTGCGCCGCCAGGGCGCCGTGCCGCATGAAAGCGCGAATCAGTTCTGGGAACTGCTCAAGGCGCTCAAGGTGCCGGTGCTGCCCAATACCGCCGGCTGCCACAGCGTGCAGGAGGCCATCACCACCGCGCAGATGGCGCGTGAGGTGTTCGAGACGCCCTGGATCAAGCTGGAGGTGATCGGTGACGACTACACCCTGCAGCCCGACACGCTCAACCTGGTGCAGGCGGCCGAGCACCTGATCAAGGAAGGTTTCAAGGTATTGCCTTACACCACCGAAGACCTGGTGCTGTGCCAGCGCCTGGTGGACGTGGGCTGCCAGGCCGTCATGCCCTGGGCCGCGCCCATCGGCACCGGCAAAGGGCCCGTCAACCCGTATGCCATGCGCGTGCTGCGCGAGCGCCTGAACGTGCCCATGATCGTCGATGCGGGCCTGGGCAAGCCCTCCCACGCCTGCACCGTGATGGAATGGGGCTACGACGGTGTGTTGCTCAACACAGCCGTCGCCCTGGCCCAGGACCCGGTGGCCATGGCCGGCGCATTTGCCGCCGCCACCCAGGCCGGGCGCGACGCCTGGCGCTCCGGGGCCATGAGCGAGCAGGACGCCGCCCAACCCTCCACGCCCGTGCTGGGCACCCCCTTTTGGCATCACGCCTGATCTATGACACCTTTGACCCCCGAAGCGCAGGCCATCGTCGCTGCGCACCAGAACCTGGCCCTGCCCCTCGTCGGCGAGCCCGCCCTGAAGTACAGCCGCGAAGAGACGGTCTACCGCCACGCCAAGCAGGCATGCCTGGCCCTGGGTTTCATCGAGATCGACGCCGAATGCGTGGCCCTGGCCTGGCTGGCGCAGGTGCAGCGCACGGGCCGTTTCGATCCACGGGCCTGGCCCGACGAACCGGCCGATTTCGGCCTGCGCCCCTGGCCGCGCGACGATGCCTTCGCGCCCTGCCCCGAGGCCCTGGGCCTGTACGCCGTACTGCCCGACGCCCAGTGGGTGGGCCGTGTGGCGCGCGCCGGCGTGCCCACGGTGCAATTGCGTTTCAAGTCCCAAGATGCCGCGGCCGTGCAGCGCGAGGTGCAGGCCGCCGTGGAGGCGGTGCGCGGCACGTCTGCGCTGCTCTTCATCAATGACCACTGGCGTGAGGCCATCGCGGCTGGTGCCTATGGCGTGCACCTGGGCCAGGAGGACATGGAGATTGCCGACTTCGCGACCATCCGCGCCGCCGGCCTGCGCCTGGGCCTGTCCAGCCACGGTTATGCCGAGATGGTGCGCGCCGACCGGCTGAGCCCGAGCTACATCGCCATGGGCGCGGTCTACCCGACCACGCTCAAGCGCATGGCCACCGCAGCGCAGGGCCCCGGCCGGCTGGCGGCCTATGCACGGCTGATGCGGAACTATCCGGGAGTGGGCATCGGCGGCATCTCGGCCGCCGAGTTGCCGGAGATCAAGGCCACGGGCGTGGGTTCGCTGGCGGTGGTGCGGGCCATCACGGCCGAGACGAACCCCGAAGGCGCAGCGGCAAGCCTGATGGCCGCTTGGGCAGCCTGACGTCTCCGAACTTGTGAAGAAATCGTAGCGAGCGGCCCGAGCGCAAGGCGGACGGAGCGCAGCCACCGGAACGTACTTCCTGTACGTGAGGATGGCGACAACGAAGTTGCGGCGCAGGCTAACTTTAGTTTGCGAAAGTTAAGCGCAGCGGCCGGAGCCAACACCGCCCAACGCGGCGATCGGGTCGCGCAGTAGATTTATTCGCAAGTTCTCAGGTACTGGCGATACGCTTGCTCACATCGAGCATGCGCGTTGCCATGATGGCGCTCAGGGCCATGGACAGGGAGAGCGCCACGCTGGGGTGCTTCTTGCCCAGGGTCTCGAAATCCTCGGGGCTCATGGTCCAGACCTTGCAGTTGCTGTAGGCCACCACCGAGGCATTGCGCGGCAGGTGCGAGAAGAAACTGCCCTCGCCCACGACGGTTCCCGGACCGAGGATGGCCAGTTGCATCAGGCCGCTATCGGTCTTGACGTCGACCTTGAGGTTGCCGGTCTCCAGGAAATAGAGGTTGCGGTCCTGGGCGCCCTGCGAGATCAGCAGGTGGCCCCGCTCGTAGGTGTGCGGACGCAGGTAGTCGGCCACGATGTACCAGGACTGCGCGCCGAGATGGCGGGACAGCACACCATCTTCGGTATTGCGCGAGATGGCGGTGATGAGACCGTTGACGGCACTGTTCTGCGTCAAGGGATTGAATGTATCCATCGGACACCCTTTCCACGGGTCCGAGGGACCCGCTTTTGTAGCTCGGCGATGCTCGTCTGGAGTATTGGTTGTCCCCCCGGGGCTGTCAAGCTCGCAAGCCCGGCACCCGTAGCCGGCAGCCCGCCGTATCAGACCGTCTTGTCGGCCAGCTGGACCCGGTTGCGGCCCTGGTCCTTGGCCAGGTAAAGCGCCCCGTCGGCGCGGGACAGCACGGCGTCGGCCGACAGGTCGTCATCGCTGATGGACGCAATGCCGATGCTGACCGTCACGCTGAGCTCGTTGCGCCCGAAACTCATGGGCTGCTGGACCAGCTTGTCGCAGATGCGCTGGGCAAACCCCAGGGCAGCCTGCAAGCTGCTGCCGGGCAGGATCAGCGCGAATTCCTCGCCCCCCATCCGTCCGGCCGTATCAGTGACGCGCATCTCCTGGCGCAACAGGTTGGCGAAATGGCGCAGCAGGCTGTCGCCGGCGGCATGGCCATACTGGTCGTTGATGCGCTTGAAATGGTCCAGGTCCAGCATCAGCACACAGGCCTCACGGGTGGTGCGCCGGCGCACGCGCTCCAACTCCTCCTCCAGCCGGCGCAGGAAATACCGGCGGTTGGGCAGGCCGGTCAGTGCGTCGGTGCTGGCCTGTTCACGCAGGTCGGTCTCCAGCTTCTTGCGCTCGGTAATGTCGATGCGGCTCCCGACGGTGTAGCCCTTGGGCGTGTGATGCTCGCTGAACTGCAGCCAGCGACCATCCCCCAACTCCAGCTCACGCGACAAGCCATCGGCGGCCCGGTGTTCGCGCAGCCGCATCGTCATCCAGGCCTCCTCCCGGCCCACGGCGTCCGGGAACAGGCCGCGGCGCAGGCCTTCGCGCGTGAGTTCCTCGAAGCTGATGCCGGGCTGCATCACATCGCCCAGGCCCTGGAACAGGCTCAGCTGGGCCTGGTTGCACATCACCAGCCGGTCTTTTTCGTCGTAGATGATCAGGCCCGCCGAAACGCTGTTGATGGCCTCACGCAGCAGCTCCAGCACCTCGTCCGCCTGCCGGCGGGCGGCGGCACGCTGATCCTCGGCCACACGCATGCGCCGCAGCATGGACCACATCAGCAGCGCCATGAACAGCACCCCTACGGCCACATAGATGGTTTCCCGGTACCAGTTCTCCAGGGCGCCGCGTTCGGACACGCCGACGACGACATAAAAGGGGTAGTTGCCGAGCTTGCGAAAGCCGTAGAGCCGGTATTCGCCATCGGTGCGGGCCTGGAAGCGATCCCGGCCACCGGTCTCCCCGGCGTCGATGCGCTCCTGCAGGCTGTTGCGCACGGACTTGTTGAACTCGCTCTCGATCCATGGGTAGCGGATCACCAGCCTGTGGTGCATGCTGTCGCGCACAAACACGACGCTGCCCGGGCTCAGGTTCAGGCCGCGGAAGATCTGTTCGAAATAGGCCAGGTTCAGCGACCCGGTCACCATGCCGATCATCTGCCGCTGCGCATTGCGGATCGGCACATAGGTCGCCACCGTCAGCTGGCCCGACACATTGCCGCGCACCAGTTCGGAAAAGGCGATGTTCTCCTCCGGATGCTGCCGCAGGTACTGGAAGGCAGGCCGCTCGGCAATGCTGCCCGGGCGCCGCGGCCGCTGGGCACGCAGGGTGTCGTAGAGGATGTTGCCGTCGCCGTCCCAGACGAAGAGATCACGCAACTCGGGGAATTGCACCTTGTAGGGCATGAGCATGGCCGTCATGGCCACCTCCTGGCGGTCCACGGCGTCGGCGCGCAAGGCGCTGGCCGGCGTGCGGGCGGCAATCTGGTGCAGGGTGGCATCCATGCGCCGCAAGGCGCCCGACAGCTGCCCGTCGATGGTCTGCACCAGGTTGTCCGCGTGGTCCGAAGCGCGTGCCAGGTTCGTGTCGTAGCTGACCTTCAGCTGCCAGGCCAGGATCAGCACCAGGCCCGCGAAACCCAGCACGAGCATGCGGATCTGGACGCGGGGCCTCATGAACACGGCAGGCGCCCTTGTTTCAGCCGATCCAGCGGCGCGCGTTGCGCCATATCTGCATCCAGGGACTGTGCGCGCTTGGGTCGAGCGAGGTCCAGCTCATCTGGATGTTGCGGAACACGCGCTCGGGGTGCGGCATCATGGCCGTGAAACGCCCATCGGCCGTGGTGACCGCGGTCAGGCCGCCGGCACTGCCGTTGGGGTTGTAGGGGTAGGCCTCGGTGGCCGAGCCTGTGTTGTCCACGAAGCGCATGGCCGCGATCGCCTTGGCCGCGTTGCCGCGGTAGGCAAAGTTGGCGTAACCCTCGCCATGCGCCACGGCAATCGGCAGGCGGCTGCCGGCCATGCCCTGCAGGAACAGGCTGGGCGATTCGAGCACTTCCACCAAAGACAGGCGTGCCTCGAAGCGCTCGCTGCGGTTGGTGGTGAAACGTGGCCAGTCCTGCGCCCCGGGAATGATGTCGGCCAGCTCGGCGAACATCTGGCAGCCGTTGCACACGCCCAGGCCAAAGGTGTCGGGGCGGGCAAAGAAGGCCTGGAACTGTTCGGACAGCCCCTTGTTGAAGGTGATGGAACGCGCCCAGCCGATGCCGGCACCCAGCGTGTCGCCGTAGCTGAAACCGCCGCAGGCCACCACACCCTTGAAGTCCTTCAGATTGGCACGGCCGTTCTGAAGGTCGGTCATGTGCACGTCATAGGCCTCGAAGCCGGCCTCGGTGAAGGCATAGGCCATCTCCACGTGCGAGTTCACGCCCTGCTCGCGCAGCACGGCCACCTTCGGCCGGCTCTTGAGCAGCGCCGGTGCGAGACCTTGCGCCGGATCGAAGCTGAGGTGCACGTGCAGGCCGGGGTCGTTGGGCGCGCCGGCAGCTGCGTGCTCCTGGTCGGCACAGGCGGTGTTGTCGCGCTGCTGGTTGATCTTCCAGCTCACGCTGTCCCAGACCTGGTGCAGGTCAAACAGTTTGGCGGAGAACACGGCCTTGGCATCGCGCCAGACCTGCAGTTCGCCCACACCGGCGCCAACCGTTGCACCGGCCGGCCGCGTCTTGCCGACCACGTGGCTGAATTTCGAGAGGCCAAAATCGCGCAGCACCTGCATCACCGCATCGCGGTCTTCGCTCCTGACCTGCAGCAGCACGCCCAGCTCTTCATTGAACAGGGCCTTGAGCGTGAGTTCCTCGCGGCGCGCGCTGACCTGGGCCGCCCAGTTCTTGCTGTCACCGGTGTCCATGCGGCTGTCGGAGATGCCATCGCCTTCGGTGACCAGCATGTCCACATTCAGGGCCACACCCACATGGCCGGCAAAGGCCATCTCGGCCGCCGCGGCCAGCAGGCCACCGTCGCTGCGGTCGTGGTAAGCCAGGATCTTGCCCTGGGTACGCAGGGCGTTCACGGCCTTGACCAGGTTGATCAGGTCCTGCGGATCGTCCAGGTCCGGCACGGTGTCGCCGGTCTGGTTCAGCGTCTGCGCCAGGATGGAGCCCGCCATGCGGTTCTTGCCGCGACCCAGGTCGACCAGCAGCAGCGTGGTATCGGCCGTGTTGTCCAGTTGCGGGGTCAGCGTGCCGCGCACATCGCCCAGCGTGGCGAAGGCGCTCACGATCAGCGAAACCGGCGAGGTGACCTTCTTCTTGTCATTGCCATCACTCCACTGCGTGCGCATGGACAGGCTGTCCTTGCCCACGGGGATGGAGATGCCCAGGGCCGGGCACAACTCCATGCCCACGGCCTGCACGGTGGCGTACAGCGCGGCGTCTTCACCGGGCTCGCCGCAGGCGGCCATCCAGTTGGCCGAGAGCTTGACACGCGAAAGCTCGATGGGTGCGGCCAGCAGGTTGGTGATGGCCTCGGCCACGGCCATGCGGCCCGAAGCCGGCGCGTCGATGGCGGCCAGGGGCGTGCGCTCGCCCATGCTCATGGCCTCGCCCTTGAAACCGGCGTAGTCGGCCAGGGTCACGGCCACGTCGGCCACCGGCACCTGCCAGGGGCCGACCATCTGGTCGCGGTGCGTGAGGCCGCCCACGGTGCGGTCGCCGATGGTGATGAGGAAACGCTTGGAAGCGACGGTCGGGTGGCTCAGCACGTCGATCACGGCTTTTTGCAGTTCCACGCCCGTGAGGTCCAGCGCCTTGAAGCTGCGTGCGATGGTCTTCACGTCGCGGTGCATCTTGGGCGCCTTGCCCAGCAGCACGTTCATGGGCATGTCCACCGGAGATTCAGCACCTGCGTCGGCCAGCACCAGCTGGCGCTCTTCGGTGGCCACGCCGACCACGGCAAAGGGGCAACGCTCGCGTTCGCAGAAAGACTTGAACTGTTCCAGCGACTCGGGCGCAATGGCCATCACATAACGTTCCTGGCTCTCGTTGCACCAGATTTCCTTGGGCGCCAGGCCCGACTCTTCCAGCGGCACGGCACGCAGGTCGAAACGCGCGCCGCGGCCGGCGTCGTTGCTGAGCTCGGGGAAAGCGTTGGACAGGCCGCCGGCACCCACGTCGTGGATGGCCAGGATGGGGTTCTTGTCGCCTTGCGACCAGCAGTGGTTGATGACCTCCTGCGCGCGGCGCTCGATCTCGGGGTTGCCGCGCTGCACCGAATCAAAGTCCAGCTCGGCCGCGTTGGCGCCGGTAGCCATGGAGCTGGCCGCACCGCCGCCCATGCCGATGCGCATGCCCGGACCGCCAAGCTGGATCAGCAGGGTGCCGGCGGGGAACAGGATCTTCTGGGTCTGGCCGGCGTCGATGACACCGACACCGCCGGCGATCATGATGGGCTTGTGATAGGCGCGCTGCACCGTGTCCACGTTGCTGGCCACGGTCTGCTCGTACTCGCGGAAATAACCCGCCAGGTTGGGGCGGCCGAATTCGTTGTTGAAGGCCGCACCCCCCAGCGGGCCCTCGATCATGATCTGCAGCGGGCTGGCAATATGCTCGGGTTTTCCGCCCTTGGTATCCGACCAGCCGCCCCAGAGTTTGGACACCGTGAAGCCGGTCAGGCCGGCCTTGGGCTTGGAGCCGCGGCCGGTGGCGCCCTCGTCACGGATCTCGCCGCCCGCGCCGGTGGAAGCGCCCGGGAAAGGCGAGATGGCGGTCGGGTGGTTGTGGGTCTCGACCTTCATCAGCACGTGGTTCACGGCGGCGGACTTCTGGTAGCCGGGTGCGCTGCCCGGCGCCATGCGGGCCACGAAACGCTCGACGCTATTGCCTTCCATGATGGAGGCGTTGTCCGAATAAGCCACCACCGTGTGCTGGGGAGCGAGCTGGTGGGTGTTGCGGATCATGCCGAACATGCTGCGCTGCTGGCGCACGCCGTCGATGCTGAAGTCGGCGTTGAAGATCTTGTGGCGGCAGTGTTCGCTGTTGGCCTGGGCGAACATCATGAGCTCGACGTCGGTCGGGTTGCGCTTGAGGTCACGGAAGGCCTGCACCAGGTACTCGATCTCGTCCTCGGCCAGGGCCAGGCCGAATTGCACATTGGCCTTCTCCAGCGCCGCACGTCCGCCCCCCAGGATGTCCACGTGTTCCATGGGCGCCGGGTGCAGCTCGGTGAACAGGGCACAGGCCTCCTCACGGGTGGCCACGGCGCTTTCGGTCATGCGGTCGTGCAGCAAGGCAGCCACCTGGCCCAACTGCTCCGTCGTCAGGGCGTTCTTGCCCAGCAGGCCCGATTTGAGCGTCAGGCGGTATTCGACCACGCGTTCCACGCGGTGCACGGCCAGGCCGCAGTTGTGGGCAATGTCGGTGGCCTTGGAGGCCCAGGGCGAGACCGTGCCCAGGCGCGGCGCCACCACCACCAGCGGGCCTTCGGCCGGGCCGGCATAGGGATCACCATAGGTGAGGAGCGCGGCAAGTTGCTGTTTCAGCTCAGTCGTCGGAGCGTGGTCACTGGCCACCAGGTGCACATAACGCGCGGCGATGCCGCTGATCTTGTCGTGGATGCCCTGCAGACGGGGCAGGAGCTGCTGGATACGAAAGGGGCTGAGGGCGCTGCCGCCTTCGAAAGAGGAGATGTGCAGGGTCACGGGGGTGGCCTAGTGGTGGTGTGCGGGGGAAAGGGCAAATTTTACTTCGACCCTACCCCGATTCAGGCCGCAGCGGGCATGAAAGCGCCGGCGATGGGATAATTCCGCCCCATGACGATCACCTACAAAGACGAAGCCGGCATCGCCGGCATGCGCCTGGCCTGCCGGCTGGCGGCCGAAGTGCTGGACTACCTGACCCCCCACGTGAAACCCGGCATCACCACCGGCGAGATCGACCGCCTGGCGGCCGAATGCATGAAAGCCCAGGGCACGACATCTGCCACCCTGGGCTACCAGCCGCCCGGCTACCCGCCCTTCCCGGCCTCGCTGTGCACCTCGATCAACCACGTGGTCTGCCACGGCATCCCCGGCGACAAGGTGCTCAAGAAGGGCGACATCGTCAACATCGACGTCACCGTCATCAAGGACGGCTGGTTCGGCGACACCAGCCGCATGTTTATCGTTGGCGACGCGTCCATTGCCGCCAAGCGCCTGTGTTCCTTCACCTACGAAGCCATGTGGCACGGCATCGAGCAGGTCAAACCCGGCGCCCGCCTGGGCGACATCGGTTGGGCCATCCAGAAATTCGCCGAAAGCAACGGCTTTTCCGTGGTGCGCGAGTTCTGCGGCCATGGCATCGGCCAGGTCTTCCACGAGGAGCCGCAGGTGCTGCACTACGGCAAGCCCGGCACGCTGGAGGAACTGAAACCCGGCATGACCTTCACCATCGAGCCCATGATCAACGCCGGCAAGCGCGACATCAAGGAGCTGGGCGACGGCTGGACCATCGTCACCAAGGACCACTCGCTCTCGGCCCAGTGGGAACACACCGTGCTGGTCACGCACACCGGCTACGAGGTGCTGACCCTGTCGGCCGGTAGCCCGCCAGTGCCGGACTTCGTGAAAAGCGCGGCCCTGACGGCCTGAATCGGCGCCGATCGGGCCTGATTCCTGCTTGTTCTGACCTCATGATCAGAACCCAGACCCTCCGCGAGCAGTACCGCGCCCGCAAGGCCGAGCTGCTGCAGGACGTCAGCGGCAGCGGCCGCTCCACACGCGGCGTGCATGCGGCCCTGCGCCAACTGGCCCGCCTGGCCGACGACAGCCTCAAGACGCTGTGGAAACAGGCCGGCTTCGGCCCCGGTCCGGCCCTGGTCGCCGTGGGCGGTTTCGGGCGCGGTGAACTGTTCCCGCACTCGGACATCGACGTCCTGCTGCTGCTGCCCGAAGGCCAGTCGCCGGACACGGATGAGGCCCTACGCCAGCGCATCGAGACCTTCATCAGCAGTTGCTGGGACGCTGGCCTGGAAATCGGCTCCAGCGTGCGCACGGTCGACGAATGCCTGGCCGAGGCGGCCAAGGACGTGACGGTGCAGACGGCGCAGCTGGAGTCGCGCCTGATCTGCGGCAACGCCACCCTGTTCAAGGATTTCCGCTGGCGCTTTCGCCAGGCGCTGGACGCGCGCGCCTTCTTTGTCGCCAAGACGCTGGAGATGCAGCAGCGCCACAACAAGTTCGAGGACACGCCCTACGCGCTGGAGCCCAACTGCAAGGAATCCCCCGGCGGCCTGCGCGACCTGCAGATCATCCTCTGGGTGGCGCAGGCCGCCGGCTACGGCAAGAGCTGGGACGAACTGGCCCGCACCGGCCTGGCCACCCCCTTCGAGGTACGCCAGCTCAAGCGCAACGAGGCCATGCTGGAGCTGATCCGCCTGCGCCTGCACCTGATCGCCGGCCGGCGCGAGGACCGGCTGGTGTTCGACCTGCAAACGGCTGTGGCGAACACCTTTGGCTACAGCTCGGACACGGCCGAGGTCAAGACCAAGGTGCGCGCCAGCGAGGCGCTGATGCGCCACTACTACTGGGCCGCCAAGGCCGTGACCCAGCTCAACCAGATCCTGCTGCTCAACATCGAGGAACGGCTCAACCCGCGCACCCAGGCCCCGCGCGCCATCAACGAACGCTTCCTGGACAAGGGCGGCCTGATCGAAGTGGCCAGCGACGAGCTCTACCAACGCGAGCCCCACGCCATCCTGGAGACCTTCCTGGTCTACCAGACCACCGAGGGCGCCAAAGGGCTGTCAGCGCGCACCCTGCGCGCGCTGTACAACGCGCGCGGCCTGATGACGGCGAAGTTCCGCAGCGACCCGGTCAACCGCCAGACCTTCATGGCCATCCTGCAACAGCCGCGCGGCATCACACACGCCATGCGCTTGATGAACCAGACCTCGGTGCTGGGGCGTTACCTCTGGATCTTCCGGCGCATCGTCGGCCAGATGCAGCACGACCTGTTCCACGTCTACACGGTAGACCAGCACATCCTCATGGTGCTGCGCAATGTGCGACGCTTTTTCATGGCCGAGCACGCGCATGAGTACCCCTTCTGCTCGCAGCTGGGCGCCGGCTGGGACCAGCCCTGGATCCTCTACGCGGCCGCGCTCTTTCACGACATTGCCAAGGGCCGCGGCGGCGACCACTCCGACCTGGGCGCCACGGAAGTGCGTCGTTTTGCCAGCCAGCATGGCATCAGCCGCGAGGATGCGAAGCTGATCGAGTTCCTGGTGCGCGAGCACCTGTCCATGAGCCGCATCGCGCAGAAGTCCGACCTGAGCGACCCCGACGTCATCGCCGCCTTCGCCAAGCAGGTCGGCAACGAGCGTTACCTGACCGCCCTCTACCTGCTCACCGTGGCCGACATCCGCGGCACCAGCCCCAAGGTCTGGAACGCCTGGAAAGGCAAGCTGCTCGAAGACCTCTACCGCTACACCCTGCGCGCCCTGGGCGGCCACGCGCCCTCGCCCGATGCCGAGGTCGAGGCGCACAAGCGCGAGGCGCTGGTGAAGCTGGCCCTGCACAGCCTGCCGCACGAAGCGCACAAAAAGCTCTGGGACACGCTGGACGTCAGCTATTTCATGCGCCACGATGCCGACGACATCGCTTGGCACACCCGCCACATCTCCCGCTTTGTGGGCACCGACCAGCCCGTGGTGCGCGCGCGCCGCTCACCTGCAGGCGAAGGCCTGCAGGTGCTGGTCTACACCGCTGACCAGCCCGACCTCTTCGCCCGCATCTGCGGTTATTTCGACCAGGGCGGCTTCAGCATCCTGGATGCGCGCATCCACACGGCACGCAACGGCTATGCGCTCGACACCTTCCAGGTCGTCACGCCCGGTCTGCAGGACCATTACCGCGAAATGACGAGCATGGTCGAGTCCGAACTGGCGCGTGCCATTGCCGAGGCCGCGCCCCTGCCCGAGCCCAGCCGCGGCCGCCTGTCGCGCCGGGTCAAGAGCTTCCCCGTCACGCCGCGCGTGAGCCTCAAACCGGACGAAAAGGCCCAGCGCTGGCTGCTCAGCATCTCGGCCAGCGACCAGACCGGCCTGCTCTACAAGGTGGCACGTGTGCTGGCCCGCCACCGCATCAACCTGCAGCTGGCCAAGGTCAACACCCTGGGCGAACGGGTGGACGACACCTTCCTGATCAGCGGCGACGCGCTGCAGAACAACCGCGCTCAGATCGCCATCGAGACCGAGTTGCTGGACGTGCTGGCGTCCTGAAGCCCCGGCCCCACGGGCAGGCATGCCCCGGGTGCGCGCAGACCCCGATTGACAGGCCTCCCCCTTGCCGTGCCATAGTGTGCAGGCAGCATCCTGCTGCAGAACAAGACACACCCATTGAGGAGACCGTGATGCAACATTCATTCCCGCGCAGGCTTGCCCTGTGCACCTTCGCCCTGGCCCTGGCCGGCTGCGCCAACATGCCCGGCTCCGGTTGGGTCACGCTGATCGACGGCGAGCAGGGGCTGGAGAACTGGAACAGGATAGGCGACGCCAACTGGCGCATCGAGGCCGGCGGCATCTCGGCCAACCAGGGCAAGGGCGGCTACCTGGTGTCCAAGAACTCCTACAAGGATTTTGAAATCTACGCCGAGTTCTGGGCCGCCACCGACACCAACAGCGGCATCTTCATCCGCGCCTCCGATCCGGCCAAGATCGCGGCCGACAACGCCTACGAGGTCAACATCTGGGACATCCGCCCGGACCCGACCTATGCCACCGGCGCCATCGTCGGCTTTGCGGCTGTTCCCGTGCCCACCATCTACAAGGCTGGTGGCAAGTGGAACACCCTGGAAATCCGGGCCTTGGGCGACGAGCTGACCGTGAAACTCAACGGCGTGCAGACCGTCAGCACCCGCAACGGCAAGTTCCCGAGCGGTCCCTTCGCCCTGCAATTCGGCGCCGGTGTCCAGGGCGCGAACGGCGGCCCGATCAAGTGGCGCAAGGTGCAGATCAAGCCACTCTGAAGTGAGCAGAGGGCCGGCACGCCGCGTGCCGGCCCGCGTTCACGTCAATCGTCCTGGCTGGCGTCCAGCCCGGGAAACAACACCTCGGTGTAGCCGAACTGCGTGAAATCGCGCACCCGCATCGGGTACAGCTTGCCCACCAGGTGGTCGCACTCGTGCTGCACCACGCGGGCGTGGAAGCCCTCCACCGTGCGGTCGATGGCGTCACCGTATTGATCGAAACCGGTATAGCGGATGCGCTGCCAGCGCGGCACCACGCCGCGCAGCCCCGGCACCGAGAGACAGCCCTCCCAGCCCAGTTCTTCTGCCTCACCGAGGGGTGTGATCACCGGGTTGCACAACACGGTGCGCGGCACGATGGGGGCATCGGGGTAGCGCGGATTGAATTCCCCGCTGCCGAAAATGACCACCTGCAGGTCCACGCCGATCTGCGGCGCCGCCAGGCCGGCGCCGTTGGCGGCAGCCATGGTGTCGATCAGGTCGGTGATGAGCAGGTGCAGTTCGTCATCGTCGAACCGGGTGACGGGCTGGGCGACACGCAACAGGCGCGGGTCGCCCATGCGTAGAATCTCTCGAACGGTCATGGTGTCTGGAGCAAACGGATGGTCATGAAGAAAGTTCTCATTATTGATGACCACGCGACAACGCGTGATCTCATCAAATGGGCCCTGAACGAATCCGGGCTCAAGCTTTCCGAGGCCTCCAATGGCGAGGCTGGAATACTGGCGGCCAAGCAGAGCCATCCCGATCTGATCCTGCTCGACATCATGATGCCGGGCGGGCTCGACGGCTATGCGGTCTGCAAACAGCTACGCGACTCGGACACCCTTGCCAAGGTGAAGATCATCCTGCTCTCGGCCAACGACGCCGAGGCCGACCGCAAGCGGGGACAGGAGGCCGGCGCCAATGCCTACCTCGTCAAGCCCTTCAAGCCGGCCGTGCTCCGGGGTGTGGTGAACAAGCTGCTGGAAGAATCCTGAAGGCAGGCCGTACGCATGCCGACGCCGATGCGATGGCTCTATCTGATCCTGGCCCTGCTTTTCCTGCTGCTGGGGATCATCGGCCTCTTCCTGCCCGTGCTGCCCACCACCCCCTTCGTCCTGCTGTCGGCCTGGGCCGCGGCACGCAGTTCGCCGCGCCTGCTCCACTGGCTTGAGAACCATACGGCCTTCGGCCCGATGATCCGCGACTGGCGTCGCGGCGGCGTGGTCAGCCGGCGCGCCAAGTGGCTCGCCACGTCGTTCATGGGCGCCAGCGCGCTCTACATGCTGTACGGCGTGCGGCCGCTGTGGGTGCCGCTCCTGGCCATCACCTGCATGGTGGCCACGCTGTTGTGGCTCTGGCGTCGGCCGGAACGAGCGGGCGACGACACGCCGCCGGCCTAACGCAAGCGGAACGCCGCCACAATGCCGGCCAGACGGTGCGCCTGGTCCTTCAGGCTCTCGGCCGCTGCGGTGGACTGCTCCACCAACGCGGCATTCTGCTGTGTCATCTCGTCAAGCTGACCGACGGCCTGGTTCATCTTGGCGATGCCCTGATTCTGCTCAGTGGATGCCGCGCTGATGCCGGCGATCATGTCGGTGACGCGCTGCACACTGGCCACGATGTCGCTCATGGTGCTGCCGGCGTCCTGCACCAGCCGCGCGCCCGTTCCGACCTTACCCACGCTGGTGTCGATCAGGGCCTTGATCTCGCGTGCCGCTTCGGCCGAACGCTGCGCCAGGCTACGCACCTCGGCCGCCACCACGGCAAACCCCCGGCCCTGCTCACCCGCACGCGCGGCTTCCACCGCAGCGTTGAGCGCCAGGATATTGGTCTGGAAGGCGATGCCATCGATGACGCTGATGATGCTGGCGATCTGGTTGGAGCTGTGGTTGATCTCGTCCATGGTGGCTACCACCTGCGCCACCACTGCGCCCCCGCGCTGTGCCACCTCGGTCGACGTGGTAGCCAGTTCGGTGGCCGTACGGGCCGACTCGGCCGAGTGTCGCACCGTGCCGGTGAGCTGCGCCATGGAAGACGCTGTCTCCTGCAGGCTGCTGGCGGCCTGTTCGGTGCGCTGCGCCAGGTCAGCGTTGCCGCTGGCCACTTCCCCGCTGGCGTGGCTGATCTGGGTCGTGGCCTCGCTGATATCGGTAAAGGCCTGGCGCAGCTTCTGCTGCATCAGGGACAGGCGGCGCAGCATGGATCCGATCTCGTCCTCGCGCGTGCTCTGGAAG
>JAXMMJ010000067.1:0-57302 GCA_034366585.1 Hylemonella sp.
GAAGTACAGCAGGAAGATGAAGAACAGCGACCAGGTCACCGACTGCCGGGCTTCCTTCACGCTGGGCACCGTGTAGTAGCGCATCAGGATGTGCGGCAGCGCGGCGGTACCGATCATCAGGCAGAAGATCAGCGCGAGGAAGTTGCGTCGTGACGTGTCATAGGCCTCCACTGCCTTGGCGTCCCCGTTGGGGTCTCCCGCGAACTGCTGGGCGTGCGGAGGCATGCCGTTGAGCGGACGCGCCTTGGCGTCAGCGCCTGCTTTGGCACGCGTCCAGGCGGCCTTGGCTGCAGCTTCGTCCTTGGGCAGGTCGGCAATCGCTTTCTCGGCTGCAGAAATCTCGCTGGATGGCGCATTTGCCGCGCGCAACTGGGCCAGTCTGGCTTCGGCGGCGGCCTTGTCGGCCACCAGCGCAGCCGCCGGATCTTTCAGCTTCTCGGCCAGTGCGTCGGAACGCGCCTTGAAGATGCCACGCACTTCCAGCTCCTTGGGATCGGCAGCCAGCAGTTTTTCCTTGGCCGTGACCTTCTCCAGCTGGAAGCCGTAGATGGCCTGGGGCACGGGCACGCTGGTCTGCTTCACCGAGAGCCACACCACCGGGATCATGTAGGCAATGATCAGAATGATGTACTGCGCCACCTGCGTCCAGGTCACTGCGCGCATGCCGCCCAGGAACGAGCACACCAGAATGCCGCCCAGACCCAGGAACACGCCCAGTTCAAACGCCACACCGGTCAGGCGCGACGTGATCAGGCCCACGCCGTAGATCTGTGCGACCACATACACGAACGAACACAGGATGGCTGCAAAGATGCCGATGAAACGCGGCAGGTTGCCACCGTAGCGCTCACCCAGGAAGTCGGGAATGGTGAACTGGCCGAACTTGCGCAGGTAGGGCGCAAGAAACAGCGCCACCAGGCAGTAGCCACCGGTCCAGCCCATGATGAAGGCCAGACCGCTGTAGCCGGTGAGGTAGAGCGTGCCGGCCATGCCGATGAAGGACGCTGCCGACATCCAGTCCGCGCCCGTGGCCATGCCGTTGTAGACGGCTGGCACACGACGACCGGCCACGTAGTATTCCGCGGCGTCCGTGGTGCGGCTCATGATGCCGATACCGGCATACAGGCCGATGGTGGCGAGCAGGAAGATGAAGCCGATCCAGCTGCGCGGCAGACCCATCTGCTCGAGGATGGCCAGGGCCACCACGAACACCAGGAAACCACCGGTGTACCACTTGTAAACCTTGTTCAGGTTTTGCTTGAACGCCTTGTTGGCGGCCGCACCCGTCGGGCCGCCAGCGTCAGAACCAAACATTCCAGCCATGATTATTCCTCCCCTTCATGAACATCGTGCTCGATGTCCAGTTTGTTCATGTAACGGGCGTAGAAGCCGATGATCAGCACATAGATGATCAGCGAACCCTGCGCGCCCATCCAGAAACTGAACGGCCAGCCGAAGAAGTTGAAATTCAGGTCGCGGGCGAAATAACTCACGACAAACGTCACGACGAACCAGATCGCCAGCAGGATGCCGGTGATATTGAGGTTCTTACGCCAATACTGGCGGTGGCTTTCGGTCAACTGCATGTTTACCTACCTCCAACAAAGTCACCCTCGCGGGCATTTCGCGATCACCACGTGTCTCACGTCGTGGCCTGCAGGCCGGATCGCGGCTTATCGTTATCTGGCCCCGGCTTGCACCGGGGCCATCAAGTACCCGCTCAGCTGGTCTGCGTAGCCGGGTTGGCTCGCAACCCGGTCTCGCGTTCCAGCTGGGCGGCCACTTTCGGCTCGAAACCCTTGAGGTGGCGAATGATCTTCACCGCCTCGTCGGGCTCGTGCCGGTCAACATGAACCCGGGCCAGCTGGTACCAGCCGAACGGGCTCATGGGCTGCAGTTCTGTAT
This sequence comes from Hylemonella sp., assembly GCA_034366585.1. Classification (GTDB taxonomy): domain Bacteria; phylum Pseudomonadota; class Gammaproteobacteria; order Burkholderiales; family Burkholderiaceae_C; genus Hylemonella. The sequence continues at coordinate 1,906 of JAXMMJ010000067.1, forward strand.
TGGTCTTGAGGGCCGCGACGGCTTCGTCGAAGCGGCGGTCCTGGATCAGGACAAGGGCCAGGCCATACCAGGCGCGGTCCATCTTGGGATCGAGTTCGATGACACGGCGAAAGGCGACTTCGGCACGCGCATGCTGGCCGGCTTCCTCGAGCATGTAGCCCAGGTTGAACCAGGCCGCCAGATTGTCCGCATGGCGGGCCACCAGCTGCTCCTGCGCGGCCAGGGCCTGGGCCTTTTCGCCCAGCTGGGCCAGCACGTGGGCCCGGCTGGCCAGGGCGTAGAAGTCATCGGGGCGCAGCACCAGCATCTGCTCGAAACGGTCGAGCGCCGACAACTTCTGGTTGAACACCAGCAGCACGATGGCCTGCAGCTTGAGGGAAAGGTAATTCAGGGTGGCGTTCATTTGCACAGCTCCACGCCGATCTGCAGGCAGGTCTGGATCTTGTAGATCGTGGCCCCCAGCCAGATGAAGAGCAGCAGCAGGAAGGCCACCAGGGGCACGTGGCGGTCCAGCACCAGCTTGGGCGTCAGCAGGCGCGCCACGCTCACGAAGGGCCGGGTCATGATCTGCAGGATTTGATAGAACAGGTTCTGTTCTTTCCTGGCGCCGGCCAGCAGGCCCAGCAGCCACTGGCCCAGCAGGGCCAGCAGGGCGATTTCAGCAATCAGTTTGATGGTGGACGCGACAGCGAGCATGGGGACCTATCAATGCGGTTGGGGGCATTGTTGGCTTTACGCTTACGGCCTTCTTACAGGACTGACCTGAAGCTGACTTTCCGCGGTCAATCCCTGACAGGGTTTACCCGAAACCGCATGAAAAAACGGGCCGCCCCGTAGGAGCGGCCCGTTTTCAGGGGTGTACCTTATGAATCGCCGCGAGGGGCGCCGGCCTTATTTCGCCAGGTTCTTCCAGGTCTCGACTACCGAGTCGGGGTTGAGCGAGAGCGAGGTGATGCCCTTCTCGACCAGCCACCTGGCGAAGTCCGGGTGGTCGCTGGGGCCCTGGCCGCAGATGCCGACGTACTTGTTCTGCTTGCGGCAGGCCGTGATGGCGCGCTCGACCATGGCCTCCACGGCAGGGTCGCGTTCGTCGAAGTCAGCCGCCAGCAGCTCCATGCCGGAGTCGCGGTCCAGGCCCAGGGTGAGCTGGGTCAGGTCGTTGGAGCCAATCGAGAAGCCGTCGAAGAACTCAAGGAACTGGTCGGCCAGGATGGCGTTGCTGGGCACCTCACACATCATGACGATCTTCAGCCCGTTCTCGCCGCGCTTGAGGCCGTGCTTGCCCAGCAGGTCGATGACCTTCTTGGCCTGGCCCAGGGTGCGCACGAAGGGCACCATGAGCTCGACGTTGGTCAGGCCCATCTCTTCACGCACGCGCTTCATGGCTTCGCACTCCATGGCGAACGCGCCGGCAAAGTCGGCGGAGAGGTAGCGCGCAGCACCGCGGAAGCCCAGCATGGGGTTCTCTTCCTCGGGCTCGTAGCGGCTGCCGCCGATGAGCTTGCGGTACTCGTTGCTCTTGAAGTCCGACAGGCGCACGATCACCGGCTTGGGCCAGAAGGCCGCGGCGATGGTGGCCACGCCCTCGGCGACCTTGTCGACGTAGAAGGCGCGCGGCGAAGCATGGCCGCGGGCCACGGACTCGACGGCCTTCTTCAGGTCGGCGTCGATGTTCGGGTAGTCCAGGATGGCCTTGGGGTGCACGCCGATGTTGTTGTTGATGATGAACTCCAGGCGCGCCAGGCCCACGCCATGGTTGGGCAGCTGTGCGAAGTCGAAGGCCAGCTGCGGGTTGCCGATGTTCATGGTGATCTTGACGTCGATCTCCGGCATGGCACCGCGCTGCACTTCGGTCACTTCCATCTCAAGCAGGCCGTCGTAGATGTGGCCGGTGTCGCCTTCGGAGCAGCTCACGGTCACCAGGGTGCCGTCCTTGAGGCGCTCGGTGGCGTCACCGCAGCCGACCACGGCCGGGATGCCCAGCTCGCGCGCGATGATGGCCGCGTGGCAGGTGCGGCCGCCGCGGTTGGTGACGATGGCGCTGGCGCGCTTCATCACGGGCTCCCAATTGGGATCGGTCATGTCGGTCACCAGCACGTCGCCGGGCTGGACCTTGTCCATCTCGCTGATGTTATGCACCAGACGCACCGGGCCGGTACCGATCTTCTGGCCGATGGCGCGGCCTTCGGCCAGCACGGCGCTCTGGCCCTTGAGCTTGTAGCGCATCTCGGCGGTGCCGGCGGCCTGGCTCTTCACGGTCTCGGGACGGGCCTGCAGGATGTAGAGCTGGCCGTCGGTGCCGTCCTTGCCCCACTCGATGTCCATGGGGCGGCCGTAGTGCTGCTCGATCACCAGGGCGTACTTGGCAAGCTGCTCGACGTCGGCGTCGGTCAGGGAGTAGCGGTTGCGCTGCTCGGTGGGCACGTCGATGGTCTTGACCAGCTTGCCGCCGGCCTTCTTCTCCTCGGGCGTGGAGAAGACCATCTGGATCAGCTTGGAGCCCAGGTTGCGGCGCACCACGGCGCGCTTGCCGGCCTTGAGCATGGGCTTGTGCACGTAGAACTCGTCGGGGTTCACGGCGCCCTGCACCACCGTCTCGCCCAGGCCATAGCTGGAGGTGATGAAGACCACGTCCTCGAAGCCGGACTCGGTATCGATGGTGAACATCACGCCGGCGGCGCCCAGATCGGAGCGCACCATGCGCTGCACGCCGGCCGACAGGGCCACGTCGGCATGGGCAAAACCCTTGTGCACGCGGTAGCTGATGGCGCGATCGTTGTAGAGGGAGGCGAAGACCTCCTTCATCTTGTGCAGCACTTCGTCGATGCCGTGCACGTTCAGGAAAGTCTCCTGCTGGCCGGCAAAGGAGGCGTCGGGCAGGTCTTCGGCGGTGGCGGAGGAGCGCACGGCGAAGGTGGCGTGGGCATTGCCGGCGGACAGCTTGGCGTAATCCTCGCGGATGGCCTTTTCCAGGTCGGCCGGGAAAGGCTGGGCCTCGACCATGGCGCGGATCTCGGCGCCCACCGTGGCCAGGGCACGCACGTCCTCGGTGTCCAGCGCATTCAGCTTGGCGTTGATGCGGTCGGCCAAGCCGCCGTGCTTGAGAAACTCGCGGAAGGCGTGGGCCGTCGTGGCAAAGCCCGTGGGCACGCGCACGCCCTGGGGCAGTTGCGAGATCATTTCGCCGAGGCTGGCGTTCTTGCCGCCAACCGCCTCGACGTCGGTCATCCTCAGGTTTTCAAACGGTACGACCAGGGCGGTCGGGCTGAAAAGTGCAGACATGGGAAAGCTCCAGAGTTTAAAAACCGGGGTAAACAAGCCGGCACGATGCCGCCTGCGCCCATGCCAACGGCCAGCCTTTGCTCTTTTTCTGGTGGGGCGTTGCGTTGCATGGAAGAATCTATGGGTGAATTCGCGATTTTATTCCCACCCGGGGTAAACCATGCTGTTTTTGCATGTAACTCGATAACAATTTCCATACACCCGCATCCACCGCCATGCCCAACCGCACCGTCTTTTTCATTTCCGATGGCACCGGCATCACGGCCGAAACCTTCGGCAATGCCATCCTGGCCCAGTTCGAGGTCGACCTGCACCACGTGCGCCTGCCCTTCATCGACACCGTGGACAAGGCGCACCAGGCGGTGCGCCAGATCAACCATACGGGCGAGGTGGAGGGTAAAAAGCCCATCGTCTTCACCACCCTGGCCAACGAAGAGGTACACCAGATCATCAACGAGGGCTGCAAGGGCATGTTGCTGGACATGTTCGGCACCTTCGTGAACCCGCTGGAGGAAGAGCTGGGCATCAAATCCCACCACCGTATCGGCCGCTTCAGCGACGTGAGCAAGAGCCAGGCTTACCACGACCGCATCGAGGCCATCAACTTCTCGCTCGCGCACGACGACGGCCAGTCCAACCGCGACCTGGCCAGCTCGGACGTGATCCTCGTCGGCGTGAGCCGCAGCGGCAAGACGCCGACCTCGCTGTATCTGGCCATGCAGTACGGGCTGAAGGCCTCCAACTACCCACTGATCCCGGAAGACTTCGAGCGCCAGCACCTGCCCCCGGCCCTGGTGCCCCACAAGGCCAAGATCTTCGGCCTGACCATCAACCCCGATCGGCTGAGCGAGATCCGCAATGAGCGGCGCCCCAATTCCAAATACGCCTCACTGGAGAACTGCCGCATGGAAGTGTCCGCCGCCGAGTCCATGATGCGGCGCGCCGGCATCCGCTGGCTCTCGACCACCACCAAGTCGATCGAAGAGATCGCCACCACCATCCTGCAGGAGATCCGGCCCGAGCGGCTGAGCTACTAGGGTCCTCCCGTCCCGACAACCGGCCGGCATCCCTGCCCGGCCGGTTTTTTTACGTCAACAGCAACAAGAGTAATGAGAATGATTTGTATTCGTGTATACTTCGGTAAACCTTGTGTAGCAAGCCACGCCGCCGGGCCCTAGGGCCAGGGACGGTTGTAGCCAGCCATCGCTTCTTCAACCCACTGGCGCTACAACCATGACCCAACGGCAACACCACCTCAAGAAAACCCTCCCCGCCCGCGAACTGCGGGCCAGCCCGTCCCAGCCGCTGGCATCGTCCGCACTGCTGCCGCTGGGCGCCATGCTGCTGGCCGGCTCCATGAGCGCGCTGGCCCAGACGGCCGAGACCGATGGCAGCAAGACCCTGGGCACCGTGATCGTGAAGGAGCAGGCCGAAGCACCGGAGGGCAAGGACGCCTACCGAGCCACCGAGACTGGCATCGGCAAGGGCCGGCAGCAACTGCGCGACATCCCGCAGTCGGTGACGGTGGTGACCGAAAAGCTGATCGACGACCGCAACCTCGACACCCTGAAGGAAGCCCTGAAGAACACCGCCGGCATCAGCTTCCAGGCTGCGGAAGGTGGTGAGGAAGACATCCGCCTGCGCGGCTTTTCCCTGGCCACCACGGGCGACATCTACATCGACGGCATGCGCGACCCGGCCTTCTACGACCGCGACACCTTCAACCTGGACCGCCTGGAATTGCTGCGCGGCTCGGCCTCCATGCTGTTCGGCCGCGGCTCCACGGGCGGCGCCGTCAACCAGGTCAGCAAGGTGCCGCGCCTGATCGACGAACACCAGGTCGACGTCACGGTCGGCAGCTACAACTACCGCCGCGTGGTGGGCGACTTCAACATCAAGACGGATGACAGCGCGGCGCTGCGCCTGAACGTGATGGACACCAAGGCCGACAACAACGGCGCGGGCAGCAGCATCGACAAATACGGTGTGGCCGGCACCTACCGCTGGGGCATCGGCGAGCGCAACGAATACTCGGTGAGCCTGTACAACCTGGTCAACAACAACGGCATCAACTACGGCATGCCGTGGATACGCCCATATGCCGGCGCACCCGCCTCCGAGACGACCACGCTGCCGGTCAATCCGAACAGCTACTACGGCGCGGCCAGCGACTACAACAAGGGCACGGCCAACAGCCTGACCTTGTCGCACCTGCACCGCTACGATGACGGCTCCGAACTCAAGACCCAGGTGCGCCGCGGCGTCTACACACGCGACCAGCGCGCCAGTACCGTGCGGTTTGCGGCAGCCGGCCTGCAACCGGGTGGCGTAACGCCCAACCTCAATACCTTCAGCGACAGCACCGTGCTCACGCGCGGCACCCAGAACAAGATCCAGGACCTGAACAACGTCGTGGCCCAGAGCGACTACAGCACCAAGTTCGAAGCCCTGGGGTTCAAGCATGAGCTGCTCACCGGCATCGACACGGTCATGGACACCAAGACGGTCTACGCGGCCCGCTCGGCCACGCAGGGCGGCGTCACGCTGACCAAGCCCAACACCACGGCCGGCACGCCGGATGACGGCGCCACGGTCAACGAGGCCTCGCGCGTGCTGCGCATCAACAACCAGTACGACTCCGTGGGCTGGGGCGCCTATGTGCAGGACCTGGTCCAGGTCGCGCCGAAGTGGAAGCTGCTGGGCGGCCTGCGTTACGACCACATGATCGGCAACTACGTCACCTATGCCATCCCCACCAATGCCGCAGGCCCCGAGACCGCCACGAACTACCAGATGACCGTGGCCGGCTGGAGCCAGCGCCTGGGCGCCCTGTTCCAGCCCAATGCCCTGGACTCCTACCATGTCTCCGCCGGCTCGTCCTTCAACACCTCCGGCGACACCTACTCGCTGAGCGCGCAGAACGTGGACACGGCACCCGAGCAGAGCTACAACCTCGAACTCGGCGCCAAGCTGGACTCGTCCGACAAGCGCTACACCACGCGCCTGGCGGCCTTCCACACCGTCAAGTTCAACGAGCGCAACACCGACCCGCTGCTCAATATCGCGGTCCTTTCCGGACGTCGCCACGTCTCCGGCCTGGAGGCCGACGTGACGGGCCGGCCGGTGCCGAAATGGGAAGTCTTCGGCTCCTTCATGTGGCTGCCCGACGCCATGATCGACGTGGGCGCCCAGGGCGCCGAGGGCCAGGGCCAGCGCCCCTCGCTCACGCCCATCTATTCCGGCACGCTGTGGAACACCTACCAGGTCACCCAGCCCCTGCGCCTGGGGGCCGGCGTGAACTTCCGCGGCGAACAGACGCCGCTGCGCAACCCGGGCTGGAAAGTGCCGGCCTACGCCACGCTGGACCTGATGGCCGAATACAGGTTCAGCGAACGCTACAGCCTGAAAGGCAACATCAGCAACGTCACCGACCGCCTGTATGCCGACCAGCTGTACGACGGCCACTACATCCCCGGCGCCGGCCGCATGGTGCAGCTGACCCTGTCAGCCAAGCTCTGAGATCCACCTGAACTGCGCCCGTCATGCTGCTGCACATCCCCGACATCCTGAACGCCGACGAACTCCAGCGCGCCCGCGCGCTGCTGGCCGACGCGCCCTGGACCGACGGCAGGCACAGCGCCGGCACGCAGGCCGCGCAGGTGAAGAACAACGAACAGCTGCCGCACGACTGCGAGGCGGCGCGCCAGATCCGCGCCATGGTGCTGCGCGGACTGGACCGCAGCCCGCAGTTCTTCTCGGCCGCCCTGCCCAAGAAGGTCTTCACGCCGCGCATCAACCGCTACGGCGGTAACACCAACCACTACGGCCACCACATCGACAACGCCATCCGCGCGCTGCCCGACTGCGGCCAGCGCGTGCGCACCGACGTCTCCTGCACGGTCTTCCTGGCCGAGCCGCACGAGTACGAGGGCGGCGAGTTGTGCATCGCCGACACCTATGGCGAACAGGCCGTCAAGCTGCCGGCCGGCCACATGGTGCTCTACCCCGGCACCAGCCTGCACCAGGTGCGCCCCGTCACGCGCGGCCACCGCCTTGCCTGCTTCTTCTGGATCGAAAGCATGGTGCGCAGCGACGAACAGCGCCGCCTGCTCCACGAACTCGACATGAACCTGCTGCGCCTGCGCCAGCAGCACGGCGAAGGCGCCGAGACCACCGCACTGACCGGCACCTACCACAACCTGCTTCGCATGTGGGCCGACACATGACAGGCTCACCCTCACTGGACGCCCTGCCCGCCGGGCTCGTCAACCTGGCCGACCACGAGGCCCACGCCCGCACGCGGCTGGACGACAAGGCCTGGGCCTATTTCAGCGGCGGCGCGGCCGACGAGCTCACGCTGGCGGCCAACCGCCGCAGCTGGGACACGCTGCAACTGCTGCCGCGCGTGCTGCAGCCCCTGAGCGGCGGCCACACCCGCGTGCACCTGCTGGGCCGCACCCTGGCCCACCCCATCCTGCTGGCACCGGTGGCCTTCCAGCGCCTGGCGCACCCGGACGGCGAACTCGCCACGGCCCACGCCGCGGCCGCGCTCGGGGCCGGCCTGGTGCTCAGCACCCAGGCCAGCATCCCGCTGGAAACCGTGGCCCGTGCGGTGCGGGACGAAGCCGGCCGCGGCCCGCTCTGGTTCCAGCTCTACCTGCAGGACGACCGTGGCTGCACACGTGAGCTGGTGCAGCGCGCCGAAACCGCAGGTTACGAAGCCCTGGTGCTCACCGTGGACGCGCCGGTGCACGGCGTGCGTGACCGCGAACGCCGCGCCGGCTTTGCCCTGCCCCCGGGTGTGCGCGCCGTCAACCTGGAAGGCCAGCCCCCGGCCACGCTGCCCAAGCTCATGCCGGGCCAGAGCGCCCTCTTCGATGGCCTGCTGCGCCGGGCCCCGACCTGGGATGACCTGGCCTGGCTGCAGACGCAGACGCGCCTGCCCATCCTGCTCAAGAGCGTGCTGCATCCCCAGGACGCGCGCCAGGCCGCTGGCCTGAACGTCGCCGGTCTGGTGGTTTCGAACCATGGCGGCCGCACGCTGGACACCACGCCGACCACGGCCGCCGTGCTGCCGCGCATCGCCGACGCGCTGGGCGGCACGCTGCCCTTGCTGGTCGATGGCGGCATCCGGCGCGGCACCGATGTGCTCAAGGCCCTGGCGCTCGGCGCCTCGGCCGTCCTCGTCGGCCGGCCTTACGTCTACGGCCTGGCGAATGCCGGCGCCCTGGGCGTGGCCCACGTGCTGCGCCTGCTGCGCGACGAACTCGAAGTGGCCATGGCCCTGTGCGGCTGCCGGACGCTGGAGCAGATCCCGCCGGACCTGCTCTGGCCGTCCTCGTGAAAAGTGTTGCCACTCCATCAAATAAGAATAATTCTCATTTATAATCGACACCATCATGTCCACCCTGATCCTCCTCGGCAGCCTCGCGCTGGTCACACTGGCCAGCGGCTGGATCTTCCGCAAGTAGGCCGGGACGAAGCCCGACAATATGAACCTTGCCCAGCCAGCACTTTTCCAGCCGACCATGAACCGACGCCTGCTCATCGCCGCCAGCGTGGTGCTGCTGCACGTGGGCGTGCTGTGGGCGCTGCAAAGCGGCCTGATGCGCCGCGCCGTCGAGGTCATCATCCCCGGCGAAATCCTCAGTGAATTCATCAGCCCCCCCGCCCCCGAGGCCCAGAAACCGCAGACACCAGCCCCGCCGCGCAAGCCCGAACCGGCCCAACCCAAAACGCAGGTGCAGCCGCCGACGCCCCAGCCCGTGACGGCCACCGCGCCTTCGCCGGCCGTGGCGCAGGCCGCCCCCGCAGCAGCAGCCCCGGCGGCCATCGAGGCCAGCACCGTGGCGGCCGCGCCGGCCGCCACGCCAGCGCCGGCACGCATCGAGCTGCCCTCCAGCGATGCGGCCTATCTGAACAATCCCAAGCCGTCCTACCCGCCGCTGAGTCGCCGCCTGGGTGAACAGGGCAAGGTGGTGGTGCGTGTGCTGATCGGTGTGGACGGCACGGCCCAGCAGGCCGAGATCCGCAGCTCCAGCGGCTACGACCGGCTGGACCAGGCCGCGCTGGCCACGGTGCGCAGCTGGCGCTACGTGCCAGGCCGGCGCAATGGCGCGGCCGAGGCCATGTGGTTCAACGTGCCCATCAATTTCGTGCTCGAATAATTCTTGTTTTCCGGAGTCTCTTATGGAATCGCAATTCGGTCTGTTCAACGTCTGGGCCCAGGGTGACTGGGTCACGCGCGGCGTCGCCCTGCTGCTGCTGGGCATGTCGCTGGCCTCGTGGATGGTGATCCTGTTCAAGGTCATGGACCTCATCCGCTACAAGAAGCTGGCGCGCCAGGCCGAGGGCTTCTGGCACAGCGCCGACTTTGCCGAGGGCCTGAACCGCCTGGGCCCGCAGGAGGACAACCCCTTCCGCAATCTCGCCGAGGAAGGCCGCGAAGCGGCGGCGCACCACCGCAACACCCGGGCACAACTGCACGACAGCCTGGACATCAGCGACTGGGTCACGCGCTGCCTGCGCAACAGCATCGACAACGCCACCGCGCGCCTGCAGGCCGGTCTGGCCGTGCTGGCCTCGGTCGGCTCCACGGCGCCCTTTGTCGGCCTATTCGGCACTGTCTGGGGCATCTACCACGCGCTGCTGAGCATCGGCGTGGCCGGCCAGGCCACCATCGACAAGGTGGCCGGCCCCATCGGCGAGGCGCTGATCATGACGGCCCTGGGACTGGCCGTGGCCATTCCTGCGGTGCTGGGCTACAACGCGCTGGTGCGCGGCAACAAGTCCGTCCAGGGCAAGCTCAACAGCTTTGCCCACGACCTGCACGCCTACTTCGTCACCGGTGCCCGGGTGGGCGGCGGCGAAGCCAAGGTCGTGCCCATGAAGAAAGCCTGATGCCATGGCCTTCGGAACCCAGGACGACACCGACGAGGTGATGAACGAGATCAACATGACGCCGCTGGTCGACGTCATGCTGGTGCTGCTCATCATCTTCATCATCACCGTGCCGGTGATGAAACACGCCGTCAACGTGGACCTGCCGCAGGCCACGAGCCAGCGCGAGGAGATCAAGCCGGAAACGCTGCGCCTGTCGGTCGACGCCGCCGGCGCCTACTACCTCAACGGCAATGCCGTCAGCGAAGAAGCCCTGCCGTCGCTACTGCAGGCCGAGGGCGCGCGCACCCCGCAGCCGGAACTGCACATCAACGGCGACAAGGCCGTGCGCTACGAGCGCGTGGCGCAGGCCATGGCCATGGCGCACCAGGCCGGGCTGCGCAAGATCGGCTTTGTCTCCGAGCCCAGGCGCTGAATCCGGACGGCGGCATGACGACAGCGATGAACACCGCCCCTCCTGCGCCCGTGCCTGCGGACCAGGGCAAGGACACCGCCGCGCGCATGCCGCCCGAGGTGCCGCTGGACAGCGCCACCCTGCTGCAGGGCGGCAAGGCGGTCACGATCCGCCACAACGGCGAGTTCTACCGCCTGCAGGCCACACGCCAGGGCAAGCTGATCCTCACCAAATAAAAAGGGGCCCCACGGGGCCCCTTTTTCCTGCTGAGGGCTGCTTACAGGCCGATGGCGGCAATGCCGGCGCGCGCAATCTGCGCGTCTTCCACCGACTTCACACCGCTGACGCCCACGGCGCCCAGGCACTGGCCGTCCTTCATGATCGGCACACCGCCTTCGAGCAGGCCGTCCAGGCCGGGGGCGCTGAGGAAGGACACGCGGCCGCCGTTGATCATCTCTTCGTAGATGCGGCTTTCGCGACGGCCCAGGGCCGAGGTGCGCGCCTTAGCCGGTGCGATCTGCGCGGAAATCGGGGCGGCGCCATCGAGGCGCTGCAGCCACAGCAGGTGCCCGCCGTCGTCGACGATGGAGATGCTGACGGCCCAGTTGTTCTTCAGGGCCTCGGCCTCGGCGGCGGCGGCGATTTTCTTGAGGTCTGCGAGCTGGAGGATGGATTTGGTTTGCATGGTGGGAAATGGCAAGGAAATGACAACGGCGAGCATAGCCCCAGAACCCGGGGTTTCGGCCGCCTGGCGTCGCAAAACTGCCATGACAAATACACAGGGTGTGTGGTGGATTGCAGCGGGCGACTTGAATCCGCCTAGAATGACCGCAACTGGGTGACCTCTGTTCCCAGGCTTACAAGGAGATGAAGACATGAGCGAGCAAGTTCAAACTCTCGACACCACCAGCTACGGCCAGGTGCTCTCGCCGAGCGAACGCAACAAGGTGCTGCGCAATACCTACTGGCTGCTGGCCCTGAGCCTGCTGCCCACCGTGGCCGGCGCCTGGATCGGCGTGGCCACCGGCATCACCGCCGCCCTGACCGGCTTCGTCGGACTGATCGTCTTCCTGGGCGGCGCCTTCGGCTTCATCTACGCCATCGAGAAGACCAAGAACTCTGCTGCCGGTGTGCCGGTGCTGCTGGGCTTCACCTTCTTCATGGGCCTGATGCTCTCGCGCCTGATCGCCATGGTGCTGGGCTTCAAGAACGGCTCCGACCTGGTGATGACCGCCTTCGCAGGTACTGCGGGTGTCTTCTTCGTCATGGCCAGCCTGGCCACGGTGATCAAGCGCGACCTGTCGGGCATGGGCAAATGGCTCTTCGTCGGCGCCATCGTGCTGATGGTGGGCGGCATCATCAACGTGTTTGTCGGTTCGAGCACCGGCATGATCGTGATCTCCATGCTGGCCATCGGCATCTTCAGCGCGTACATGCTCTACGACATCAAGCAGATCATCGACGGCGGCGAAACCAACTACATCAGCGCCACCCTGGCCCTGTACCTGGACATCGTCAACGTGTTCCAGAGCCTGCTGGCCCTGCTGGGCATCTTTGGCGGCGAACGCGAATAAGGGCAGAACAGCCCCTGAAAAAGGCCCTGCGGGGCCTTTTTTTCATCCCGCCGGCTATGCGACACTCAATCTGCCCCTTGAAATGCCGATAAGGTCAGTACGCCCTCCTGCAAACCCATGACGCTGCGCCTCCTGCTCATCCCCGCCCTCGCCCTGCTGCTGGCCGCCTGCGACATCCCCGGGCTGGGCCCGGACCCGCGCATTGCGCAGCGGGAGGCCGAAGGCAAGGCCATCGGCGGCGCCTGCCGTTACGCTGTGCGTGGCATTGAGGAGTGCTACCTGCTCAACCCCAAGGCCCTGAAAACCGCCGTCTTCGAAGGCTGGCGCGAGATGGACCAGTACATGCGGGAAAACAAGATCGAGGGCCAGCCCACGCCTGAGGCCAAGGAAGCAGCTGAAGACAAGAAGCCCCCCGTCGCCGAGAAGAAGCCGGCCCCGGCCGTCAAGCCGGCCGTCACCGACAAAAAAGCCTCCTGACCCGCAGGCCCGCTCAGGCCCGCTCGAACACCGCCATGCTCTCGACGTGCGCAGTGTGCGGGAACATGTTCACCACCCCCGCCGCCGTGCAGCGGTAACCCGCCTGATGCACCAGCAGGCCCGCGTCGCGCGCCAGCGTGGCCGGGTTGCAACTGACGTAGACGATGCGCCGCGGCGGCGTCCAGCCCTGGGCCCCCGGCGTGGCCGGGTGGTTGGCAGGATCCACGTTCTGCTGGTGCAGGTCGGCCAGGGTCTTGGCCAGGGCGAAGGCCCCCTCGCGCGGCGGGTCGACCAGCCACTTGTCGGCATGGCCATCCTGGATCAGCAGCTCGGGTGTCATCTCGAAGAGATTGCGCGCCACGAAAGCCGTCGGCGCCAGGGCCTGTCCGGCCGGGCGAGCGGCCTGGTTCCCTGTGTAGTTCTCGCGTGAGCGCGCCACCAGCGTCTCACTGCCCTCGATGCCCAGCACCTCGCGTGCCTGGGTGGCGATGGGCAGGGTGAAGTTGCCCAGGCCGCAGAACCAGTCGATCACGCGCTCGTCCCTGCGGGCATCCAGCAGGCGCAGCGCATGCGAGACCAGCACGCGGTTGATGTGCGGGTTGACCTGGGTGAAATCGGTGGGCTTGAAAGGCATGGTGATGCCGAATTCGGGCAGCGCGTAATTCAGCGGCAGCGCATCCGGCGTGTCATCCAGCAGGTGCACGGTGTCCGGCCCCTTGGGCTGCAGCCACCACTGCACGCCGGGATGCGCCTGCGCAAAGGTACGCAGCTTGTCCAGGTCTCCTGCGCTCAACGGCTCCAGATGGCGCAGCACCAGCGCCGTGACCGCATCGCCGCAGGCCAGCTCGATCTGCGGACAGGTCTCGATGGCGTCGAGCGAACCGATCAGGGCGCGCAGCGGCATCAGCATGGCGCTCACGTGCGGGGGCAGCACCGGGCAGACTTCCATGTCGGCCACGTAGCGGCTCTTGCGCTCGTGAAAGCCCACCAGCACCGTGCCCTTCTTGTGCACATGGCGCACCGACAGGCGGGCACGGTAGCGGTAGCCCCAGGCCGGCCCTTCGATCGGGCGCAGCACGGTCTCGGCGCGCACCTTGCCCAGATGCCAGAGGTTGTCCTCCAGCACGCGCTGCTTGACGGCCACCTGGGCCCCGGGGTGCAGGTGCTGCATCTTGCAGCCGCCGCAGGCCCCGGCATGCAGGCCGAAATGCGGACAGCCGGGCCGCACGCGCTGCGACGACTCCCGGTGGATGGCCGTGACCGTGGCCTGCTCCCAGTTGTTCTTGCTGCGGTTGACACGGGCGCTGACCACCTCGAAAGGCAATGCGCCTTCAACGAACACCACCTTGCCGTCGGGCCGGTGGGCGATGCCCTGGGCTTCGATGTCGAGGGACTCGATTAGCAAGCCATCCGGTGGGATATTCACGTTATTCCTGGATTCTTCACTCATACTGCTATTGTCCCCGAGGTTAGACTGCCCAGCGGCACGCGGTTGCTGCTTCATCGATCGCAGGACACGGCCCCGGAGCAGTCTTGAAAACCCTACAGAAACTCCACTTTGCACTCAAGCTGCTGGGCGTCGCCGCGGTCTACACCGCGCTGGCCCAGCTGGCCCTGACATTCTTTTCACTGGCCGGGATCATCGGCACCTTCTGGCCCGCCAGTGGCTGGGCCCTGGCCGTCCTGCTTCTCGGCGGCCCCCGTTTGGCCTGGGGCGTTTTCGCGGGCGCCCTCGTCTCCGAGCTGATGTTGGGCCTTGCCCTGCCTGCAGCCGCCTCGATCGCAGGCGGCGCCACGCTGGGTTCGCTGCTGGGCCATTGGCTGCTGCGGCGTGATGCGAAATTCAACCCTGACCTCGCCACCCTCGGCGATTACGTCCGCCTGGTGATGTGGGCCGCCATTCCGGCCAGCGCGCTCAGTGCCCTGATCGGCGTCGGCAGCATAACGGCCGCTGGCAGCCTTTCCTCCAGCGAGCTGGGCCGCAACATGGTGCAGTGGATGATCGGGGATGCGCTCGGCATCCTGCTCGTCACATCTCTGATCCTGATATGGCGGCAGGCCCCGGACCAGCTGAGGGACAGGCGACGCTGGGCCGAAGCTGCCCTGCTTCTGGGCCTGACCTTGCTGGCGGGCGAGATCGTGCTCCAGGGCTGGCTGTCCCGGGAACTCAGCACTTTTGTCCCCAAGGGCTACTGGCTGCTGCCCATGGCATTCTGGGCTGCTGCCCGGCTGGGACCGCATGGCGCCATCGTCATTCTGTGCACGATCAGCGTGCAAGCCATGCAAGGCATCCATGACAACACGGGGTTCATGGCGAATCCGGACGTCGAAACCCGGCTGGTCGATGGCTGGTTCTTCGTCACCCTCAGCTGGCTGATGATCATGTTTCTGGCCGTACACATCAAAGGCTACAGGCGTGCCGAGTCCGACCTGCGCATCGCCGCCACCGCCTTCGAATGCCAGGAAGGCATGATCATCACGGATGCACAGATGCGCATCCTGCGCACCAACCACAGCTTCACCCGAATCATGGGCTACAGCAATGAAGAGGTGGTCGGCCAGACCACCACCTTCATGCGCTCGGACCGACATCCGGCCCGCTTCTACGAGAATGCCTGGCGCACCGGACGAGAGAGCGGGGTCTGGAGCGACGAGGTCTGGCACCGACGCAAGAACGGCGAGGTCTTCCCTCAGTGGCTGACCTGCACGGTCGTGAAGGACGAAAACGGCGTCATCACCAACTATGTCGTCACGCACACGGACATCACCTATCAGAAGCAGCAGGAAGCCAAGCGCCTGGCCGACGAAGCCGCCCACCGCGACGCGCTGGTGCGGGAAGTCCACCACCGCATCAAGAACAACCTGCAAGGCATTTCCGGCCTGCTGCGCCTGTTTGCGCAGGACAACCCGCAGACGGCCGAGGCCATCAACCAGGTCATGAGCCAGATCCGCAGCATTGCCGTGCTGCATGGCCTGCAGGGCCACACCTCCATGGACACCGTACGCCTGTGCGAGTTGACCAGCGCCATCGCCGCCGATGTCCAGTCCGTCTGGCAGACACCCGTCGCTGTCGACATCCCGGCCCTCTGGACACCCGGCATCATTGCCGAAAAAGAGGCGGTCCCCATCGCCCTGGTGCTCAACGAGCTGCTGGTCAACGCCGTCAAGCACGGCGGCAAGGCCCACGGACATGTCAGTGTGACGCTGCGCAAGGGCGAAGACCCCGAGACTATCCAGGTGGGCATCCGCAACGCGGGCCATTTACGCGCCAACACCGATCGCCCGACCTCGCACCATGCCGGCCTGCAACTGATTGCCTCACTGATGCCGCGCGAAGGCGCCAGGCTGACGCGGGAACAGCTTGCGAACGAGGTTCTCACCCAACTGGAAATCTCCCCCCCGGTACTTCACATGGAACAGAACCCCGCATGACTGCAACCGACCAGCCCGCGCCCCGTCACCTCCTGCTGGTGGACGACGATCGGCTCGTCCTCTCGACCCTGAGCATGGGCCTGCAGCATGTGGGCTACTGCGTCAGCACCGCCGAATCTGCCGAAGAGGCCGAAGTGCTGCTGGCCGGCGGCCTGCGCCCCGATCTGGCCGTCGTGGACATCCGCATGAGCGGGCAGGACGGCCTCTACCTGGCGCGGCGCCTGCGTGAGCTGGACCACATCCCCTTCCTCATGCTCAGCGCCTACAGCGAGCAGCACATGATCGGCCAGGCCAGCCAGCTCGGCGCCCTGGGCTACCTGGTCAAACCGCTGGACACCTCACAGCTCCTGCCCGCCATCGAGGCGGCACTCGCACGCGCCAACGAACTGCTGGGCCTGCGGGAAACGCGGGCCCAGCTGCAGGCGGCACTGGACGCCGAGCGCGACATCAGCGTGGCCGTCGGCATCACCATGGCACGGCAGCACCTGCCGCGCCCGCAGGCTTTCGAGTTGCTTCGCAAGACGGCGCGCACCCAGCGCCGCAAGCTGGCCGAACTGGCGGCCGACATCATCCGTGGTGAATAAGCACGGAATCGGGATCAGCCCATCATTTCTGATTGATACCGCTCAAGGTATCGTGTTATAAAAACTTGTTAGGACTGCCGTGCGAACGGCCGTCCCACTCATGAGGCCCTGAACCTGCCTTGTTGAACCGTCATCCTGCGCCCGGCGCGGGATGGTTTTCGACTCCCAGGTATCAGCTCGAGGGGCCTCATGCGCACAAACCTACCGGTCACCCAGAGGGAATACGAATTCCCCGGCAGCGAAACGCTGTTGTCGGCCACTGACACGTCCAGCCACATCCAGTACGCCAATGCGGCCTTCATCCGCACCAGCGGCTTCCGCGTCGATGAACTGATCGGCCAGCCCCACAACCTGGTACGCCACCCCGACATGCCGGTGGAGGCGTTTGCCGATATGTGGCGCACCCTCAAGGAAGGCCAATCCTGGACAGCGCTGGTCAAGAACCGCCGCAAGGATGGCGACCACTACTGGGTGCGCGCCAACGCCGCACCTATGCGCCGCAACGGCGAAGTCGTGGGTTATCTTTCAGTCCGCACCAAGCCGGGGCGCGAAGAGACACAGGCAGCGGAAGAGTTGTACCGGCGCTTTCGTGAAGGCAAGGCCGGGGGCCTGGCCTTTCACCGCGGCCTGGTGGTGCGCACCGGCTGGCTGCGCTGGACCAGCGCCCTGCAACTGCTGCCCACGGCCTGGCGCGTGCGCCTGCCGCTGCTGGCACTGGCCGCGCTCCTGGTTCCCCTGCTGGTAGCCGCGGGTCAGGCTGGCCTGGGTGCCGGGCTGGCGTTTGGCCTGCTGGTGGCCGATCTCTTCATCGAAACGCAGGTCACCCGCCCGCTGGCGCGCGTGCGCGGCACGGCCCAGCAGGTCGCCAGCGGCGAGGCAGCCAGTGATCTGAGCCTGGACCGCTGCGACGATATCGGTCTGCTGGCACGCGCCATCTCCCAGGCCGGGCTGAACCTGCAGTCGCTGGTCTCGGACGTCAACGAGCAGGTCTCCGGGCTGCATGTGGCCAGCCAGGAAATCGCCACCGCCAACAACGACCTGTCCAGCCGTACCGAGCAGACCGCCTCCAACCTGGAGCAGACCGCCGCCGCCATGGAGCAGCAGACCGCCACCGTGCGGCAGAACTCCGACACCGCCCAGCAGGCCAGCCAGCTCGCTGGCGCCACCAGCGAGGCCGCCAGCCGCGGCGGCCAGGCCGTCGCCAACGTGATCTCCACCATGGATCTGATTTCCGACGCCAGCCGCCGCATCGCCGACATCATCGGCGTGATCGACGGCATCGCCTTCCAGACCAATATCCTCGCACTCAACGCCGCGGTGGAGGCCGCACGCGCCGGTGAACAGGGCCGGGGTTTTGCCGTCGTGGCGGCAGAGGTCCGCTCACTTGCCGGTCGCAGTGCCGAAGCGGCCAAGGAAATCAAGGGTCTGATCGCCGACTCGGTCAGCAAGGTGGATACAGGTTCGCATCTGGTGGCCCAGGCCGGACAGACCATCAACGAGGTCGTCGGCCAGGTGCGGCGCGTCAATGACCTGATCACCGAAATCACCGCCGCCTCCAAAGAGCAGGCCATCGGCATCTCCCAGGTGGGACAGGCCGTGTCCCAGCTCGACGAGATGACGCAGCAGAACGCCGCCATGGTGGAACAAAGCAGCGCCGCGGCCGGCAGCATGCGCGAGCAGGCCCAGCGCCTGATGGAAGCCATCCGCGTCTTCTCCGTCTGAGCCAGCCGCCATGAACACGCCGCAGACGCCCTCGATACCGCCCCAGAAACTGGACGAAATGATCCAGGCCATGCAACTGGCCCGTGACGAGCTGCTCAAGGTCTCCTTGCTGCTGCGCGACCACCTGTACGAGACCGACATCGCGAGTCGCGAGCGGGCGCGCCTGGCCACCGAGGCACTGATCCGCCAGTGCAAACCCGACTGAGCCGCCGCTAGCGAAAGCCGCGATGACCGCCTCCCAAGCTCTGCAGC
This sequence comes from Hylemonella sp., assembly GCA_034366585.1. Classification (GTDB taxonomy): domain Bacteria; phylum Pseudomonadota; class Gammaproteobacteria; order Burkholderiales; family Burkholderiaceae_C; genus Hylemonella. The sequence goes on from JAXMMJ010000067.1 coordinate 20,523, forward strand.
CCCACCGTCACCCTTACCAGTTCAGCATCGGCGTGGGCCTGCTGGTGCTTTCCATACCGTTGATGCTGGCCTTGTCGCAGCACGATCTTTCGCAGGTGTTGACCGGAATATGGCTGCCCTACTGGCGAGTGGGGGCCGATCTGGTCAAGGTGGTGGTCGCCATGCTGATCTTCATCACCGGCTACCGCGCCATCCTGTCACCACGCAAGGGAGCGGTGGTGTGGCTGGGCGTTGCCTTCCTTGGTGTCGGGGTTCTGGGCTTCCTGCATCTGGTCACCCACGGGGAACTGCACGGCGACCTGACGCCAGCTGGCGAGCAACTCTCCCTCGGGTTCAATCTGGGCGCCCGCCTGCTGGCCGCCGTTGCGCTGCTGATGTACGCCGCCATGCCCGCCGTACCGGACGTGCCCAGGTTCCGCAAGCGACTGGCCATCGGCATCGTGCTGGCATGGGTCCTCATCCCCGGTTATCTGGTACTGACCTACCCCGTGCTGCTGCCCACCCTGCTCGGTGAGCAAGGCAGCCCGACGGCCATTTTCTGGGTCCTGCAGGGCGCCATCCCCGTCTTGAATCTGGTCACCCTGGTCATCTTCTGGCAACGCCGCCAGGCGCTCGAACAGGAATGCCTGATGGCCCTGATCTTCGCGGCAGCCTTGTCCTCCGTCGGGGGGGCCTTCTTTGGCATCTCCTTCGGTGTGCAGGAAAGCGTTCCTCACGCAGTGGCGCATGTCTACCAGGTGGCGTCCTACCTCTTCCTGTTCCACGCCACCTTCAACGAAGCGCTGCGACGCCCGCTGGAACATCTGGAGATGCTGTACCAGCGCGAGAATGCCACGCTCACGGCCGCGCCTGACGGCGTGCTCTGGGTGGACCGGCAAGGGCAGATCGTGCTGGCTAACCCGGCCATGCAGCTGCTCAGCGGCTACGCGCCCAGGGAGTTGCTGGGGCAGAACGTGGCCATCTTCCTGCCGCCGCACCTGCGCGAGCGTCACGCCCAGTCCATGCTCGACTACTTCCACTCGCCGCAGAGCCGCCCCATGGGCATGATGGACCTGAAGCTGCATCGCAAGGACGGCGGCCAGCAGCCCGTGGACATTTCGCTGGGCTACTGGGAAGTCGATGGTGCCCCCCATGCGATTGCCTACATCCGCAACCTGACGGAACGCAAGAAACTGGAAGAGTCATTGCGTCACCAGGCGACGCACGACGAACTGACCGGCCTGCCCAACCGCTGGCTGTTCCAGCTGCAGCTGCGACAGGCCTTGTTGCTGGCCGAGCGGTCGGAAAAACGGGTGACCGTTCTGTTTGTCGACCTGGACCATTTCAAGACCGTCAACGACACCTTCGGCCATGCCTCGGGCGACGCCCTCCTGGTACAGGCCAGCCGGCGCATCCAGAGCGTGCTGCGCGCCAGCGACACGCTGGCACGCATGGGCGGTGACGAATTTGCCATCCTGCTGCCCGAGATCAACCTGGCCGACGAGGCGGTCAGCGTGGCGATCAAGGTCCTGTCGTGCCTGCAGGAAGCCTTCGTGCTGCCGGACCAGCAGGTCTACAGCGGCGCCAGCATCGGCCTGGCCTACTACCCCGACGATGCGCGCGACAGCGACACGCTGCTGCGCTATGCCGACATGGCCATGTACCAGGCCAAGCAGGCCGGGCGCGGGGCCTACGCCTGCTACTCACAGGACATGGACCGCCGCACCCACGAGGACATGCTGCTGCATGCACGACTCAAGACCGCCATCGGCGAGCAGTTGCTGACCCTGCATTTCCAGCCCCAGGTCGATCTGCGCGATGGCCGCCTGGAGGGTGCCGAGGCCCTGCTGCGCTGGCACGACCCGGTGCTGGGCCAGGTGCGGCCGGACCGCTTCATCCCCCTGGCCGAGGCCAACGGGCTGATCCTGCCGCTGTCGGACTGGGTGCTGGAGACCGCGTGCCAGCAGATCGCTGCGTGGCAGCGTGCCGGCACGCCGCTGCGCCTGTCCGTCAACGTCTCGGCCCACCAGCTGCACCAGGGCCAGCTCGCCGACAAGGTGCGTGCCACACTGCTAAGTACCGGTGCCCACGCCCACTGGCTTGAGCTGGAGATCACGGAAAGCGTGGCCATGACCCAGCCGCGTCAGGCGCTGGAGCAGCTCAATGCCCTGGTCGAGCTGGGCTGCACGGTCTCGCTGGACGATTTCGGCACCGGTTACTCGTCGCTGGCCTATTTGAAGACCTTGCCCGTGAGCAAGATCAAGATCGACCAGAGTTTTGTGCGCGACATCACCGACGACCCGAACGACGACGTCATCGTGCAGACCATCATCGGCATGGCACGCAACCTGGGCCTGGACGTGATTGCAGAAGGCGTGGAAACCGAGGCGCAGCGTGATCGCCTGTCGCTCTACGGCTGCAACACCTGCCAGGGTTACCTCTTTCATCGCCCCATGCCATTGCAGGCGTTCGAGGCGCTGCTGCATGAGCATTTTCGAGTGTCAGAACCATTGGATAACCAGGAGGCAAGAACATGAACCAGTTCAAGATTTCCACACGGCTGACCATCCTGATCGGCCTGATGTCGCTCATCTTGATCGGCATCGGACTGCTGGGCCTGTTTGGCATCAGGCAGGCAGACCGTGCCATCAAGACGGTCTACGAGGACCGCACCATCCCCCTGGGACAGGTGGCTGACATCGAACGGATGCTGTTGCGCAACCGGCTGGCCATTGCGGTCTCGATCGTGACGCCGACGCCCGAGACCATCCAGCCGAACACCAACGAGATTGAAGCCAATATCGCCGCCATCACCCGGACCTGGGACGCCTATATGGCGACCACCCTGACGGTCGAAGAGGCAAAAATCGCCGGGCAATTTGCGGAGGATAGGCGCCGCTTCGTGCAGGAAGGGCTGCTGCCTGCCGTGGCCGCGCTGCGTGCCAACGACATCGAAGGCGTCAAGCAGATCGTGACCGACAAGATCCGCCCGCTGTATGAGCCGGTCGGAGCCGGCATCCTGGCCTTGAAACAACTCCAGCTGGACGTTGCCAAGGCGGAATACGAGGCAGCCGAAGCCCGTTTCAACAAAATCCTTATGGCATCGATTGCAGCCGTCGCGGCCGGTCTGCTGTTTTCCGTGCTGTTCGGCCTAGCCCTGGTGCGTGGCATCACACGCTCGCTGGACGAGGCCATTTCGGCGGCCGACGCCGTGGCGCAAGGCGATCTGCAACACCGCTTCCAGGTGCAGGGCCAGGACGAAGTGGCGAAACTGCTGCAGGCCCTCGCGGCCATGCAGGAGAGCCTGGTCAAGGTGGTCAGCACCGTGCGCCAGGGCTCGGAGTCCGTGGCCACCGCCAGCGCGCAGATCGCCCAGGGCAACCAGGACCTGTCGGCTCGCACCGAAAGCCAGGCCAGCGCGCTGGAGGAGACCGCCGCCTCCATGGAGGAGCTGGGCTCCACCGTCAAGCAGAACGCCGACAACGCCCGCCAGGCCAACCAGCTGGCCCAGAGCGCCAGCACGGTCGCCGTCAAGGGCGGGGAAGTGGTCGCCCAGGTGGTGGACACCATGAAGGGCATCAATGATTCGAGCAAGAAGATCGCCGACATCATCAGCGTCATCGACGGCATCGCCTTCCAGACCAACATCCTGGCGCTCAATGCCGCCGTGGAAGCTGCCCGGGCCGGCGAGCAGGGCCGCGGGTTTGCCGTGGTGGCCAGCGAAGTGCGCTCGCTGGCCGGCCGCAGCGCAGAAGCGGCCAAGGAGATCAAGACACTCATCACCGACAGCGTTAGCCGGGTGGAACAGGGCACGGCCCTGGTGGATCAGGCCGGCGCCACCATGGCGGAAGTCGTCGGTAGCATCCGCCGGGTGACCGACATCATGGGCGAGATCAGCGCAGCCAGTGTGGAGCAGAGCGCCGGCGTATCGCAGGTCGGCGAAGCGGTGATGCAGATGGACCAGGCCACACAGCAGAACGCGGCGCTGGTGGAGGAGATGGCGGCAGCGGCCGGGAGCCTGAATGGCCAGGCCCAGGAACTCGTGCAGGTGGTGGCCGTGTTCAAGCTGGATCAGCAGGCCACTCGGCCGCGGGCCGTGCTCGCTGCGGCCACCCGGCCGGCAACCGCTGCCCTGCGCGCGAACAGTTCGCCTGCACCCAGCCACAAAGGCCTGGAGCATCGCACGCCGGCGCCTCTGAAAAAGAGCGAAGCCGCGCGTCTGGATGCGCCCAAGCCGGTGGCACCCGTCAAGCCGGCGACACCGCCGGCAGACAGTGGCGACTGGAAATCCTTCTGAGCACCTGATGTCGGTACGGCCGCGCTCGCGGCCTGACCTCAACCCCAGGCCTGGAGGTACTCTCCCCACTGCAGCTCGGCCGGTGCCAGCTGGCCCAGCGTTTCCTTGACCAGCGCGATCTCGCGGTCGTACTCAGCCTCCAGCAAACCGCCGCGCATCGTGTGGAAGCGGCAGTACAGCAGATAGGTGTTCATCACATCGGTCTCGCAGTACGTGTTTCTCCAGCGTATTGAAGAAGGTCTGGATGACCTTGCCCTCGCTGCTGCCGTCACGGTCCACAAAGTAAACGAGTACGGGTGAGACCATGCCGGCGCTCTTGACGGGGCACACTCACAACAGGGCCTCGCGCGTGATGCCGCGACGCGCCAGGTGGCGCTTGAGCTTGAACAGGGCCTCGTTCTGTACCTGGCGCACGCGCTCGCGCGTCAGGCCCAGGCGCTGGCTCAGCACGTCCAGGGTCTCGGGCTCGTGGTCGTGCAGACCGTAGCGCCCTTCCAGCACCTCGCGCTCGCGCTCCGACAGGCTCATCAGCCAGTCCTCCAGCAGGCGCTCGACCTCGTGCGCCTGCGTGATGCCGCTGGGATCGATGGCCAGCTCGTCCACCACGGTGTCACCCAGGGTCTGTTCGCCATCCACGCGATCCAGGGCCGCATCGAGCGAGCGCGGCGTCTCGGCCAGGGCCAGCAACTCGGCCACCTCATGGACGTCGCGCCGCAGGAAATCCGCCACGTCCTCGACCCGCACCCCCTCCGGGCGGCGCGCCACGAAAGCAGCGTCGTTCTCGAGTTCGCGGCGCGCGCGCAGGACCTGTTGCAGTTCGCGTACCACGTTGACGGGCAGACGGATCATCCGTCCCTGCTGCATCAGCGCGCGCTCCACCGACTGCCGTATCCACCAGGTGGCGTAGGTGGAGAAGCGGAAACCGCGCTCGGGTTCGAACTTCTCGATCGCGTGCATCAGGCCGAGGTTGCCCTCCTCGATCAGGTCCGACAGCGGCACGCCGCGCCCCAGGTAGAGCTTGGCGATGCTGACCACCAGGCGCAGGTTGTGTTCGATCATGCTCTGACGCGCGGCGAAGTCGCCGGCCCGCGCACGCACAGCCGTTTCGTACTCCTGCTCGGGGGTGAAAAGCTCGGTGCGGCGCACATGGCGCAGATAGGCGGTGAGCGCGTCGCCCGAATCGGCGGTCAGCTCGCCCGCGGCCGGCGCGGGCGCGTCGGCGTCGGCCGCAGTGGCCGACGCGCGGCCGTCAAGCGAGGCTGCGTTGCGCGCGTCGTCTTTACCGTGGAGGGAGCGTCGGGGCATGACTGTTCCTCACGGCTTGCGATAGGACCTACCGTGGCGGCAGGTACTTGAGCGGGTCGACCGGCTTGCCCTGGCGCCGCACCTCGAAGTGCAGCTTCACGCGGTCGGCATCGCTGTTGCCCATCTCGGCGATCTTCTGGCCCTTGCGCACGGCCTGGTCTTCCTTGACCAGCAGCGTCTTGTTGTGGGCGTAGGCCGTCAGGTAGGTGTTGTTGTGCTTGAGGATGATGAGATTACCGTAACCGCGCAGGCCGGCACCGACATAGACCACACGCCCTTCGGCCGCGGCCAGCACCGGCTCGCCCGCCGCGCCGCCCAGGTCGAGGCCCTTGTTCTTCAGCTCGTCAAAGCCCGCCAGCACCGGGCCGGGCACCGGCCAGATCCAGCTCAGGCCCGATTCGGTGGCCGCTGCGGGTTCCGCTGCTGCTGCGGCGGCCCCCGGCTTGGCCGCAGCGCTCGATGCCTGGCCAGGCTGGACCTGGCTCGAAGCGATGCTGGAGGAACTGATGGGCCGGGTCACGACACCGTTGCTCTCGGCGGCGGCCACGGTCGTGGTCGGCGGCGTCACGCGCAGGACCTGCCCCACCTCGATCTGGTTGGGCTGCGCCAGGTTGTTCCAGGCCGCGATGTCTTTCCAGTTCTGGCCGGTTTCCAGGCCGATGCGGATCAGCGTCTCGCCGGGCTTGACGGTGTAGTAGCCCACCTTGCCGGCGTTCTCGAAGCCCGGCGGCTGCTTGACGGCCGCAGTGTTGGGATCCATCACCGGCCTGGAGACGGCGGTGCGCCGCTCCTCAACCGGGGCGCGGCTGGTCGGGCTCGTGCCGCACGCCACCAGGAGCAGCGTGCCAGCCACCAGCAAACCCAACGACCCTGCTCGTCGCGTATAGACCGTCATAGATGATTCCTTCATGCGATGCCCGATTTTAGGGGGACAAAGTGCACCGCCTCAAGCAGGGTGTGCTGCACCCCGGCCGCGGTCTTGTCCAGCACCAGCAAGGCCTGGGCGCCACCCGCGGCACTGGCCACCGGCGCCACCAGGCGCCCGCCCACGGCGAGCTGTTCGATCCAGGCCGGCGGCACTGCTTCGCCGCCGGCCGCCGCGATGATGCCGGCATAGGGCGCCCCCTGGGCGAAGCCGGCCATGCCGTCGCCAAAGAGCAGGTGCACATTGGGCAGGCGTAGCGGGCGCAGGTTCTCGCGGGCCTTGTCGTGCAGGCCGCGCAGGCGCTCGATGCTGTAGACCTCTTTCACCAGCAGGCTCAGCACGGCGGCCTGGTAACCGCAGCCGGTGCCAATCTCCAGCACGCGCCCCATGGGTTCCGTGCGCCCGGCCAGCAACAATTCGATCATGCGCGCCACGACATTGGGCTTGGAGATGGTCTGGCCCAGGCCGATGGGCAGGCTGGTGTCTTCATAAGCCTGCGTGGCCAGCGCCGTGTCGACGAAACGATGCCGCTCCACACGGCCCATGGCTTCAAGCACCCGCGCATCCTTGATGCCCTGCGCGGCCAGCTTTTTCACCATGGCCAGACGCACCGCCTGGGAGTCCAGGCCCAGGCCCTGCGGCGTGGGGGCGGCCCGTCCAGGGCGCTGCAGACCGACGGGCGCCAGGGTTGCCGGCGCACTGCGCTGCGCCGCCGGCGAGGCGGGGCGCGCAGCGGCGTCGGCCGGTCGATCCAGCCGCACCGGGAAGGCGGGGCGCGGACGCGAATTCATGCCGGCCCCTTGCCTGTGCGCTGTGCCATGGACTGCGCCCAGTAACCCAGACGCTCGTGGTCGGACAGGTCCACCTTGAGCGGCGTCACCGAGACGTGGCCCTGGGCGGTGGCATGGAAGTCGGTGCCCTCGCTCTCGTCCATGGCAGGACCGGCCGCACCGATCCAGTACATGGTCTCGCCGCGCGGACTGGTCTGGGTGATGACCGGTTCGGCCGCATGGCGCCGCCCCAGACGGCAGACCTTGACGGACTTGAGTTGCGCCTGCGGCAGGCAGGGGATGTTGACGTTGAGCAACCAGGGCTGCGCGTCCCCGGTGCGGTGACTGATCATCTGCTCGACCAGTTCACGCGCCCGGGCGGCCGCGGCGTCCAGGTGCTTCCAGCCTTTCTCGGTCTGCGAGAAGGCAATGGCCGGGATGCCGAAGAGATAACCCTCCATGGCCGCCCCGACCGTGCCGGAATAGATGGTGTCGTCGCCCATGTTGGCGCCGTTGTTGATGCCCGAGACCACCAGGTCGGGCCGGTAGCCCAGCAGGCCGGTCAGGGCGATGTGCACGCAGTCGGCCGGTGTGCCATTGACGTAGCGAAAGCCGTTGGCCGCGCGGTGCACGTAGAGCGGGGAATGCAGGGTCAGCGCGTTGGACTTGGCGCTGTTGTTGTGCTCGGGCGCCACCACCTCGACCTCGGCCACGTCCTTCAGCGCCTCGTACAAGGCCACGATGCCGGGCGCCTGGTAGCCATCGTCGTTGGAGATCAGGATTTTCATGGTTGGCATGTCTGCGCCTATTGTAGGTGGCCGGCCTCTAAGCCTTGACTTGCGTCACGCGTGGGACAAGAGGGGAAACAGCCTTGCACGTATCATGCCCGACGCACTTCAGCACAAAAACAGGAGACACGGAATGCACGCATGGTTTTGTACCGACCCCAACGGAGTGGACGCCCTTGAGTGGAAGGAACAACCCACCCCGCAGCCCGGCCCCGGCCAGGTGCTGGTGGCGATCAAGGCCGCCAGCCTGAACTTCCCCGACCTGCTGATCGTGCAGAACAAGTACCAGATCAAGCCGCCCCTGCCCTTCGTGCCGGGCGCCGAGTACGCCGGCGTGGTCGAAGCCCTGGGCGAGGGTGTGACGAACCTGAAGGTCGGCCAGCACGTGGCCTGCCTCTCGGGCACCGGCGGCTTCGGCACCCACACCCTCGCGACGGCCGCCCTGTGCCTGCCGCTGCCCGCGGGTTTCCCCTTCACCGATGCGGCGGCCTTCATCATGACCTACGCCACCTCTCACCACGCGCTCGTCGATCGTGCCCAGCTCCAGGCCGGTGAGACGGTGCTGGTGCTGGGTGCGGCCGGCGGCGTGGGCACCGCCGCCATCCAGATCGCCAAGGCCATGGGGGCACGCGTGATCGCCGCAGCCTCCAGCGACGACAAGTGCGCGCTGTGCAAGACCATCGGCGCCGACGAGACCATCAACTACAGCACCCAGGACCTGCGCGAACAGCTCAAGGCCCTGACCGGCGGCAAGGGCCCCAACGTGGTCTACGACCCCGTGGGCGGCGACCTGGCCGAGCCGGCCCTGCGCTCCATCGCCTGGCGCGGCCGTTACCTGGTGGTGGGCTTTGCCGCCGGACCCATCCCTGCGTTGCCGCTGAACCTGCCGCTGCTCAAGGGCGCCTCCATCGTGGGTGTGTTCTGGGGCGAGTTCGCGCGCCGTGAACCACAGGCCAATGCCGCCATGATGATGGCCCTGGCCCAGTGGTACAGCCAAGGCAAGATCAAGCCCGTGCTCGACAGCACCCTGCCCATGGCCGGGCTCAAGGCCGCCTACGCGCGCATGGGGGCACGCGATGTCAAGGGCAAGCTCGTGCTCGTGAATTGATGGGTGCGGGCCGCCGCGGCCCGCCCCTTCGCTGCAACATGTCTTTCGACCCGTTGCAAAAAATCTTCATATCCGCTGTCTAGAATCCCGGGCGCCATTCGTCGTGCTTGATGACAAACAAGCGCGGAAAGCCCATGCACCCGACACCCCCATCCTCCCCTGAAGCCGCACCGCCCCTGGCGGGCCGGCGCGAATGGATCGGCCTGGCGCTGATCGCCCTGCCCTGCGCCGTCTACGCCATGGACCTCACGGTGCTCAACCTGGCCCTGCCGGCCATCAGCGCCGACCTGCAGCCCACGCCTTCGCAACTGCTGTGGATCGTGGACATCTACGGCTTCCTGGTGGCGGGTTTCCTGATCACCATGGGCACGCTGGGCGACCGCATCGGCCGCCGCCGCCTGCTGCTGATCGGCGCCGCGGCCTTTGCGGGCGCCAGCACCCTGGCTGCCTTCGCGCACAGCGCCGAAGCCCTGATCGCCCTGCGCGCCCTGCTGGGCGTGGCCGGGGCCACGCTGGCGCCCTCCACGCTCTCGCTGATCCGCAACATGTTCCACGACGAGCGGCAACGCCAGTTCGCCATCGGCATCTGGATCACCGCCTTCTCGGTCGGCAGCGCCATCGGACCGCTGGCCGGCGGCCTGCTGCTGCAGTGGTTCCCCTGGGGCTCGGTCTTCCTGGCCGCGGTGCCGGTGATGCTGCTGCTCCTGCTGCTGGGCCCGTCCCTGCTGCCCGAGTACCGTGACCCGCAGGCCGGTCGCCTGGACCTGGCCAGCGTGGCCCTGTCGCTGGCCACGGTGCTGCCACTGATCTGGGGCCTGAAGCAGTTGGCCGAAGCCGGGCCGCATGTGGCCGCCTTCGCGGCGCTCGCCGGTGGCGCGACCCTGGGCGCGGTGTTCGTGCGGCGCCAGTCCCGGCTGGCCTACCCGCTGCTGGACCTGGGCCTGTTCCGCCGCCCGGCCTTCGCTGCGGCGCTGTCCATCTACGCCCTGTCCAGCCTGGCCATGTTCGGCGTCTACATCTTCCTTACGCAGTACCTGCAGGGTGTGCTGGGCCTGAGCCCGCTGGCCGCAGGCCTGGCCACCGTGCCCTGGGCGCTGAGTTTCGTCGTGGGGTCGCTGCTGGCGCCCCGGCTGGCGCGGCGCTGGCCACCACACCAGCTGCTGGCGGCGGCGCTGCTGATGGCTGCATCTGGTTTTGCCCTGCTGCTGCTCACCCATGACCTGGCCACCTTGCCGGTGCTGATCGTGGCCACCGTGGTCATGAGCCTGGGCATGGCGCCGGTCTTCACCATCGGCACGGAAATCGTCGTCACCTCGGCGCCGCCCGAGCGCGCCGGGGCCGCCTCCGCCATGGCCGAAACCGCTTCCGAGTTCAGCGGCGCCTGCGGCATTGCCATCTTCGGCAGCCTGGGCACCTGGCTCTATCGCGAACGCCTGCTGGCGACCCTGCCTGCCGATGTGCCTGCCGACAGCGCGGCAGCCGCCGGCGCCACCCTGGGGGGCGCACTGGCTGCTGCCGCAGCCTTGCCTGAAGCTCTGGGGAGTTTGCTACGCGACGCTGCACGCATGGCCTTCACCGATGCCCTGCATGCCACGGCGGCGGCCGGCGCACTCCTGCTGCTGCTGGCGGCCGTGCTGGTGCGGCGCATGCTGACGCCACGAACGCAGCCCTGAAACGAATCAAGGCCCCGGAGGGCCTTGATGCTATGTGATGGGATGGGGTGGCTGATGGGACTCGAACCCACGACGACAGGAATCACAATCCTGGACTCTACCAACTGAGCTACAGCCACCGCAAGGCTGAAATTATAACCTCAGTCGCTCAGGAGGCGCCGCGCGCCGCAGGCAGGGCATTCGCGGGGCGCGGCACCTTGATCTGCACCTTGAGGCGTTCCTGCAGCAATTGGTAGTAGGCCTGGCCTTCGGCCTGCATCCACCACTGGGCGTACTGGGCTCGGTCCTGACGCTGGGCATCGGCCGCGGCGGCGGGACGCTCCACGCGCTTGATGATGCGGGCCACGACGTAACCCTGGGCACCGAGGTCGACCCCCACCCACTGCGGCAGCTGGGCCGCATCGGCGCGCAGCACGGCATCGACCACGGCCGCCGGCAGGTTCTGCGTCTGGTCGCGCGACACCACCTGGGTGGCGGCCGTAGCGGCGCCGGCCGGGTTGGCCTTCCAGGCCGCCAGTTTCTGCTGGCCTTCCTGGCGCGCCAGTTCGGCTGCACGTGCCTGAACGACACGCTCGCGCACGACGGTGCGCACCTCGGCCAGCGGCAGCGTGCGCGCCGGTGTGTGGCGGGTGATGCGCGCGGCTGCCAGCTGGCTGGGGGCGATCTCCACCGCTTCGGTGTTGCGCTTGTTGTTCACGCTGTCGGCGCTGAAAACGGCCTCCAGGAACTTGGCGCTGGCCAGCACACCCTTGGCGCCGGGCACCGGCTCGCGCAGCAGGCCGTTGGCCGTCTGGATCTCGAGCTTGAGCTTGTCGGCCACGGGCTTGAGGCTGTCGGACTGTTCGTAGACGCCGTTGGTGAACGCTTCGGCAGCCTCGGCGTAGCGGGCACGTGCCTGCTGGTTCTTCAGGTCCTCTTCCAGGCTGGCACGCAGTTCGGCAAAGCTCTTCTGCTTGGGCGCCTTGATGTCGGTCACACGGATGACGTGGAAGCCGAAGTCGGACTCCACCACTTCGCTGATCTCGCCCTTCTTCAGGGCGAAGGCGGCCTCCTCGAAAGGCTTGACCATGGCGCCGCGCGGGAAGAAGTCGAGGTCACCGCCATTGGGGGCCGAACCCGGATCCTGAGAGTGCTTGCGCGCCAGCTGGGCAAAGGTGTCGGGCGCCTTGCGCGCCTGGGCCAGCAGCTCCTGCGCGCGCTCGCGCGCCTTCTGGCGCTCGGCGGCGGAAGCATCCTTGGCCGCGGAGATCAGGATGTGGCTGGCGCGACGCTCCTCGGGGCCGCTCAGGCGCGCGGCGTTCTGCTCGTAATAGCTGCGCACGTCCTGCTCGTTGAGCTTGATGGTCTTGCGCACGGCATCGATGTCCAGCACGATGTACTCGATGCTGGCCTGCTCGGGCGCCTGGAACAGGGCCTGGTTGGCCTGGTAGAAGGCCTCCAGTTCGCTGTCTTCGGGTTTGACGCGTGCGGCGAAATCGGCCACGGCAAAACGTGCCACTTGCACTTCACGCCGCTCGAAGTAGGCGCTGAGCGCCAGATCGGCCGGCACGGCCTGGATGAAGGCGGTCTGGGCCACGCCGGCCTGCACCTGGCGTGCCGCCAGGTCGCTGCGCATGCGGGCTTCGAACATTTCCGGGCTCATGCCCTGGCGGCCCAGCAACTGGCGATAACGCTCCATGTCGAGCGTGCCATCGGGGCGGCGCAGCTCGGCAATGGCGGGGATGGATTGCAGTTCGCGCGCCAGGCGTGCGTCGCTGGTGCCCAGGTGGGCCGCCTGCGCGGCCTGCGCCAGCACGCGTTCACGTACCAGACGCTCCAGCGTGCCGTAGCGCGCCTGCTCGGAGTCGAGCAGCTTGGCATCGATGGTGGGCATCAGCTGACGCACGCGCTCGATCTCTTCGCGGTGCGCCGCCTCCCATTCGCCACGTGTGATCTCGACGCGGCCGATGCGGGCCACCGTCTGGTCCTGTTCGCGGAAACGGGTGTAGCCATCGATGCCGACCAGCACGAAAGACGGGATGATCACCAGGAACAGGACGACCATCATGATCTTGGTGTGCTTGCGTACGTAGTCAAACATGGGAACGCTCTCCATCGAAAAAACAAAAAGGCGAACACATCGTTCGCCTTTGCCTGGGTTGGTGGGTGCTGACGGGGTCGAACCGCCGACCTACTCCGTGTAAAGGAGCCGCTCTGCCAACTGAGCTAAGCACCCCACCGAAACAGATCAGGTCAGTTCAGTGCATCCTTCAGGGCTTTGCCCGGACGGAACTTCGGCACCTTGGCTGCCTTGATTTTAATCGCTGCGCCGGTGCGGGGATTGCGGCCGGTGCGGGCGGCACGCTTGCCGACGGCGAACGTGCCAAAACCCACGAGGGAAACGGAGCCACCCTTTTTCAGCGTGGTCTTGACGGCACCAATGGTGGACTCCAGAGCGCGGGTCGCGGCGGCCTTGGAGATGTCGGCATGCTTGGCGATGTGCTCGATCAGTTCGGTCTTGTTCACAAATATCCCCTTGTATGGAAACTGCGTTGGTCAGTGTGTCTTGTCAGAAATTTTGGCTTGCCGGTCCGGTCGGGCGAACCGGTGTCGGGTAGCTGGGCCTGCAGCTTGCACTGCTGCATGCGATTAGAGCGAGGGATGTTACCCGTGTCAACATGGCATGCGGCATTACAACAGCGCGGGGGCGAATTCTAGACGGATTTTTCATGCTCCTCCCCGCTGATCTTCACAAATAAATTTTTCTCGTGCGGTGCGTCAATACTTTTCGCCGCAAAGAGAGGCCCGTAGTTGCCGCTCACCCGCATCAGCGGATGGCGCACCACATCAGCGCGCTGGCCGCACCACCAGGCTCACGCCCACGGCCGTCAGCACCGTCCCCGTGATGGTCAGCAGCGTGATCGGTTCATTGAACAGCAGCCAGGCCATCAGGGCCGTGGTCGGGGGCACCAGGTAGAGCAGGCTGGTGACGCTGGTGGCGGCGCCACGCTGTATCAAAAGGTAAAGCAATGAACTGCCGCCCAGCGTCAGCCCCAGCACCGACCAGGCCATGGCCGCAACCAGCTCCCAGTTCACGGAGCCTGTGATGACAGTCCAACGCAGGGTTTCGGTCTCGAGCACCAGTGCCAGAGGCAGTGTGACCGCGAGTGCCGCGATGAGCTGCACCGCATTGGCGCTGCGCACATCGCAAGGCGCAACAAAGTGTTTCTGGTACAGCGTGCCGGTGGTGATGCTCAGCAGGGCCAGCACCGCCAGCGATAGATTGGCCAGGTCGGCTTCTCCGCCTTGCCCGAACTTGCGTGCCACCACCAGCGCCAGTCCGGCAAAGCCCAGTGCGAGACCGGCCCACTGCCGCCGCGTCACAGCCGAGCCACGCGCCGACAGCCAGATGGCGGTCAGCACGGGTTGCAGGCCGACGATCAGGGCCACCAGCCCGGAGCCCATGCCCATCTTCACCGCCGCCCACACCCCCCCCAGATAACCGGCATGCATGAGCACACCTGTCACCGAGAGATGCAGCCATTGCGTGCGCGTGGCCGGCCAGTCCACACGGGCCAGCAGGATCCAGGGCAGGAAACAGAGGATGGAGAGCACATAGCGCCAGGCCAGAAAACCCAGTGGCGGCGCATGGGGCATGCCGTAGCGCGCCACGATGAAGCCGGTGCTCCAGATCAGCACGAAGACCAGCGGCATGGCCCGCAGCAGGGCTTCACTGTCGCTGCGGTGACTCATCGCATCCAGGCTTCATTTCACGCGGGCACGGATTTCCGGCAGGGCTTTCTGCAGGTAATAGACCATGGACCAGACGGTCAGCACGGCGGCGATCCAGATCAGGCCGGTGCCCCACAGATGGGTATCGATCAGGCCAAACAGCGAGCCGTCAAACAGCAGGAAGGGAATGGCCACCATCTGCACCGTGGTCTTGACCTTGCCCAGCATGTGCACGGCCACGCTGCGTGAGGCGCCGATCTGGGCCATCCATTCGCGCAGGGCCGAGATCGCGATCTCGCGGCCGATGATGATGAGCCCCACAAAGACGTCGGCGCGCTGCAGGTGCACCAGCACCAGCAGGCTGGCGCAGACCAGGAACTTGTCGGCCACCGGGTCGAGGAAGGCGCCGAAGGAGGAAATCTGGTTGAGCTTGCGCGCCAGGTAGCCGTCGAGCCAGTCGGTCAGGGCGAACACCACGAACATCACCGTGGCGATCAGGTTGCGTGTGGCGGGCTCCAGGGGCAGGTAGAACACCCCCACGATCAGGGGGATCGCGACGATGCGCGTCCAGGTCATGAGGGTGGGGATGGTGAAAAACATGGGCCTGATTGTGGCATGGCCTGCAGACCCGCCCGCGATCGCCCGGCGCTTCAGTGCAAGGCGCGGTAAATGGCCTCGGCCAGTTCGTGCGAAATGCCGTCCACCGAGGCCAGGTCCTCGACACTGGCAGACGCCACGCCGCGCGCGCCGCCAAAGCGCTGCAGTAGCCTGGCGCGCCGCTTGGGACCGACCCCGGGGATCTCCTCGATCTTGCTGCCGCCGGTGCGCACCTTGGCACGCGCGGCGCGCATGCCGGTGATGGCAAAGCGGTGCGCCTCATCGCGGATCTGCGCAACCAGCATCAGGGCCGCCGAGTCCTTGCCCAGGTAGACCTTCTCGCGCCCGTCGGCGAACACCAGTTCCTCCAGCCCCACCTTGCGCCCCTCGCCCTTCTCCACACCGACAATGAGCCCCAGGTCCAGGCCCAGCTGCTCGAAGACCTCGCGCGCCATCGCCACCTGTCCCTTGCCGCCGTCGACCAGCACCAGATCGGGCAGGCGGTCGGTGCCTTCGGTGGCCATTTCACCCTCGCCCGCCCCGCCTTCACGCAGCGCCTGGGCCAGGCGCGCATACCGGCGCGTCAGCACCTGGCGCATCGCGGCGTAGTCGTCGCCCGGGGTGATGCCGTCGATCTTGTAGCGGCGGTACTCGCTGTTCTGCATCTTGTGGTGATGGAACACCACGCAGGAAGCCTGGGTGGACTCGCCTGCGGTGTGCGAAATGTCGAAGCACTCGATGCGCAACTCATCCAGCCGGTCCTGCGGCAAGGCGAGGGCCTCGGCCAGCGCACGGGTACGGGCCTGCTGCGAGCCCTCCTCGGCCAGCAGACGGGCCAGCTGCAGGGCCGCATTGGTCTGCGCCATCTCCAGCCAGCTGCGGCGCAACTCGCGCGGCTGGTGCACGGCGCGGATCCGGATGCCGGTCTGCTCCGACAGGGCCTCGATCAGGCCCTTGCTCACCGGCTCGCTGGTGATCAGCGTGGGCACGGCCGGCACCTCCACATAGTGCTGGGCAATGAAAGCTTCAAGCACCTGCACCTCGACCGGCGCGGCGCCGCTGTCGTCCTCGCTGGCCAGCAGGGCGGCATCCTCCACGTGCACGGGGAAATAGGCACGGTCGCCCAGGTGGCGGCCGCCGCGCACCATGGCCAGGTTCACACAGGCGCGACCACCCTGCACCTTGACGGCCAGGATGTCCACGTCGCGGTCGTCCACGTTGTCCATGGACTGCTGGTGCAGCACGTTGGAGAGCGCGGCCACTTGGTCGCGCAGTTCGGCCGCCTGCTCGAACTCCAGCCGCTCGGAATGCGCCATCATGCGAGATTCAAGCTGCTGCAGCACCTGCTGCGTCTCGCCATGGAGGAAGCCCTCGGCATGCGCCACGTCCTGCGCATAGGCCTCGGGGCTCACCAGGCCCACGCAGGGGCCGGAGCAGCGCTTGATCTGGTACAGCAGGCAAGGTCGCGTGCGATTGGCAAACACCGTGTCTTCGCAGGTGCGCAGGCGGAACACCTTCTGCAGCAGCAGAATGCCCTCTTTCACGGCCCAGGCGCTGGGGTAAGGCCCGAAGTAGTGGTGCTTCTTCTCCACCGCGCCGCGGTAGTAGGCCACGCGCGGCCAGGCCAGGGCGGCCTGGCTATCGGCCGGCTGGGCCACGGTGATCTTCAGGTAGGGATAACTCTTGTCGTCGCGAAACAGGATGTTGTAGCGCGGGTGCTGCGTCTTGATCAGGTTGTTTTCCAGCAGCAGGGCCTCGGCCTCGGAGCGCACCACCGTGGTTTCCAGGCGCACGATCTTGCCCACCATGTGGCCGATACGGGTGCCATCGTGGCTCTTCTGGAAGTAGTTGGCCACGCGCTTCTTGAGGTTGCGCGCCTTGCCCACGTAAAGCAGGCCGCCCTCGGCGTCGAAGTAGCGGTAGACACCAGGCAGCGACGGCAGGGCCGCCACCTCGTTGAGCAGGGATTGGGAATGAACGTCCGTCATAACGAGGGCCTAAAGGGGCTCGGGCGTGATCGCCTGCGCATAGTCGGACAGCTCAGCCAGGAGCTGCTCGCCGCGCGCATCCGCCGTTTGCGCACAGGTGTCCAGCGTGGCCAGGAACTCGTCCACGGAGCGGGCACCGCCCTCGCCTTCGAGCAGCCGCGCCACTCGGTGCGCCTGCCAGCGCTGCGCCTCTTCGGCGGTCAGGGTGTCGGCAAAGTTGCGGGCGCGGTAGCGGAACAGCAGCTCGCCGAGCCGGGGGTCATCAAAACCGGCGCGGCGATGGGCCAGTTCCACGGGGTCGAGCGCGCGCAATTGCTCCAGGCGCCGCCGGTCCGCGTTGCCGATGAAACCGCCATAGAGGTCTTCGTCTACATCGGGCACGCCCTCCTCGGGGCGCTGGAACACCTGGGGCCAGATGGCGCTCATGTCGGGCAAGGCGCGCGCGCGCTCGGCGTGGCGCAGCGCGGCCGCCATGTCCACCCCCCAGCGGGCGGCCATGTCAGTGCTAAGAGTGCTCAGATTGCGCACCACCATGGGCGACTTGTTGAGATGCACCGACTTGAGCGGCAGGCGCTGCACGCCTTCGGGCAGCTCGGCCGTCTTGGTGAACAGGCGCTGGCGCAGTGTCGCAGCGTCCAGCATGGCCAACTCGCCCGGGTCATGCGCCAGGTCCCAGGCCAGCAGTTCGTTCTTGTTGCTCGGGTGGGTCGCCAGCGGCCACATGACGGCCAGGCAGCCGCGCTCGGGCGGGAACATGCCCGACACATGCAAAAAGGGCTGCGCTGCCTGCGCGCTGGTGGGCAGACCCAGCTCGGCTGCCACCCGCTCCTTCTTGTGCAGGCCCAGGCAGAAATCGAACAGCTTGGGCTGCGCCGTGCGGATCAGCCGCGCCAGGGCGATGGTGGCGCGCACGTCGGACAGGGCGTCGTGCGCGGCCTCGTGCAGCAGGCCGTTGGCGCGCGCCAGGTCTTCAAGCTTGAAGCTGGGTTTGCCATCCGCATGGCGCGGCCACTGGATGCCCTGGGGCCGCAAGGCATAGGCCATGCGCACGACATCCAGCAGGTCCCAGCGGCCGCACTGGTTCTGCCATTCGCGTGCATAGGGGTCCATCAGATTGCGCCACAGCATGAAGCGCGTGACTTCATCGTCAAACCGGATGGTGTTGTAACCCACGCCGATGGTGCCCGGCTGGGCCAGCAGCTGCTCGATCCGGGCGGCAAAGGCGTGCTCGGGCAGGCCACGCGCCAGGCACTGCTGCGGGGTGATGCCGGTAATCAGGCAGGAGGCGGGATCGGGCAGATAGTCGTTGGCGGGCTGGCAGTAAATCATCACCGGCTCGCCCAACTCCTGGAGCTCGGCGTCAGTGCGGATGCCGGCAAACTGGGCGGGCCGGTCTCGGCGTGTGTTCAGGCCGAAGGTCTCGTAGTCGTGCCAGAGAAAGGTGTGGTGCGAGCTCATCGCGTGATTGTGCCCCGCGCTCGAAACACGGGCCAAAGCGGGCACAATCCCGGGCATGACGCCCCCGCCCGCATCCGCCCTGCGCTGGGACATTTTCTGCAAGGTCATCGACAACTACGGTGACATCGGCGTGTGCTGGCGCCTGGCGCGCCAGCTGGCCGGTCGCGGCCAGGCCGTGCGGTTGTGGGTGGACGAGACCAGCGCCCTGCGCTGGATGGCGCCCCAGGGCTGTCCCGGTGTCGAGCTGCGGGCCTGGAACACGCCGCTGGATCTGACGGGGCTGGCACCGGGCGAAGTGCTGATTGAGGCCTTCGGCTGCGAGATCCCGGACGAATTCGTGGCACGTTACGTGGCCTGGCGTGCGGCCGACGGCCGGTCGGCGGCATGGATCGACCTCGAATACCTCTCGGCTGAAAGTTATGTGGAACGCAGCCACGGCCTGCCCTCCCCCGTGATGAGCGGTGCGGGGCGCGGACTCAGCAAACGCTTCTTCTACCCCGGCTTCACGCCGCGCACCGGCGGGCTGCTGCGCGAGCCCGATCTGATGCAGCGCCAGGCCGGCTTCGACCGCACCGCCTGGCTGGAGCGGCAGGGCATTGCGCCAAACCCCGCAGGGCAACGGGTCTCCCTGTTCTGCTACGAACCGGCCGCCCTGCCCGGCCTGCTGGACCTGCTGGCACGCCAGCCGGCGCCCGTGCAGCTGCTGGTGACCGCCGGCCGCGCCACGGCGGCG
The DNA here is from genome assembly GCA_034366585.1 of Hylemonella sp. Taxonomy (GTDB): domain Bacteria; phylum Pseudomonadota; class Gammaproteobacteria; order Burkholderiales; family Burkholderiaceae_C; genus Hylemonella. The sequence goes on from JAXMMJ010000067.1 coordinate 39,855, forward strand.
GTGCAGGCCTGCGCGCTGCCACCTGGCCTCGCGGTGCACTACCTGCCGCACCTCACGCAGGACGATTACGACCACCTGCTGTGGAGCTGCGACCTGAACTTCGTACGCGGGGAAGATTCGCTGGTACGCGCCCTGTGGGCCGGCCGACCCTTCGTCTGGCAGATCTACCCGCAGCACGACGACGCCCACCACGCCAAGCTGGAAGCCTTTCTGGCGCAGACCGGGGCCCCGGCCTCCCTGCGGGCTTGGCACCGGACCTGGAACGGCCTGGACCCCCATGCGCTGCCCGCCCTGGACCTGCCGGGCTGGGCGGGAGCCCTGGCGGAGGTCCGCGCAGGCCTGCTGGAACAGACCGATCTGGTCTGCCGCCTGCTTGAATTTGCCGGCAGCGGGCCCAACTGATGCCCATCGCCCTGAAAAAACGTTAAAATTCAAGGCTTTGCGGAATCCATCCGGCCTCAGCCTGTGGAATTCCTCTTACCTGCCGCACGAACACCGGTTTACTCGGGGCATTGAGCGGCCAACTCATTGGAAAACTTATGAAAATCGCTCAGGAAATCCGCGCCGGCAACGTGATCATGCACGGCAAGGACCCGATGGTCGTGCTCAAGACCGAATACAGCCGCGGCGGCCGCAACTCCGCCACCGTGCGCATGAAGCTCAAGAGCCTGATCGCCAACTTCGGCACCGAAGTCGTGTTCAAGGCCGACGACAAGATGGACCAGGTCATCCTGGACAAGAAGGACTGCACCTACTCCTACTTCGCCGACCCGATGTACGTCTGCATGGACGCCGACTACAACCAGTACGAAGTCGAAGCCGAAAACATGGGTGACGCCCTGAACTACCTCGAAGACGGCATGGCGGTCGAAGTGGTGTTCTATGACGGCAAGGCCATCTCGGTGGAACTGCCCACCAGCGTCGAGCGCGAGATCACCTGGACCGAGCCCGCCGTCAAGGGCGACACCTCGGGCAAGGTGCTCAAGCCGGCCAAGATTGCCACCGGTTTCGAAGTGCCCGTGCCGCTGTTCGTGAGCCAGGGCGACAAGGTCGAGATCGACACCCGCACCGGCGAATACCGCAAGCGCGTCTGAGTCTTTTGGACTCTGACCTCACAAGGCTCCCTCGGGAGCCTTTTGTTTTTCCAGCGCCGAATTCGGTGTAGGCTATCCGCATGAACGAAGCTGAGAACACGACCGGTGCCATCGGCCCGGGGACCGGCGGCGAGCCGTCGCGCCTTGCGCTGCGCCGCGTGCTGATCGACACCTACCACGAGAACGTGGCCTACATGCACCGCGACTGCGAGGTCTACCGGGCCGAGGGCTTCAAGGCACTGTCCAAGGTCGAGGTGCGCACCAACGGCCACAGCATCCTGGCCACGCTCAACGTGGTCGACGACGCTTCCATCGTGTCTTGCGGCGAACTCGGCCTGTCCAAGGCCGCGTTCGAACAACTCGCTGTGGAAAACGGTCACACCGTCACCGTCGCCCAGGCCGAACCGCCCGAATCGATGGGCGCCCTGCACCGCAAACTGGCCGGCGAGCGCCTGACACAGGACGACTTCCGCGCCATCGTGCACGACATCACCGAGCACCACTATTCCAAGATCGAACTCACGGCCTTCGTCGTTGCGGCCAACCGCGACGAACTCGACCGCGAGGAGGTGCTGTTCCTGACCGAAGCCATGGTCGAGGCCGGCCGCCGGCTCGACTGGCAGGAGCCGCGGGTCGTGGACAAGCATTGCATCGGCGGCATCCCTGGCAACCGCACCTCCATGCTGGTGGTGCCCATCGTGGCCGCCCACGGCATGCTCTGCCCCAAGACCTCCTCGCGCGCCATCACCTCGCCGGCCGGTACCGCCGACACCATGGAGGTGCTGGCCGAGGTGGAGCTGCCGATCGAAAAGCTGCAGGGCATCGTGCGCCAGCACCGGGGCTGCCTGGCCTGGGGCGGCACGGCCAATCTCTCGCCCGCCGACGATGTGCTGATTTCGGTCGAGCGGCCGCTGGCGCTCGATTCGCCGGGGCAGATGGTGGCCTCCATCCTGTCCAAGAAGATCGCCGCCGGATCCAGCCACCTGGTGCTGGACATCCCCATCGGCCCCACGGCCAAGGTGCGCTCCATGCCCGAGGCGCAGCGCCTGCGCCGCCTCTTCGAGTACGTGGCGCGGCGCATGAAACTCTCGCTCGACGTGGTCATCACCGACGGGCGCCAGCCCGTCGGCTTCGGTATCGGCCCGGTGCTGGAGGCCCGCGACGTGATGCGTGTGCTGGAAAACGACCCGCGCGCGCCCATGGACCTGCGCCAGAAGGCGCTGCGCCTCGCCGGGCGCATGCTGGAGGCCGACCCCGATGTGCGCGGCGGTGACGGCTTCGCCATCGCGCGCGACATCCTGGACTCAGGCCGCGCGCTCAAGAAGATGAACGACCTCATCGAAGCCCAGGGCAGCCACCACTTCGACCCCAGCCACCCGCAGCTGGGCCGGCTCAGCTTCGAGATCCGCGCGCATGGCGCCGGCGTGGTCAGCGGCATCGACAACCTGCAACTGGCCCGCATCGCACGTTTTGCCGGTGCGCCGAAGGTGAAGGAAGCCGGCGTCGACCTGCTGCGCAAACTGGGCGATGAGGTGCAGGATGGCGACGTGCTCTATCGCGTGCACGCCAGCTACCCGGCCGACCTGGAGTTCGCGCGCCAGGCCTGCGCACGCGCCAGCGGCTACCACATCGGCCGGCCCGAAGACGTGCCCCACGTGTTCGTGGAGTTCTGAGCATGCGCCCCTCCCTCCTGCTGCATTTCGACGACGAGACCGACAGCGCCGCACGCATCGCCGCCGCGGCCGGCATCCCGCACGCCTGCATCGCTCGCCACCGTTTTCCCGATGGCGAACTCAAGCTGCGCCTGCCGGCCACACTGCCAGCGCACGTGGTGCTCCTGCGCACGCTGGCCCAGCCCAATGAAAAGCTGGTCGAGTTGCTGCTCACCGCGCAGACGGCCCGCACGCTGGGCGCCACACAACTGACGCTGGTCGCCCCCTATCTGGCCTATATGCGACAGGACATCGCCTTCACGCCCGGCGAAGCCGTGAGCCAGCGCATCGTGGGCCGCTTCCTGGCCGGCCTGTTCGATGCGGTCGTCACGGTGGACCCGCACCTGCACCGCGTGGCCACGCTCGAAGAAGCCGTGCCGGTGCCGCGCACCGTGGTGCTCAGCGGCGCCCCGCTGCTGGCCGACCTGATCGCCCGGCAACGCCCGGGCGCGCTGCTGATCGGCCCCGACGAAGAGGCGGCCCAGTGGGTCGCCCAAGCTGCAGCACGCCATGGTTTCGAGCACGCCGTCTGCCGCAAGGTGCGCCATGGTGACCGCCATGTCGAGATCGCCTTGCCGGCGCTGGACGTGCGCGGCCGCGCCATCGTGCTGCTCGACGACGTTGCCAGTAGCGGCCACACCCTGGCCCAGGCCGCGCGCGGCCTGCTGGCCGCCGGCGCCGCCTCGGTCGACGTGGCCGTCACGCATGCCCTGTTTGCCGGCGATGCCGGAGACCTGCTCTGGAACGCTGGCATCCGCCAGGTCTGGAGCACCGACTGCATCGCCCACCCCAGCAATGCCGTGCGCATGGCCAGCGCCATTGCGTCCACCCTCACCAGTGAGTAAGACTTCCATGAAGACCACGCGCGATCTCAGCACCCGCACCCTGGCCGATGCCTGGGCCGACCTGAAGGCCCACGCCGATGCCGGCATGCCCCTGCAGGCCGATGCCTACCGCCTGGCCTTTGCCGACCCCGAATTCCTGCTGCGCCGTGAAACACGCGGCATCCGCTTTCAGCTGGAGATGCTCAAGCCCGACCTGGAGCAGCAGGAACAGGGTGTGACCAACACCATCGTGGTCTTCGGCAGCGCGCGCTTTCCCTCACCCGAGACGGCGCAGGCCCGGCTGGAAGCCGCGCGCGCCAGCGGGGACACCACGGCCCTGCAAGGCGCCGAACGCGACATGCGCAACGCCCAGCGCTACGACCAGGCCCGCCAGTTCGGCCGCCTGGTCGCCGAACACAGCAGACACCTGTCGCACAGCGAGCGCCTCTACATCTGCACCGGCGGCGGCCCGGGCATCATGGAAGCGGCCAACCGCGGCGCGCATGAAGCCGGCGCCCTCAACGTGGGCCTGAACATCGCCCTGCCGCACGAACAGTCGGGCAACCCCTACATCTCGCCCAGCCTGTGCTTCAAGTTCCACTACTTCGCGCTGCGCAAGATGCACTTCATGATGCGTGCCAAGGCGCTGGTGGCCTTTCCCGGCGGCTTCGGCACGCTCGATGAGCTGTTCGAGATCCTCACGCTGGTGCAGACCGGCAAGTCTGAGCCGGTGCCCGTGGTGCTCCATGGCAGCAGCTTCTGGAAACGGCTCATCAATTTCGACCTGCTGATCGAGGAAGGCGTGATCTCGCCCGCGGACACCAAGCTGTTCAGCTTCGTCGATACCCCTGAAGCCGCCTGGGAGGCGATCCAGTCCTTCTATCGGCTGGAGGCCTGAAGCCCTGAGTCGTCGCCGGCCACGCCTGGTGGCCAGGCTCACATGGCGTGCGGCTGCGAGGGCGCCCTCAACTTCCAGGCCGTGTGGCTGCCCACGCCCACCACGGCCCCCACCACCCAGAACACCAGCGACACCCCGACCACGGCCCCGATGCTGCCGAAGAGCAGCGGCATGACCACGCTGGAGCCGTTGAGCGACATCAGGCGCAGGCCCAGCGCCTCGCCATGCCGGTCGGCCGGCGTGATCTGGTGCAGGGTGCTCATGATCATGGGCTGCACCGACCCCAGCACCAGGCCCAGCAGGACCGAGCACACGCCCATGCCCAGCGCGCGGGGCATGAAGGGGTAGACGCCGAACAGCACGGCCGTGGCCAGCATGGCGCCGCTGATCACCAGCCACTCACGCAGATGCTCGGCCAGCCAGGGCATGGCCAGGCGCACCAGGGTGGCGGCCAGCGCAAACGAGCCCAGCAGCATGCCGATGGTCGAGGCGCTGTAGCCGCGCTCGTGGCCCAGCACCGGCAGCACGAAGGTGTGCACGTCCCAGCACGACGAGAGAAACCAGTTCACCAGCAGCAGGCGACGCATCATGGGGTCGCGCAGCAGGTCCCAGGCCCGGCGCTTGCCCTGCTCGGCCGGGCTGGCCGCCGATGGCAGGTCCGGTGTACGCCGCACCCACCACCAGGTCAGCAGGGGCAACATCGCCATCAGCAGGAAGGCGATGCGGTAGCCGTTCAGGTCACCCGCCTCACCGCCCAGCCAGACGCCGGCATGGTCGATCAGCAAGCCGGCGGCCAGCGGCCCCAGGAAATTGGAGGTGGCCGGCCCGATGGACAGCCAGCTGAACACCTGCTTGAGCTCGGTGGCATCGCGCGCCGCACGGCCCACATGGCGCTGCAGCGCAATCGACGCGGTGCCGGTGGCACCGCCGCTGAGCAGCGCGGCCAGGCAGAGCACGGCAAACACGGGAAACAGGGCAGCGAGTGCCGTGCCCGCCGTCGCAGCGATCACGCTGAAGGCGATGGGCCGGCGCAGGCCGTGGCGGTCGGCATAACGACCGGCCGGCAAGGCCAGAAAGACCTGGGTCAGCGCAAACAGGGCCATCAGCACGCCCACCGCCATCGCACTGTAGCCCTGCTTGAGCGCCAGCAGCGGTGCCGCCATGCGCAGGCCCGCCATGCAGGCGTGCAGGCAGATGTGTCCGCCGATCAGGCGCGCCAGCTGGAAACGGGGCGTCGTCGTCGTGCTGCTCACCCCTCGTCAGCCTCTTTGTCCACCGGCAGCAGGGCCTGCGCCTGCGTCTCGGGCAGGGCCTCGACCTGGCGCAGCGCACGCTTCATGACATTGCTGCGGGTCTCGGCCTGCTGCAGCGTATTGAGCACGGTTTCGGTCTGTGTCTTGACCTTGGCCAGCACGTCGCCGAACTTGCCGAACTCGGTCTTCACGGCGCCCAGCACCTGCCAGACCTCGCTGGAACGTTTCTCCAGCGCCAGCGTGCGAAAGCCCATCTGCAGCGAGCTGAGCATGGCCAGCAGTGTGGTCGGGCCCGCCAGCGTGATGCGGTGCTCGCGCTGCAGGGCCTCCATCAGGCCGGGCCGGCGCAGCACCTCGGCGTACAGGCCTTCGGTGGGCAGGAAGAGGATGGCGAAATCCGTGGTGTAGGGCGGCTCGATGTACTTCTCGGCAATCGACTTGGCTTCGAGCCGGATGCGCGCCTCCAGGGCCTTGGCGGCGGCCTCGGCCGCCACAGCATCGGCACGCTGCTGCGCGTCGAGCAGGCGCTCGTAGTCCTCGTTCGGAAACTTGGCATCGATGGGCAGCCACAGCGGCGAGCCGTCGTCCGACTTGCCCGGCAGCTTGATGGCAAAGTCCACCACGTTCTTGCTGCCCGGTCGCGTGGCGATCTGGGCGGCGTACTGGTCGGGCACGAAGACTTGCTCCAGCAGGCCGGCCAGCTGCGCCTCGCCGAACATGCCGCGCGTCTTGACGTTGGTCAGCAGGTGCTTGAGGTCGCCGACGCCGGCAGCCAGGGTCTGCATCTCACCCAGGCCCTTGTGCACCTGCTCCAGGCGCTCGGCCACCTGCTTGAAACTTTCGCCCAGGCGCGCATGCAGGGTGGTCTGCAGCTTCTCGTCCACCGTGGCGCGCATCTCGTCGAGCTTGGCGATATTGGTCTGCTGCAGCTGGGCCAGTTGCGCCTCCAGCGTGGCGCGCACCTCGGACATGCGCCGGGCGTTGGATTCGCTGAGAGCTTCCAGGCGTTGCGCCAAGGTGTCCGACAGGGTCTTCTGCAGCAGCGCCAGCTGCTGGCCGAAGGCGTCGATCTGCGTGTTCTGCGTGCGGGTGGCCTCGGCGCCCTGCTGCACCAGGGTCTGCTGGAAGGTCGCCAGGTTCTGCGTCAGCTCCTGGCGCGAGGCGCGGGCCGATTCGCTGATCTCCTGGCGCAGCGCGCGCGACAGCTGTTCGGCGGCCTGCGCCGACTTCGAATCCTCGCGGCGCAGCACGAGTGCCAGCAGCAGCACCAGATTCAAGACGCCCAGCACCAGCAGGGCCCAGAACACGACTGAGTTCAAACCGTTTTCCTCCAGGCCCCTATTGTGATTCATGCTGCGCGGCAGGATCACCCGGCGGGCGTGAGGGACTATCCCTCAATACATTTGTACAAATATAATAAATCGCATGAAGCCAGCACGCTCCCGGCGCGCGGGCCAGGTGGCCACGGCACCGGCTCGCGCGGAGACCGACCCGGCGGTCCAGGCCCTGCGCCGGTTCCGCCAGATCTTCGCCACGGTGCGCAAACATTTCCGCCAGGTCGAACAGATCACCGGCACCGGTGCGGCACAGCTGCGCGCCCTGAGCCTGCTGCGCGAGCAGCCCGGCTTGCGCATCAGCGCGCTGGCGCAAGCCATGGACATCCACCAGTCCACCGCCAGCAACCTGGTCAAGACCTTGGTCGAACGCAAGCTGGTCATCGGTGCGCGCCATGGCAGCGATGCCCGCGTGCTGCACCTCAACCTGCTGCCCGCTGGCGAAAAAGTGCTGCAGCGCCTGCAGGGCCATTACATCGGCGTGCTGCCCCAGGCCCTGCAGACCCTGCCCCCGGCCGTGCTCAGGCGCCTGAACTCCGACCTGGACCTGCTGCTGGACGCCATGCAGGCCGATGACACCGCAGCCAGGTCCCCGCTGGCCTCGCTCTGACGCCCGGCATTGCTGTCGGGCCCGTGAAAAAAGGAGAGTCGATGATCGACCTGATGCTCAACTGGTCCGAGTGGATCAAACCTTCGGCCGGCCTGCCCACCGTGCAGTGGGCGCTGCTGCTGGCCCTGGCCGCCGCCGCCGGACACCTGCTGCAGCGTTACCTGGGCCTGCCCAAGGTGCTGGGTTATTCGGCCGTGGGCGCCCTCGCCGGCTTCTCCGGCTACACCAAGGCCAGCTGGCCGCTGGACGGCATCGCGCAGTTCATGATGGAGCTTGGCCTGTCCATCGTGCTGTTCGAGGCCGGTGGGCGTCTGTCACTGCGCTGGTTGCGCCACAACCCCATGCTGCTGGCCCAGAGCGTGGGCGAAGCCCTGGCCACCTACCTGGCGGCCTGGTGGGTGCTGCAGCTGTTCGGCGTGGACGGCGCCCTGCATGTCCCGCTGGCGCTGCTGATGGTCGCCACCTCGCCGACCGTTCTGATGCGGGTGGCCAGCGATTTGCGCGCCAGCGGCCCGGTGACCGACCGCGTCATCACCCTGGCGGCCCTCAACACCTTCTATGTCCTGGCTCTGGGCGGTGTCATGGCGCGCATGCTGGGCCGCTCGCAAGCCACCCTGGCCGATGCCATCTATCCGGTGATCCTGCTGGTCGTGGCCTCGGTGCTGGTGGGTGCCTTGCTGGCCTATGCGTTGCGCAAGGCGCTGGAGATCATGAGTCCGACCAGCGAGAACACCGCTGTGCTGCAACTCTCGCTGATCGCTGCCGGCACGGCTCTGGCCGCGCACTTTGGCGGCTCGGCCCCGCTGGCCGCCCTGCTGGCCGGCATCCTGCTCAAGACCCTGCATCCGCGTCCCTGGTCCTGGCCGCGCCAGTTCGGCACGGCTTCGGCCATCCTGACCATCCTGATGTTCGTGCTGGTCTCCATGGCCGCTGCGCAGGCGCCCTGGAACTGGGAAGCCTGGAGCCTGATCGCCGCCCTGGTGCTGGCGCGCGCCCTGGCCAAGCTGGGCGCCATCGCCCTGACGGGTTTTGGCAGCGGTGCCAGCCCGAAGCAGGCCCTGTGGACGGCCAGCGCCATGTGGCCTATGTCGGCCGTGGCCTTGCTGCTGGTATCCCAGTTTTCCGAATTTGCGCCCGCCATCGGGCAGCCGGTGGCCGCCATCGCCCTGCCGTTGATCCTGTTCATGGAAGTGCTGGGTGCGCTCATGGCCATGCTGGCCCTGCAGCGCGCCGGCGAAGCAGGACGCCCGCCGGCCATCCGGCGCGTCAAACCCGAGGGAGAGAACCACGATGCCGCTTGAAGCCTTCCACCATTCCGAGGCCCTGACCCTGGGCGTGGAGCTGGAGCTGCAGCTTGTCAACACGCACGACTACGACCTCGCGCCCTACGCCGACGACATGCTGCGCCTGATGGCCAAGCGCAAGCTGCCCGGCAACGTGGTGCCGGAGATGACCTCGAGCATGATCGAGATCTCCACCGGCATCTGCCACTCGCCCTCGCACGTGCAGGAGGAACTCGGCCAGATCCGCGACGCGCTGGTGCAATGCGCCGACAAGCTCAACATCGCCGTGGTCGGCGGCGGCACCCACCCTTTCCAGCAGTGGCACGAGCGGCGCATCTACGACAAACCGCGCTTCCGCCAACTGTCCGAGCTCTACGGCTACCTGTCCAAGCAGTTCACCATCTTCGGCCAGCACGTGCACGTGGGCTGCCCGGACGCCGACAGCGCCCTGCTCATGCTGCACCGCATGTCGCGTTACATCCCGCACTTCATTGCCCTGTCGGCCTCCTCGCCCTACGTGCAGGGGCACGACACGGCTTTTGATTCGGCACGCCTGAACTCGGTGTTCGCCTTCCCGCTGTCGGGGCGTGCGCCCTTCGTGCTGAACTGGGACGACTTCAACGCCTACTTCGACAAGATGACGCGCACCGGCGTGGTCCGCAGCATGAAGGACTTCTACTGGGACATCCGCCCCAAGCCGGAGTACGGCACCATCGAGATCCGCGTCTTCGACACACCGCTCTCCATCGAGCGCGCCGCCGCGCTGGCCGGCTACGTGCAGGCCCTGGCCGCGTGGTTCCTGAAGGAAGCCCCGTTCGAGCCGGTGGAAGACGATTACCTGGTCTATACCTACAACCGCTTCCAGGCCTGTCGTTTCGGATTGGACGCGGTCTACGTGGACCCGGCCAGCGGCACCCACCTGCCGCTCAAGGAGCACATCCTGGCCACGCTGGACCGGGTGCAGCCCTACGCCATCACGCCGGGCTCGGGGGCTGCTCTGGAGCTGCTGCGCCACAGCACCGAGCGCGGACTCAACGATGCCCGCTGGCTGCGCGATGCGCAGGCCAGCGAACAGCTGCTGGGCGAGGTCACGCGCCAGGCCGGCCTGCAGTTCCGCAAGACCGGCACACGCGCGGCCTGAATCAGGCCTTGAGCACCTGGGGGTTCAGGGGCGTCAGGCCCTTGCCCTTGCTGAAGAACTCGATCAGGTTGTCGGCTGCCAGCTTGGCCATGGCCTTGCGCGTGGGCACGCTGGAACTGGCGATGTGCGGGGTCAGCACCACATTGGGAACGGTCAGCAGGTCCGGGTGCACCTTGGGCTCGCCCTCGAACACATCCAGGCCGGCCGCGGCGATGCGCTTGTCACGCAGCGCCTGGGCCAGGGCCGCGTCGTCGACGATGCCGCCGCGCGCGATGTTGACCAGCGTGGCCGTGGGTTTCATCTGTGCCAGCTCGGCCGCGCCGATGGTGTGGTGCGAGGCGGCCGAATACGGCAGCACCAGCACCAGGTGGTCGGCGGTCTTGAGCAGCTCTTCCTTGCTGACGTAACGCGCCTTGCATTCGGCTTCGGTGGCCGCATCGAGACGCGAGCGGTTGTGGTAGATCACGTTCATGCCGAAGCCCAGCGCACCACGTTTGGCGATGCCCTGGCCGATGCGCCCCATGCCGAGGATGCCCAGCGTGGCACCATGGATGTCGGAGCCGGCGAACATGTCGTAGCTCCACTTGGTCCATTTGCCTTCGCGCAGGTAGATCTCGCTCTCGGTGATGCGGCGGGCCGTGGCCATCACCAGCGCAAAGCCGAAGTCGGCCGTGGTCTCGGTCAGCACGTCGGGCGTGTTGGTGCCCAGCACGCCGCGCGCGGTCATGGCATCGACATCGAAGTTGTTGTAGCCCACGGCCATGTTGGCGCAGATCCTGAGCTTCGGACAAGCCGCCAGCACCTCGGCATCGATGCGCACGCTACCGGTGGTGAAGGCGCCATCCTTGTCGCGCAGGTGCTCGATCAGCTGGGCGTTGCTCCAGGCTGCATCGGCCTGATTGGATTCGACGTCGAAATGCTGCGACAGATAGGCAATGGTTTCGGGAAAAACGGCACGGGCAACAAGGATCTTCGGTTTCATGGTGCAGGTCTCGGGAAAGGAGCGATGTGGGTGGGGGGAAGCGATTTCAGTGCAGCAGATGGTATTCGGCAATGTAGAACAACGCACCGGCGAAATAGCCGATCAGGGCCAGGCCGCTGATCTTGCGCACGTACCAGAAGAAGTCGATCTTCTCCAGGCCCATGGCGGCCACGCCGGCGGCCGAGCCGATGATCAGGATGGAGCCGCCGGTGCCGGCGCAATAGGCCAGGAACTCCCAGAGGAAACTGTCCACCGGGTACTGCTGCAGGCTGTACATACCCATGGAGGCCGCCACCAGCGGCACGTTGTCCACCACGGCGCTGACCAGGCCGATCAGCATGACGATGATGTCCTGGCGGCCCACGCTACGGTCCAGCCACTGGGCGATCGAGGACAGGATATGGGTGTGCTCCAGCACCGCCACCGCCAGCAGGATGCCGATGAAGAAGACGATGGAGCTCATGTCGATGCGGGTCAGCGCACGCGCCAGCGTCAGGCGCTGCTTGGCCAGGTCGTCTTCCTTGTTCCGGTGCACGAGGTCACCAACCAGCCAGAGAATCCCCAGGCCGAACAGGATGCCCATGAAGGGCGGCAGGTGCGTCACGGTCTTGAACACCGGCACCGCGACCAGGATGCCCAGGCCCATGAAAAACATCAGGTTGCGCTCGAAGGCGGTGGTCTCGGGCCCCTCTGCCGCATCAGCGCGTTTCGGTGCAATCACCGGACGCGAGCCCAGCATGAAGCTGGTCACGGCCAGCGGCACCAGCAGGTTGATCAGCGAGGGGATAAACAGCCCCTTCATGATTTCCACTGCCGTGATCTGCCCGCCGATCCACAGCATGGTGGTGGTCACGTCGCCGATCGGGGTCCAGGCCCCGCCGGCGTTGGCCGCAATGACGATGATGCCGGCGAAGAACAGGCGGTCCTCACGCTGGTCCAGCAACTTCTTCATCAGCGAAACCATGACGATGGTGGTGGTCAGGTTGTCCAGGATGGCGCTCAGGAAGAAGCTGACAAAACCCACCATCCACATCAGCGTGGAAAGCTTCTGGGTCTTGATGCGCCGGGTGATGACCTCGAAGCCGTTGTGCGCGTCAACCACCTCGACGATGGTCATGGCCCCCATCAGGAAAAAGACGATCTGCGCGGTGCCCATGAGCGACTCACTCAATTCCCCGCCGACCTTGGTCGCGTCCCCGGTGGCCAGGGCATAGATCGTCCACAACAGGCCGGCGCCCAGCAAGGCCGAGGCGGACTTGTTGATCTTGAGCGGATGCTCCAGGGCAATGGCCGCGTAGGCCAGCACGAAAACGATGACCAGCAGGGTCAGCATGTGATGTCTCCTCTATATCGCATCAGGTATTTTTTTAGGGGCAGTCCGGCCGGCTGGATACTCAGTCCAGCCAGTGCGTGAATGAACTTGCCGGTTCGCGCGGTGTGTGGAAATCGTTGACGATAGCAGAGCTGTCGGCATGACCCAGTGCCATGCCGCAGACCAGCATTTCGTCGGGACCCGCCCCGATGTGCGGCAGGATGATCTTCGCAAAACCGTTCCACGCGGCCTGCGGGCAGGTGTGCAGGCCACGCGCACGCGCCGCCAGCATGATGTTTTCCAGGAACATGCCGTAGTCCACCAGGGAGCCGCGCCCCATGACACGGTCCAGCGTGAACATCAGGCCCACCGGCGCATCGAAGAAACGGAAATTGCGCTGGTGCTGGGCGTGCATCCTGTCCTTGTCGCCCTTGGTGATGCCCAGCAGACCGTACAAGCCCCAGCCGTTCTCGCGCCGGCGGTCGATGTAGGGGCTGACCCATTTCTCCGGGTAGTAGTCGTATTCCTCGCGGTACTCGGCGGCCAGCGAAGGATCGGTACGCAGGGCCTCGTGCGCGGCACACACCTTCTCCACCAGGTTGTCGCGGCTGGCACCCCGCAGCACGTAGACCTTCCAGGGCTGGGTGTTCGTCCCCGACGGTGCACGGCTGGCAAGTTGCAGGATGTCCTGGATAGTTTCGGGCGCCACAGCTTGCGGCGTGAAGGCGCGCACGGACATGCGCGTCTGGATGGCTTCATCTACGGTCATGGTTTCAGGTCAGGGTTTCAAGAGCAGCCCGCAAGGGGTCGGGTAAGGCAACGGGACGACGCGTCTGCCGGTTCACATAGACATGGACGAAATGGCCTTGCGCCGCCGCCAGCTCTTCACCCTGCGCATACAGGCCCACCTCATAGCGCACGCTGGACTTGCCCAGTCGCGCGACACGGATGCCGGCCTCGATGGTTTGCGGAAAGGACAGCGAGGCGAAATAGTTGCACTGGGTCTCGATCACCAGGCCGATGGTGTCGCCACCGTGGATGTCGAGCACGCCGCGCTCGATCAGCCATGCGTTGACGGCCGTATCGAACCAGCTGTAGTAGACGACGTTGTTGACGTGCCCATAGACGTCGTTGTCCATCCAGCGTGTGGTGATGGTCCGGAAGGCCTTGTAGGCGCTGCGTGTCTCCGGGAGCGGCTTTTTTGTTTCGGTATTCATGCGCAGTCCCGATTCTGCCAGCCCACTTGCGCGGGTCGCAGCCGCAGGCAGCGCTCCCGTACGCGAAAGCGACACGATCGGGGAGGGGCGGCACCTGCACGGTCTTCTGCCCGATCGGTTCGCCGTAGCCCCCGCCTTGCCGCCAACCCCGGTTTTCTAGGGCGCCACCCCTAAATTGCTGCAAAGCAGCAAAAACCCCTTGCATTCGAAACCAGGCGTCCTAAAATTGGTTTCATGTTGCAATGCAGCAAAACGAGTTTCCAACCCTGTACTTCAAGGAGTTCCCTATGCTGACCGTCGAACAAGTCCTGGCCGCCAACAAGGCCAATGTCGAAACCCTCTTTGGTCTGACCGGCAAAGCCTTCGAAGGCGTGGAAAAGCTGGTTGAACTGAATCTGGCCGCATCCCGTGCCCTGCTGGCCGAATCCGCCAGCCAGACCCAGACCGTGCTGAACGCCAAGGACCCGCAAGAACTGCTGGCCCTGCAATCCGGCCTGCTGCAGCCCCTGAGCGAAAAAGCCGCCAGCTACAGCCGCGAGATCTATGACATCGCTGCCGTGACCAGCGCCGAATTCGGCAAGACCTTCGAAGCCCAGATCGCCGAAGCCCAGAAGAAATTCCTGGATGTGGTCGACAGCACGTCGCAGAACGCCCCGGCCGGTTCCGAAACCGCCGTGGCCCTGATGAAGAGCGCGGTCGCCGCCGCCAACAATGTGCTGGAAACGGCGCAGAAATCGGCCAAGCAGGCTGCTGCCCTGGCCGAGTCGAACTTCAAGGCTGCCACGGCCACTGTCGAGGCCGGCAAGGCAACGGCCAAGAAGCGTTAATTTTCAACGCAAGACCGACCTCGGTTCTAAAAGCTTTCTTGATCAGCCTTTACAACAAGGGAAAACCCTGACATAATTGGCTCATCGAAAAACAAAAACTTTTTGTTTTTCCACCGGTTGTCTCCTCGGGTCCTTTCGTAACCATCAGGTTCAGGGATCCCTTCAAAGCCCCGTCTCTGACGGGGCTTTTTTTTATCTCATTTCGACGAACTGACCGGGCGCATCCCCGCCTCGATCGCCAGGCGCAGCTGCGGCAAGGCCTGCAGCATGGCCGCGCGCCCGGCCTGGATGGCGCGGTGGCGGGCAGCAAAGTCGGCCCCCGAAACACCATTGAGGGCTGGCCGGACCACCACCAGATCAGCGCCACGCAATTCCAACGTATTGATGCTCTTGCTCATGATGCTGAAGGTCTGCAGCAGGATCTGGAACACATCACCGGGCGCATTGGCCTCGGGCTGCTGCGAGATGTCCACGGCGATGACCAGTTCGGCCCCCATCTGGCGCGCCTGACGCACGGGCACCGGCGCCACCAGGCCGCCGTCCACGTAATCTCGCCCGCTGATCCGTACCGGCTGGAACAGTGCCGGCACGGCGCTCGACGCCCGCACGGCCGTGGCAACGTCCCCGCGCTCGAACAGCACACCGTGACCGCTTTGCAGATCGGTGGCCAGGATGCCCAGCGGCATGGAAAGATCCTCGATGCGGCGGCCCCCCACCTGTTGCTGGACATACCGCGCCAGGGCATCGCCACGCAACATACCTCGGCTGAACAGCGGCAGGGTCCAGTCGGTAAAGGTGGCCTCGTCCATGGTTTCGGCCATGCGCTGCAGCTGGCTGCCATTGCGCCCGCTGGCATGGAGCGCTGCCACCAGGCTGCCGGCTGACGTGCCAGCGACGAGATCCGGCTTGATGCCGGCCTCCTCCAGCACCTGGATCACCCCGATATGGGCAAAACCTCGCGCTGCCCCGCCGCCCAGGGCCAGACCGATACGTGGCGCACGCTTGGTCTCGAGCGGCGCGGGCGGCTCCGGTGTCAGCGCTGGGCTGGCACATCCGGCCAGCACAACCAGCAGTGCAGGCAGAAGCATGCCCCAGCCCCGATATCCCATGATTTTTCTATGTTTATTGAGAATGATTTGCATTTTGTATATCATCTGGCTTCCGATTCAAGCACGCCCACCATGCTCAAACGAATTTTCTCCCTCTCCCTTTTGACCTTGCTCGCAAGCAGCCCGGCACTGGCCCAGGAACAGGTGGTCAACATCTATTCCGCCCGTCATTACCCCAGCGACGAAGCACTCTACAGCCAGTTCACCCGCACCACCGGCATCCGCATCAACCGCGTCGACGCCGATGATGCCGGCATTCTGGCCCGTCTGCGCGCCGAAGGCTCCGCATCGCCGGCCGACGTGATTCTGCTGGTTGACGCAGCCCGTCTGTGGCGCGGCGAGGCCGAGGGATTGTTCCAGCCCGTCAAATCGGCCTCCCTGGATGCGGCCATTCCGGCGCAACTGCGCGGCGCAGCCGGCAGCGACGGCGGCTCGGCCTGGTACGGCTTCTCGACCCGGGCACGCGTCATCGTCTACGACAAGATCAAGGTCAAACGCGAGGATGTCGATACCTACGAAGAACTCGGGGACGTCAAGAACAAGGGCCGCCTGTGCATCCGCTCCGGCTCGCACCCCTACAACCTCTCGCTGTTCGGCGCCGTCCTCGAACACCTGGGCGAGCAGAAGACCGAAGCCTGGCTCAAGGGCATGGTGGACAACATGGCACGCGCGCCCAAGGGCGGCGACACCGACCAGATCCGCGCGGTGGCCTCTGGCGAATGCGCCGTGGCGGTGACCAACACCTATTACCTGGCGCGACTGATGCGTTCCAGCAAGCCCGAAGACCAGGCCGTGGTCGAACGCGTCGGCGTGGTCTTCCCCAACCAGTCCAGCTGGGGCACACACGTCAACATCGCCGGCGGTGCCGTGGCCAAGCATGCCAAGAACCCCGCCAACGCCGTGAAATTCCTGGAGTACCTGGCCAGCCCTCAGGCGCAGGAGCATTTCGCCAACGGCAACAACGAATGGCCGGCCGCCAAGGGTGTGAAGCTGGACAACCCGGCGTTGCAGGCCATGGGGGGCAACAGCTTCAAGAGCGAAACCATCCCGATCAGCGTGGTCGGCAAGAACTCGGTCAAGGTGCAGCAGATGCTGGATCGCGCGGGCTTCCGCTGATCGCCCCGCACGCATGAAAAAAGCCGGCCTGAGGCCGGCTCTTTCTTTGGGCGACTGACGGTCAGTCGGCCGTGGCCTCTTCGGGCTTGGCCTTGCCTTCCTTCTTGGGCAGGGGCTGGATGTCGAGCAGGACCTCGGTCTTGCTCTCGTCCTTGTCCTTGTCGTCCAGGTCCACCGTCAGACGGCCACCGTCGGTCAGGCGACCAAAGAGCAACTCGTCGGCCAGCGCCCGGCGGATCGTGTCCTGGATCAGGCGCTGCATGGGGCGTGCGCCCATGAGCGGATCGAAGCCCTTCTTGGCCAGGTGCTTGCGCAGCTTGTCGGTGAAGGTGACGTCCACCTTCTTCTCGGCCAGCTGGGTTTCGAGCTGCAGCAGGAACTTGTCGACCACGCGCAGGATGATGTTCTCATCCAGCGCCTTGAAGCTGACCATGGCGTCCAGGCGGTTGCGGAACTCCGGCGTGAACAGGCGCTTGATATCGCCCATCTCGTCGCCGGCCTGGCGCGGGTTGGTGAAGCCGATGGTCGACTTGTTCATGGTCTCGGCTCCCGCATTCGTCGTCATGATGATGATGACGTTGCGGAAGTCGGCCTAGCGCCCGTTGTTGTCGGTCAGCGTGCCGTGGTCCATGACCTGCAGCAGCACGTTGAAGATGTCCGGGTGCGCCTTCTCGATCTCATCGAGCAGCAGCACGGCGTGCGGCTTCTTGGTGACAGCCTCGGTCAGCAGGCCGCC
>JAXMMJ010000068.1:0-6385 GCA_034366585.1 Hylemonella sp.
CACAAAAGGCCGCGCAGCTGGCCGTTGTTCCAGGGCACCCGTGGAACTGGCTCAGCCGGGCCACCGGGTGCGCCCCCTTGGGGGAGACGCGCAGCGTCTCGGGGGGAACCTAGAGCCAGCGAAATGCCAGCACGGCGATCAGGGTCGGCGGCAAGGCGGCCAGCAGCAGGCCCAGCGGATGGATCGTGCTGTCCTCGAACTTGCCGCGCAGGATGGCCACGCCCGCCGGGTTGGGTGCGTTGGCGATCACGGTCAGGCCACCGCCGGTGACGGCGCCCGCCACCAGCGCGATCTTGAATTCCCCGCTCAGGCCCTGCACCAGCGAACCCAGGTAGGTCAGGGCCGCGTTGTCGGTGACGGCGGTGAGCGCCACGGCGCCGTAGAACACGGCCGTGGCGTCCATGCGCATGAGCACGGGCTGCAACCACCATTGCTGCAGGCCGCCCAGCACCACGAGGCCGGCCAGGAAGAAGGCCACCAGCAGCGCCTCGCGCAGGATCAGGCGGTCCTGGTGCCGTTCATAGGCGGCGGCGTAGCCCATGAAAAAGAGAAAGAGCCCCATGAAGACCGGCGGATAGTGGGCAAACAGCACGACCCCCAGCAGGAACGCCAGGTGCACGCCCACCACCGGCCAGGGCACCGCGGGGCCGGCGTCGGCATCGCTGCGGTCCATGTGGCCCAGCTCCCGGCGGAACAGCAGCGTGGCCACGCCGGCGTTGACCAGCACCGCGATGGCCGCCTTCCAGCCGAAGGTGGTCATCATGAACCACAGGTCCCAGTTCCAGGTGGCGGCCACCATCAGCACGGGCGGCGCGGCAAAGGGCGTGAGCGTGCCGCCGATGGAGATGTTGACGAACAGCACGCCCACCGTGGCGTACTGCAGGCGGCGCGAGACCGCCTGCGCAAACAGGGTGTCGCGCAGCATCAGCGCGGCCAGCGTCATGGCGGCCGGCTCGGTGATGAAGGAGCCCAGCAGCGGCACGAAGGCCAGCACCAGGAAGTACATCGCCATGCCGCGCGGCAGCGGCAGCAGGCGGGCCACGGCCCGCACCAGGGCCCCAGCGAACTGCAGGATGGCGCGTGTGCCGGCGATCACCATGATCACGAACACGAACATGGGTTCGGTGTAGTTGCGGGTGTCGAGGTAGGTGGTGGTTTCCTGCTTGCCACTGAGGGCGAACATGCAGACCACGAGCACCATGGCCCAGAAACCGAACACCACTTCCACCTCACCCAGCAGGTGCCACAGGCCGGCATGGCGCGGTTGCGTGTGGGCCAGGTGCTCGAAGAACTTGGTCGAGAAGGTGTGCAGCACGGCCAGCGCGAACAGCACCGCGGCGATGGTCTGGATCAGGGTCGGGTCGCTCATGCCCCGACCTTAACCCGGCCGGCCGCCCCTGTGCCATTTCCCCATGCCCTTTCGGGAATACACACCCCGGACTTGCGGCCTTGTGCGTGCGCGGGGACCGGTCTTGCGGCTAAGCTTCGTGCCAGTATCTCCATCGGTAGCTTCATGTCCTCATTCGTCCGCTTTTCCATGGCCGCCCTGCTGGCCGGCCTCAGTCCTTTCGTTGGTGCCCAGGGTTTCGAGGCCGTGCGCCTGGCGCCGCTGCCACCGGGCCAGGATGGCGGGCGCGCAGGGGTCTTCTTCATTGCCGGCACGGCCTATCGGGGCTCCGACGAGCGGCGCAACCTGCTGCTGCCTGCCATCGATTACCAGTGGAGCAACGGCTGGTTTGCCGGTGTGGGCAACGGCCTGGGCTACAACGCATCCTCCTCGCCCGAGCTGCAGTACGGCCCGCGCCTGACGGTGGACCTGGGTCGTGATGAGGGGCGCTCCGAGGCCTTGCGTGGCATGGGCAGCATCGACACCCAGCCCGAGCTGGGCGTTTTTTTCAATCGCCTGTGGGGGCCACGACTGGCCTTCACGTCTTCGTTGCGCCAGGGCGCGGGCACGCAGCGCCGCGGCCTGGTGCTCGATCTGGGCACCAGCTATGGCGTGCCGCTGGGCCTGCAGACGCGCTTGTCCCTCGGCCTGGGGGCGCACTGGGCCAATACCGACTACATGCAGGACTACTTCGGGGTCACGCCGGCGCAGTCGGCCGCCAGCGGCTATGCCGTGGCCAGCCCCGGGGCGGGTTGGCGCAACGTGGGGGTGAACGCCTCGCTCAGCCGGCGTCTGGGCAAGGAGACCTCGGTGTTTGCCGGGATCGCCTTCAACCAGCTGCTCGGTGATGCACGCGAGAGCGCGCTGACCCGCAGGAGCACCGCCCTGACGGGCGTGGCAGGGCTGGCCTACGCCTTCTGAGCGGCCGGTTCAGCCCCGCGCCACGGGGCGGTCGGGGCTGGCGCACCACTCGCTCCAGCTGCCGGCGTAAAGCGCGCCACGGCCCAGGCCGGCGATCTCCATGGCCAGCAGGTTGGGCAGGGCGCTCACGCCGCTGCCGCAGTGGTGCACCACGCTCTGCGGGCGGCGGTCGCCGAGCAGGGCCTGGAACTCGGCCTTGAGTTGTGCGGCCGACTTGAACTTGCCGTCCGGCCCCAGGTTCTCGCCGAAGGGGCGGTTCAGCGCGCCGGGGATGTGGCCGGCCACGGGGTCCAGCGGCTCGACCTCGCCGCGAAAGCGTGCCGGCGCGCGCGCGTCGATCAGGGTCTGGTCGGGCAGCTCCAGGTGCTTGAGCACGTCCTCGGTCGTGGCCAGCTGGGCGCGCGGCGCGCCGGCCTTGAAGGCCGAGGGCACCCGCGGCAGGTCGGGGCCGGTGGCCACGGGCCCGTTGACGGCCTCCCAGGCCTGCAGCCCGCCGTCGAGCACGGCCACGTTCTCGTGGCCCACCCACTTGAGCATCCACCACAGGCGCCCGCAGTAGTTGGCGCCCTGGCGGTCATAGACCACGGCCTGCATGTCACTCTGGAAACCCACGCTGGCCAGCCAGGCGGCAAACACCTCGGGCTTGGGCAAGGGGTGGCGCCCGCCGTTGACAGCCTGGGCCTGGTCCTTGGCGCTGAGATGGCGGTCGACGTTGGCGCGCACCGCGCCGGCGATGCGCACGCGCTCGTACTGCGCGTCGCCTTCGGTGGGTTTCATGAGCTCGAAGCTGCAGTCGAAGACCATCAAGGGTTTGTGGTCATGCACCAGGTGCTTGAGCTGTTCGGCGCTGATAAGGGTCGTGTACATGGAGTGCCTTTCAATGTTCTTCGGCGGGGGTGTTGGGAATGGCGCGTTCGCGCAGGAAGGTGGCGGCCACGCCGCTGCCGACGATGAGCGTGATGCCCAGCCAGCCGTAAAGCGGGATCTGGTCGCCGAAGAGCACCAGACTGTAGAGCGAAGCGAAGACGATGCCCGAATACTGCAGGCTGGCCACCACCAGGGTATGGCCGCGGCTATAGGCGCGTGTCATGCACCACTGGCCCAGCGAGGCCAGCACGCCGATGGGCAGCAGCCAGACCGCGGCCTGCCAGTGGATCTGCTCGGGTGGGGTGAAGCCGGTGAACAGGATGCCCACCAGGCCGGTGACCGCGGTGCCGACGGCGAAATAGAACACCGTTCGGCCTTCGGGCTCACCCGCACGGGCCAGGGCCGTGACCTGCAGATAGGCCAGCGAGGCACTCATGCCCGAGAGCAGGCCGATCAGGCCGGCGAAGAGCTGGTTCTGGTCGATGGTGGGGCGCAGCGTGAGCACCACGCCCGCAAAGCCCAGCAGCACCGTGGCCAGCAGCGGCCCCTGGCGCTCCGTCTTGCCGTAGAGGATGGCGCCGCCCACGATGAAGGCCGAGACCCAGATGCCGCTCATGTAATTCAGCGTCATGGCCGTGGCCAGTGGCAGGTAGGCAATGGCATAGAACCAGGCCGTCAGCGAGGCCCCGCCGATGATGCTGCGCCAGGCGTGCATGTAGGGCACGGGGGTCTTGAGCCCGATGCCGCGGCCGCGCAGGATCAGGGCCAGGAAGGCGATGCTGATGAGGCCACGGTAGAAGACCAGCTCGAAGGTACTGAAAGACGCCGAGGCGTACTTCACGGCTACGCCCATGGTGGCGAAGAAGAAGGCGCCTAGGACCATCCAGAGGGCTTGCATTCAGGGACTCCCCATTTTCCCCACCGGGGATTCTTGTTTCGTTGTTCTTGTGTTTTCTCTGGCGAGGCGCTTAACAACCCCCCACTCACCCCCCCGCCCCTCTCTGCCCCCCGCCGGGGGCAAAGAGGGGAGCCTGGATTTTGCTTTTGGTGTTTTGGACAGGCTTCTATGACACGAAGCGTCGCCATTGTGGTTGGAGAGCCGAGATTTCAGGCTGGCGGTCGTAGTAAACGGCGCCGTTTCAACGCGCTCCTGACGGCAGGCCGCTGCGCGGCCTGCCGTGGGCGAGACAGGTTTCGTTACTGGCTGGCGCAGCCGCCAGCCGAGGCGTGCAGTGTGCGTGGCGCTCTCTACGACCGTTGGCTCACCAATCGGGGCCAGCGAGGATGACCGCGAACTCACTCGCCGTAGAAGCGTAGCCGGCGCGCAGTAACCAAATCCAGGCTCCCCTCTTTGCCCCCGGCGGGGGGCAGAGAGGGGCGGGGGGGTGAGTGGGGGGGTGTTAAGTGCCCCGTCAGGGAAAAGCATTTCGAGGCAAGAAACAAAGATCACAAAGCCATCTGCCTCCGATACCACTCATGAAAATGCTGCATGCCATCCTCCATGGGGCTCTGGTACGGACCGACCTCGTTGTCCCCGCGCTCGAACAGGGCCCGACGCCCCGCGTCCATGCGCTCGCCGATCTCGTCGTCCTCGATGCAGGTTTCCATGTAGGCGGCCTGCTGGGCTGCGACGAACTCGCGCTCAAACGCGGTGATCTCTTCGGGGTAGTAGAACTCCACCATGTTGAGCGTCTTGCCGGGGCTGACGGGGTGCAGGGTGGAGACGGTCAGCACGTGCGGGTACCACTCGACCATGATGTGCGGGTAGTAGGTCAGCCAGATCGCGCCGCGCTCGGGCAGCTGGCCGTTGCGGTATTTCAGCAGGGCGTCGTGCCAGCGCTGGTAGACCGGCGAGCCCGGGCGCTGGAAGGCGCTGGACACGCCCACGGTCTGCACCGAGTAGTTGTCCTTGAACTCCCAGTTCAGGTCCTCGCAGGTCACGAAGTGGCCCAGGCCCGGGTGGAAGGGGCCCACGTGGTAGTCCTCCAGATAGACCTCGATGAAGGTCTTCCAGTTGTAGTTGCACTCGTGCAGCTCCACGCGGTCCAGGGTGTAGCCCGTGAAGTCGAGTTCGGCGCGCGGGCCCATGCCGGCCAGGTCGGCGGCGATGTCGCGGCCGTTGTCTTCAAAGAGCAGGCCGTTCCATTCCTGCAGCTTGTAGTTGTTCAGGTTCAGGCAGGGGTCGTGCGCAAAGTGCGGTGCGCCGATCAGCTGGCCTTCGGGCGAATAGGTCCAGCGATGGATGGGGCAGACGATGTTGCCGCCGGCGCTGCCGGGTGCGGTGGCCTGGAGCGAGCCGCGGCCCTTGAGCATGACGGCCTGGCGGTGGCGGCAGACGTTGGAGACCAGCGCCACCCCTTCGGGCGTGCGCACCAGGGCCCGCCCTTCCTTTTCCTGGGGGAGGGCGTAGTAGTCGCCGACTTCGGGGACGCTGGCGGCATGGCCCACATAACGCGGGCCGCGCCCGAAAATGAGTGCCATCTCGCGCTGGAACAGCGCTTCGTCGAAGTAGCTTGAAACTGGTAGTTGGCTGTGCGCCTGCTGCAGTTGAAGACTTAAATCAGACATGGGTGACCTGACCTAAAGACTCCCCACAGGGAGAAAGTGTGCGAGGTGCGCCTGGGAGGAGCGCATCTGGAAAAAGAAAACCGGCTCAGAAGGGGGCCGGCTCGAAGTGAATGGGATTATAGGCGGTGGGGTTATTCCCGCACCCCTCTTACGTGTATTGCCAAACCAGCTAAAGCGACTGGTTCTGTATCCCTCCGGGCGGTTCGGGGAGCACTGATGCCCCCCCTCCATGTGAGGGCAAGGGACTCCTGCGGGCGGGCGGCGGCGGCGTTCCAGTCGCTGCGCCTAAAATCACACGTTTAACCTGCGCAATTTCTGCCGTCCTGCCCATGCCCAAGGCCCCTGCCTCCAAAGCCCCGCCCGCCGAACCTGCCAGCTACGAAGCGGCGCTGGAAGAGCTGGAGCAGCTCGTGGGCCGCATCGAGGCAGGTCAGTTGCCGCTGGAGGAGATGCTTGCCGGCTATCAGCGCGGGGCCACCCTGCTGGCTTTTTGTCGGCACCGGCTGGATGCGGTCCAGGACCAGATCAAGGTGCTGGACGAAGGCGCGTTGCAGCCATGGACGCAGGAATGACGTCCGCAATGAGTTCTCGCCCGGCCTTTGACCTGGCAGGCTGGAGCCAGCACCATCTCGATCAGGTCGA
>JAXMMJ010000069.1:0-6622 GCA_034366585.1 Hylemonella sp.
ACTACCGCGACGCCAAGATCCTGACCATCTACGAAGGCACCACCGCGATCCAGGCCAACGACCTCGTGGGCCGCAAGACCTCGCGCGACGGTGGCACCAACGCCAAGGCCATCGCGGCGCAGATTGAAAAGACCGAAGCCGAGCTGCTGGCCCGCGGCAGCGCCAACGCGCTCGCCGTGGCCAAGCGCCTCACCGCCGCGCGCCAGGCCTTTGTGGATGTGGTCGAGTTCATCCCGCCAACACCCGGAGCAACCCCAACGCCGCCTTCGCCGGCAGCGTGCCCTACCTCATGCTCGCGGGCAACGTGGTGGCGGGCTGGCAGCTGGCGCGCGCGCTGCTGGTGGCGCAGGCGGAACTGGCCCGTGGCGAAGACACGGCCTTTATGCAGTCCAAGATCACGGTGGCGCGTTTTTACGCCGATCACATGCTGAGCAAGGCCCCGGGTGTACGCGACAGCATCGTGGAAGGTGCCGGCAGCGTGACGGCGCTGGCGCTCGAAGCCTTCTGATTTTTGCTATTGAATTGATAGCTATCCGGCTGTCGCTCGATTGACATCGACGGCAGCCGTTTTTCCTGAGAATGACAGCATTCCCCTGGAGACACGATGTCCAAGCTCCCCGCCATCCTGCAGAACCTGCCCCTGCCCATCATCGGTTCGCCGCTGTTCATCATCAGCAACCCCAAGCTGGTGATTGCCCAGTGCATTGCGGGCGTGGTCGGCTCCATGCCCGCGCTCAACGCGCGCCCCGCGGCCCAGCTCGATGAATGGCTGGCCGAGATCACCGAGGCGCTGGCCGCGCACAACCGGGCGCATCCAGACCGCCCCGCAGCGCCCTTCGCCATCAACCAGATCGTGCACAAGTCCAATGACCGGCTCGAGCACGACATGGCCTTGTGTGTGAAGTACAAGGTACCGGTCATCATCACATCGCTCGGTGCGCGTGAAGAGATCAACCAGGCCGCCCACAGCTACGGCGGTGTGGTGCTGCACGACATCATCAACAACAAGTTCGCGCACAAGGCCATCGAGAAGGGCGCCGACGGCCTGATCGCCGTGGCCGCCGGTGCTGGCGGCCACGCCGGCGTGAAGAGCCCCTTTGCGCTGGTGCAGGAAATCCGCCAGTGGTTCGATGGCCCGGTAGCGCTCAGCGGCTCAATCGCCAATGGCGCGTCCGTGCTGGCGGCGCAGGCCATGGGGGCAGACTTCGCCTACATGGGCACGGCCTTCATCGCCACGCACGAGGCGCGCGCGGTCGATGCCTACAAGCAGGCCATTGTCGAAGGCAGCTCGGACGACATCGTCTACAGCAACCTGTTCACGGGCGTGCACGGCAACTACCTGGCGCCCAGCATCCGCGCTGCGGGCCTGGACCCGGAGAACTTGCCCGAGAGCGACCCGAGCAAGATGAACTTCGGCGGGGACGCCAAGAAGGCCTGGAAGGACATCTGGGGTTCGGGCCAGGGCATCGGCGCCATCACCCAGGTGCAGGGGGCTGGTGAGTTCATCGAGCAGCTGCGCCGCGAGTACCGCGCTGCACGCGAGCGTCTGCTGGCGGTTTCGGCCGGGGTCTGAGCTCTCAGGCGCAGGCTTCGACGCGGTCGCGCCCGGCCTGCTTGGCCTTGTACATGGCCTCGTCGGCGCGGCGCAGGCAGTCCTCGATGGACTGGTCCTGGGCTTTGAGCTGGGTGACCCCGGCGCTGAAGCGCAGGTGCAGCATCAGCCCAGCCACGGCACTGGCCTCCTCGGCAATGGCCAGGCGCAGGCGCTCCGCCATCAGCGCCGCACCGGCCAGGCCGGTGCTGGGCATCAGGATGGCGAATTCCTCACCGCCGATGCGTGCCAGTAGATCGTTTTCACGCAGCAAGGCACCGATTTTCTGGCTCAGCAGCTTGAGCACTTCGTCCCCGGTGGCATGACCATACTGGTCGTTGATGTGCTTGAAATGGTCGACGTCGATCAGCGTGATGGACAGCGGGGTCTGATAACGGCGGCTGCGCATGAATTCCTGCTCGGCGCGCTCGAAGAAATAACGCCGGTTGGCCGTGCCGGTCAGCGGGTCGTGCCGGGCCAGCTGGATCAGCGCAGTCTCGTGGTTTTTCTGGATCGTGATGTCGCGGAAGAACCAGACGCGTCCGAGGTACTCGTCGTGCTCGCCGCGCAGCACGGTGGAATGACGCTCCAGCGTGCGAGCGTCCTTGAGCTCGATCTCGCAGTGGTCGTCGAGCTGCGGGTTGTCGTAGAGCTCGCGCACCCGTTCCAGGAAGGCCGCGGGGTTCTGGACCCGGGCCACCACTTCGGCGAGCAGGGGCGCGTCCGATTCCCCGATGGCCGTGCCGTCGGCCTTCATGTGCAACTGGCTGGGAACGATGTGCCAGAGCTGGAGGAACTGGCGGTTGTGTGCCACCACCATGCCCTGGGCGTCGACCACGAGGATGCCGTCGGGTGAGGTTTCGTAGATGGCCTTGATCAGTCGCGACTGGAAGTCGGATGATGGGCCATTGCCGGACATCTTGTTTCTTGTGCTGGAATCCAAGCTTGCCTCCTGTGCGCCCGGTGTTACCACCGCAGGTATTGCGCCCGGACCATCATAGCGAGTGCCCGAAAGCTGGTTAGGGCAGCGACCGCAGGCGGCCGCAGACTTCAGTGCCGCAGGCTCAGCAGCGTGTTGAAGGGGCTGAGCAGTTCGAGCCAGCGCGGCTGGTCCTGCAGCAAGGGCAGCAGCGCCGATTTGCCCAGGAACCAGACCAGCCCCAGCAGGCAGACGAAGATCAGCAGCAGCAGCATGTTCTGCGGCAAACGGCTGGCCAGGGCGACGCGGCGCAGGCTGAGCTGCCACATCCACACCGAGGGCACGAGCGCCAGCAGGCCGAAGGCCAGCAGGGGCTGCCACAGGGGCAGGGCACGCAGCTGGGCCCATACGGCCTGTACCTTGCCGGGCTGCAGGTTGGTGCTCAGGTAGCCGTGGCCGGCCCACAGCAGGAGCGAGTTGAGGGCGACCAGCCACAGCAGCAGGGTGATGACGGCTTTCAACAGCCAGGACCAGTTCAGCAGGCTGAGCAGGGCACCGAGTGCGGCGGTCGTCAGCAGACCGAAGCACAGGCCGATCCACAGCAGCGAACCGCCGTCCATGGGCAGGCGCACGAGCTCACGCCAGAAGGGAAGATTGCCGGTGAGGGCCAGCCAGAGGCTGGCCCAGAGCAGGAGCTGCGCCGGATGCCGCGCCTCGCGCTGGTCGGCGGGCGACAGCATCGATTGCGCGAATTCGGTGACGTGGAAGAGTCTCAGGCTCATGGCCGGCCATTCTGACCGATTGGGGCCGGGTCGCGTAACAGGGGGTAACCCTGCGTGAACAGGCTCTCAGGCCGGCCAGGTGGCGCCATGCTCGGGTACCAGGGCACGCCAGCCCAGACCGTGCTCGATGCGCTGGCGCAGGGTATCGGCGGCGCTGATCTCGCCGTGGACCACGTAGATCTGGCCCGGCGGGGCGGGCAGGGTGCGCAGCCAGTCCATGAGCTGGGGGGCGTCGGCATGCGCCGAGGCCGATTGCAGTTGCACGACCTCGGCGCCCACGCTGACGTCCTTGCCGTGGATGCGTACCGAGGGCGCACCGCTGGCCAGCGTGGCGCCGCGCGTGCCGGGCGACTGGAAGCCGGTCAGCACGATCATGTTGCGGTGGTCCCCGGCGTAGAGGGACAGATGGTGCAGCACACGTCCGCCGGTGGCCATGCCGCTGGCGGCCAGGATCACCATGGGGCCGTGCCGGCGCGCCAGGGCCTTGGATTCGTCGGGGGTGTTGACCATGGTGGCGCAGTGCGTCATGGCCTTGACCGCCCTGGCATCGAGCCGGTGCTCGTCGGGGAAGTGCTCGAACAGATGGGTGGTGTGGATGGCCATGGGGCTGTCCAGGAAGACCGGCAGCCTGGACGGGATCTCGCCGCGCGCCTTGAGCACGGTGATGGCGTGCAGGATCTCCTGCGCGCGCCCGACGGCGAAGACCGGGATCACCGCCACCCCGCCGCGACCGGCCAGCCGGTGCAGGGCCGGACCGAGTTCGGCCAGCACGTCCTCTTTCGGGTGGGTGCGGTCGCCGTAGGTCGATTCGATCACCACCGTGTCGGCCGCCGGGGCGGGGTCGGGCGGGTTCATGAGGAAGTCGTCGGTGCGACCCAGGTCGCCCGAGAACAGGATGCGCCGCCCTGCCACTTCCAGCAGCAGGCTGGCCGCGCCCAGGATATGGCCGGCGCGGAAGAAGGTGGCGCGCCAGCCCTTGATGGGATCGAAACTGTGGCTGAAGTCATGCTGCTTGATCAGCTTGAGGCAGGCCAGCGCGTCCTTGCGCGTGTACAGCGGCAGGGCCGGTGCATGCTTGGAAAAACCGTGGCGGTTGGCGAAGGCGGCGTCTTCTTCCTGGATATGGCCGCTGTCGGGCAGCAGCACCCCGCACAGCTCGCGTGTGCCGCGGGTGGCGTGCACGTGGCCACCGTAGCCCTCGCGCGCCAGCAGCGGCAGGTAGCCGCTGTGGTCCAGATGCGCGTGCGTGAGGATGACGGCATGGATCTGGCTGGGGGCGACGGGCAGCGGGTTCCAGTTGCGCAGGCGCAGCTGCTTGTAGCCCTGGAACAGGCCGCAGTCCACCAGCAGGGTTTCGGCGCCATGGCGCACCAGGTATTTGGAGCCGGTGACCGTGCTGGCACCGCCGAGGAAGGTGATGGAGACGCTCATGGCCGCATGTTAGTCCCGAGCCGCCCGGCCTTGCGCGATCCAGATCAAAAAAGCCGCGCGGGGGCGACCCCTGCGCGGCTTCTGACGGTACAGCCTACGGTCAGCTGAAGAAGCTCTTGAGCCGGTCGGCCCAACTGCCTTCGCCCGGCGAGTGCTTGGCGCCACCCTTCTGCAGGGACTCGCCCAGCTCGCGCAGCAGCTTGCGCTGGTGCTCGGTGAGCTTGACGGGTGTTTCCACCGTGATGTGGCAATACAGGTCGCCGGGGTAGCTGGCGCGCACACCCTTGATGCCCTTGCCGCGCAGGCGGAACTGCTTGCCGGTCTGCGTGCCTTCGGGGATGTCGATGGCGGCCTTGCCCTGCAAGGTCGGCACATCGATCTCGCCGCCCAGCGCCGCCGTGACGAAGCTGATGGGCACGGCGCAATGCAGGTCGTCGCCGTCGCGCTCGAAGATGTCGTGCTTGCGCAGGCGGATCTCGATGTAGAGGTCACCCGGCGGCCCGCCGTTCATGCCTGGTTCGCCGTTGCCGGTGCTGCGGATGCGCATGCCGTCGTCGATGCCGGCGGGGATCTTCACCTCCAGCGTCTTCTGGCGCTTGATGCGGCCCTGGCCCTGGCAGCTGGTGCAGGGTTCGGGGATGATCTTGCCCGTGCCGTGGCAGTGCGGGCAGGTCTGCTGCACGCTGAAGAAACCCTGGCGCATCTGCACCGAGCCCGAGCCGTGGCAGGTGGTGCAAGGCTTGACCTGGGTGCCGGGTTTGGCGCCGGTGCCGCGGCAGGTGTCGCAGTTGTCCCAGCTGGGGATGCGGATCTGCGCGTCCTTGCCGCGGGCGGCTTCCTCCAGCGTGATCTCCATGGCGTAGCTCAGGTCGCTGCCGCGGTAGACCTGGCGGCCGCCGGCCCCGCGCCCGCGCTGCTGGCCGAACATGTCGCCGAAGATGTCGCCGAAGGCTTCGGCAAAGCCGCCGCCAAAACCTTCGCCGGCACCGCCACGCATATTGGGGTCGACGCCGGCGTGGCCGTACTGGTCGTAGGCCGCGCGCTTCTGCGCGTCCGACAGCATCTCGTAGGCCTCCTTGGCCTCCTTGAATTTTTCCTCGGCCACCTTGGCGCTGTCACCCTGGTTGCGGTCCGGGTGGTGCTTCATCGCCAGCTTGCGATACGCCTTCTTGATCTCCTCCTCGGAGGCGTTTTTCGCTACGCCGAGGATTTCGTAAAAGTCTCTTTTGGCCATGGATTAACTCGTGGGTCTGTCACGCAAAACGCCGCGCCGACGATCCTGCAAGATCATGCGGACGCGGCGCGCGGGTGGGGCCTCAGCCTTTCTTGACTTCCTTGACTTCGGCGTCCACCACATTGTCGTCGGCCGGACGGCTGGCCTGCGGCTGCTCGGCACCCGGGGCGGCACCGCCACCGGCGGCGCCCGCTGCGGCCTGCTGCTCGGCGTAGAGCTTCTCGCCCAGCTTCTGGCTGGCCAGCATCAGGGCCTCGGTCTTGGCCTCGATGGCGGCCTTGTCCTCGCCCTTGATGGCTTCTTCCAGGTCCTTGGCGGCGGCTTCGATCTTCTCCTTCTCGCCGGCATCGAGCTTGTCGCCGTGCTCGGTCATGCTCTTGCGCACGCCGTGCACGGTGGCGTCGGCCTGGTTGCGGGCCTGCACCAGCTCAAGGCGCTTCTTGTCGTCGGCGGCGTTGAGCTCGGCGTCCTTCACCATCTGCTGGATTTCCTCCTCGGACAGACCCGAGTTGGCCTTGATGGTGATCTTGTTTTCCTTGCCGGTGGCCTTGTCCTTGGCGCCCACGTGCAGGATGCCGTTGGCGTCGATGTCGAACGACACTTCGATTTGCGGCATGCCGCGCGGCGAGGCGGGGATGCCTTCGAGGTTGAACTCGCCCAGCAGC
>JAXMMJ010000070.1:0-7538 GCA_034366585.1 Hylemonella sp.
ACCAGCGCGGCGTCGCCGGCCTCGTGGCCTTGCGTATCGTTGACGCGCTTGAAGTGGTCCAGGTCGATCATCAGCAGCGACAGGGGCTGGTCGTAGCGCTGCGCGTAGCGCAGGGCGCGCCCGGCCTGCTCGGCCCAGCCGTTGCGGTTGAACAGGCCCGTGAGCGCATCCGTGATGACCAAGGTGCGCAGCTGGTGCTGCGCTTCCTCGCGCCAGGCCGCCAGGATGGCGATATTGCCCAGCACCAGCGTCACATTGGTGGCCACCAGCGTGATCAGCAGCAGGGGCGAGGGCGTGTGGAAGGAGGGGCTGATTTCCGGGTGGAGCACGCCCAGGATGCCGCGTGTGGCCGTCAGCACCGCCATCACGCCCAGGCAACCCAGCATCAGGAAACGCCAGCCGCCTTCGCTGTTGCTGTCCGGCGCGGGCAGCAGCACGGCCCGCGACATGATCAGCAGCTGCCCCGTCAGCAGCAGGCTGAACCAGCCCACGCGCACCGGGTAGTTGTCGAAGCTCAGCGCAAAACCCAGGGGCATGAGCACGGCCAGCGCCACCAGCAACCGGCCCAGCGGGCGCGGCCCCAGCCAATGGTCGAGCGCCCGGAAGATCAGCACATTGCTCAGCCCCATGAGCGCCAGCGCCAGGGTGGACAGCAGCCGGTCGGGCCACAGGCCGGCCCAGCGGCTGGTCAAGGCCAGCGCCACCCAGATCCCGGCCTTGAGCATGAGCGAGGTGCGGGCCAGGCGCGCGGCCGGGCTCAGGTTCTGCCCCATCACGAGCGGCAGGGCCAGCGACATCGCCAAGAGGTTGACGACGTTCAGGAAAATCAGGGTGGTGGGGTCGAGTTGCACAGGCCGGGAGCGGCGCGAAACACGCGCCGTACCAAGCAGTTTAGTTCACATTCCGCACACTGATAGGTGTGCATACCACCCGGGCTATGGGCCGGGCTCCCGGTGTGTGCCCTCAGTTGCAGGCGCCGCACTTGTTCGGATCGACCCGCAGCGCGCTGGCCGTGCCCTTCATGCGGCGGCAGGACTCCTGGCGCTCGGCCTCGTAGCCGTTGAAATTGAACTTGCGCTTCACGCAGGCGTTGCTGGAGGCCAGCACGCAGAAGGTGTCGAGCTGCGAATCACCATAGGGCCGTGCATTGGCATTGGCCTCCTGCTGGCAGGCCAGTTCGCCCGCGTCGAAGGTGGCCTTGGGCACGCCGCCCTTCATCGCGCCGCCGCTGCCGGACCCGCCGCTGTTCGAGCCGCCGCCCGCGCTGCCGCCCCCGGCTACGCTCTGCTGGAAGTTGGAAACACCGCTCTGCCCGGCCATGCTGTCCTGCAACACTCCCGAGATCACCCGGGCCTGCTGCTCCGCCGGCAGCTTGTCGAGCCCGCCGATGGCCGCCCCGCCCAGCAGCGCGGCCGCCTTGCCCCACTGGAAACCCGAGGACTCCTGGCGCTGCGGTCGCGGGGCCTGGGCCTGCTGCTGCGCGGCCGCGTCGGCGCGCTTGCCGTCCACCCAGTTGCCGGCGTAGCGGGTGCCGTCCTTGTAGGTCATGACGCCGTAGCCCGTCTCTTCGCCGTTCTCGTAGTTGCCTTCGTAGCGCTGGCCGCTGGGCCAGGTGTAGACCCCCGGGCCTGAGAACTTGTCATTGGCATAACCGCCCACATGGCGGTGGCCGCTGGCGTAGGTTCTCACGCCCTGGCCGTGGCGCTTGTCGGCGACGTAATCGCCCTCGTAGCGGTCGCCGTTGGCCGCGACGAAGACGCCCTTGCCGTGGTACTTGTTGTCCACCACGTCGCCTTCGTAGCGCTGGCCGCTGGGCCAGGTGTACACGGCCTTGCCGGTCCGCTTGCCGTTGAGGTAGTCGCCCTCGTAGCGCACGCCGCTGGCGTGGACCACCACGGCCTTGCCGTGGAACTGGTCCGCCACGAAGTCGCCTTCGTAGCGGTCGCCGTTAGGCCAGGTGAAGACCCCCTTGCCCTGCTTCTGCCCGTTGACGAAATCGCCCTCGTAGCGGTTGCCCGATGCGTAGGCCACGCTGCCGCGGCCGGTCTTTTTGGCGTTCACGAACTCCAGGTCCACCGGCGTGCGCTCGCCGCTGGCACTGATGCGCGTGCCCTGGCTGGCAATGTCGTTCACGAAGCGTCCCTCGAAGCGCGAGCCATCGGCGTACTGCAACACCCCGCTGCCCTCGCGTTTGTTCGCGACGAACTCGCCCGTGTAGCGGTCGCCGTTGGCCAGGACCATCGTGCCCTGGCCCTGGTACTGGCTGTTGACGTAGTCGCCTTCGTAGCGCTGGCCGCTGGGCCAGACCTGCAGGCCCTTGCCATGGCGCTGGTCCGCCACAAAGTCGCCCTGGTAGCGCGTGCCGTCGGCCCAGGTGTAGACGCCCTTGCCCTGGTAGCGGCTGTCGAAGAAGTCGCCCTCGTAGCGGTTGCCGCTGGCCAGGGTCTGCACCCCCTTGCCCTGGCGCTTGCCTGCGGCGAAGTCACCTTCGTAGCGCGCGCCGTCGGTCCAGATGAACACGCCTTTGCCAGAGCGCTGCCCCGCGGCGAATTCGCCCTCATAGCGGTCGCCACTGGCCAGGGTCATCACACCCTTGCCCTGCAGATCGCCCTGGACGAAGTCACCCTCGTAGCGTTGCCCGCTGGTCCAGGTCATCACGCCGGTGCCATGGGGCTTGCCGTTGGCCATGCTGCCTTCGTAGCGCTGGCCCGAGTTCCAGGTGTAGACCCCCTGGCCTGTGGCCGGGTCGAAAGAAACCAGCTTGTCGGCCAGGGCCGGGCCGGCGGCCAGAAGGGTGACAAGCGAAACAGTGCCGATCAGGACGGAGAGACGCAGGCGCATGGGCGGGCTCACTGGGTTGAGTGGGGGGCGGGGATGACTCGCAAATCACTATAAGCGAGACCCCGGCGCGGCCGGTGTGACAAAAGCACGGCTTGTGCGCCCGTCGGGGCTCAGGCCTGCCAGACGCCAAAACCCGCCGAGCGCAGGTCGATGCCGATCTCGATTTCCTTGTCCACGGCGTCGTCGTAGCGCATGGGGTTGAAGCCTTCGTACAGATCAGGCAGCAGGCGCAGGCCGTACTTCGTCACGTAGCTGTTGGCCTGGATGCCGGCCATGTGCTTGTCGAAGCGCACATCCGGGTCCAGGCCCGTCATGCCCACATAGACGCAGGGCTTGCCGTCCACGTAGTTGGGGTTGTTCTTCCTGAACCTGGCCTCATACAGCACGTCCTTCGACAGCTCGATGACGTAGACGTGGTAGTGGGGACGGCGGGCCATGGGGGAGGGGCGGTGGATGCCCGCCATTATTCATGCGGGCCGCAAGACCGGGCAGCGCCCCGGCGGCGGCCGCTTGTGTGCAGCAAACCACGGCACCGCAGCAAAGCGGTAATAGTTCGCATCGTTATCCCAGCGAAGTGTGAACTACGCCCGTGCGGGGGGATGCCAGACGCGCGCCGCTTCCCCATACTGCCTTCATCGGTCTTTGGAGGAGCACAACATGAAATTCGCCACCTTGTTCGTTTTCGTCACCGCGCTGGCCGCGGGTGGGCCTGCGTGGTCCGATACGGCGTACCAGGCAACGTCGGCCGACAGCTGGCTGGCCCAACGCCAGGCGCAGGAGCAGCAGGACGACACCCGCTACCGCGTCTGCGACGCGCAGCGCGCCGACAACCCGGCCACCCGCAGCGTCGACTTCACCGCCGCCGGCCGTCGCTGCCTGATCACCGCGCTGGGCCAGGCCGCCTCGGTGCAGGGCACGCTGGTGCTGCTGCGCAATGCCTCGGTGGCCCTGCGCAAGAACCCTAAGGACCACACGTTACGCAAGGCGGCGTTAGGCGCCGTGGACCGGGCCCGCGTCAAGCTGGCCGCTGATCTGCCGGGCCTGCGCGAGCGTTTCAAGGAAGATGCCGCCGCGCTGGACCTGGCCGATTTCTCCATCCACCTGCCGCAGCTGCATGAGCAGCAGCAACAGTGGCGGCTGAAGACCTACATGGCAGCGTCGAAGGCATCGGGTCAGGACTGAACCGGCACACAGCGTGCGCGGTCACTTGCGGCGCAGCGTACCCGCCAGATCCGTGCCGGGCGCCACGGTGTTGAAGACCGTGCCGTATTTCTTCACGTTCTCGTGCAGCAGGGCCAGGCGCTGCTCGCTCTCGTCCGTGTCCACGATGATCTCGTAGCGGATGCTCTCCATCTTCGGCGGCACATCCTGCCGCACGCCGTCCACCACCACCTCCACCCCGCGCAGCTGGAACTTGAGCATGGGCACCACCCGCTCGATGCCCTTGACCATGCAGGCCGAGAGCGCGGCCAGCAGCAGCTCGGCCGGGTTGAAGGCGGCGGGGTTGCCGGCCAGGTCGGTGTCCAGCGCGATCTCGGCGTTCTTGCAGATCGCACGGCTGCTGTGGGCGTCCACGCGGCGGGTTTCCACGTGGAAGGTCATCTTGGCGGGCGTTGGGCTCATATGCCTCCTTGCTTACGTGAATCAGAAATTGGGCACGGGGTTCGTGCCTTCGACCAGCTTCAGCCCCAGTCCCTGAATCACTTCGCGGGCTGAGCAAGCTGACGCAAAAAGGCGATGCGCTCGTCCAGCATCTGGTGCTGTTGCTGGCTCGTCAGGCCTGCCGCGCCTTCCTCAGTGCCCTTGCGGCTTGCGTCCAAAGTCTTGATCGCCTTGTCTAGCCAGGCATGAAACGCCGCTTGTTGGGCGCCTTTATAGATCCGGGACGCTTCCAGTACATAGGTCTTGAAGTGATCGAACTCCACCATGGTGCCTGCGCCCTCGTCCCAGGGCGGGCTGAGATTCTCAAGTGCCTTGTCCAGAAAGAACAAGCGGATGCGCCAGGCCTCACCAGACTCACCCATGGCCTCAACCTCCGAAAGCCGCTCGAAGGTAAGGGCACAGAAGATCGGCTCGTTGTTCACCCATGCGACCGCCCATGGATCGCCATGGAAATCGACGCCCAGTTCCATGTACTTTCCATGGTTGAGGAAGTACGCCACTTCGGGTGAGCGTGCGACGGCTGATTTGCGAAGTAGCGCGTCGACGGGCTGCGAGCTTCGGACTTTGGCTGACTGAAAAGACTCCACGAAAGTGCGATCCGATTCAAGGACGCGAACGAGAGAGGCACATGCCTTCACATCTGCTTCGAACCGTGCGAGAACGTCCGCAGCTGTCTTGACCGGATTGTCCAGCGGCACTTCGGGCTCGGGCGGCTGGCAGGCCGTGAGCAGCAGGGCGGAGAGGCCCAGCAGGGCCAGGGCGGCGAGGCGGAGGCTGGGCAGGGTTTGCATGGGGCCCAGTGTAGTGGGGTCGGGTGATGCTGCGCTTACGGCGCGCACGGTGAGAGATCGGATGCTTGCGCTGGCGAGACACTTTCCAATGCGCACAGGCCTGCGGGATGCCACTTTCCCCGTGCCACACGCCCGCGTACGCGTGTGGCGAAAGTGTTTGCATCGGGCGCGCGCTTTGGGCGGCCCAGATGGCGACGCGTATTGCACCAGAAACAGGCCGCGACGATGTTGTCGGCGGTGTCTCGCCCCCCGTCCTGCCGGGCGCGTAGATGCTCGGCCGTGCACCGCAACCATTTAGCCTGCCTTGCGGTAATACCGAGCTTCTGCGCGAAGAGATGTGTATCGCCGGTGCACATGAGTTGACCGCAATAGAAGCAACGACAGCCTTGGCGGGTGAAGGCTCGCTGACGGAGGTGTTGGAGTCTGGAAGAGGACATGGGAACTCACTTGGGTTACAAGCAAATCCCCGTGACGAATCACTCGTCTGGCGGGCGCCGGCGGGTATCCGATTCGGCTAGACATGGGCGTATGCCCAATGAGGTCAGGTGTTGCGGTTCCTGAGCAGGGTTGAATCTACCGTCACTGAAGAATTTTCGCAAGTAGCGTGTTGCCGCTTCGCTACTTACTCTTCGATCTTCACGCCCTTCCAGAAAGCCACGCGGCCCTGGATGAGATGGGCTTCGGGCTTGGGCTCGGGGTAATACCACACGGCGTCGGGCAGCATGTCGCCGTTGACCATGAGCGCGTAGTAATGCGCCTCGCCCTTCCAGGGGCAGGTGGTCTTGTGGTTGCTGAAGGTGACGTACTCGCGCTTGAGCGTGTGCTCGGGGAAGTAGTGGTTGCCCTCTACCAGCACGGTGTCGTCACTCTCGGCGATAACGGTGTTGTTCCAGGTGGCTTTCATGCTTAGCACCTCGCTGCATTCAAGTTGGAGGAAAATTCTGGCTGCGATCTACTTACAAAGTCTCGAGTAGCCATTTGTCCAATGGTTTTCGCTCCCCAAGTCGCCAGTGGTTGTCGAGAATAGACACCAAGTTCTTTTGACGGGCATTGATGACGCTGGGCAACCATTCCTCTTGATTGAGAACTTGCGTAGTCATTACAAAGGGGGAAATGCCACCCCGGCGGAAATATGACTCTTTCTTTCTGTCAAAGTCCCAGTTCGAGGCCTGACTATTTTTGCGTCGAGAAAGTAAGGCTAAATTCCCGAGGCGATGAACCAGTTCAGTTCGTAGGATTTGGTCTGGAAACCACTCAAGCCATTTGCTTCCAGATTTTGGCGTTTGAGGCAAGACATGCTCAACAGTAATGACGTCAAAGTCGTAGGTTGCTCCCCCATCAGATAACAAGCTGTCAAGTCGCAGGATGATAGGTGTTCGCGCTTTGGCTGATAGTGTGTCGTAGATCGGGCCATCAAGCCGCTCATAGAAGGCAAACTGTTCGGGCGGAGAGAGTTGCAATGACGAGCTGTTATCGAAGATTTTCCGGTCCGCTTCAATGTCGGCAGTCACTTTTGCGAAGCGTTCGATACGATCGTTTACTCCCTTGCCAGTTGCAAGCATGAAATAAGCCAAACGCTCTAGATCACGAACAAATGAAAGTATCTTGGGTGGATTTTCTCTGTGGCGAACGAAGAATGCGAGCGCAGGTGGAACCCAGTCGTTGAATTCAAGACGATTGAGCCAGCGAAGGTGCTCGTTGACTTTGTCCGCGTGATTTGGTGCGGAATATGCTGCGGCACTTATTTCGCCGAAAGCTTGAGACATTGGAAGCAGAACGCTCTCAATGAACTTGATAGGTGTCTTGACCTCATTGACGTGCTCCTCGAATTCCTTCAGCAGCGTCTCTTTGGCTTTGACTTTGCGATAGACAGTCCTGATATGCCCAAACAGATTGTTAAAGTCGTCCCGGCCAAGTTCTTCCTCGGCGTCCTCCCACTTTTTTGTGTAGGAGTCGCGCTGAGGCTCAGGAATGGCGCCAATTATCTTGGCTTTCAAAATGTCGGTTGCAGTT
The DNA here is from genome assembly GCA_034366585.1 of Hylemonella sp. Lineage (GTDB taxonomy): Bacteria > Pseudomonadota > Gammaproteobacteria > Burkholderiales > Burkholderiaceae_C > Hylemonella. The sequence goes on from JAXMMJ010000070.1 coordinate 7,308, forward strand.
AAATCGAGTCCGCGGCTGTTGAGTACGGCAAAAATTCGATACGCTGAATTCTGATCGGGCGTCGACACGACCACCAAGAAACAACGCTGAAGTACGAATTGTGCGAGTTGAATTCGCTCAGGTTCGGTCAATTTCTCGAGGCGCTTCTGAAAGGCTCTTGCGTTATCACGAAGGTTCAATCGACTATCTGCTAAGCCGGCTTCAAGAGTGAGTAGGTCTTGAAAGCCGCCA
>JAXMMJ010000071.1:0-12512 GCA_034366585.1 Hylemonella sp.
GCGAAATCGGGCGCTTTGCCCACCAAATTCCTTGCATGGGCTATCAGCCCATGCTGCGAAATGTTGGCAGGCAAATCATCCCGATTGCGCTCCAACGTGACCCCAAAAAACCCACGAGCAAGTTCCGCCCTGGAGAAAAAACATGCTGACCTGCAAGGAAGTGAGCCACCTGCTCTCCGAGGCCCAGGACCGCAAGCTGCCCCTGGGCGAACGCCTGCCACTGCGCCTGCACCTCTTCATGTGTGTGGGTTGCCGCAACTACGGCAAGCAGCTGGATTTCCTGCGGGCTGTCACCCGGGAAATGAAGGCCGGCAGCGAGCCGGCCCCCAAGGACTAGGAACTGCTTACCGCCACTGGTCGCGCAGAACCCACGCGAAAGCAGCCAGCAGCACCACGGCCGCAAAGCCGAAGTACAGGGCCCAGGGTTTCTTCTTCTCGGCGTAGGGATCGGTCAGCGCGCGCTCGGCGTTGGGCGGCAGTTGCGCCATTTGCGTGAGCGAGGTGCCGAAGGGGATGTTGACCTTGGCGCGTGCATTGATGGCCCAGCCATTGGCGTCCAGGATGGGGCCCAGGTTGCGGCTGCGCAATTTGAACCAGGCCAGGATGACCGCGGGGCCGGAGACCACCAGCATCAGGCCGGCCAGCGCAATGGGCACCTGCCACCACTTGAGCGCCAGCAGGCCGACCAGCACCGAGGCCAGGGCCGTGCCGATGGCGCCCACGGCCAGGCCGATGGCGGCAAAGATACCGGCGAACTTGCCCACGTCGAAAGGCGGCGGGGGCGTGGCCGGTGCGGCAGGGGCCGCCACCACCTTCTTGCTGCCGTCCACCACGGCGGTGGTCAGCTTGTCGTCCGAGGCCTTGGCCTTGCTGGCAGCAATCTTCTGCAGCTGCTCGCCGACGAACCGCGCCAGGCGTTTGTAGGGCGACCAGAAGGCCTGGCGCAGGCTGATCGGGTGGTCGATGATCTTGGTGATGGTGGCGTCCCAGTCGCGGCCCAGGCGGTCGTAGAACACGCCGTTGCGGCTGACCATGAGCTGGTCCGAGTCGCCCGCGGTGAAGGCCGCGGCAATGCTGAGCTTCTCGGCGCCGCGGGTGCAGTCGCAATAGACTAGGCACATGCGCGAGAGCGTGGCCAGGGTGCCGTGGCGGGCGGCGTCGTTGACGGCCACGCAGAGTTCGGCCGAGCGGCCGTCCAGGTAGAGCGTGCCGACCTGGAAGGTGGCCTTGCCCTGGCGGGTGTAGAAATCGCGGAAGGCGACGAAGTTGTTGGCCAGCGACAGCAGGTCGCGCACGTAATGCGCCAGCCGCTCCAGCTGGCGCACGGCATCGGCCTCGACCGCCGCATCGGGCTTGGCGGCCAGCCAGGCGGCGTAGGGCGCGAGCTGGTCTTTCAGCGCCGCCCAGTCGGCCTCGGTCAAGAGCGCGCGCTCACCCAGCAGCGGCAACACAGCGGCCTGCTGCAGGGTGGCCATGCGCGCCGCCCAGGCCGGGTTGAGCCCGCTGCCCAGCGGCAGCGCCGCACCGGCCTGCACATGGGCCAGCGGCAGCGCGGCCACGCCCTCGTCCTCGCGCTTGAGGGTCGCGCTGCCCAGCGCGAGCAAGGTGGCATCGGCAGCATTGAGGGCCGCACCGGCCCGCGCATCGAAGGCCGCCAGGCGGCAGCGCACAAACCAGTCTTCCACCTTCTCGGCCACGGCGACCATGGCGTCGTGGGCTGCGGCGGTGGCGTCGCCCAGCGGGCGGGCGGCCTGCCCGGCGGCTTCCCAGGCGGCCAGCGCGCGCTGCGCGTGGCGGGTCTGCGCGGCATTGGCGGCGGCAACCGTCACCAGGCCGTCCGTGCTGCCGATGTCGGCCAGCAGTTCGCGCGCGGCGGTGGCAATGGCGGCGCCCTCCTCGTCCTCGTCGCGGATGGCTGCGAGCGGCACACCCGGCAGTTTCTGCGCGAGCACGTTCGTGTCTTTCAGGCGCCCGGCCGCCCACTGCACCGCCGCGATCAGCTCGGGGGCGCGGACCTGGCCATCGCCATCACCGTCGACAAAGGCCAGGGTGCGGGCGTCGAACTCGATGCCCTTGACCGGGCAGGACAGGGCCACCCAGAGCTTCTGGTCGAGCTGGCCGATGTTGAGCAGTTCGGCCGCGGTGTCCAGGCGAACCTGGTCGAAACCACCGGCGCGGAAGAAACGCCAATGAGGCTGGGCTGTGGTCATGGTTGGTGCTCCCGGTGTTGTTGCAATGATCATCTTAACCAGAGGCCGCGCGCGCGGCCAACCGTTGCGCCACGGCTTGACCGCCTCAGGCGGTCCGGGGCGCCGGGGCCTGGTGGTCCACCACGACCAGCACGTCGGCCTGCGATTCGGCCAGCACGCGCTGGGTCACGCTGCCCAGCAGCAGTTCCTCCGTCACGTGGGTGCCGTGCTTGCCCATGACGATCAGGTCGCACTGGTGGCGCTCCTCGTGCTGCATGAGTTCGCGCACCGCGTCGCCGTGCAGCACCAGGCCCGTGTAGTCGCTCGGTGCCAGGCCGGCCTGCTCGGCCAGCGCATGCAGCTGCTGCACGGCACGTTCGCGCGCCTCCAGCCGGAACTGCTGCACCGTCAGTTCGTCCACCCCCGCGAAATGCAGCTTGCCCTCGAACGGCACTTCGAACACATGCAGCAGCAGCAGGTCTGCCCCCGGGGCCACCTGCCGCGCCAGCCGGATCGAGGCCAGCGAAGCGGGCGAGAAATCCATGGCCACCAGCGCGCGCTGGTAGCGGCCGCGCGGCTCCTGCTTGACCACGAGCACCGGGCAGCGGCTCTTGCGCAGCAGCCGCGAGGCCGTGGAGCCCAGCAGCATGCGCTGCAGGAAGCCGCTGCCGTGCGCGCCCACCAGCACCAGGTCGACCCCCTCGGCCTCGGCGCGGGCCGTCACGGCCGTACCGGCCAGACCCTCGTCCACCAGCGTGTGGGCGGTCACGCCGCGGTTGCGCGCCGGGTCCTGCACCAGCGCATCGAGGCGGGCCTGGGCCTCCTCGACCAGCCGCGCCGAGACGGCCGGCGACTTGTCGCCCAGCAGGCCGCGCAGCAGCGCCATCGCCTCCAGGCCGAGCGCGTGCAGCACGGTGTAGCTTGCGCCGCTGGCTGCGGCCAGCAGGAAGCCGCGCTTGACGGCCGGCAGCGAGGCCTCCGAAAGGTCGGTGGCGGCAAGCATGTGTTTGAGTCCGTTCATGGCCCTTTGCTCCTTTCCTGCGGGTGGTGTGTCTCCCGCAGCATCTGTTCAGCGCGCTGCACATCCTGGGCCGGACCCTGCAGCACTACCACATCACCCGCCTGCAATCGCGTCCGTGACTGCGGGACTGACCGAGAACCCGCACGCACCAGCGCAACCATGGCGACTCCACTCCAGTCTAGTTGATCAGACGCGCGCCCTACAGCCGCGCTATCGGCGGCAATCTCCACCGAGAGCTGCAGCAGCGCTCCTGCCGGGCTTTCCGGGTACAGCTCCTTCAGCAGACGATATCGCTCGTGGCGCTCCTGCTCCATGCGGCTCATCACGCGCGCGGGCGGCACCTCCAGCCACAGCAGGGCCTGCGAAGCAATCATCAGCGCCGCCTCCTGGGTCTCGGGCACGACCTCCCGGGCCCCGGCCGCCAGCAGCTGCGCCACATGCGCCTCGTCACGGGTACGAACCATGACCGGCAGCGTGGGGCGTGCGACTCTCACATGGGCCAGCACCTTCAAGGCCGCCTCCAGTTCATTGTGGCTGATGACAAGCAGACGGGCACGATCCAGCCCCAGGCCTTCGAGCACCGCCGCGTCGGTGCAGTCGCCGTAGTGCACCGGTTCGCCCGCGGCATGGGCGGCGCGCACCCGCACCGGGTCGTGATCGAGCGCGACATGGGCGATCTTCTCCTCCCTCAGGAAACGGGCGACACCCTGCCCGATCCGGCCATAACCGCAAATGATCACGTGCCCACGCAGTTGTTCCGCCTGCGGCGGGGCCGGCGGCACCGGTGGCAAATCCTCCTCGCGCGCCCGCGTCAACAGGCGGGCGATCGCCAGGTTGTGACGGATCAGGAACGGCCCCGCGATCATGGAGAACAGCACCGCCATCAACACCACCTGCCCGACACCCTCATCGACCACGCCAGCCACCAGGGCCGTGGCCAGCAGGGCAAATCCGAACTCACCACCCACGGCCAGCAGCAGCCCGGTCCGCCAGGCACCGAGCCGGTCGATGCCGGTCCGGCGCACCATCAGCGCCACCAGCACGGTCTTGCTGACCAGCAGCAGCGCCGCCCCCAGCAGCGCCCAGGGCCAGACACGGGGCAAGGCCGAGAGGTCGAACAGGAAGCCGACACCAACAAAGAACAGGCCCAGCAGGACATCGCGAAACGGACGGATAGCCGCCTCGATCTGGTGCCGGAATTCGGTCTCGCCCAGCATCATGCCGGCCAGAAACGCGCCAAAGGCCAGCGACAGTCCCAGGCTATGGGTGGTCCAGGCAGCCAGCAGTGCCACCAGCAGCACCGTCAGGCTGAAAACCTCGGGGGAACGGTTTTGCGCGACGACGTGGAACAGCGGACGCAGCAGGCGACGCCCGACCAGGAATACGAGCGCAAACGCCAGCACCGCCTTGGCCAGCGCCCAGCCCAGCGATGTGCCGAGCGCCAGGGCGCCCACGCTCATGCCCAACACGGGAATCACGACCACGAAAGGCACGGCCGTGACATCCTGGAACACCGACATGGCCAAGCCCAGCCGGCCATGCCGGCTGTTGTCCTCGCCCTGCTCCACCAGTTGCTTGCCGATGATGGTGGTGGAGGACTGCGCAAACACCGCCCCCATCACGAATGCCATGGCGGGCGGCAGGCCCACCAGCCACCCCACGAGCGCGACCACGGCCGTGGTGAACACCACCTGGCCCGAGCCCAGCCCCAGCAACTGATGGCGCAATGCATAGATTTGCGGCAGCGAGAAGTTCAGGCCGATGGTGAACAGCAGGAAGACGATGCCAAATTCGGCGAGCACCCCGATCTGTGGCAAGGCCAGCACCGGGCCGGCGGTGTGCGGCCCCAGGACCACGCCGACGAGCAGGTAGCCCAGACTGGACGGAAGACGCAGCCGCTGGAACATCACCACCACGGCCACGGCCAGGCCAAGCAGCACCAGCACCTGGGTCAGCCCATCCATCACATCGGACTCCAGGCGCCGTCAGTTCTGATGGCTGACAGCCGGATACGTATGACAGGCATTTGCGACACCTCCAGCCCGGCCTTATCGGTCGCCAGTTCCGGCCGGATGGCTCTGCAGCTGCCGCAGGATGTGATCGCTCATGCCGCGCGCGAGCTCGTGCTCGCCGAGGAAGACCGTGCCCAGGCTTTCCTTGCCCAGCAGTTCGGCCTCTTCCTCGTTGTGGGTGCGCAGCACCACCTGCAACGCAGGGTTCAGGGTGCGGGCGATCTCAACCATCTTGCGCACGTTCATCGTGTCGGGGATTGCGATGACCAGCATGGCCGCGCGGCTCACGTGCGCCTGGACCAGCACCTCGGGAGTCTGCGCATCGCCGCTGACGGCGGGCACACCCTCTTTGCGCAGGGCGTCGACGATCTCTCGGTTCTGCTCCGCCACCACATAGGGGATGCGCTGCTCGCGCAGCGCTTGGGCGATGCGCCTGCCGACGCGGCCGTAGCCCACCAGCACCACCTGGTTGCTCAGCAGCTTGGGGTCGGTGCTCATGGGAAGCTCGGCCAGCGGGTCATCGCGCAGCTCCAGGCGACGCGCCAGCTCCGAGCGCGCCAGGATCCAGCGCCGTGCCGGCTCGACGGCCGCGAACAGCGCCGCGTTGACTGCGATGGAGATCAGCGCGCCGGCCAGCACCAGGCTCTGACCCTCCACCGGCATCAGGTTCAGGGCCACGCCCATGCCGGCCAGAATGAATGAGAACTCGCCGATCTGCGCCAGGCTGGCGCCCACCGTGAGCGCCGTGTTGAGCGGGTAGCGGAACAACAGCACCAGCGCGATGGCGGCCAGCGTCTTGCCCACCAGGATGATGGCCACCACCGCCAGCAGCTTGCCCGGCTGCTGCCAGACCACCGCCGGGTCGAACAGCATGCCCACCGAGACGAAAAACAGCACCGCAAAGGCGTCGCGCAGCGGCAGCGACTCGTCGGCCGCGCGGTGGCTGAACTCGGACTCGCGCATCATCATGCCGGCGAAGAAGGCACCCAGCGCAAAAGACACGTCGAACAGCGCCGCCGCGCCGAAGGCCACGCCCACGGCCACCGCCACGACGCTGAGCGTGAACAGTTCGCGCGAGCCGGTGCGCGCCACCCACCACAGGGCCTTGGGCAGCACCCGCCGCCCCACCACCAGCATGAGCACGACAAACGCCGTCACCTTGGCCAGCGTGAGGCCCACGGTTTCCCAGATCTCGCGGGTCGACGTTGCGGACGCCGCCCCACCTCCGGCGGCAGATAGCACATCCGCAAGCGCAGGCAGCAGCACCAGCACCATGACCATCACCAGGTCCTCGACCACCAGCCAGCCCACGGCGATCTGGCCGTTGATGGACTTGAGCAGGCCCTTGGCCTCCAGCGCGCGCAGCAGCACCACCGTGCTGGCCACCGACAGGCAAAGGCCGAAGACCAGTGCACCGCCCAGGCTCCAGCCCCAGAACGTCGCGATGCCCAGGCCCAGCACGGTGGCCACCGCAATCTGCACCACGGCGCCGGGCACGGCGATGCGCCGCACCGCCATCAGGTCCTGCAGCGAGAAATGCAGACCCACGCCGAACATCAGCAGCATCACGCCGATCTCGGCCAGCTGGCCGGCCAGGCCCACGTCGGCCACGAAACCCGGCGTGAAGGGGCCGATCATGATGCCGGCCAGCAGATAACCCACCAGCGGCGGCATGCGCAGGTTGCTGGCGATGAGGCCAAACACCATGGCCAGGCCGAAGCCGGCGGCAATGGTGGCGATCAGGCTGACGTCATGGGGCATGGGCATGTCACCGGGTGCATGGCCTTGAAAGATACCGCAAGTCGGCCGCGCCCCGCCGCGCCGAGGCGATGCCCCCACGCGGGCGTGCGGCATGCGGGCGGCGCGGCTGCATTAGACTCGTCTTACCTCCCCCGCGCGGCTGCCCATGACCGAAATCTTCAACGAGTTCGCCCTGCTGCTGCTGATCTCCGCCGCCGCCGGCGCTCTGGCGCTGTGGCTGCGCCAGCCGCCGCTCATTGCCTACATCGCGGTCGGCATCGTGGCCGGCCCTGCCGTGATGGGCCTGAGCAGCGCGCACGAGCAGATCGTGCTGCTGGCGCAGGTGGGCGTGGCCGTGCTGCTGTTCGTCGTCGGCCTCAAGCTGGACCTGCAGCACATCCGGCACATCGGCCCGGTGGCGCTGGCCACGGGCCTGGGGCAGCTGGCCTTCACCATCGTCTTCGGTTTCTTCCTGCTCATCGTGATGGACAAGAGCGTGATGGAGGCGATCTACGTGGCGGTGGCGCTCACGTTCTCCAGCACCATCATCATCGTCAAGCTGCTGACCGACAAGCGCGAGATCGACTCGCTGCACGGCCGCATCGCCGTCGGCTTTTTGATCGTGCAGGACCTGGCCGTGGTGCTGGCCATGATGACCATGAGCGCGCTGCGCGGTGGCGGCGAGGCCGGCCTGGCCGAGGTGGCGCTGTCGCTGCTGTGGCGGCTGGCGCTGGTCGCGGTGGCCATGACCGTGCTGATGCGCTACGTGCTGCCGCGCGTGGTGGAGCTGATGGCGCGCTCGCAGGAGCTGCTGCTGATCTTCGCCATCGCCTGGGGTACCAGCCTGGCCGCGCTGGGCGAATGGGCGGGCTTCTCCAAGGAGGCTGGCGCCTTCCTGGCCGGCTTCTCGCTCGCATCCACGCGCTACCGCGACGCCATCAACGCGCGCCTGACCGGCATCCGCGACTTCCTGCTGCTGTTTTTCTTCATCGACCTGGGTGCGCGCTTCGACTTCTCCACCCTGGGCGCCGAGCTGGGCACCGCCGCTGTGCTCTCGCTGTTCGTGCTTGTCGGCAATCCGCTGATCGTGATGGCCATCATGGGCTGGATGGGCTACCGCAAGCGCACCGGCTTCCTCGCCGGCCTCACGGTGGCGCAGATCAGCGAGTTCTCCATCATCTTCGTGGCCATGGGCATCACGCTGGGCCACGTGGGCCCGGGCGCGCTGGGGCTGACCACGCTGGTGGGCCTGGTCACCATCGCGCTGTCCACCTACATGATCCTGTACTCGCACCCGCTGTACGAGCGGCTGGCGCCCTGGCTCGGCTGGTTCGAGCGCCGCCACGCCCACCGCGAGCAGGACGTGGCACAGGACGGCGAAGGCCGCCAGCCGGTCGAGGTGATCGTGGTCGGCCTCGGGGTGTACGGCCAGCGCCTGGCGCTGGGCCTGCGTGCGGCCGACGTGGGCGTGCTGGGCGTGGACTTCGACCCCGAGGTCACGCGCAGCCTGCACCGCCGCGGCCTGACGGTGCGCTTCGGCGACGCCATGGAGGCCGACTTCATCGAAAGCCTGCCGCTGGCCGGCAGCGCCTGGGTGGTCAGCACCCTGCCCGACCCCACCTCCAACCGCGGCCTGCTGCAGGCGCTGCGGCAGCAGCACTACGCGGGCCAGGTGGCGGTGGTCTGCCGGCGCGAGGCCGAGGGGCCCGAGCTCAAGGCCATGGGTGCCGACATCGTGCTCGACCCCACGCGCGACGCCATTGCGCAGGCCGTGCGCTCGATCACCACGCTCGTGCATCCGGCGCCGGTGCCATGATTCATGGAATGGGCTGCACGCGGCTCAGGTGCGCCAGATCAGCAGCGAACCCATGTAGAGCAGGTAGATGCCGACGAACAGCCCGCCCTCGCGCCGCGAGACGCTGTCGCCGGTGCGGAACACCGGCAGCATGAGCAGGGCCACGCCCGTAGCCATGGGCAGGTCGATCCAGAAGATGTCGCGCGCCACAGCCAGGCCGGCCGGCGCCACCAGGCTGGACACGCCCAGGATGACGAGGATGTTGTAGATGCAGCTGCCCACCAGGTTGCCGATGGCCACGTCGCGGTCGTCCTTGAGCGTCGCGACCAGCGTGGTGGCCAGCTCGGGCGCCGAGGTGCCCACGGCCACGATGGTCAGGCCGATGATCTCGTCCGACACGCCGAAGGTGCGCGCCAGGCTCACCGCCCCCGAGACCAGCAGCTCTGCCCCCAGCAGGGTCACGGCAATGCCCACCGCCAGCAGCGTGACGTACCAGAGGCCGCGGGCCCAGCGGCTGCGCAGCGCATCGTCCGGCTCGGGTGCGATGGTCGCGTGGCCGAACTCCTCGGCGAACTCGCGCCGCATGGCCGGGCTCTCGCGCCGGCTCAGCAGCACCAGCGACAGCGTGTAGCTCAGCGCCGCGATCAGCAGCAGCAGGCCGTCGGCGCGCGAAAGCACACCGTCCCACGCCATGACGATGAGCGTGAGTGCCGCGCCGATCATCACCGGCACGTCGACCTTGAAGCTCAGCAGGTGCAGCGGCAAGGGGCGCACCAGGGCGCTCAGGCCCAGGATGACGAGGATGTTGAAGACATTGGTGCCCGCGATATTGCCAACAGCCAGGCCGCTCTGGCCCTCACGCGCGGCCGTCACGCCCACGGCCAGCTCGGGCATGGTGGTGCCCAGTGTCACCACCGTCAGGCCGATGATCACCGGCGGCACGCCCAGCAGCGTGGCCAGGCGCGTGGCGCCGCGCAGCAAAAGCTCGGCCCCGAGCACGATGATCACCAAGCCGCCGAGGAACAGGAGGGCCGGATGCAGGGACATGGGCCGATTGTGGGCGAGGACGATGGCGGATGCTTGACCTGCATCAAAAAACCGGCCCATCGCAAATCCCCACGACGCGAGACTTTTTCATAATGGGCCTGCCCCCCACAGGAGATTCCGGCGTGCCCCAGACCACACCCGCTACCCGACCCGAGCCACCCGTGCCGCACTGGCATGCGCTCGAAGCCCCCCAGGTGCTCGCTCACTGCGGCGTCGACCCCGCACAGGGCCTGGACACCGCCACCGTGCAGCGTCGCCTGATCGAACACGGCGCCAACGCCCTGCCCGAACCGGCTCCGAAGCCGCTGTGGCGCACCTTCGCGCGCCAGTTCAAGAGCCCGCTGATCTACATCCTCTTCGCCGCCGCCGTGCTGGCCGTGGCCCTGGGCCACCATGGCGACGCCGCCGTCATCCTGGCGGTGGTGCTGGTCAACGCGCTGATCGGCAGTTTTCAGGAGGGCCGGGCCGAGCGCTCCATGGCCGCGCTGCGCCGACTCTCTGCCCTGCGCGTGCGCGTGCTGCGCGACAGCCGCGAGGACGTGGTGGAAGCACGTGAACTGGTGCCGGGTGACATCGTGCTGCTGGCTGCGGGCGACGCCATCGCCGCCGACGCGCGCCTGATCGAGGAGGCGCAGCTACAGGTGGCCGAGGCCGCGCTCACGGGCGAGTCGGTTCCGGTCAGCAAGTCCGTCCCGCCGGTGTCCGAAGCCCTGGGCCTGGCCGACCGCCACAACATGGTCTATTCCGGCACCTACGCCACCGCCGGACGCGCGCGCGCCGTGGTGGTGGGCACGGGCGTGCACACCGAAGTTGGCCGCATCGCCGGCCTGACCGAGGGCGCCGAGGAACCGCAGACCCCGCTGGAGCAGCGGCTGGAGCAGTTCGGCCGCGCGCTGGTGGTCGCGGCACTGGGCCTGTTCGTGCTGGTCGTGCTGCTCGGCCTGTGGCGCGAACTGCCGCTGGCCCAGGTGCTGATGGTGGCCATCAGTCAGATGGTGTCCATGGTGCCCGAGGGTCTGCCCGTCGCCATGACCATCGCGTTGGCCGTGGGCATGCAGCGCATGGCCGCGCGCGGCGCCATCATCCGCCGCCTGTCGGCGGTGGAGACCCTAGGATCGACCACCGTGATCTGCAGCGACAAGACCGGCACCCTCACGCGCAACGAGATGACGGCAGTGGCCCTGTGGCTGCCCGGCGCGCGCCGCATCGCGGTGGACGGCATCGGCTACACGCCCACCGGCACACTGCAGGAGGCGGGGCGCACCGTCGACGCCAGCGAACCCGCCGTGCGCGATCTGCTGATGGCCGCCGCCCTGTGCAACGATGCCGGTCTCGTGCCGCCCGTGGAAGAGCGCGGCGCCTGGAGCGTGCTGGGCGACCCCACCGAAGGCGCCCTGCTGGTGCTGGCCGCCAAGGCCGGCCTCGACCTGTCCGCGCTGCGCGAGCAGGCCCCGCGCGAAGCCGAACTGCCCTTCGACTCCGACACCAAGCTCATGGCCACGCGCCACCGTTTTGCCGACGCGCCGCGCCGCGTGCTGATCAAGGGCGCGCCTGAGGCCGTGTTGAATCTGTGCCCACCCGCCGATGCCGCCCTGGTGCATGCCGCGCGCGCCTCCGCCGAGGCCATGGCCACGCAGGCGCTGCGCGTGCTGGCCTTCGCCGTGGTGGAGGACGACGTGCTCGACGCGGCCGAAGGCTTCGACGCATTGCACGGGCGCGCGCGCCTGCTGGGCCTGGTGGGCCAGATCGACCCGCCGCGCGAGGAAGTGAAAGTGGCCGTGGCCGCGTGCCGAACCGCCGGCATCCGCACCGTGATGGTCACCGGCGACCACAAGCTCACAGGACTGGCCATCGCGCGCGAACTGGGCATCGCCCGGGAGGGTGACCGCGCCGTGGACGGCCCCGAGCTCGAACGGATGGGTGAGCCCGAACTGCGCGACGAGCTGCCGGGCATCGCGGTCTTCGCACGCGTGCAGCCGGCGCAGAAGCTGCGCATTGTCGAGGCGCTGCAGGCCCAGGGCCACACCGTGGCCATGACGGGCGACGGCGTCAACGACGCGCCGGCACTGGCGCGCGCGGACGTGGGCGTGGCCATGGGCATCACCGGCACCGAGGTGGCCAAGAGCGCGGCCAAGATCGTCATCACAGACGACAACTTCGCCACCATCGTCGGCGCTGTGGAACAGGGGCGCGTGGTCTACGGCAACCTCAAGAAGGTCATCCTCTACCTATTTGCCACCTCCATGGCCGAGGTCCTGGTGCTGCTGCTGGCGCTGCTGTCGGGCCTGCCGCTGCCGCTGGCGGCGGTGCAGATCCTGTGGATCAACATCGTGACCGAGGGCACCGTCACCGTGAACCTGGTGATGGACCCGCCCGACGGCCACGAGATGCGCCGCCGACCCGTGCCGCGCGACGACCGGCTGCTCGGCCGCACGCTGCTGATGCGCGTGGCGCTGATGACGCCGATGATCGCCGCCGTCACCTTCGGCTGGTTCGCCTGGCGCCTGAGCCAAGGCGTGCCCCTGCCCGTAGCCGGCACCGAAACCTTCACCATCCTGGCCATGTGCCAGTGGTTCAACGTGCTCAACTGCCAGTCGTCCACGGCCAGCGCGCTCGGCCCGCGCCTGCTGCGCAACCCCTGGCTGGCCGGCGGCCTCACGCTGTCGGTGCTGCTGCAGGCTGCGGTGCTCTACGCGCCGCCCATGAAC
>JAXMMJ010000072.1:0-7251 GCA_034366585.1 Hylemonella sp.
ATCTCCATGCGCGAGAGGTCGACGATCTCGACGATGCGCGTGTCCACCGCCACGCGCTCGCCCGGCTGGGCGAGGCGCTGCGAGATGAAACCAGCCATCGGTGCCTTGAGCACGGTGTCAGCCATGCTCTTGCGCGCCACATCCGCGGCCGCCCCGGCGGCCTCGAAGCTGGCGCGCGCGCCGTTCAGGTTGGCCAGGGAGGTGTCCAGCGCGGTCTTGGAGATGAAACCCTGGTCGACCAGGGCCTTGTTGTTGTCGTACTGGCGCTGCGCGATGTCGATCTGCGCCTTGGCCGCGTCGGCCTGCAACTGGGCCTGGCGCAGCCGGGCTTCGTATTCGGCCGGATCGATGCGTGCAATGACCTGGCCGGCTTTCACGGCATCACCCTCGCGCACACTCAGGCCCTGCAGTTCGCCCGGCACGCGGGCTTTCACAAAGGCCGTGTTGGCCGCCTTGAGCGTGCCCGAGACCGGCAGGCCGCGCAGCAGCTCCTGCATCTGCAGCGGCAGCAGGTCGCCCGCAGCCAGTTCGATCACGGTCTGCGTTCCGCGCGCGGTCTGTTCGGCCAGTGCCGCCTGCTGGGTCTTGCGTGCGCCCAGGGCGCGCAGCACGGCGATGGCCAGCAGGGCCACGACCAGGGCCACCAGGCCCCATTTGATCCAGCGTTTCATCGTGTTCTACTTTCCATTCACAAGAGGGTTGGCCGCGGCACCGGTCGGGCACAGGCCGTACAGCAGGGTCTGCACCTGCAGTTCGAGGTATTTCTCCGGGTCCAGGATGGCCGAAGGGCTGGCGCAGGCGCCGAAGGAGTGCTTCCAGGACATCAGGAAGATCATGGGGGCCAGCACTACATAGATCGCGTGCTCCATGTCGACGGGGCGAAATTCACCGCGGTCCACGCCGCGCTGCAGGATCCGACGGACCAGCTCATGGCCGGGTTCGATGACTTCCTGCTGGTAAAAGGCCGCGAGTTCGGGGAAGTTGCTGGCCTCGCTCATCATGAGCTTGGTGATGCCCGCCGCCGGGGTATTGCCCACGCGCTGCCACCACATCATCAGGGCGTAGCGCAGCATCTCCGGTGTGCTGCCGGGGAAGGTGTCGAACTCGGCGTTCCATTCGGCGAAGCGGCCGGCCAGGTTCTCGCGCACCACGGCCTTGAACAGCTCTTCCTTGCTGGCGAAGTAGAGGAACAGCGTGCCCTTGGAGACGCCGGCGCGCCGTGCCACTTCCTCTGAGCGCGTCGCTGCATAACCCTTCTCGACGAAGAGTTCCAGCGCAGCGGCCAGCAACTCGCCCGGACGGGCTTCCTTGCGCCGTTCGCGTTTGGCCTGCACCTTGGCGCAGGTGTCGGAAAGCAGCTTGGTGATCATGAACAGGCGTTAATGACTGACGGGTTATTAATGTAATCCCCCAGGGCCGGGTCCGTCAAGCCGCATCCTGCCCTTGCCATGTGAGGCGGGGCCCCGGAATGGGTAAAGCCGGAGTAAAGGGCGGGGCAGGGCGCCTTGATTAAGATGCAGGCTCTTCCTAGCCTGTAAGTGCCATGTCCCTCGATCATCCCATTCTTGTCCTTGGTGGCGGCTGTTTCTGGTGCACCGAGGCGGTGTTCGACCGGGTGCGTGGTGTGCTCGACGTCGAGAGCGGCTACAGCAACGGTCATGTCCAGCGGCCCAGCTACGAGCAGGTCTGCAGCGGCAGCACCGGGCACAACGAGGTGGTGCGTCTGGTCTACGATCCAGCACAGGTGAGCGTGCGCCAACTGCTGGGTATCTTCTTTGCCACCCATGACCCGACCAGCCTGAACCGTCAGGGCAATGACGTGGGGACCCAGTACCGCAGCGCCGTGTATTTCACGACGCCGGCGCAGGAGCAGGAGGCCCGCCTGCTGATCGCCGAGCTCGAACAGGGCGCCATCTTCAATGGGCCCATCGTCACCGAGGTGCTGCCGCTGGCCAACTACTGGCCGGCCGAGGCCTACCACCAAGACTATTACGCGCAGCATCCCGACCAGGGCTACTGCGCCTATGTGGTCGGCCCCAAGGTGGCCAAGTTCCGCAAGCAGTTCAGCGAACTGCTCAGGCCGGAGGCCGGCGCGTGATCGTCACGCGGGGCCTGGCCTGCCAGTACCCCGGCGGCGCGGCCTTGCGCTTCCCCGATGTGGCCCTGCCCCAGGGCGGCACCCTGCTGCTGCGCGGGCGCTCGGGCAGCGGCAAGTCGAGCTGGCTGGCGCTGGCTGCCGGCCTGATGGCGCCCAGCGCCGGCGAGATCGCCGTGGCCGGCCAGGCGCTGCGCACCCTCAGCCCGGTGCAGCGTGATGCCTGGCGCGCGCGTCACCTCGGCTTCCTGCCGCAGAAACTGCACCTGAGCGCGGCGCTCACCGTGGCAGGCAACCTGGAACTGGTCTACTTTGCCGCCGGCCTGCCGGTGGACCGCGCTGCCATCGCCGCCGCCTTGCTGGCCCTGGGCGTGGCCGAACTGGCCGAACGCCGGCCCCGGCAGCTGTCGGGCGGGCAGGCCCAGCGCGTGGCGCTGGCGCGCGCCATCCTGCTGAACCCCCAGGTCATCCTGGCCGATGAGCCCACGGCCAGCCTGGACGATGTGGCCGCGCGCGAAGCGCTGGCCCTGCTGCTGGGCACGGCGCAAGGCTGCGGCGCCACGCTGGTGATCGCCACGCACGATGCGCGCGTGGTGGTGGCCATGCCCCAGGCGCAGGTGCTGGACCTTGACGCGACCCGGGAGACCGTGGCATGAAATTGCTGCAACTTTCCTGGCGCTACCTGTGGGCCCGGCCCCTGGCCACGGTGCTCAACCTGCTCCTGCTCACCTTGGGACTGGCCGCCATCACCCTGGTGCTGCTGACTCGCGCGCAGCTCGACCGTGCCTTCGAGCGTGATCTGGCCGGCATCGACGCCGTGGTCGGAGCCAAAGGCAGCCCGCTGCAGCTCATCCTCTCGGGTGTGTTCCACCTGGACGTGCCGCCGGGCAACATCCTGTTGCGCGATGCCCAGGCTCTGGCCAGGGACGCGCGCGTGGCCCAGCTCATCCCCCTGAGCCTGGGCGACAGCTACCGCGGCTTTCGCATCGTCGGCACCACGCACGACTACCCCGCGCATTACGGCGCGCAACTCGCGCAGGGGCGGCTCTGGCAGCAGCCCATGGAGGTGGTGCTGGGCCACCAGGCTGCGCAGGCCACCGGCCTGCAGCCGGGCCAGCCCTTTGCCGGGGCGCACGGCCTGGCCGATGGGGGCGCTGCGGCGACGCATGCCGCGCACCCCTATGTCGTCAGCGGTGTGCTGGCGCCGTGCGCCTGCGTGCTGGACCGCCTGCTGCTGACGGCCACCGAATCGGTCTGGGAAGTGCACGAGGTGGCCCACGGCAAGGACGACGACCATGACGCGGCGCACGAGGACGAGAAGCGCGAAATCACGCTGGCCCTGGTGCGTTACCGCAGCCCGCTGGCTGCGGCCACCTTCCCGCGCCATGTGAACACCCAAACCAATATGCAGGCGGCGGCACCCGCGCTGGAGATCACGCGCCTGCTGCGCATGGTGGGCGTGGGCACCGACGTGCTGCGCGGTTTTGCGCTGGTCCTGCTGCTGTCGGCGGGCCTGAGCGTTTTCATCGCCTTGTGGAGCGCGGTGCGCGAGCGGCGTGAGGACCTGGCCCTGCTGCGCATGCTGGGGGCGCCACCGCGCCGCCTGGCCGCGCTGCTGCTGTGCGAGGCGTTCTGGCTGGCCGCGCTGGCCACCGGGCTGGGCCTGCTGGGCGGACACCTCTTGACAGGCCTGCTAGGCTATCTGCTGGCGGCCGAGCAATCCCTGCCCATGACGGGCTGGCTCTGGCTGGGCGTGGAACTCTGGGTGCCCGCCCTGGCTCTGACTGTGGCGGTGCTGGCGGCCTTGCTGCCGGCACTGGGTGCCTACCGCATGGAAGCGGGACAACTCTTGAATTCGAGATAAATCATGCGCAAGCTTCTCCTGGTCCTTGTTCTTTCGCTCGCCTCCGTGGCACAGGCACAGCTGGATGCGCCCATCGCCGGTGGCATCCCCAGCGGCAGCGGTGCCGGCGTGCACAGCCCGCAAAGCCCCATTGCGCCCCTGAAGGAGCGCGCCGACGTGCTGCCCTGGTCCTTCCTGACCAACGTCAAGACCAAGGTCGAGAAAAACCGCGTGCTGCCGGTGTTCCCGCCCGAGATCCTGGTGCTGGACGGGAAACAGCAGCGCGTCCAGGGTTTCATGATGCCGCTGGAGCCGGGTGAGAAACAGGCGCACTTCCTGCTCAGTTCGGTGCCGCTGTCCTGCTCCTTCTGCCTGCCCGGCGGGCCCGAGAGCATGATCGAAGTGAAAACGAAAACGCCGATCCGCTACGGCATGGAGCCGCTGGTGGTGCAGGGCCGCCTGGCCGTCTTGCACGATGACCAATATGGCCTGTACTACCGCATCACCGATGCCGTGCCGGTGAAATAATCACCCTTCAGCCCATCCCTCCCATGTCACGCGCCCACTTTCAGCATCGCCCTGCGCTCCGGTCCCTGCCGGGCGTGGTGTTGCTCGTGCTGGCGCTGCTGTGGGCCCAGCTGCTGGGTCTGGCGCACGGTGTCCTGCACGCCCATGTGGCGCACAGCAGCCCGGCCGTCGGGGCGCAGGCCCAGCCGGCGCAGGATCTGCTGGCCCACCTGCTGGCCCCGGCCAGCGACGAAAGCGAGTGCCGCCTGTATGACCAGCTGGGTCAGGGCGGCCCGCTGCTGCCGGTGCTGACAGCGCCGGCCCTGGCCCTGCCGCTGGTGCCGGCCTGGGTCGTGCTGCAGTCGCTGCAGCAGCGGCCCTGCGCCGCCTTCGCGGCGCGCGCACCCCCGACGTCCCGCTGAACCTCCGTAGCTGATCCGCCGCGCCGGCCTAGGCCGCGCGGTGTTTTCTGTTGGATTCAACGAGACGACGATGAAACACGAACACAAGACCCCTGATTTTTTCCGCCGCAGCACGCTGGCGACGCTGACGCTCCTGGCCTGCAGTGCCTGGGCCCAGGAAAACGCCACGCTGGCGCCCGTGGTGGTGACTGGCAACCCGCTGGGTGCCACCGAGCTGATCGCCCCGACCGAACAGCTCTCGGGCACCGAGCTGCTGCTGCGCAGCCAGCCCACCCTGGGTGAAACGCTCAACGGGCTGCCCGGTGTGAGCAGCACCTATTTCGGCCCCAACGCGAGCCGGCCCGTGATCCGCGGCATGGACGGTGACCGCATCCGCATCCTCAACAACGGCGGGGCCAGCGAAGACCTGTCCAGCCTGAGCTATGACCACGCAGTGACGCTGGACCCGCTGCTGATCGAACGGGTCGAGGTGCTGCGCGGCCCGGGCGTACTGCAGTACGGCGGCAGCGCCGTGGGCGGTGTGGTCAATGTGATCGACGGGCGCATCCAGCGCGAGCCCCTGTTCGGCCCGCAAGGCGGTGTGGCTGGCAAGCTCGACGCCGGTTTTGCCACCGGCAACCATGAGCGGGGCGGCACCGTGCTGCTGGACGGCGGGAACGACCGCTACTCCCTGCACGTCGACGCCATGTCGCGCAAGACCGAGGACGTGGCCGTGCCCATCGACCTATCCTGCACGCGCGGCGGCGTCACGAGCACGGCCCGCCGCATCTGCAACTCGGCCAGCGAGAGCATGGGCGGGGCGTTGGGGGGCACGCTGTTTTTCGATCGCGGCTACCTGGGCGCCTCGCTCTCCACCTACGACACCCGCTACGGTTCGGTGGCCGAGGACGAGGTGGACATCCGCATGCGCTCCAGCCGCCTGGCGCTGGAAGGCGAGCTGCGCGAACTGGGCGGGTGGCTGCAAAGCCTCAAGGCCCAGTTCAGCCGTAACGACTACCAGCACACCGAGTTCAATGCCGGCGTGCCCGGCACCCTGTTCAAGACCCAGGGCAACGATCTTCGCCTGCAGGCCCGCCATGCCCGGCTGGGCGCGCTCGACGGTGTGCTCGGCCTGCAGTTCGATGACAGCGAGTTCTCGGCCGACGGCACGGAAGCCTACGCACCCTACAGCCGTACGCGCAGCAGCGCGGCCTTCGCGCACGAGGAGCTGGCCACGGCCTGGGGCAAGCTCAGCGCCGGGGCGCGGCTGGAGGCTGTGCAGGTGGAGTCCTACGGCACGCCCGGCGTGGCGCGTTTCACGCCGGCCACGCGCAGCTTCAACCCGGGCAGTTATGCCCTGGGCGCGCTGTGGAACGTGGCCTCGGAGTGGCAGCTCACGTCCAACCTGTCGTGGAACGAGCGTGCGCCCAAGCATTACGAGCTCTACGCCAACGGCGAGCACGTGGCGACCAAGGCCGAGGAGATCGGCAACCCGGAACTGGGCAAGGAGCGCTCGACCAACTTCGACCTGGGCGCCGCCTGGAAGCGCGGGGCCCACCGGGCGCAGCTGCAGCTGTTTCAGCACCAGTTCAGCAACTACATCTCGCTCGAAGGGACCGACCTCACGACCTCGCCGCCGCAGTACACCTACACCCAGGTGCAGGCACGTTTCATCGGTGCCGAGGCCAGCGGCAATGTCCGTCTGCTGGACGCCCAGCACAAGCTGGACCTGACCCTGCGCGCTGACACCGTACGCGCCGAGAACACCAGCACCGGCCAGCCCCTGCCGCGCATCGCGCCGCAACGCCTGGGCGCCACGCTGGTGTGGAGCCGCGCGGCCTGGGGTGCGCGCCTGGGTGTGGACCGGTATGCGGGGCAGGACCGGGTGCCTGACGGGCAGCTGGCCACCGAGGGCTACACGCTGTGGAATGCGGCGCTGAGTCTGCGTGACAAGGTCAGTGGGCTGTCGGCGCTTTGGTATGCGCGGGTGGACAACATCGGCAACACGCTGGCTTATTCGTCTTCGTCGATCTTGACGCAGACGGCGCCGGGGAGGGTGCCGTTGCCGGGGCGGAGTTTGAAGGTGGGGTTGCAGTTGAACTTCTGAGGCGCTTCCCCGACACGGTGGGGAACAGCCCCTCCTGTCGGGTAGTTCGTTTGCCAGCGTCGCAGGCCGGGTCTCGCCCCGGCGGGCGAGGTACTTTTCTTTGCTTCGCCAAAGAAAAGTACCCAAAAGAAAGGCGAGCCGAAGTCAGGGCCGCTGCGCGGTTCCTTGCGCTGCTCGCATCGTGCGGGGTCGGGCTAAACTCGCTGCGCTCAAACAACGCCCGCCCTGATCCGCCCGCTGCTGCGCTGCTCAGCCCTGCCACACGGCATGGGGGCCCCAAAAACCAAAGTCCAACAGC
>JAXMMJ010000073.1:0-6561 GCA_034366585.1 Hylemonella sp.
GCGCCGGCTGCAGGCGGTTGATGTCGTTGGCTTCGCCGCGGCGCAGCGTGCCGTAGACGAAAACATGAAGGTCGGGCGGGGCAGTCATGGGGCGGCGGCTGACAAGGGCTCCTGTCCGTTCATGAGGAAGTCGCCATCGCCGGCGATGGTGAAGGCCATGCGCCCGGTGGTGATGGCCGTGGCGATGCCGGCCGACACCCCGTAGCCCATGGCGCCGCTGGTCGGTGCCAGCTGGGTCTTGTCGCCATGGGCCAGGCCGCGGTAGCGCCAGAAACGGTGCACCCAGCTGGCAAAGTTGCCGGCGCCGTTGGTGACCACCGTGTCGGCCGGCAGGTGCTTTTGCACCAGGGCCACGATGGCCGGCATGTCGATCTCACCGGGCAAGGGCTGCGGCTGCAGGTTGGCCAGGTAGTCCGCGTTCGCCGCGGCCGTCCACGCCTCCCAGGGCAGGCTGGGCGGCGCGGTCAGCACCTCCAGCGAACGCGCGGCGGCGTTCATGGTGGCGTGGATGGCCAGATCAGCCTGGTAGACGCGGTTGAGTTCCTCGGCGCTGCTGTGGATGTGCACCAGCTTCTGTTTCGGCTTGGGCACCTCGAGCAGGGTGTAGCCGCCAGTGGTCATCTCGCCCAGTCGCGGGCCGATGGCGAGGATGAGGTCGCTGTCCTGGATGCGCTGGGCCAGCTTGGGGTTGGGCGCGATGCCCATGTCGCCCGCGTACTGCGGGTGCTGGTTGTCGAAAGTGTCCTGGAACCGGAAGGCATTGCTCACGGGCAGCTTCCAGTTCTCGGCAAAACGCTGCAGAGCCTGGGCGGCCTGCGGCGTCCAGCCGCCACCGCCGGCGACCACCAGGGGGCGCTGCGCCTGCAGCAGCATCTCGCGCAGGCTGCGCAGGGAACCCGGATCGCTCCAGGCCTGCACCGCCTCCACGCGCGGCATAGGCGCGGCGTCCACCATCTGCACGAGCATGTCCTCGGGCAGCACCAGCACCACGGGGCCAGGGCGGCCGTTCATGGCGGTGGCAAAAGCACGCGCGACGTACTCGGGGATACGACGCGCATCGTCGATGCGCTCGACGCGTTTGGCAAAACCCTTGGTGCTGGGGCCAAAGAAGGATTCGTAGTTGACTTCCTGGAAGGCCTCGCGGTCGCGCATGTCACTGGCCACGTCACCCACGAAAAGCACCATGGGGGTGGAGTCCTGGAAGGCGGTGTGCACGCCGATGGAGGCATTGGTGGCGCCGGGCCCGCGGGTGACGAAACACACGCCCGGGCGGCCGGTGAGCTTGCCATGGGCTTCGGCCATGAAGGCGGCTCCGCCCTCCTGCCGGTTGATGACGAACTGGATCTGCTCGCGGTAGGCGTGGAAGCCGTCGAGCACGGCCAGGAAGCTTTCGCCCGGCACGCCGAAGGCATGGGTCACGCCCTGCTCGATCAGGCATTGCACGATCAGGTGTCCGGCTGCTTGTGGTCTCATGTCTCTTTCCTGTGAGGTGCTTCGTCGGTGTCGTTGTTGGGGCCGATTATCCGTGTACGCTCGGCAGCGTTCGGTTGCACCGCCACCGCAGCAGCGCGGCCGGCGCACTCGAAAACTTGATTTAATTCACCAAACGGTTAAATTACCCCCATGGCATCGAAGACCCCCGCCGCCGAAGAACCGCGCTCGCGCGACGCCGACCGATCGCAGCTGGCCATCCTGCTGGCCGCGCGCGACGAGTTCGCCCAGTACGGCCTGGCCGGCGCGCGCGTGGACCGCATTGCCGAGCGCGCCGGGCTCAACAAGCGCCTGATCTATTACTACTTCACCAGCAAGGACGAGCTCTTCCTCGCCGTGCTCGAAGCCGCCTACGCCGACATCCGCGCGGCAGAGCAGCAGCTGCACCTGACCGACATGCCGCCGCCCCAGGCCATCCGCCGCCTGACCGAATTCACCTGGAACTACTACCTGGAACATCCCGAGTTTCTCACTCTGCTCAATAGCGAAAACCTGGAGCAGGGGCGCCACCTGGAGCACTCATCCCGCGCGCGCAAGACCAACCTGCCGCTGATCGAAACCCTGGCCGAGATCCTGGAGCGCGGGCGGCGCGACGGGGTGTTTCGCGGCGGCATCGATGCCATGCAGCTCTACGTCTCGATCGCCGGCATGGCCTATTTCTACCTGAACAACAAGCACACGCTCTCGGCCATCTTCGGCCGCGACCTGATGGCACCCAAGGCCCTCAACGAGCGCCTGTCGCACATGAGCGACGTCATCCTAGGGTATGTACTAAGGGACTAGGGACGGACGGCGCTTGACGCCGGCCCGGCCGGGTTTCTAGAATGCCTCTATTCACCTTTTGGTGAATTAAATCCGGCAAGCCGGTGCGCGACCTCCCTCGCCACGTGTTGCCGTGGTGCGCATCCGTTCATGCCCATACCAGGAGACATCATGAAGAAACTTGCCCGTCTTGCCCTCGCCGCTGCGCTGACCGGCGCCGCCCTGCTGCCCGCACTCTCCAGCGCCCAGGGCGCCTACCCGAACAAGCCGATCCGCGTGATCGTGCCCTTCCCGGCCGGCAGCACCACCGACATCATTGCGCGCGCCATCACCGACAAGATGAGTGCCAGCCTGGGCCAGCCCCTGGTGGTGGACAACCGCGGCGGCGCCAGCGGCACCATCGGCCAGGCGGCCGTGGCCAGCGCCGCTGCCGACGGCTACACCATCCTGATCCACTCATCCTCGCACACGGTCAGCCCATCGACCTTCGCCAAGCTGCCTTTCGATACCGTGGCGGACTTCGCAGGCATCACGCCGATCTCCTCGCTCTCCAATGTGCTGGTGATCTCCCCGGCCAAGGGCTACAAGAACCTGGGCGAGCTGCTGGCCGCCGCACGCGCCAAGCCGGGCAGCCTGAACTTCGCCTCGGCCGGCCAGGGCAGCGCCACGCACCTGAACGCCGAGAAGTTCAAGATGGCCGCCAAGATCGATGCGACCAACATCCCCTTCAAGGGCTCGGCCGAAGCCGTGACCGAGGTGATGGCTGGCCGGGTGGACTACTACTTCTCGCCCATCGCCCCGGTGATCGGCCAGATCAAGGGCGGCCAGCTGCAGGCCCTGGCCGTGGGCTCGCCGCAGCGCGCCAGCGCCCTGCCCGACGTGCCCACCACCGCCGAAGCCGGCGTGCCGGGCTCGGAGTTCAACTTCTGGATCGGCATGATGGCCCCCGCCAAGACCCCGCGCGACATCGTCAACCGCCTGCACGACGAGGTGCTCAAGGCCCTGGCCTCGCCCGACGTGAAGGAGCGTTTCGCCAAGGTCGGCGCCGATGCCTGGACGCTCAAGCCCGAAGCGTTCGACGCCTACATCAAGAACGAGATCACCAGCAACGCCGTGCTGGTGAAGGCCGCCGGCCTGCAGCCCCAGTAAACCTCAAGAGAGAACGCAAGCATGCCTACCCAAAAACTCGGCATCATCATGCACGGCGTAACCGGCCGCATGGGGATGAACCAGCACCTGATCCGCTCCATCTGCGCGATCCGCGCCCAGGGCGGCGTCACGCTCTCCAACGGCGACAAGGTCATGCCCGACCCCATCCTCATCGGCCGCAACGCCGAGAAAATGGAAGCCCTGGCCAAGGCGCACAACATCGCCCGCTGGGGCACGGACCTGGACCAGGCGCTGACCAACAAGGACGACACCGTCTTCTTCGACGCCGGTACCACGCAGATGCGCCCTGCCTTGCTGGCGAAGGCCATTCGCGCCGGCAAGCACGTTTACTGTGAGAAGCCCATCGCCACCAACCTCAACGAGGCGGTGGAGATCGCCCGCCTGGCCGAGAAGTCGGGGCTCAAGCACGGTGCCGTGCAGGACAAGCTTTTCCTGCCCGGCCTGCGCAAGCTCGACATGCTGCGCCGTGCCGGTTTCTTCGGCCGCATGCTCAGCGTGCGCCTGGAGTTCGGCTACTGGGTGTTCGAAGGCGACCTGCAACCCATCCAGCGCCCGAGCTGGAACTACCGTACCGAAGACGGCGGCGGCATGATCCTGGACATGATGTGCCACTGGCGCTACGTGCTGGACAACCTGTTCGGCGAGGTGAAATCGGTCTCCTGCATCGGTGCCACGCACATCCCCCAGCGCTGGGACGAAGCCGGCAAGCCCTACAAGGCCACCGCGGACGACGCGGCCTACGCCACGGCAGAGCTCATCGGGCACAACGGCGAACCGGTGATCGCGCAGCTGAACATGTCCTGGGCCACCCGCGTGAACCGCGAAGACCTGGTCACTTTCCACGTCGACGGCACACACGGCTCGGCCGTCGCCGGCCTGAGCTCCTGCAAGGCCCAGTCGCGCGTCAACACGCCGCGCCCGGTCTGGAACCCGGACGAGAAGCAGACCATGAACTTCACCGAGCAGTGGCAGGACGTGCCGGACACGCAGTTCTACGACAACGGTTTCAAGATCCAGTGGGAACACTTCATCCGCCACGTGGTGGAGAACGAACCCTACCGCTGGACCCTGCCCGAAGGCGCCAAGGGCGTGCAGCTGGTGGAAGCCGCGCTGCAAAGCTGGAAAGAACGTCGCTGGATCGACGTGCCCAAACTGAAAGTCTGAGCGCCTCGCGGGCCGCCACTGACAGCGGCCTGTGACGCTGTAGTTCCCGAGGAAATCCCATGGCCCTGACCTTGCAACTGCCCGACCTTCAAGGTCGCCTGCAGTCCTATCGCCTGAGCGGCAGCACCCCTGTGCAACCCGCCGGCAAACCCCAGTTCAACCGCATCGCCTACTCGGCCGCCCACGTGGTGGCCGACCCGCGCGCCGCCATCGACCCCTGGCTGCAATGTGCCGTGGACTGGGATTCAACAATAGCCTACCGCCGCCACCTCTGGTCCTTGGGGATGGGTGTGGCCGAAGCCATGGACACCGCCCAGCGCGGCATGGGCATGGACTGGCCCACCTCACTGGAGCTGATCCGCCGCTCGATCGACGCGGCCAAGGACATGCCCGGCGCGCTGGTCGCCTCGGGCTGCGGCACCGACCACCTGGTGCTCGAAGACGTGAAGACCGTGGACGAAGTCATCCGCGGCTACGAGACGCAGATGGAAGCCATCGAGAAACTCGGCGGCAAGCTCATCGTCATGGCCAGCCGCGCGCTGGCGCGCGTGGCCAAGAGCCCGGCCGATTACGAACGCGTCTACGACCGCATCCTCACGCAGGCCAAGCAACCGGTCGTGCTGCACTGGCTGGGCGACATGTTCGACCCCGCGCTCAAGGGCTACTGGGGCAATGTGGACGCCGACCGCGCCATGGACACGGCGCTGACCGTGATCTCGGCACACCCGGACAAGGTGGACGGCATCAAGATCTCGCTGCTCGACAAGGACAAGGAAATCGCCATGCGCCGCCGGCTGCCCAAGGGCGTACGCATGTACACGGGTGACGACTTCAACTACGCCGAGCTCATCGCCGGTGATGGCTGGGGTAAAGAAACATTCCACGGCCAGAGCGACGCCCTGCTGGGCATCTTCGACGCCATCGCCCCCGCCGCCAGCGCGGCCCTGGGCGAACTGGCCAAGGGCAACACCCAGCGTTTCCACGACATCCTCGGCCCCACGGTGCCGCTGTCGCGCCACATCTTCGCGGCGCCCACACGCTACTACAAGACCGGCGTGGTCTTCATGGCCTGGCTCAACGGCCACCAGAGCCACTTCACCATGGTGGGCGGCCAGCAGAGCACACGCTCGCTGGTGCACTTCGCCGAGCTGTTCCGCCTGGCCGATGCGGCCAACCTGCTGGAGCAGCCCGAGCTGGCCGTGCGCCGCATGAAGACGCTGCTGGCCTTGCACGGCGTGGAATGAGCATGCGAGATTTTTCCGCCGACCACCGCTGGCTCTCCATCAACACCGCCACGGTGCGCAAGCAGCTGGGCGCCGAGGTGCCACTCTCTCGCATCATCGACCAGTGTGCGGAACGCGGCATCCGTGCCATCAGCCCCTGGCGTGACCAGGTCGCAGCCGTCGGCATCGACGCAGTGGCGCGTCAGCTGCGCGCCCATGGCATGGGTCTGTCAGGCTACTGCCGCGGCGGCTTCTTCCCGGCGGCGGACGCAGCCGGCCTGCGCGCTGCACTCGACGACAACCGCCGCGCCATCGACGAGGCCAAGACGCTGGACGCGCCCTGCCTGGTGCTCGTGGTCGGCGCCCTGCCCGGCGCGCTGGCGGGCAAGGCCGCCTACAAGGACCTGGGCCGCGCTCGCACCGAGGTACGCGACGGCATTGCAGCCTCGCTCGAATACGCGCGCGAGGTCGGCATGCCGCTGGCCATCGAGCCGCTGCACCCCATGCAGGCCGCCGACCGTGCCTGCATCAACACGCTGGAGCAGGCGCTGGACCTGTGCGATGAACTCGATCCGCCGGCCAGCGGCAAGGACCAGAAAGGGCAGCCAGCCGCCCTGGGTGTGGCGCTCGACGTCTACCACTGCTGGTGGGACCCGAAGCTCGAACAGCAGATCGCACGCGCTGGCCGCGCGCGCCTGCTGGCCTACCATGTCTGCGACTGGCTCACCCCGACACGCGACCTGCTGAGCGA
>JAXMMJ010000074.1:0-23886 GCA_034366585.1 Hylemonella sp.
ACCCCTCCAGCCCGATGACCGCATCGACGTCATCTTCCCGGTCACTGGCGGCTAGGACCATCCATACCATGCAAACCAACCCTTCAGCCGATCCCCTCGTTCTCTATGGCGAGACTTTCAACAGCCGCCTGCTTCTGGGCACCGCGCGCTACCCCTCGCCCAGCGTGCTGGAAGCGGCCGTGCGCCGCGCCAGCGCCAATGTGGAGCGCGCCAAGGCCGCGCTGGACCAGGCCGTGGCCGACCTCAAGCGCAGCGAGACGCTGGCGCAGCAGGGTTTCGTCTCGCCCACCCAGAACGAAACCGGCCGCCTGACCGTGCGCCTGCGCCAGAAGGAGCTGGACAGCGCGCGCCAGGAAGAGGACGCCACCGGCCACGAGCTGGCGCAGGCCCGCATCGCCATCCGCACCTTCGCCCAGGGCGGAACCACCGCGCAACGCAGCTGGGCCATCAAGTCGCCCGTCACCGGCAAGGTGCTCAAGGTCAGCCAGCAGAGCGAGAGCCTGGTGCAGGCCGGCACCCCGCTGCTGGAACTGGGCGACCCGGGCGACCTGGAAGTGGTGGTGGACCTGCTGACCGAAGACGCCGCGCAGGTCAAACCCGGCACGCCGGCCACGCTGGCCAACTGGGGCAGCCCGCAAAGCCTGCAGGCGCGTGTGCGCCTGGTGGAGCCGGCCGCCTTCACCAAGATCTCCGCCTTGGGTGTGGAGGAGCAGCGCGTCAACGTGGTGCTCGACATCCTCTCCCCGCGCGAGCAGTGGAGCGCTCTGGGCGACGGCT
Source organism: Hylemonella sp. (assembly GCA_034366585.1). Taxonomy (GTDB): domain Bacteria; phylum Pseudomonadota; class Gammaproteobacteria; order Burkholderiales; family Burkholderiaceae_C; genus Hylemonella. Next base: position 778 of record JAXMMJ010000074.1, read on the forward strand.
ACAAGGCCGACGTGCGCATCGTGGTGCAGACCGAGAAGGACGCGCTCAAGGTGCCCGTCAGCGCCCTCTTCCCCTCCGGGGCCCGCGCCGCGCTCTACGCCGTGGAAGGCGGCCGCGCCCGCCTGCACGAGGTCGAGGTGCTGGCGCGCAACGGCAGCGAGGCCTGGGTCAAGAGCGAACTGGCGCCCGACACACCGGTGGTCCTGTTCCCACCCAGCAGCCTGCGCGATGGCGAACGCGTGCAGGCCCTGGCCGGCAAGTGAGCGTCACGCACCGAATCCCATGCGTCAAATTTCTCTCCTCCTGTTGATCCCTCTGGCCAGCCTGCTGCTGGCCGGCTGCAGCACCCGGGCCTGGTACGAAGGCGCCCGGGCCAGCGCCGAAAACGAATGCCGCCGCCAGCCGCCCGGCGCCTACGAAGACTGCATGCGCCGCGTGAACCGGCAGACCTACGAAGACTACGAGAAGGAACGCACGCGCAAATAGGCCGTCAACGATGCCGGCGATTTGCCTGATCCACCTCAAGGTTGGATGCCGCGCCTGACACACGCCGTTCATACACGCGTGAGAAAATGCACCCCATGAGCGAGCGACCCCAGACCCTCGGCGAGGAAATCGCCAACAGCGTGAGCCATGGCCTGGCCCTGGTCGCGGCCTTGGTGGCCACGCCCATCCTGATCGTGGCCGTGAGCCCGCTGAACGCGGCCAACATCGTGGGCGCGGCCGTGTTCGCAGCCACCATGGTGCTGCTCTACTTCACCTCCATGCTCTACCACGCGCTGCCGCAGGGCCGCGCCAAGCGCGTGTTCATGAAACTCGACCACGGCGCCATCTACCTCTTCATCGCGGGCAGCTACACGCCGTTTGCGCTGGGCGTCATGGGCGGCGCCTGGGGCTGGACGCTGTTCGGCCTGGTCTGGGCCATGGCCGTGGCGGGCGTCACGCTCAAGGCCTTCGACCGCCTCTCGCACCCCTGGCTCTCCACCGGCCTCTATCTCCTCATGGGTTGGCTGGTGCTGATCGCCGCTGTCCCGCTGGTGGAACGCGTGCCCTCGACGGGCCTCGCGCTGCTGGTGGCGGGGGGACTGGCGTATACCGTGGGGGTGGTGTTCTTCGCGCTCGACTCCCGGGTGCGCTACGCCCATGCCATCTGGCACCTCTTCGTCGCTGCCGGCACCACCCTGCACTACTTCGCAGTGCTGGGCTACGCGGCCTGACCCCGCTATTCGAGAAAAAGCCGCGCCTCCTGGCTGGAGGCCCAGTCGACCGGTGCATGGGCCAGCACCACGCCTACGTCCAGGCCCAGGGCCAGGGCGGTCTTGTCGGGAAAACTCACGGCAAGCTTGTTTTCCGTGTACCCCATCTCGTGCGCGCGACAGCGCCAGGACGCCACATGCAGGATGCCGGCCATGGGCTCGTAGTCATCGCGTTCAAAAGGCGCGTCCTGGTGTTCCAGCGTTTCCACCAGGGCCTCGGGCAGGTGCCAGGCGCGCGCAAATCCGGCGCCGACCTGGGCGTAGGAATAGCCCAGCAGTTCGCGCTCGGCACGGGCGCGCTGGGGCGCAAAGACGTCGATGCGCTGGTTGAGCTGCTCCATCTCCCCGGGCATGCCGCGATGCATCACGAGTTCGCCCAGGGCGTGGACCAGGCCCACCGTATAGGGCGAGACTTCCATCTTTTTGGTCCGGGTCAGGAGCTGCGTCAGGCTCGCGGTGTCCAGGCTGTAGCGCCAGAACTGCTTCATGTCCACGCCGCCCACCTTGCGAAAGGCGCTGCTCATGGCCGCCTCGATGGTCATGTCCCGCACCGGTCGCAGGCCCAGGAGGGTCAGGGCCTCGCTCACGGTGCCGACGCGGCTGCGGTGCTGGAAACGCGCGGAATTGGCCACCATGAGCAGGCGCGCGGTCATCACCGGCTCCATGCTCAGCAAGCTGCTCACACGCCGGGCGTCGGGCTCCGGTGCGTTGAGCTCCGTCAGCGCCAGCGCAATCACGCGGGGAATGCTGGGCAGGGCCACCGGAGAAGCAAGCAGGGACTGGATATCCATCGTGTTTCAAGCTTAGCGCCTATCGTCCCGGGGCTCAACCACTGCGGCCGACTATGATTGATGGGATCACGTGAAAGCGTGACAATGTGCTTCATTCCACGACACCCCGGTCGATCGACCGACAGGTTCTCATGACCACCCCTTTCCTGCGCGCAGCCCTTGTCCTGGGCCTGCTCTCGGCCATCGGCCCCTTCGCCATCGACATGTACCTGCCGGCCCTGCCCTCCATCGGGCAGAGCCTGGGCGCGTCCATCGGCGCGGTACAGGCCAGCCTCATGGCCTTTTTTATCGCCCTGGGCCTGGGCCAGCTGATCTACGGCCCGGTCTCCGACATGGTGGGCCGCAAGCCGCCGCTGTACTTCGGCCTGGCGCTGTTTGCCCTGGGTAGCGTGGGCTGCGCACTCGCGCCCGACATCCATACCCTGGTGGCCATGCGTTTCGTGCAGGGCCTGGGCGCCTGCGCCTGCAGCGTGGTGCCGCGCGCCGTGGTGCGCGACCTGTACACGGGGCACGAGGCGCTGCGCCTGATGTCCACACTCATGCTGGTCTTCAGCGTCTCGCCCATCCTGGCGCCGCTGGCCGGCAGCCTGCTGATCGAATGGCAGGGCTGGCGCAGCACCTTCTGGTTCATGCTGGCGGCCGGCCTGCTGGGCCTGCTCCTGATCGCCACGCAGGTGAACGAGACACGCCCGCCCGAGCAGCGCGTGGGCAGCAGCTGGCACCAGGCCCTGCGCGGCTACCTCACCCTGCTGCGCGACCGCCACTTCCTGGGCCTGGTGCTGATCGGTGCCTTCGGCATCGCCAGCTTCTTCGCCTACCTGGCCAATTCGTCCTTCGTGCTGATCGACCACTACGGCCTCACGCCGCGCCAGTACAGCATCGTCTTTGCGGCCAACGCGGCCTCCTTCATCGGCATGTCGCAGCTAACCGCCCGCCTGGGCCGGCGCTTCGGCATGAAACCCATGATCGGCATGGCCGCCCACGGCTACGCGGGTGTCATGGTTCTGCTGCTCGCGCTCTTTCTGCTGGGCGTGGACGCCCTGCCCGTGCTGCTGGCCCTGCTCTTCGTGGGCTACGGCTTCCTGGGCCTGATCATCCCCACCTCGGCCATCCTGGCGCTGGAAGACCACGGGCCGATCGCCGGCACCGCCTCGGCGCTGATGGGCACGCTGCAGTTCGCCACCGGCGCGGTGGTGATGGCCATCGTCGGTCTCTTCGTGGATGGCACGGGCCTGCCCATGGTGGCGGGCATCGCGGGCTCGGCGGCCATGACCTGGACATTCGTGCGCGGCACGCTCAAGCGCTGAGAACTTGCGAATAAATCTACTGCGCGACCCGATCGCGGCGTTGGGAGGTGCTCGGAATCCTCACGTACAGGAAGTACGTTTCGGTTCCTGCGCTCCGTCCGCCTTGCGCTCGGGCCGCTCGCTACGATTTCTTCACAAGTTCCGGGCACTCAGCCCAGGGCCTGCACCACGCCTCCGCCCGGCAGCTCCCGCATGCGCTTGATGTCGCGCTGCGGGGGCGAACCAAACTGTCGGCTGTATTCGCGGTTGAACTGCGAGACGCTTTCGTAACCCACACGCGCCGCCGTGCTGCTGGCATCCAGCGCCTGGCTCAGCATGAGCTGCCTTGCCTCCTGCAGGCGCAGCTGCTTCTGGTACTGCAGCGGGCTCATGCCCGTGAGGTTGCGGAAATGCTGGCGGAAGGTCGAAGGGCTCATGTGCGCGCGCTCGGCCAGCTCGTCCATCAACACATCGCGGCTGAAGTTCTGCTTGAGCCAGGCGATGGCCTGCGCGACCTGGTGGCTGGGTGTTCCCGCTGCGATCAGATGCCGCAGGAAAGGACCGTGCGGGCCGGTCAGCAAACGCACCATGATCTCCTGCTGGATCAGGGGCGCCACCTGGGCAATGTGCTGGGGCTCCTGCAGCAAGCGGATCAGGCGGATCGCCGCATCCAGCAGGGGCGCCTCCAGCGGTCCCAGTGATATCGCGCGGGGCGGATGGTCGCGTTGCAGGGGCGGCAGATCCATGTCGGCGGCCAACTGCACCAGGGCGCGCGCATCCAGCGTCAGCAGCATGCCCAGGAAAGGTCTGGCCACGTCGGCATGGGTCACCTGCGAAACCACAGGCAGATCGACCGTCGCCAGCAAGGACTGCCCGGGCCCATAGGTCGTGACCTGCTCGCCCAGCGTCACCTGTTTGCCGCCCTGCGCCACGATGGCCAGGCCGAGCATGTACATGCAGGACAGGGGCTCGGTCCGGCCGCTACGCCGGGCCATCAGGAGTTGCGGAATGGCGGTCTGGTAGTCGCCATCGTTTTGGGCAATTTTGCCGATCTCATGGGCCAGGGTATCGACGGTCATGGTGAGCTTTGGCTGAAGGGCATGGCAAGTCCGGTCACGCCGGTGTCACAGAGGATGGCCGCGCGGTCCGGGCCTGGGTGCACTGTACCTCCCCCGGTTTCGGGCCAGGCATTTTTGACGCCGAACGATCGGAAAAGGCAAAAAATAGATTGAAAACGGCAAGCCCGCCGCCAGACTAAGACGGACACTTCCGGCACCGTCCCAGATTCCACAAGGAGCATCGTCCCGCCATGAACACCCTGCACGTCAACGGCCGCGAGCATGCGCTCAACACCGACCCCACCACCCCCATCCTCTGGGCCCTGCGCGACAACCTGGGCATGACCGGCACCAAGTTCGGCTGCGGCGCGGCGCTGTGCGGCGCCTGCACCGTGCACCTGAACGGCCAGGCCATCCGCTCCTGCGTCACGCCCATCTCGGCGGCCCAGGGCGCCAGGATCACCACCATCGAAGCCGTCACCGATGGCAAGGACCGTGTCGGCGCCGCCGTGCACGCCGCCTGGGTCAAGCATGACGTCGCGCAGTGCGGCTACTGCCAGAGCGGCCAGATCATGAGCGCCACCGCCTTCCTCAAGTCCCTGCCGCGCGGCAAGCAGCCCAGCGCCGCCGAGATCGACAGCGCCATGGCCGGCAACATCTGCCGCTGTGGCACCTATGCCCGCATCCGCGCCGCTGTGGCCGATGCCGCCAAGACCCTCGCCTGAAGGAGCACCCCATGTTGCCCAATAACCTCTCCCGTGAAATGCCGCGCGCCCTGCAACACCTGCTGGCCCGCAACGAAGCCGCCGACATCGCAACCCTGCCGCGCCGCAGCTTCCTCAAGCTCGCCGGTGCCGGCGGCCTGGCGCTCGGTGTCTACCCCGGCCTGGCCACGGCACAACAGGCCGCAGCCGCCGGCCTCAAGCCCACCGAGCAGCCCTCGGCCTTCGTGCAGATTGCGACCAACGGTGAGGTCACCGTCACCGTCAACCGCCTGGACTTCGGCCAGGGCGTGCAGACGGCCCTGCCCATGATCCTGGCCGAAGAGCTGGACGCCGACTGGAGCAAGGTGCGCAGCCAGCACGGCACGAACAACCCGGCTTATGCCGACCCGCTCTTCGGCATGCACCTCACCGGCGGCTCCAACTCGATCAAGAACAGCTACACGCAATACCGCGAACTCGGCGCCCGCGCCCGCGCCATGCTGCTGACGGCCGCCGCCATGCACTGGAGCGTGGACGTGCAGAGCCTGCGCACGCAGTCCGGCTGGGTGCTCGGCCCCGGGGGCCGCAAGATGGGCTACGGTGAACTGGCCGAGGCCGCCATGACCCAGCCCGTGCCCGAGAAGGTCACGCTCAAGAACCCGAAAGACTTCCGCATCATCGGCAAGCCCACCGGTCGCCTGGACGCCAAGGCCAAGAGCAGCGGCCGCCAGGACTTCGGCATCGATGTGCGCCAACCCGGCCAGCTCACCGCAGTCATCGCGCGCCCGCCGGTGTTTGGCGCCAAGCTCGCCTCGGTCGACGACAGCGCAGCCCGCGCCATCCAGGGCGTGAAGGCCGTGCTGCGCGTGCCGCTGGACCGCGGCGCCGAAGGTGTGGCCGTGATCGCCGAGGGCTACTGGCCCGCCAAGCAGGGGCGCGACGCGCTCAAGCTGCAGTGGGACACCAGCGGCGTCGAGAAGGTGGACAGCGAAAAGCAGCTGGCCCAGTACCGGCAGATGGCCCAGGAAAGCGGCCCGCGCCACTTCGACGCCGACATGACCCCGCTGGCCGGCGCCCCGAAGCAGATCGAGGCCGAGTTCCATTTCCCCTACCTGGCCCACGCGCCCATGGAGCCGCTGAACTGCACGGTGCAAATCAGCGACCAGGGCGCCGAGCTCTGGGTCGGCTCGCAGATGCCGGGGCTGGACGGCATGGCCGCCGCCCGTGTGCTGGGTCTCAAGCCTGAGCAGATCAAGGTCCACGTGCAAGCCGCCGGCGGCGGTTTCGGCCGCCGCGCCATCCCCACCAGCGAGTACGTGGTGGAAGCCTGCACCATCGCCAAGGCCGCGCGCACTGCAGGCCTGAACGTGCCCGTGCGCACGCTCTGGAGCCGCGAGGACGACATCAAGGGCGGCTACTACCGCCCCATGCACCTGCACCGCGCGCGCATCGGCTTCGATGACAAAGGCCAGGTGCTGGCCTGGGATCACACCATCGTGGGCCAGTCCATCATCTCGGGCACCTTCTTCGAAGGCATGATGGTCAAGAACGGCATCGACGCCACCGCCGTCGAAGGCATGCGTGAGCCTTACGCCGTGCCCATGCGCCTCACCGTGCACCACCCCAAGCAGAACGTGCCCGTGCTCTGGTGGCGCAGCGTGGGCTCCACCCACACGGCCTATGTGATGGAAACGCTGATCGACGAGATCGCCCGCGCGACCAAGCAGGACCCGGTGGCCTACCGCCTGCAGCTCATCGGCGACAAGCACCCGCGCCACCGCGCCGCGCTGCAGCTGGCCGTGGCCAAGAGCGGCTACGGCAAGAAGGCCCTGCCCAAGGGCCGCGCCTGGGGCGTGGCCGTGCATGAATCCTTCAGCACCGTGGTGGCCTATGTGGTCGAGGCCTCAGTCAAGGACGGCCAGCCCGTGCTGCACCGTGTGACGGCCGGCGTGCACTGCAACCTGGTGGTGAACCCGCGCACCGTGGAAGCCCAGGTGCAGGGCGCCGCCCTCATGGGTTTGTCCATGTGCCTGCCCGGTGCGGCCATCACGCTCAAGGACGGCGAGGTGCAGCAGAGCAACTTCGGCGACTACGTCGTGCCGCGCATCACCGACATGCCGCAGATCGCCGTGCACGTGGTACCCAGCGCCGACGCGCCTACCGGCATGGGCGAGCCCGGCCTGCCCCCGCTGGCGCCGGCCTTCGCCAACGCCATCGCGCGCCTGACCGGCAAGACACCGCGTGAGCTGCCCTTCAAGCTGGCCTGAGCCCATGGAGGATCTCGACACCCTGGTGCTGCGCACCGCGTTGCGCTGGTTGACCGAGGGGCAGGCCGTGGTGCTCGTCACCGTGGCCCGCACCTGGGGCTCATCGCCGCGCCCACCGGGCTCGCTCATGGCCATCAACGGCCGGGGCGAAACCGTGGGCTCGGTCTCGGGCGGCTGCATCGAGGACGACCTGATCCACCGCATCCGCGAAGGCGGCGTGGAAGCCGCCATGACAGGCGCCGCGCCCACCGTGCAACGCTACGGCATCTCGGCCGATCAGGCCCACCGCTTCGGCCTGCCCTGCGGCGGCACGGTGGAGCTGGTGCTGGAACGCGTGGCGGCGCACAGCCGCCTGGACGAATTGCTTGCGGCCTGCGAACAAAGGCAGAGCACCGAACGCGTGCTGGACCTGAAGAACGGCCAGGTGCAATTGCGCCCGGGCCGGCGTGATGGCGTGCCATTGCTCGACGAACTCACGCTGACCACGTATCTGGGCCCGCAAGCCCGCCTCATCGTCATCGGCGCCGGCGACCTCTCGCGTTTCCTGAGCCAGATGGCGCTGAGCCTGGGCTTCGAAGTCTTCGTCTGCGACCCGCGCGAGGAGCATCGCGCCAGCTGGAGCCTGGCCGGCGTGACGCTTACACATGAGATGCCCGACGACCTGATCCTGCGCCTCAAACCCGACGCCCGCACCGCGGTGGTGGCCCTCACACACGACCCCAAGCTCGACGACCTGGCGCTGATCGACGCCCTGCAGTCCGAGGCCTTCTACGTCGGCGCCATCGGCTCGCGCCGCAACAGCGCTGCACGCCGCGAGCGGCTGCGTGAGCACTTCGATATACCGGAGGAGATGCTGGACCGCCTGCACGGACCGGCCGGGCTGTACATCGGCAGCAAGACCCCGGCAGAGATTGCGCTGTCCATCATGGCGGAGGTAGTGGCGGTGAAAAACGGGGTGTCGAGGACAATGTCTGCTTCGAAAACGATCGAGGGCATCACGACGCACGAAGCCACAAGCAAAGAGTTGCTGAATTCGGGCTGCCTGGTCTAACTGGTGTCGCGTTGGAATTGAATTCAAGCCAACAAGCCACCGTCCGCTGACGACCGAAAGTCAACATCTCTGTCTACAACCATGCCCGCTATCGAGTCGTCTTCCAATTGACTTGGTATTGATCGCAGTCAACCACCTTTGTGAAAGTCAGAGCGACGGTTTCACCCGAGGGCAGGGGGATGTTCGCGCTTGCAGTTTGCGCAATGGCTCCTTCGCTGCAAACCGCTCGATACACCGAGTGTCCGACTACGGGGAATTTTTTGAGAACTGCGCGGACAGAGCCTTGAAATCGGATCTTTCGGACTCGAACATTGCCGTCTGGAGTTTCCATGAGCAGGTGGGCATCTGCTGCCTCGTACTCAACTGTCATATCAATTTCTACTGCATCTCCACCGGGTTCAACCACATTGAATCCGCCCGCTACAGCTAGTGCCTCTCTGCAGGCAGTGTTTACGTCCAGTTTGGCCCCAGTTACGCCACTGACAAGCACAGCCCGTTGGCGACCATCAGGAGACGATATGAGTTGCTGCAAGTAGCAGTCGCGTGCTGATGTGATGAAGTTCTTGTCGAGAACAAAATCTATATCGGCAAGTGATATGTCATGCTGAAGCAGTTCGACTTCAGCGAGCTTCAGCCATGAACTGAATGCCTCCGGCGATGTGGCGGCGACTTCTCTGAGCTCTACGTCAAGCTTTTCGGCCGCTAGAACGGCAGCGGGAGAGAATCCCATGGTGGAGACCGCCGTCACTTTGTTGAACTGATGAACGTCACGCTTGCCAGCCAGCGCGTATATCCATTCGCCCGGCGCCTTTCCCGAACTCGGTCGATCGCGACATTCAATCAGCCACGAAATCTCAGTACTTCCGAAACGTCCCTTCACTGTCACGTCGAATTCAGCGATTTGGACACCTTCATCGTTGTGAATTTTCCGGTTCACATTGACCTGGAATCCTTCGTTAGCTAGGGTCTTCTCCACATACTCGACTAACTCCTCAAGCGCACGCCCGTCGTTTCTCATGACTATCATCCCTTGTGAGCTAAGAAAAGTTTACTGAACTCCTCTGGCTCATGTTAACTAGTCTTTAAAAGACCACTCTTGGCCGATTTCAGTCTTACCAGCATCGCTCATTCCTCCAAAAAAGACAAAACCCGCCGCAGCGGGGTTTGTTGTTTGGCGAGAGCCGAAACCGCTCAGCCCATGTGCAACCCACCATTGACAGAGAAGTCCGCCCCGGTCGAGTACCCGCTCTCCTCGCTCGCAATCCACGCAATGATGGAGGCGATCTCACCCGGTTCGCCCAGGCGCTTGACCGGGATGGTGCCGACGATCTTCTCCAGCACGTCCTGGCGGATGGACTTGACCATGTCGGTGCCGATATAACCCGGGCTCACGGTGTTGACCGTCACGCCCTTGTTGGCCATTTCCTGCGCCAGCGCCATGGTGAAACCGTGCATGCCGGCCTTGGCGGCCGAGTAGTTGGTCTGGCCGGCCTGGCCCTTCTCGCCGTTGACCGAGCTGATGTTGATGATGCGGCCCCAGCCGCGTTCCACCATGTCGCCCACCACCTGCTTGGTGACGTTGAACATGGAGTTGAGGTTCGTCTCGATCACCGCGTCCCAGTCCTCGCGGGTCATCTTCAAGAACATGCGGTCACGCGTGATGCCGGCGGTGTTCACCAGCACGTCGATGGGGCCGTGTTCGGCCTTGGCCTTGCCGAAGGCTTCGACGGTGGATTCCCACTGGCCGACATTGCCGACCGAGGCGTAGAAGGTGTAGCCCAGGGCCTTCTGTTCCGCGATCCACTTGTTGAAGTCGCGCGTGGGGCCGCAACCCGCGATGACCGTGAAGCCCTCCTTGTGCAGGCGCTGGCAGATGGCGGTACCGATGCCACCCATGCCGCCGGTGACGTAGGCTACTTTCTTGCTCATGATGCTCTCCTCGTTGAACTCATTCTCAATCTAATGGCTGGGCTCTGCCGGCGGCCCTAGGCAAAACCCGTGTGTGGGGCAAACCCTCAGCGCTCGATGGTCAGTGCAACCCCCATGCCACCGCCGATGCACAGGCTGGCGATGCCGCGCTTGCTGTTGCGGCGCTGCATCTCGTGCAGCAGCGTGACCAGGATGCGGCAGCCCGATGCACCAATCGGGTGACCGATGGCGATGGCGCCGCCGTTGACGTTGACCTTCGTCGTATCCCAGCCCATTTGCTGGTTCACCGCACAGGCCTGGGCGGCAAAGGCTTCGTTGATTTCCAGCAGGTCCAGGTCGGTAGCCTTCCAGCCGGCACGCTGCAGCGCCTTGGTGGAGGCCGGCACCGGGCCCATGCCCATGGTGGCCGGGTCCAGGCCGCTGGTGGCGTAGCTGGCGATGCGGCCCAGGGGCTTGAGGCCGAGCGCAGCGGCCTTCTTCGCCGTCATGACCATCACCGCGGCGGCGCCGTCGTTGATCCCCGAGGCATTGCCCGCCGTCACGCCGCCGGCCTTGTCGAAGGCGGGGCGCAGGCCGGCCAGGGCTTCGGCATTGGTCTTGCGGTTGATGAACTCGTCGGCGTCGAAGACCAGCGGGTCGCCCTTCTTCTGCGGCAGCAGCACGGGCACGATCTCGTCCTTGAAGCGGCCGGCGTCCTGCGCGGCGGCGGCCTTCTGCTGGCTGGCCAGGGCCAGCGCGTCCTGCATCTCGCGGGTGATGCCGTACTGCTTGGCCACATTCTCGGCCGTGATACCCATGTGGTACTGGTTGTAGACGTCCCAGAGGCCGTCGACGATCATGGTGTCGATGAGTTTCCAGTCGCCCATGCGCTGGCCGTCGCGCGAGCCCGGCAGCACGTGGGGGGCGGCGCTCATGTTCTCCTGCCCGCCGGCGATGACGATCTCGCTGTCGCCGGTGGCCACGGCCTGCGCGGCCAGCATCACGGCCTTGAGGCCGGAGCCGCAGACCGCGTTGATGGTGAGCGCGGGGATTTCCTTGGGCAGGCCGCTTTTCATGAGTGCCTGGCGCGCCGGGTTCTGGCCGGCGCCGGCCGCGAGCACCTGGCCCATGATGACCTCGCCGATCAGGCCGGCGTCCACCTTGCTGCGCGCCAGCAGTTCCTTGATGACGATGGCGCCGAGTTCGGTGGCCGGCATTTTGGCCAGCCCGCCGCCGAACTTGCCAACCGCGGTGCGTGCCGCGGCAACGATGACGATGTCTTCCATGGTGTGTCTCCTGTCCTGTTGACTATGCTTTCTGCTTCACGTAGCGGCCGGGCGCCGCCTCGATGACCTTGTACTTGCTGCCCTTGCCGTATTTCTTGGGTGCGACCATCTGCTTGCCGGCCTGCGCCTTGAGCCAGGCCGCCCAGTCAGTCCACCAGCTGCCGGCGTGTTCGTCGGCGCCTTCGAACCAGGCGTCGAAGCTTTTGGGCAGCTTGCCGTCGGCGCGGATCCAGTGGCTGCGTTTCTTTTTCTCGGGCGGGTTGATCACACCGGCGATGTGGCCGGAGGCGCCCATGACAAAACGCTTCTTGCCCGGCAGCACCTGGGTGCTGGCGTAGGCGCCGGGAATGGGCACGATGTGATCTTCGCGCGAGCCGTAGATGTAGACGGGCACGTCCACCTTGCGCAGGTCCACCTTTTCGCCGCAGACGGTGAGCTTGCCCGGCTTGACCAGGTTGTTTTCCAGGTAGGTGTTGCGCAGGTACCAGGCGTAGAAGGGCCCGGGCAGGTTGGTGCTGTCGCTGTTCCAGTAGAGCAGGTCGAAGGGCGGCGGGGTTTCGCCCTTGAGGTAGTTGCCCACCACGTAGTTCCAGACCAGGTCGTTGGGCCGCAGGAAGCTGAAGGTGGAGCCCAGGTCACGACCGGCCATCAGGCCGCCCTGCCCCATCTGCTGCTCGCGCAGGCGCACCGAGTTCTCGTCGATGAAAACGTCCAGGATTCCGGTGTCGCTGAAGTCGAGGAAGGTGGTCAGCAGGGTGAGGCTGTGCACGGGTTTCTCGCCACGTTCCGCCAGCACGGCCAGGGCCGTGCCCAGGATGGTGCCGCCCACGCAGAAACCCAGGGCGTTGATCTGCTCGGCGCCGCTGATCTCCTGCACCACGTGGATGGCCTGGATGGCCGCATCTTCGATGTAGTCGTCCCAGGTCTTGTGGCCCAGGCTCTCATCAGGGTTGCGCCAGCTCACCACGAAGGTGCGGTGGCCTTGCGCCACGGCGTAGCGGATCAGCGAGTTCTCGGGCTGCAGGTCCAGTATGTAGTACTTGTTGATGCAGGGCGGCACCAGCAGGAAGGGCCGCTCATAGACCTTCTCGGTGAGCGGCTTGTATTCGATGAGCTGGAAGAGCTCGTTCTCGTAGACCACCGCGCCTTCGCTGGTGGCCACGTTCTTGCCGACCTCGAAGCGGCTTTCGTCGGTCATGCTCACATGGCCCTGGCCGAGGTCGTGCAGCATGTTCTGCATGCCCCTGGCAATGCTCTCGCCCTTGGTCTCGATGGCCTTCTTCTGGGCCTCGGCATTGAAGGCCAGGTAGTTGCTGGGCGCGCTGGCCGCCACCCACTGTTCCACGCCAAAGCGGATGCGCGCGCGCGTCTTGGCATCGGCCTGCACGGCATCGGCCATCTCCATCAGCAGGCGGGCATTGAGCAGGTAGGTGGAGGCCGTCATGGCCGCCAGCGGGTTCTCGCCCCAGGCCGGCGCGGCAAAACGCCGGTCGCCGCTCACCGTTGCACTGGCACCCTGCTGCATGAGCTGCGCCAGGTCCTGCACGTACTGTTGCTGCAGGGCCTGCAGCTTGTCGGGCGGGATGGTCACCGGATGGTCCATCGCCGGGAGTGCGGCGGCGCCCTGGCCGGGATGCGCGCCCTGGAAGGACTGGAAGAGCTTGAGCCAGCTGTCAGCGTAGGCCTGCTGGAACTGCTGCGCCGCTTGCGCCCAAAATTCGGGGGTATCCTGTGTCACGCTGGGTCCTTCGTGCTGGAAATACGCTTCCGTAGCCAGTATGTCAGGCTTGGGCCTACAAATTCCTGACGCCGACCAATTTACTCATGTTCTTGATCCTGATCGCCATCGGCTGGCTTTACGTCGCGCTGATGATGGCCGTGGCCGAAGCCACCAGTCCCATCGGTAGCGTGCTGGGCGCACTCTTCACCTTCCTGCTGTACGGCGTGGGGCCGGTGGCCCTGCTGCTTTACATCCTGGGCACGCCGGCGCGCAAAAAGCTGCGCAAGCAGCGCGAAGCCGAGGAACTGCTCGCCTGGCAGCAGGCCCAGGATGCGCAGGCTGGTTCAGCCCAGCCAGATGCAGGCGGCCAGGCGGCCGCTGACGCGGTCGCGCCGGTGCGAAAAGAACCGTGACGGATGCGTGACGGTGCACCACGATGGTGAGCTGTCGTTGCCGTAGACCTGCGTGATGCCCAGCGCCGCCAGGCGCAGCCTGGCCAGGGCCGGCAGATCGGCCAGCCATTTGCCGGCAGCAGCGGCCGGGCGAAAGCAGCTGGCGGCTCGCGGCGACCGCACCTCGAACGCCGCCTTCACTTCGGGCCCGACCTCGAAGGCCTGCGGCCCGATGCAGGGACCGAGCCAGACCATGAGCTCGCGCACGTCGACCTGCAAGGCGGCGTGCAGGGTTTCGATCACACCCACCCCGCCCTCGCCGGCCAGGCCACGCCAGCCGGCGTGGGCAGCGGCCACGACACTGCCGCGGGCGTCGGTGAACAGCAGGGGCAGGCAGTCGGCCACCATGATGGTGCAGGCCACGCCGTGCTCACGCGTGAGGCAGGCATCGGCCTCGGTGCCCTGGGGCGTGTGTGCATCCAGCGTCACCACGCCGCGGCCATGCACCTGCTGCAGGAAGACCGGGCGCGCGCCCAGGGCCTGGGCCAGCACGGCCCGGTTGGCGCCCACGGCCAACGGGTCGTCGCCCACGTGGTCACCGAGATTGAGACTGTCGTAAGGCGGCTGCGAGCGGCCGCCGACGCGCGTGGTGCAGACAGCGTGCACCGTGGCCGGGGCTGGCCACTTGGGAACGAGCCAGTCGGGGTGCATCAGGGTTCGTTGTCGGGGCAGCTGGACGGCTGCGCCTGCTGGAACGCCGGCAGCGCCATGCAGGCGGCAAAGGCGCCCATGGTCAGCGGCAGGCCGTCGAGATTCACGTCGAAGCGCTGGCCGTTGAATATCTGCGGCACCAGGCAGCAGTCGGCCAGGGTGGGCGTGTCGCCCCAGCAATAGACCGAGGGCGGCAGGCCGGCCTGCTGGCGCAAGGCGGCCAGGGTGGCCAGCTGGCGCTCGAAGCTCTCCAGCCCTTCGCGCACCCAGTGCCGGTACCAGGTGTTCTTGGCGTCTTCGCTGACCTTGAGCTCGCGCACCAGGTACTTGAGCACCCGCAGGTTGTTGAGCGGGTGGATCTCGCAGGCGATGGACTGGGCCAGGGCGCGCACCCTGGCGCGGCCGGCCGCGTCGGCGGGCAGCAGCGGCGGCTGGGGATGGGTCTCGTCCAGGTACTCGATGATGGCCATGGACTGCGAAAAAAGCGCGCCTTCGTCGTCGAGCAGGGGCACCAGGCGATCGGCCGAGACCTCGGCGTAGGCCGGCAGCTTGTGGTCGCCGCGCGCCAGGTGCACGGGGATGTAGTCGTAGCTCAGGCCCTTGAGCGCCAGCGCAATGCGCACGCGGAAGGAGGCCGAGGAGCGGAAATAGTTGTGGAGCTTCATGCCAACGAGGATAAACCGGAAATAGTTGTGTTTTCGCTGCCAGATGGCTTAAGCCAGGGGAATGCATCGACCTAGAATCAGATCATTCTTATTAAGTAAATTAGATCGTTGGAATGAACCGTCGGACACCGGGTCTACTGGCCCCCATCCGCACATACTTCGCACCGAGTGGCCGCCAGCCCGTGCCCTCGCAGCTGCTCTGGCTGGGTGCCCTGTTGCTGGCGCTGATCTGGAGCACCGTGCTGTGGGAGTCCCGGCGCATCCACCAGGACCACCTCGACAAGTTCCGCAGCGAACTCGTGCACCTGTCCGAAGTACTCGATGTCGCCCTGGTGCGGCAGATCGAAAGTCTGGACAACGCCCTGCTTTTCCTGCGCGCCGAATACCTGGACGATCCAGAAAACATCAACCGCACGATACGCCTGCTGCGCGACGGCCCCTTCCGGGATTTCGAAGTCCAGGTGACCGTCATCGGCACGGATGGCTACCCGAAATTTACCGACGTACCGGGCCATCCGGCACCTGCGTATCTCGGTGACCGCGCACATTTCCGCGTCTTTGCCGACGGTGGTCCGGACCAGCTGTACATCAGCGATCCGGTCATGGGGCGCCTGACCAAGCGCTGGGGCTTGCAGCTGGCACGTCCGCTGCTGGGCAAGGACGGGCGCTTTCTCGGCGTCATGGTCATTTTCCTGCCGCCCGAGCAATTGACCCGCTTCATCCAGACGCTGGACATCGGCACGGACACCATCATGTCGGTGCTGTCGGCACGCGGTGCGCTGATCAGCCGATCGGTCGATCTGGAGAAATACCGGGACACCCGCCTGGATGCTGAACAGCTAGCCGAGTACCAGAGCCAGCGTGCGGGTTACTCCCTGCGCCTGTCGATCATCGACCAGGTCGAACGCGGCATTGCCCACCGCTGGGTCAGCCACTACCCGCTGCTGCTGGTGGTGGCGCGCTCACCGGAAGACGTCCATACGGAGATCCGCGGGCTCAAGGAAGTGCTGTTCGTGCTGGGCGGCATGATCAGCCTGGTCGTGATCGGCGCACTGTGGCTGCTGGGCCGGGCCATGCAGCAACACCGCAAGGACGACGTCGAGCTGTGGATTGCCGCGAAGGCTTTCCAGACCCAGGAAGGCATGTTCGTCACCGACGAGAATGGCGTCGTGCTGCGCATCAATAGCGCTTTTACGGAGATCACCGGGTACAGCGCCGAAGATATCGTGGGCAAGAACCCGCGCCTGCGCAGTTCGGGGCGTCACGATGCCGCTTTTTATGCGGCCATGTGGGGACGCATCAGGACGACCGGCAGCTGGAAGGGCGAAATCTGGAACCGTCGCAAGAACGGGGAAATCTACCCTGAATCCGTCACCATCACGGCCGTCAAGGGCGCGGATGAGGCGGTCACGCATTACGTGGCGACGATGCACGACATCAGCGAACGCAAGGCGGCCGAGGAGCAGACACACACCCTGGCCTTCTATGACGCCCTGACCCAGTTGCCCAACCGTCGGCTGCTGCATGACCGCTTGCAGCAGACCATGCTGGCCTCGATGCGCAGCGGGCACCACGGCGCCCTGCTGTTCATCGATCTGGACCGGTTCAAGCAGCTCAACGACACCCTGGGGCACGATTACGGCGACCTGCTGCTGCAACAGGTGGCGCAGCGCCTGAAAGAGTGCGTACGACAGGCCGATACCGTGGCACGCCTGGGCGGTGACGAATTCGTGGTCCTGCTCGAAGAGCTCAACCCCGATGCACTCGTTGCCCAGGAGGAAACCATCGCCGTCGGCCAGAAAATCCTGGCCAGCCTGAATCGCCCTTACGATCTGAACGGCCATTCACACCCCAGCACACCCAGCATCGGTGCCACCATCTTCTGCGGCCTGCAGAACAGCCGCGAAGAACTGATCAAGCAGGCCGATCTGGCCATGTACAAGGCCAAGAGTGCCGGCCGCAATACGCTGTCCTTCTTCGACCCCGCCATGCTGCAACAGGACGGCGAGACCACGTCTGCCGGGGGCTTGTAGACTTGCGGCCTGCCCAGCACAAGTACCCGTACCAGGAGACCCGCATGATTCTCGAAATTGCCGACATCCGTATCCACGCCGACCAGCAGACTGCCTTTGACGAAGCCATCCAGCGCGGCCTGGCCACGGTCATCAGCCAGGCCCGGGGTTACCGCGGCTTCAAGGTGAACAAGGGTGTCGAGCACCCGGACCGCTACATCCTGATGATCTTCTGGGAGACGCTGGAAGACCACACGGTGCATTTCCGCCAGTCCCCGGCCTTTGCCGACTGGCGCGCCATCGTGGGCCCCTTCTTCGCGGCCCCGCCGAAGGTGGAGCACTTCACTTTGCTAGCGAAGTCAGATTGACCAGGCGCACGGGGCCCGGAAATCAATCCTTGGCGTGGCCGGCCACGAGCTTGGTCAGCAGGCGCATCATCTGCTCGCGCTCGGCGGCATTGAGCGGCCCCAGGATGCGGGTCTGCACCCGCGCCACGGCGCGTTTCATCTGCTGCACGGTCGACTCGCCCTCGGGCGTGATCCAGAGCAGCTTGCGACGGCGGTCGTTCTGGTCGGCCTCGCGCCGCACCCAGCCCTTGGCCTCGAGACGACCGATCACCGAACCCGAGGTGGCGGGATCGAAAGCCACGCGTGCGGCCAGCGTGACCTGGTCCGCCCCCGGGGTGTCCATGAGCGCATTGAGCAGGGCGAACTGCACGGGTGTGACGTCATAGCTGGCCGTCTCTTCCATGAAGGCGGCCACCGAAACCTGGTGGGCCCGGCGGATCAGGTGACCCGGGGCGTGGGGAAAGTCGTAACTCTTGCTCATGGGGTTCGTCGTCCTGGTGGTCGGCAAGTGTATTCGCCCGGCGCGGGGGCTCGGCCGCCCCCGGGAAAACCCGCGCGACACCCCGCCTCACTGGTATGTATGCTTATTAAATGACAATCGGCTTCACCGTCAGGAACCGGCCATGAACGCCCCCCACCCTTCCGCCACCGCCCGCCAGTCGCTCTACCGCGACATGTCGCCGCTGAACCTGAGCCCGTTGTGGGAGGTGCTGCACGCGCTGGTGCCGCCGCAGCCGGCCTCGCCCTGCGTGCCAGCCCACTGGAAATACGAGCAGCTCCGCCCCTATCTGCAACGCGCCGGCGAAGTCATCACCGCCGAGGAGGCCGTGCGCCGCGTGCTGATCCTGGAGAACCCGGCGCTGCGCGGCCAGTCGGCGGTGACGCAGTCACTCTACGCCGGGCTGCAGCTGATCCTGCCGGGTGAGGTGGCGCCCAGCCACCGCCACACGCAGAGCGCGCTGCGTTTCATCGTGGAGGGCACGGGCGCCTACACGGCCGTGGACGGCGAGCGCACCACCATGCACCCGGGCGACTTCATCATCACGCCCAGCTGGACCTGGCACGACCATGGCAATGAGGTGGACGAGCCGGTGGTCTGGCTCGACGGCCTGGACATCCCCATGATCCGCTTCTTCGATGCCGGTTTCGCGGAAAACGGCGCGACCCGCTCGCAGCCGGTCACGCGCCCCGAAGGCGCCAGCTTCGCGCGCTACGGCCACAACATGGCGCCGGTGCGCGGCAAGGCGCCTTTCGGTGCCACCTCGCCCATCTTCAGCTACCCCTACGAGCGCAGCCGCGAGGCGCTGCACCAGCTCGAACGCAGCGCCCCGATCGACGCCAGTGACGGCTACAAGCTGCGCTACATCAACCCGCTGACCGGCGGCACACCCATGCCCACCCTGCAGCCCTTCCTGCAGCGCCTGCCTGCGAGCTTCGAAGGCCAGGGCTGGCGCCAGACCGATGGCGCGGTCTACAGCGTGGTGGAAGGTACGGGTACTGCGTACATCGAAGGCCCGAACGGCCCGGTACGATTCGATTTCGAAGCCCGCGACCATTTTGTCGTGCCCTCCTGGCAGGCGCTGCGCCTGCAGTCGACCACCGGTTGCGTGCTCTTCAGTTTTTCAGACCGCCCGGTGCAAGAGGCCCTGGGCATCCACAAGGAAGAAAGGCTCGCATGAGTTTTGTCATCACCGCCCCGGCCCAGGTCTCCGTGCCCGTGGTCGGCAGCAAGGACCGTTTCCCCGTCGGGCGCATCTACTGCGTGGGCCGCAACTACGTGGCCCACGCCCAGGAGATGGGTTTCACCGGCCGCGAGCCGCCCTTCTTTTTCATCAAGCCGGCCGACAACTGCCTGGTCATCGAGCCGGGCCAGACCCCTGATCTGCACTACCCGAGCCTGACCAAGGACTTCCACCACGAGATCGAGCTGGTGGCCTGCATCGGCACGGGCGGCAAGAACATCAAGGCCGCCGACGCGAAGAAGCACATCTGGGGTTACGCCGTGGGCCTGGACATGACCCGGCGCGACCTGCAGGGCGAACAGAAGAAGCTGGGCCGTCCCTGGTGCATCGGCAAGACCTTCGACGAGGCCTGCCCCATCGGCGCCATCACGCCGGCCGCGCAGGCCGGCGCCATCGAGAAGGCCGAGATCTGGGTGCAGGTCAACGGCCAGGACCGCCAGCGCAGCGACGTCTCCAAGCTGATCTGGAACATCGGCGAGATCATCGAGCACGTCAGTGCAGCCTGGGAGCTGCGCCCCGGCGACCTGATCTACACCGGCACGCCCGAAGGCGTGGCCGCCGTGGTGCCGGGTGACGTGATGGAAGGCGGCGTGGCAGGGTTGACCCCTATCCGCCTCAAGGTCGTCTGAGCCGGGCGCGCCCCTACAATCGCGGCCCATGATCTACAAGATGTTGGGAACACTGGCCAAGGCCTGCGCCATCCTGGCCGGTGTGCTGCTGACGGTCATCACGCTGATGACCTGTCTGAGCGTGTTGGGGCGCAACACCACCGGCACCACGCTGGTCGGTGATTTCGAGCTCACAGGTGTGGCCGCCGGCGCGGCCATCGCCCTCTTCCTGCCCTGGTGCCAGCTGCGCCGCGGCAACATCATCGTGGACTTCTTCACGGCCAGCGCCAGCGAGCGCACCACGGCCGCGCTGGACCGCGTCGGCGCCTTCGTGCTGGGCCTGTGCATGGCCCTGCTGGCCTGGCGCACGGTGCTCGGCGGCCTGAGCGCCTGGAGCACGCAGTCGGCCACCATGATGCTGGGCTTTCCCGAGTGGATCGTCTACACGCTGATGGTGCCGCCCCTGATCCTCACGGCCCTCATCGGCCTGAGCCAGGGCCTGCTGGGCTTTGAGCCGGAGGTCCAGGCATGAG
Organism: Hylemonella sp.; assembly: GCA_034366585.1. Taxonomy (GTDB): domain Bacteria; phylum Pseudomonadota; class Gammaproteobacteria; order Burkholderiales; family Burkholderiaceae_C; genus Hylemonella. The sequence goes on from JAXMMJ010000074.1 coordinate 21,115, forward strand.
CGCCGCCGGGCCGTCCCAAGGCGCGAAGGCCCCCTCGGGGGGCAGCGCAGCACACACAGTGGCAAGCGTAGGGGCCGGCATATGACCCCCGTGACCCTGACGCTGATGATCTTCGGCATCATGCTGCTGCTGATGGCGGTGCGCATCCCGATCGCGATCGCCATGTTCGTGGCCGGGGCCATCGGCTACGTGACCCAGGCCGGCTGGCTGCCGCTGTCCAACTTCCTCAACACCCAGGCCTTCGCACGCTTTGCCAGCTACGACCTGTCGGTGATCCCGCTGTTCATCCTGATGGGGCATTTCGCCACCCAGGGCGGCATTTCCAAGGCCCTGTTCGGTTTTGCCAGTGCCGTGATGTCGCGCCTCAAGGGCGGCCTGGCCATGGCGGCCGTCATGGCCAGCGCGGCCTTCGGTGCCATCTGCGGCTCCTCGGTGGCCACGGCGGCCACCATCACCTCGGTGGCCCTGCCCGAGATGAAACGCCACGGCTATTCAGGGCGCCTGTCCACCGGCACGCTGGCCGCCGGCGGCACGCTGGGCATCCTGATCCCGCCCTCCGTCCCGCTGGTGATCTACGCCATCCTGACCGAGCAGAACATCGCCAAGCTCTTTGCCGCGGCCATGGTGCCCGGCCTCATCGCCATGGTCGGCTACATGATCGCCATCGCGGTCTACGTACGCCTGGTACCGGGCCAGGCACCTGAGAAGGACGTGGTGGCGCAGAAGATCACGCTGCAATCGCTCAAGGGTGTCATCCCCATCGCGCTGATCTTCCTGATCGTCTTCGGCGGCATCTACGGCGGCATCTTCACGCCCACCGAGGGTGCGGCCGTCGGCGCGGCCGCCACGTTTGTGATGGCCCTGGCCTTGCGGGAACTGACGCTCAAGAAGCTGGTGCATTGCTTTTACGCGACGGCCGAAAGCTCGGCCATGATCTTCATGATCTTCATCGGGGCCGACCTGATGAACTCCGCGCTCACGCTCACGCAGGTGCCGGCCCAGCTGGCCAGCCTGGTCAGCGGCTGGGGCATGCCGCCGCTGATGGTGGTGTCCGCCATCCTGCTGCTCTACGTGGTGCTGGGCGCGGTCATGGACGAACTGTCCATGATCCTGCTGACCATCCCGATCTTCTTCCCCATGGTCATGGGCCTGGATTTCGGCATGCCCGCTGAATCGGTGGCGATCTGGTTCGGCATCATGGTGCTGATGACGGTGGGCTTCGGCCTGCTGGCGCCGCCCGTGGGACTGAACGTCTACGTGGTCAACGGCATGGCCAAGGACGTGCCCATCAGCGAGAGCTACCGCGGCGTGATGCCCTTCCTCATCAGCGACGTGCTGCGCACCCTGCTGCTGCTGTTCTTCCCGGCCGTCTCGCTGTGGCTCGTGAAGTACGTGGGCTAGCAGCGCGACGGCACGGCCGCCAGCGCGCTCATTGAGGGAAAGCCCCAGCACGTGCCGAAGTGAATTTCGGCTAAGGTGCAGCCTGAACCCCCAAGAGGAGACAGACCATGATCCAGCGCCGTACCCTGCTCAAATCCACCGCTGCCGCTGCAGCCCTCGGTGTCCCGACCCTGGGCCTGGCCCAGCAGAGCGTGACGCTCAAGTTCCACACCTTCATGGCGCCCATGTCGGCCGTCTGGCTGACCATGCACAAGCCCTGGATGGACAAGGTCGAGAAGGAGTCGGGTGGCCGCATCAAGTTCGAGGCCTACCCCGCCATGCAGCTGGGTGGCACGCCGGTGCAGCTCTACGACCAGGCGCGTGACGGCGTGGTCGACGTGGTCTGGACCCTGCCGGGCAACACCGCCGGGCGCTTCCCGCGCATCGAAGTGTTCGAACTGCCCTTCATGCTCAACAATGCCGAGGCCACCTCCAAGGCCTATTGGGAATACGTGCAGACCGTCGCGGTCGACGAGTTCAAGGACACGCACCCCATCGCCCTGCACGTGCACGGCCCCGGCATGTTCCACACCAAGGCCAAGCAGATCAAGACCCCCGACGACCTCAAGGGCCTGAAGATGCGCGGCCCGACCCGTCAGGTCACCAAGCTGCTGCAGTCCGTGGGCGCCACGCCCGTGGGCATGCCGCTGCCGCAGATCCCTGACGCCCTGTCCAAGGGCACCATCGATGGCTGCGTGATCCCCTGGGAAGTGGTGCCGGCCGTCAAGGTGCACGAACTGACCAAGTTCCACACGGAGTTTCCCGCCGGCCATCCTGGCCTGTACACCACGACCTTCGTGATGACCATGAACAAGGCCAAGTACGAGTCGCTGGCGCCCGACCTCAAGAAGGTCATCGACAACAACTCCGGCCTGGCCACCTCGGGCTGGCTGGGCAGGCAGCAGCAGGAGAGCGATATTCCCGGTCGCAAGACCACGGTCGATCGCGGCAACACCATCTACACCTTGAGCAATGCCGAGGCCCAGGAGTTCGTCAAGCGCTCCAGCGAAGTGGACAACGAGTGGGTGGCCGACATGAACAAGCGCGGCTTCGACGGCAAGAAACTGCTGCAAAGCGCCAAGGACCTGATCGCCAAACACGGCAAGGCCTGAGCAATCAGCGCACATGAAAAAGCGCCCGATGGGCGCTTTTTTTACGTCTGGCTAGTAGCGGGCACCGTTGATGAAACGCACGATGCCCGCGGCCACCTCGGCCTCCTGCTCCAGGAAGCCGTGCGGCGAACGCCCTTCGCAGGCCTCCACCGCCGACAAGCCGGCGCGGCCCGGCCCGCCGTCCACCCGCACGAGCTGTTCGCGCACGCCCTCGGTGCGC
>JAXMMJ010000075.1:0-16208 GCA_034366585.1 Hylemonella sp.
GTGCCGCAAACGCGGTCGCGTTTGCGCCCCCTATGGGGCCGTCGCACGGCGCACAGCCGGCCGGCTGTGCGAGCGGGCGATTTGCCCACCAAATTCCTTGCATGGGCGGTCAGCCCATGCTGCGAAATGTTGCCGGGCAACTCATCCCGATTGCACCCCAACGTGACCTCAAATCAGGGGCGGGGAAGTTCTTAGGCTCCACGGGGCTCGCGCAGCGCGTAACGCGCCATGAGTGCATCCTGGGCACTGATGGCCGGGCGGCCGGCCGCGGGCGCCACCGTGGTGTAGCGCCCGTCCGGCTGCAACTCCCAGCTGCCCAGGGTGTCGCCCATGGCAGCCACCAGGCATTCGTCGACGATGCGCTGGCGCAGCAGCGGGTCCAGCACCGGCCAGGCCAGCTCGACCCGGCGCAGCATGTTGCGGTTCATCCAGTCGGCACTCGACAGGTAGAGCTCCTCGGTCTCGCCGGCACGGAAATAGAAGACCCGCGCATGTTCGAGAAAACGTCCGATCAGCGAGCGCACGCGGATGTTGCCGGTCTGTCCGGGCAGTTGCGCGGGGAGCATGCAGGCCCCGCGCACGATGAGGTCGATCTTCACGCCTTTCTGTCCGGCGGCAATCAGGGTGCGAATGAGGGCCTCGTCGGTCAGGGCATTCATCTTGGCGACGATGCGCGCCGGCTGGCCCGCTGCGGCCGCGGCGCCCAGGCTTTCGATCTTCTCCAGCAGCTTGCGATGCAGCTGGAAGGGTGCCACCCACAGGTGCTTGAGGCGCGGCAGGCGGCTCTGGCCGGCCAGGTGCACGAAGACGTGTTCGATGTCGGCGGTCAGCCCCGCGTCGGCCGTGAGGTGGCTGAGGTCGGTGTAGAACCGTGCCGTCATCGGGTTGTAGTTGCCGGTGGACAGGTGGGCGTAGCGCCGGAAATGCCGGCCTTCGCGCCGTGTCACCAGCATCATCTTGGCGTGGGTCTTGAGGCCGACCACGCCGTAGAGCACCTGCACGCCGATCGATTCGAGCTGCTCGGCCCAGTTGATGTTGACCTCTTCGTCGAAGCGGGCCTTGAGCTCCAGCACCACGGTCACTTCCTTGCCGCGGCGCACGGCCTCGCGCAGCAGGTCCATCAGAACGGAGTTGGCGCCGGTGCGGTAGATGGTCTGCTTGATGGCCAGCACCTGCGGGTCGTTGATGGCCTCGCGCAGGAAATCGAGCACACCGTCGAAGCTTTCATAAGGCTGGTGGATCAGCTTGTCGCCGCGCTTGAGCTGATCGAAGATGGACTGCCCCGGCACCAGCTGGACGGGATAGGACGGCTTGTAGGACGGGAAGCGCAGGCGCGGCTCGTCCACCAGGTCCACGAGCTGACCCAGGCGCACCAGGTTCACCGGCCCGTGCACGCGGAACAAGGCGCCTTCGGGCAGCTCGAACTGGCGCAACAGGAAACCGGCCAGGTAGTCGGAGCAGCCGGCGGACACCTCCAGCCGCACGGCCTGACCATAGTGGCGGTGCTGCAGACCCTGGCGCAGCGCGGTGCGCAGGTTCTTGACGTCGTCCTCGTCCACCGCGAGGTCCGAGTGGCGCGTGACGCGGAACTGCGAGAACTGGCTCATCTCGCGCCCGGGAAAGAGCTCGGCCAGGTGGGCGCGGATCACGCTGGAGAGTGAGACGAACAGCCGGCGCTTGCCACACAGGTTCTCGGGCAGGCGGATCAGGCGCGGCAGGGCGCGCGGCACCTTGACGATGGAGACGTCGTTCTCGCGGCCGAAGGCGTCGTGCCCGCCCAGGCGAACGATGAAGTTGAGCGACTTGTTGGCCACCTGCGGAAAGGGGTGCGAGGGATCCAGCCCCACCGGTATCAGCAAAGGCCGCACCTCCTGCTCGAAGTACTGCTTGACCCAGCGCCGCTGCGCGGTGTTGCGGTCCCCGTGCGAGATGATCTTGATGCCCTGCTTCTCGAAGGCCGGCATCAGCTCGTCGTTGTACAGGGCGTACTGGCGTTCCACCAGGCTGTGGATGGCCACCGACATGGCGTCAAAAGAGGTCGCGGTGTAGATGCCCGACTGGTCCTGGCCCTGCTTGGCGCTCAGATGGGGTTCAGCCCGCACCTCGAAGAATTCATCGAGGTTGGAGGACACGATACACAGGTAGCGCAGGCGCTCCAGCAACGGCACCTCGGGCCGGCAGGCCCAGTCGAACACACGCTCGTTGAAGGCCAGGATGCTCTGGTCGCGGTCCAACAGGGCGGGCACGGTGATGCGTTGGGCGCTTTCGTCAGGCACGGTCAACTCCAGGCTGGAAGATTGCAAAGTCATGACAGATTGTTTACAGCATAGATGACAATGATGTGACAGTATCGTCCGATGGCCCTTTCAGGACCGTGTCCTGCCGCACATGCACCAGATGGGCCAGGAATTGCTGCGCCGCCTGTTCCCAGCTGAACACTTCGGCCCGCTGGCGTGCTGCATGGCGCGGCACGGCCTGCGCCCGGTACCAGGCCTGTTGCAAATCCCCGTCCAGCACCCCACCCTGGGCCCGACCTTCGTGCTGGCCCAGCACCTCCAGCGGGCCATCCACCGGGTAGGCCGCCACCGGGGTGCCGCAGGCCATGGCCTCCAGCATGACCAGGCCGAAGGTCTCCGAGCGGCTGGGCATGACAAACACATCCGCCGCAGCGTACACCTGTGCCAGTTCGGCCCGCGGCAGGATGCCCAGCCAGTGCACGCGCGGGTAGCGCGCCTTGAGTGCGGTTTCCAGTGGCCCGACGCCGCAGACGATCTTGCTTCCCGGCACATCAAGCTGCAGGAAGGCGTCGATGTTCTTCTCGTAGGACACCCGACCCACGAAAAGCGATACCGGCCGGGGCAGATCCTGCAGCCCGGCATACCTGCGCACCTCGTCCTGGTAGGGGAAGAGCCTGAGGTCCACGCCGTGCGTCCAGGGCCGCAGGTTCCTGAAACCACGCTGTTGCAACAGGTTCAGCACACCCTGCGTGGGCACCAGCACCCCCGAGGACGGACGGTGGAAGTAATGGAACAGGGCATAACCCAGGGCTACGGGAATGCGCAGTGCAGCCTGCAGGATTTCCGGGAAACGGGTGTGATAGGCCGTGGTGAAGGCCAGGCCGTGCTTCAGGCCATAGGCCCGCGCGGCCCAGCCCAGCGGACCTTCGGTGGCGATGTGGATGGCCTGCGGCGCCAGCGCGTCCAGACGCAGACCCAGCGCCTTGCGCGGTCGTACGGCCAGGTCGATGCCGGCATAACCCGGGCAGGGGCGCGTACGGAACTGGCCGGGGTGGATCACCTCGACCTCATGGCCGGCGGCCCGCACCTCGCGCACCAGTTCCACCAGCGTGGTCACCACGCCGTTGACCTGGGGCTCCCAGGCGTCTGTCACCAGCGCGATCTTCATGCGGTGGCAGCGCGCACGGCGTTCTGCAGGGCCACGGCCGGTACCGTGTCGCCCCAGCGCACCAGTTCGAGCCGGCCGTCGTGGTGCTCGACCAGGGCGGTCAGGCTTTCGACCCAGTCGCCGTCGTTGCAGTAGAGCACGCCTTCGATCTCGCGGATCTCGGCGTGGTGGATGTGGCCGCAGACCACGCCCTGGTGGCCGCGCTTGCGTGCCTCGTGCGCCACCGCCTGTTCGAAATCGCTGATGAAGTTCACCGCCTTCTTGACCTTGTGCTTGAGGTAGGCCGAGAGCGACCAGTAAGGCAGGCCGAACTTGGCGCGCAGGTGGTTGAGGTAGCGGTTGAGCTTGAGTGTGAACTCGTAGAGGTTGTCGCCCACATAGGCCAGCCATTTGGCGCACTGGATCACACCGTCGAAATAGTCGCCGTGCGTGACCCACAAACGCTTGCCATCGGCCGTGAGGTGGACGGCATCGTCCACCACCTCGATGCCGCCGAACTGGTGGCCGATGAAACCGCGCGCGAACTCGTCGTGGTTGCCCGGCACGAAGACCACACGGCAGCCCTTGCGCGCGCGGCGCAACAGCTTCTGCACCACGTCGTTGTGGGCCTGCGGCCAGTACCAGCGCCGACGCAACTGCCAGCCGTCGATGATGTCGCCCACCAGGTAGAGGTGCTCGCTGGAGCTGGCCTTCAGGAAATCCAGCAGGTCCTCGGCGCGGCAGCCGGGTGTGCCCAGGTGCAGGTCGGAGATGAAGACGGCGCGGTAGCGCTTGCCGCCGCCCTTGTCCTCGTCCTGGTCGTCGTCATGCCCCTGGCGCGCCATGGCCTGCCCCAGCCAGCTGCTGCGGTGTTCGAGCTGGCTCTTCATCAGGCACCGAAGAAGTGTTTGCGGTAACGCGCCGGCAGGTCGCTGATGCGCATCAGCATGGGCAGGTCGGCGCTGTTGAAGTCCGGGTCCCAGGCCGGGGCGCCGAGCACCTTGGCGCCCAGGCGCAGATAACCCTTGATCAGGGCCGGCGGCTCGACGTCCAGGCTGCTGTCGAGCTCGTCGACCGGCAGCGCCAGGCGCGGCCAGACCTGGTGCTCGATGGGCGCCATATGGGTCTCGCGCACCTGGCGCCAGATGCTGGCCGCCACGTCGCCGCTGATCACGCCGTTGTGCAGCATGGGGATGCTGGCGCAACCGATCATGGTGTCGAGCTTGTTGCGCACCATGAACTCGGCCAGCGCCCCCCACAGGGCCATGATGATGCCGCCGTGGCGGAAATCCGGGTGCACGCAGCTGCGGCCGAGCTCCACCATGCGCTCGCGCAGGGCGCGCAGGCGCGTCAGGTCGAACTCCAGCTCGCTGTAGGTGCTGCCGATGCGCTGGGCCTGCTCGGGCGTGAGCACGCGGTAGGTGCCGATGACCTGCTGGCTTTCCTGGTCACGCACGATCAGATGCTCGCAGTAGTCGTCGAACAGGTCCACGTCGTGGCCGGGCACCGTGGTGGACAGGCGCGCGCCCATCTCGCCAACGAAGATGTCGTGCCTCAGGCGCTGCGCCGCACGGACTTCATCGAGGTGGCGCGCCCACGAAACCTCAAAGCCGCCGCGCTCTTGCGCAGGGACCGACTGATCAGGGCGGTGAAGTGACCCCCGAGGCATGGCTACGGGTGACAGCGGGAAAGTGGGGTTTGGTAGTTCTTTCATTTTTTCTCTCCTGTTTTTGATGGCTATGGATCGGTTGGGCGTGTAAAAAAGCCCCGGCTCGGCGGGGCTCGCAAGAGGTCAGGTGGCGACGGCGCCTCCATCGAGGCGCCGTTCGACCAGGGTGGCCGTCTCGCCGTCGTGCACGGTATTGAAGAAGATGAAGCGCCGGTCCGGCGTGCCCACGATGCCGGAGCGCAGGGTGGTCCGCTCCCCTGCGCGGGCCAGGGCCGCTACCGCCAGCGTGCGCGCGCGCAGGCTGTCGGGCATCACTAGCCAGCGCCCCTGGCGCTCCAGGATCTCGATGGCGCCGTGCAATTCACCGTTATCCACGAACAGCGCCAGCACACCATGGCGGGGGTTGCCGTCCAGCGGCTGGAACAGCAGGCCGGCGGCGCGCTGCCCGGGGCTCAGCGCCCAGCGGTGCAGCACCTGGGTACGCCCGGTCTGCGGCAGCCCCTGGTCTCCCTGGAACACCGGCCACCAGCCAGCATCGCGCAGGCGGCCGGCCTCCCGGCCCATGGCCGGGCCGGGCCAGGCTTCGCCGGGTTCGCGTGGGGTGGGGGCGCCGTAGTTCTGCATGGCTTGCAGTGTGCGCAGGCTTGATGACGTCTTTGTGGCTGTCGCATGACATCTCCATGACATCGCCCAACCGGATCCGAAGGGCTTGCCATTGATTCAATATTTCAAGTATTATTGAAACATGAAAAAAACCAAGACCACCGAAAGCGAAGCCCTGCGATCCCTGGCAGCGCTGGCCCAGGCGCAGCGCCTGCGCGCCTTCCGCGCGCTGGTGGTGGCCGGCCCGGCCGGGCTCACGCCCGGCCTGCTGGCGGTGCAGCTGGACATCAGCCCCAGCGCACTGTCCTTTCACCTCAAGGAGCTGGTGCACGCCGGCCTGGCCAGCAGCGAGCCCGATGGCCGGCACCTGGTCTACCACGCCAATTTCGCGCAGATGGACGCCCTGCTGGCCTATCTGACCCAGCACTGCTGCCAGGGCGCCAGCTGTGAAGTCACGCCGGCAAGCCGCAAGGCCTGCACGCCCGCCGCATGAAGCTGGCCGACACCCTGAACCTTGCGTGCGCCTGCCGCACGCTGGACGCGCAGCAGTTGCGCACCGAGCTGGAGACCACCCCGGCGCTGAGCGGCCTGGTCGATCAGCTCGCGCTGAGCCATCCCCATCTGTTCGCGGCCACCGTCGTCTTCCTGGATCCGCAGACACGCGACGAGATTGCGCAGGCCGTCGCCGCACTCGATCGCGTCTGCGCCCTGCCCGCCTGGCAGGACCACGCCCTCGCAGGGGCCGATGCCCAGACGCGCGAAGACCACGGGCCGCAGGGCGTGTTCATGGGCTACGACTTCCATCTCAGCGCCGAGGGGCCCCGGCTGATTGAGATCAACACCAACGCGGGGGGCGCCTTCCTCAACGCGGCGCTCGCGCGGGCGCACCGTGCCTGCTGCGGCGCCATGCCGGCTTTCATGGACCCGAACGGCAAGCTGGACCGGACTGAGGCCGTGATCGTGGACATGTTCCGCAGCGAATGGCAGGCCCAGCGCGGTGAGCGCCCCTGGCGCAATGTGCTGATCGTCGACGACGAGCCGCTGGCCCAGTACCTCGCGCCCGAATTCACCCTGGCGCGCAACCTCTTTGCCGCGCAGGGCCTGCGGGCCGTGGTGGCCGATCCCCGGGAACTGCAGTGGCGCGACGGTGCGCTGTGGCACCCGGCCCTGCCCGCAGACCAGCCGGTGGACCTGGTCTACAACCGCCTGACGGACTTTGCGCTGGCCCAGCCCGAACACGCCGCCCTGCGCGCGGCCTGGGCCGCAGGCGCGGTCGTGCTCACCCCGCATCCGCGCGTCTACACCGTGGCCGCCGACAAGCGCCGCCTGATCGACCTGTCCGACCCGGCCCGCCTCGAAGCGCTGGGTGTGGCCCCGGCCGACCGTGCCCGACTCGCACGCGTGGTACCAACCACCGAGGCCGTCACGGCCGAAGGCGCCGAGGCGCTGTGGGCGCGCCGGCGCAGCCTGTTCTTCAAACCTGCCACCGGCTTCGGCGCACGCGCCGCCTACCGCGGGGACAAGCTCACACAACGTGTGTGGCGCGAGATTGTCGCGGGCGACTACGTGGCCCAGGCGCTGGTGCCGCCCAGCGAGCGGCTGATCAACGTCGACGGCCAGGCCCAGCGTCTCAAGCTGGACCTGCGCGCCTACGCCTACCGGGGTCAGGTTCAACTGCTGGCCGCGCGCACCTGGTCCGGCCAGACCACAAACTTCCGCACCGAAGGCGGCGGTTTCTCGCCCGTCGTGGTGCTACCCGATTCCCTCCAACCCGACGGCCCCGCCGTTGCCATGTCGTCTGACTCCGCATGAACTCACCTGCCCTGAACGTCCTCTTTCTCTGCACGCACAACTCGGCGCGCAGCATCCTGGCCGAGGCCACACTCAACCACATCGGCGGCGGCCGCTTCAAGGCGTATTCCGCCGGCAGCAGCCCGCGCGAGAACCAGCAGCCCAACCCGCTGGGCCTCCAGGCCCTGCAAGCCGTCGGCATCGACACCACCGGCCTGCGCAGCAAGAGCTGGGACGAGTTCGCCGGCGCGAACGCACCGCAGATGGACCTGATCATCACGGTCTGCGACAACGCCGCAGGTGAGGTCTGCCCCATCTGGCCCGGCCACCCGGCCACCGCGCACTGGGGTTATGCCGACCCGTCCGAAGTACAGGGCACGGAAGAACAGCGGCTGGAGGCCTTCCGCCAGACCCTGCTGGCCATCCGCCGTCGCCTGGACCTGCTGGTCAACCTGCCGCCGGAGAAACTGGCGCGCCAGCTGATCCAGACCACGGCCCGTGATCTGTCCGGGAGAGCCTGAGATGAGCGCGCAATGTGAAGTGACGGCCAAGCAGGCCGCTGGCGCCCCCATGAGCGTGTTCGAGCGCTACCTCACGGTCTGGGTCTTCCTGTGCATCGTGGCCGGCATCGCGCTGGGCCAGCTGATGCCCGAGCTGTTCCAGGCCATCGGCCGCATGGAACTGGCCCGGGTCAACCTGCCCGTGGGCGGGCTGATCTGGGTGATGATCATCCCCATGCTGGTCAAGGTGGACTTCGGCGCACTGCACGAGGTGCGCCAGCATGTGAAGGGCATCGGTGTCACGCTGTTCGTGAACTGGCTGGTCAAGCCCTTTTCCATGGCCCTGCTGGGCTGGTTCTTCATCCGGTATCTGTTCGCACCGCTGCTGCCGGCCGATCAGATCGACAGCTACATCGCCGGCCTGATCCTGCTGGCCGCCGCGCCCTGCACGGCCATGGTCTTCGTCTGGAGCCGCCTGACCGGTGGCAACGCGCTGTTCACGCTGACGCAGGTGGCCGTGAACGACAGCATCATGGTCTTCGCCTTCGCACCGCTGGTGGCGCTGCTGCTGGGCCTGTCGGCCATCACGGTGCCCTGGGACACGCTATTGACCTCGGTGGTGCTCTACATCGTGGTGCCGGTCATCATTGCCCAGCTGTGGCGCCGGGCCCTGCTGGCCCGAGGACAGGCCACCTTCGACGCGGCGATGCTCAAGATCGGCCCCTGGTCCATCGCAGCGCTGCTGGCCACGCTGGTGCTGCTCTTCGCCTTCCAGGGCGAGGCCATCCTCAAGCAGCCGCTGGTGATCGCCCTGCTGGCGGTGCCCATCCTGATCCAGGTCTTCTTCAACGCGGGCCTGGCCTACTGGCTCAACCGCGCGGTCGGTGAAAAGCACGAGATCGCCTGCCCCTCGGCACTGATCGGGGCCTCCAACTTCTTCGAGCTGGCCGTGGCTGCCGCCATCAGCCTGTTCGGCTTCAACTCCGGGGCCGCATTGGCCACCGTGGTCGGTGTGCTGATCGAGGTGCCGGTGATGCTGCTGGTGGTGCGCATCGTGAACCAGTCCAAGGGCTGGTACGAGCGCGGCGCCGCCGCCTGAATCTCAGGCGCGCAGGGTCGCGGCCAGGCGCTCGGCGCAGCCCTGGGCCTGGGCCGCATCACGCGCCTCCACCATGACGCGCACCAGCGGCTCGGTCCCGCTGGCGCGGATCAGCACCCGGCCGCTGTCGCCGAGTTCGGCTTCCACGGCTTTTGTCTCTGCCGTGAGTCGGGTGTTGGCCTTCCAGTCCTGGCCGGGCTGCAGGCGCACATTGATCAGGGTCTGCGGGAACAGCGTGACGCTGGCCAGCAGCTGGGCCATGCTCTGGCCGCTACGAACGCAGGTCTGCAGAACCTGCAGGGCCGACACCAGACCGTCGCCGGTAGTCTGCTTGTCCAGCGCCAGCAGATGGCCCGAACCCTCGCCGCCCAGCAGCCATTTGTGCTTGTTCAGTTCTTCGAGCACGTAACGGTCGCCGACCTTGGCGCGCACGAACTGCACCCCACGCTTTTTCAGCGCGACTTCAACCGCCATGTTCGTCATCAGCGTGCCCACGACACCGGGCACGTGTTCATCGCGGCCCAGCCGGTCGTCGACCATCAGGTAGAGCAGCTCGTCACCGTTGTACAGGCGGCCGGTGGCGTCGACCATCATCAGGCGGTCCGCATCGCCATCGAGCGCCACGCCGTAGTCGGCTTGGTGGGCCTTGACCGCGGCTACCAGGGCTTGCGTGTGCGTGGCCCCGACCTCATGGTTGATGTTCAGGCCGTCGGGCGCACAGCCGATGGCGATCACCTCGGCACCCAACTCGTGAAAGACCTTGGGGGCGATCTGGTAGGCCGCGCCGTGCGCGGCATCCACGACGATCTTCAGGCCCTTGAGCGTGAGGTCCGTCGAGAAGGTGCTCTTGCAGAACTCGATGTAACGACCGGCCGCATCGTCGAGCCGGCGCGCACGCCCCAGGCTGGCCGAGTCCACCCAGACGGGCGGCTCGTCCACCGCCGCTTCCACCGCCAGTTCCCACGCGTCAGGCAGCTTGCTGCCCTGGGCGCTGAAGAACTTGATGCCGTTGTCCGGGTAGGCGTTGTGGCTGGCGCTGATGACCACGCCCAGCGAAGCACGCTGGGCGCGCGTCAGGTAGGCAACACCCGGCGTGGGCAGGGGGCCCAGCAGCACCACATCGACGCCGGCGGAGTTGAAGCCGGATTCGAGCGCACTCTCCAGCATGTAGCCTGAAATGCGCGTGTCCTTGCCGATCAACACCACGGGGCGCTCTTCCGTGCGCTTGAGCACACGGCCCACGGCATGCGCCAGGAGCAACACGAAGTCGGGGGTGATGGGGGCCTGCCCCACCGTGCCGCGGATGCCGTCGGTACCGAAGTATTTCCTGCTCATGTTTCCATTCCCCTGCTCTGTCTTCGTTATTTAATGCTACTTATTTTATAGCTGCCAGCACCTTCAGCGCCTGCGCGGTTTCGCGCACATCATGGACCCGCACGATGGCCGCGCCCCGCTCCACCGCCAGCAGCGCGGCCGCCACGCTGGGCGCCATGCGCTCGTGCTGGCCCGCCGGCACCGTGCTGCCCGGTGGCGGGCCGGCCACGGCCCCCAGGGAAGATTTGCGTGACCAGCCCGCCAGCAGAGGATAGCCGGCAGCCAGCAGCTCGCCCTGGCGCGCCAGCAGGGAGAAGTTCTGCGCCACCGTCTTGCCGAAACCGATGCCGGGATCGAGCACGATGCGCTCCCGGGCCACGCCCAGCGCGCGCAAGGCCTGCGCGGCTTCTTGCAGGAAGGCCTGGACGGCCGGCACGACGTCGCCCTCCATGGGCCGGACCTGCATGGTGCGGGGCTCGCCATGCATGTGCATCAGGCAGACGCCGCAGTTCGGATGACCGGCGACGACCTGGCGTCCGTCCAGCGGATCGCCCGCAGCCTGCCAGCGCAGGGCCCAGATATCGTTGATGATGTCGGCCCCCAGGTCGAGGGTGGCCTGCATGAGCTGCGGTTTGTAGGTATCGATGGACAGGGGCACGCCCAGCTTGAGCGCTTCGCGCAGCACCGGCAGCACACGCGCCAGCTCTTCGTCCAGCGGCACCTGCACGGCCCCCGGGCGGGTCGATTCGCCACCGAGGTCCAGGATGTCAGCGCCGTCCTGGAGCAGCTGTTCGCAGTGGGCCAGCGCCGCGCGGGTGCTGGCATGCCGGCCGCCGTCGGAAAAGGAGTCGGGCGTGATGTTGACGATGCCCATGACCTGCGGCCTGGACAGGTCGATGGCGTAACGGGTGGTTTGCCAGATCATGGGCATCACTGTACTTGCGGGGCAAAGCAAAACGGGGCAGCAAGCCCCGTTTTTTCATATCAGACCGACACTCAGGCCGCGCTGGGCGAGGGATCGGTCTTCACCGCCGGTGTGCCGCCGGCATCACCGCCGCCGGAATTCGGCGTACGCGGCGTCCAGTCCTTGGGCGGACGGGGCTCCTTGCCGGCCATGATGTCGTCGAGCTGCTCGCCGTCGATGGTTTCCCACTCCAGCAGGGCCTTGGCCATGGCGTGCATCTTGTCGGCGTTGTCCTCGATCAGCTTGCGCGCCTCGGCGTACTGCTGGTCGATGATGCGGCGCACTTCGGCGTCGACCTTCTGCATGGTCTGCTCGCTGATGCTGGTGGTCTTGGTCACGGAACGGCCCAGGAACACTTCACCCTCGTTCTCTGCGTAGACCATGGGGCCCAGGGCATCGGTCATGCCGTAGCGCATGACCATGTCGCGCGCGATGTGAGTGGCACGTTCGAAGTCGTTGGAGGCGCCGGTGGTCATCTGGTTCATGAACACTTCTTCGGCGATACGGCCGCCGAACAGCATGCTGATCTGGTTCAGCATGTAGTCACGATCGTAGCTGTAGCGGTCTTTCTCGGGCAGGCTCATGGTCACGCCCAGGGCGCGGCCACGCGGGATGATGGTGACCTTGTGCACCGGGTCGCACTTGGGCAGCATCTTGCCGATCAGGGCGTGGCCAGACTCGTGGTAGGCCGTGTTGCGGCGCTCTTCCTCGGGCATGACCATGCTCTTGCGCTCGGGGCCCATGAGGATCTTGTCCTTGGCCTTCTCGAAATCCTGCATCTCGACCACACGCGCATTGCGGCGTGCAGCCATCAGCGCCGCCTCGTTGCACAGGTTGGCCAGATCGGCACCGGACATGCCGGGCGTGCCGCGGGCGATCACGGCCGGGGCGACGTCCTGGCCGATCGGGATCTTGCGCATGTGCACGTTGAGAATCTGCTCGCGGCCACGGATGTCGGGCAGCGTGACGTAGACCTGGCGGTCGAAACGGCCCGGGCGCAGCAGGGCGGCGTCCAGGATGTCCGGGCGGTTGGTGGCCGCCACCACGATCACACCCAGATTGGTCTCGAAGCCGTCCATCTCGACCAGCATCTGGTTGAGGGTCTGCTCGCGTTCGTCGTTGCCGCCGCCCAGGCCGGCACCGCGCTGGCGTCCGACGGCGTCGATTTCATCGATGAAGATGATGCAGGGTGCGTTCTTCTTGGCGTTCTCGAACATGTCGCGCACGCGGGCCGCGCCCACACCGACGAACATCTCGACGAAGTCGGAACCCGAGATGCTGAAGAAAGGCACCTTGGCCTCGCCGGCAATGCCCTTGGCCAGCAGCGTCTTGCCGGTGCCCGGGGGGCCGACCAGCAGCAGACCGCGCGGGATGCGACCGCCCAGTTTCTGGAATTTCTGCGGGTCTTTCAGGAAGTCCACGACTTCCTTGACTTCTTCCTTGGCCTCGTCGCAGCCCGCGACGTCGGCAAAGGTGACCTGGTTGTTGTTCTCGTCGAGCATGCGCGCCTTGCTCTTGCCGAAGCTGAAGGCGCCGCCCTTGCCGCCACCCTGCATCTGGCGCATGAAGTAGATCCAGACGCCGATCAGCAGCAGCATGGGGCCCCAGCTGACCAGCAGGGTCATGAGCAGGGAGCCTTCCTCACGCGGCTTGACGTCGAACTTGACGCCGTTGTTGATCAGGTCGCCGACCAGGCCACGGTCCAGGTAGGTGGCGGTGGTGCGCACCTTGCGGTCGTCGGTGGTGGTGGCAATGATTTCGGTGCCGCCCGGGCCTTCCTGGATCAGCGCGCTCTTGATGCGGTTGCTGCGCACTTCCTCCAGGAAGTCGGAGTAACCCAGCGTGCCGGTCGCGGCGCCACTGCGGGTGTCGAACTGCTTGAACACCGTGAAGAGTACAAGCGCGATCACCAGCCAGACGGCCACTTTAGAAAACCACTGATTATTCAAGTGCAGCTCCAGTAGGGATGCCAGGGAAAAACATAGCTTGTAGCCATTTTAGGCGTTTCAAGCCTGCACCCGATTGATTTTGTCCGCTACAGCCATTGATCATGGAGGGGATTTGGGGTCGATTTCACGCTTTACACGCCGCCCCCCTGCGCCCCAGGGGGAAGATCACCCCGCCGCCACCGGCTTCAGGCCCACGCCCACCAGGAAAGTTTCAGACGAACGGTCGCGTGACGCCTTGGGTTTGACGGGTTTGACGGTCTGGAAATGGGCCCGGAAGTGCTGGATGATCTCTTCGTAACCCCGGCCGTGGAAGACCTTGGCCACCAGGGCGCCCGAGGGCTTGAGATGGTGCTGGCAGAAATCAATCGCCAGCTCGATCAGGTGCTCCATGCGGGCGGCATCGACCGAAGACACCCCCGAGAGGTTGGGCGCCATGTCCGAGACCACCACATCGACCTGGCGGCCCTGCAGCAGCTCTTCCAGCCGGGCCAGCACCTCGGGTTCGCCAAAGTCACCCTGGATGTACTGCACGCCCTCGATGGGCTCCATGGGCAGCAGGTCCAGGCCGATGATGGTGCCCTTGAGCTCCCCCACCGCCGCCCCGCCGGGCGCCATGCGACGGCGCAGGTACTGGCTCCAGGCACCGGGCGCGCAGCCCAGGTCCACCACCACCTGGCCGGGTTTGATCAGGCGCAGGGTTTCGTCGATTTCCTTGAGCTTGTAGGCTGCCCGCGCCCGATACCCCTCCTTCTGCGCCAGCTTGACGTAGGTATCGTTGACGTGGTCGTTGAGCCAGGCCTTGTTGACCTTTTTGCTCTTCGTGTTGACTTTCATTTTGTCTTTCAAACGGCAACCGGCGCCAACCAGCTGCTTACAGAGGATAATAACGACATGCCAGCGATACAACTGACTCCTGCCGAACGCAAGGAATTCCGCGCCGAAGCCCACCATCTCGACCCCGTCGTGATGATCGGCAACGACGGCCTGACGGCCGCCGTCAAGAAGGAAACCGACTCCGCCCTCAAGGCCCACGGCCTGATCAAGGTACGGGTCTTTTCCGACGACCGCGCCGCACGCGAGACCATCTTCCAGACCCTGGCCGAGGAGCTCAACGCGGCGCCCATCCAGCACATCGGCAAGCTGCTGGTGCTCTGGCGCCCCAAGCCGGAGAAAGAACGCGTCGAGGACGAGGACCGCATGCCCGGCCCGCGCGACGTCAAGGTCCTCAAGTTCAGCAAACGCGGCGGTCAGCGCCCCGAAGTCCAGGTGCTGCGCGTGCTGGGCAACCAGCGCCTGACGCCCGGCGGCAAGGTCAAGCGGGCCAAGCCCAAGCAGACCAGCGTCAAGAAACGCAGTCAGACCTGACGTTTCCCCAGCCGCCAGAAAGTCAGGGCGGCACACACCCACTGCGTGAAGTACATGGCACTGCCGATACGGTGCCAGATCGCCAGGTTTTCCCGCGCCACGATGCGCGGCGCCACGGCAAACTCCGCCAGCAGGGCCAGCAGCAGCCCTCCTACGACGAACAGCCGGGCGGCGTGCAGGGGATGGGCTCCCGCCTCCCCCTCTTTCGGACGTGAGGCCAGCAGGAGCAGCAAGGTACAGGCCACGGAGACCCAGGTCTGCGCCGTGAAGAACCTGGCCGCCAGCGTACCGGCCATGGTGCCGGGCAAGTTTGCGAACAGCAGCGGCACCACCAGGAAACCGATGGTCGTCAGGCTGCCCCACCAGAGGGCGGCCGCCCAGCGCGGCAAGGCCTGAACGAAACGGGACAGGGCAGCAGGAACGGTGTTCACCGGTAGCTGACGCCCACGATCTCGTAGCGCTTGATGCCACCCGGCGCCTGCACCTCGGCCGTGTCGCCCTCTTCCTTGCCGATCAGGGCACGGGCGATGGGGCTGCCCACGTTGATCAGGCCCAGCTTGAGATCGGCCTCGTCCTCGCCCACGATCTGGTAGGTCACCGCGTCGCCGGTGGACTCATCCTCCAGTTCGACCGTGGCACCGAATACCACCTTGCCACCGGCGTCGATCGAGGTCGGGTCGATGACCTGGGAGGCGGAGAGCTTGCTCTCGATTTCCTGGATGCGGCCTTCGATGAAACCCTGGCGGTCCTTGGCGGCGTCGTATTCGGCGTTTTCGCTCAGGTCGCCCTGGGCGCGCGCTTCGGCAATGGCATTGATCACCCCAGGGCGATCCACCGTCTTGAGACGGTGCAATTCGGCCTTGAGCTTTTCGGCGCCGCGGGTCGTGATCGGAATGGTGGCCATGTCTCTGTGGTTCTTAAAGGGTAAAAGTAAAGGGGGCAGACCAGCGAATGACGCGGGCCTGCCCCAGGGGGTTCGGAAGATTATGCCAGTTGGGCGTGCAGTTCCTGCACCGAATACACGTCCAGATTGTCCATGTACTTCATGCCCTCGACGGCGGCTTCCGCGCCGGCGATGGTGGTGAAGGTGGTCACACGGGCCAGCAAGGCCGAGGTGCGGATGTAGCGCGAATCGGCAATGGCGTTGCGGCGCTCTTCCACCGTGTTGATGACCAGGGCAATTTCCTCGTTCTTGATCATGTCCACGATGTTGGGGCGGCCCTCGGTCACCTTGTTGACGACCTCGCAGGCCAGGCCGGCAGCCTCGATGGCCGCCGCCGTGCCCTTGGTGGCCACGATGGTGAAACCCAGGGCGATCAGGCCCCGGGCCACGGCCACGGCACGCGGCTTGTCGCTCTGCTTGACTGACAGGAAGACCCGGCCGGAGGTGGGCAGGCGCGTGCCGGCACCGAGCTGCGACTTGACGAAGGCCTCGCCGAAGGTCTTGCCCACGCCCATCACCTCACCGGTGGACTTCATCTCGGGGCCGAGAATCGTGTCCACACCAGGGAATTTGACGAACGGGAACACGGCTTCCTTGACGCTGAAGTACGGCGGGTTCACCTCGGCG
>JAXMMJ010000076.1:0-40001 GCA_034366585.1 Hylemonella sp.
CGGAAAAATCCACACGGATCAGGTTGCGACAGGAAATGATCAGCACATCGGCGCCCTGCAAGCGTTGCTCCAGGGTTTCGATGGTGTGGTTCATGTTGGTGTAGATGCAGATCTCACCCGCGATGGCGAGCGATTGCCGCACCACCTCTTCGGCGCTCAGCGCTGTGTGCTGGGTCAGGGCTCGCGCGGCAGCCTGGGCATAGGCGCCACCCGAACCGATGGCCACGACGCCGTGTTCGGGCTCCAGCACATCGCCATTGCCGGTGATGATCAACGCAGCGCTGTGATCCGCCACAGCCAGCATGGCTTCAAGCCGGCGCAACACGCGGTCGGTGCGCCAGTCGCGTGTCAATTCAATGGCGGCACGCTGCAGATGGCCCTGGTGTTTTTCCAGCTTGGCCTCGAAACGCTCGAAGAGCGTGAAGGCATCGGCCGTGGCGCCGGCAAAACCGGCTAGCACCTTGTTGTGATAGAGCTTGCGCACCTTGCGCGCCGTGCCCTTGACGACGATATTGCCCAGCGTGACCTGGCCGTCGCCGCCAATGGCGACCTGCAATCCGGCGGCGGTCTGGCGCCGCACACTGATGATGGTGGTGCCGTGAAATTGTTCCATGGCCATATTGTCCGGCATTCGAATGCCGACCAAGGTTGCCTGGGGTCCATGTCCAGGCACCCGTGGAACCGGCTTCGCCGGGCCGCTGGGTGCGCCCCCTGGGGGCTGAGGGCTGCGGCTCCAAGCCTGCCTGCGCAGGCTTGGACAGCCCGAAGAGCCACGGCCTACGGCCGTGAGCGTCGGGCGCCGCAGGCGCTTCGGGGGGAAGCCTTAAGCTGCGCGCGGAACGACGCGCGCGTGCTCGGAGATGCCGATCACATTGAAGAAGGCGGCCACGATGCGGTTGACATCGCGGAACTGCACCTGGCAACCGCGGGCCTGCTGCTCGGCCACCCAGTTCAGGATGCTGCCAGCCGCCGAGAAATCAACGCGGATCAGGCGGGCGCAGGAGACCACCATGCGGGTGGCGCCCTCCATGCCGGCTTCCAGCCTGGCCAGCACTTCGGCGGCATCGCCCAGGATCTCGCCGTAAAGCTCGACCACCGCCGGCGGCTGGTCTTCCATGCCGACCGGCACGGTCAGGTTCTGCAGCGGGTCGTCCCAGGTGGAATTCGGCGCGTCCCAGCCGGAGCGGATGGCTTCGGCCTCGGCCTCGGCGGCATTCATGGCGCCCTGCAACTCGCAGCTGCAGCGCGGCTCCTGCCAGGAGGGTGGCGAGACCTCGAAGGTCACGCAATAATCCAGCGCCACCAGCTCGAAGGCATCCTGCAGGCGCATGATGCGCAGCGCATCCATGCGCAGCTGCCAGCACAGCGGGGCCACGGTGCGATCACCCGAAGGCGTGAGCGCCTGGAGCGCACGCTCCAGGCTGGTGTGGCCGCGGAAGACCAGTACGGCCGGCGTGACGCACCACTGGGCCACCAGGCGAGCCAGCACAGGCACGGCATCCAGGCCGATGACGGACAAGGCCTGCCAGTCCAGCACCAAGGTGCCTGGCACGCGCATCAAGGCATGCAGCTCTTCCAGCGAGGCGGCACTCAGCTGAGGCGGGCAGGTCCAGTCCGGCGCGCTGGCGGCCGACGTGCTCGCACGCGCAGCGGGGGGGGGCACGCTGACCTTGGAGCGGCTCAGCAGATCGGGGGTGGAGAACCAGGCCGGTGCCGAACGCCCGAAACGGTTGGCGAATTCGATGGCCACGTTGTCAAAACGGGCCTGCTGCCCGGTAGCGCGGTAGAGGTCGAACAGGGCCGACATCCAGGTCTCGGCCAGATCGGGGCGCAGGTTGTCCCCATGCAGCACCGTCAGCAAGCTCTCCTCGGCGCCGGCATCGTCGCCGTTGGCAAAGCGGATGGCGGCGTCTTCCAGGTCGGGATCGGTCAGATTGTCGGACGGCACGGCAGCGTAGAGACGCTGGGTCGAGAAACCGGCACCCATGGGCGCGCGGGCAACCATGGGCGCAAGAGTTTGCGGATGGCTGGCCGGTGCACGCCCGCCCGCTGCGGGGGACGCAGGCCGCATACCCATGGGGGCCTGCATGGTGGGCGCGGGCTCGGCCAGCTGGGTGGCCGGGTACTCACCGCCTTCCGGGGCATCCGCCCAGCCGGAACTGCTGGGGCGCAGGGCCGAGGCCACGGTCGGCTCGAAGCGGCTGTCCTCGGGGTCGGAGTTGGGCGTCGCATCGGGCGCAGCCGTCGGCGGCTCGGTGGGCCCGGCATCGGGCCGCAGACCCGGGCTGGCGCCTGAGATGGGGAAGGCACCGGCACGCGAAACGGCCTCCTTGCCCTTCCACCACTGGCGCGACATCTGCGCCTCGATCTCGTCGATCTTCTTCAGCGTCTCGGCACGGTCATCGTGGTTGGAGGTCAGGCTGCTCTGGAAGAAGGAGGGCCTGCCGGCCTGATCGGCCGGCCCCAGGGGCTCACGACGGCGCAGCTTGCGCAGATGATCGAACTCCCGCTTGCGCACGAAGTCGTTCTGCCGCTTGCGCTCGATCATCTCCTTGAGCGCCTCCTTGCTGTAACCGCTGTCGGCCTCCGGCTCCTTCTGGTCAAGTTCGGACCAATCCTTGGTCGGATTGCGCACGAACTTGGCCACCTTGGACAACAAGCCGGACCGGTTTTCGTCTTCAGCCATGTCTGGATTATGCGGTGCGCGTCAGAAGGAATGTGTGTGCTGGATCAATCCCCGAACATCTTCTGCTTGAGCTCGCGACGCTGCTGGGCTTCCAGCGAGAGCGTGGCGGTGGGGCGAGCCAGCAGGCGGCCCACGCCGATGGGTTCACCCGTCTCATCGCAGTAGCCGTAGTCACCGGCATCGATGCGGCCGATCGACTGCTCGATCTTCTTGAGCAGCTTGCGTTCGCGGTCGCGCGTACGCAGCTCCAACGCGTGCTCTTACTCGATGGTGGCGCGGTCGGCCGGGTCCGGCACGATGACGGTGTCTTCGCGCAGATGCTCAGTGGTCTCGCCGGCGTTGTTCAGGATGTCCTGCTTGAGACGCTGCAGGCGCACGCGGAAGGCAGCCAGCTGCTTGTCGTTCATGTACTCGCTGTCGGGCATGGCGACCAGCTCGTCGTCGCTCAGCGTTTCGCCCGGCTTGGTTTTCCAGTTGTTGACGAGTTTGGGGTCTTTTTTGACAGAGGAAGGCAGGGGAGGGGCGATCAGGGTCTGGGACATGGTGGGGGTGTAACTGGCTTTGACGGCGGTGGATGCCACCGACTGGGCCATGGAGGGAACGGTCAGCTGCGCCAGCCGGGCCGAGGCCTTGGCTGTACGTGCGGGCGAATCGGGCTGGGCCAGCGTCGCCTTCACCGGCAAAGGTGCGGGCGTCTTGGCCGGCAACTTGGCCACCGCCTTGACCGGGGTCTTGGCAGGCGCTTTAGTGGGTGCCTTGGCGGGTGCTTTGGCGCTGGTCTTGCCAGCCTTGACGGCGGGTTTGGCAGCAGCTTTCTTGGGCGCAGCCGCCTTGACGGCCGCTTTCTTGGCCGCAGGTTTGACAGCCGCTTTCTTCGCGGGCGGCTTGGACACGGCTTTCTTGGCCGCCCCAGGTTTGGCAGTCTTCACGGACGGTTTGGCCTTGGCCGCCGGCTTGGCAGCAGCTTTCTTGGGGGCCGGTTTGGCCTTGCCCACAGCAGATTTGGCTTTGGAAGACACGGACACCTTTCCTGGTTTGGCTTTCACTTCTTGTCTCCTGGCAAGCTGGGCCTGCACTAGTTTCTTCTGGCCTGCTGTTATACCCGCAATGCGGTCCCGGCCACGGGTTCCGGCCAAAATTTATGGCGCGCGAGTGTACCGTCTTTCACAGGACTGACGCAGGGGTTGCGAAACCGAGACACTACCCTTGAGCGCGCGGGCACGGCGGGGGGCTCCGAACCTGTGAAGGAATCGTAGCGAGCGGCCCGAGCGCAAGGCGGACGGAGCGAAGCAGGTTTATCACAGGTTCTCAGACCAGGCTCTGTTCCAGGCCCTGTAGCAGGATGTCCTTGGGCAGGTCGATGCCGATGAAGACCATCTTGCTCAGGCGCTGCTCGCCTTCGGCCCAGGCTGGCCCCAGATCGCTGCCCATGAGCTGGTGCACCCCCTGGAAGATCACCTTGCGCTCGGTGCCCTTCATGTGCAGCACACCCTTGTAGCGCAGCATGCGCGGGCCATAGATGTTGATGATGGCGCCCAGGAAGTCCTCCAGCTTGGCCGGATCGAAGGCGCGCTCGGAGCGGAAGACGAAGCTTTTCACATCGTCGTCATGGTGATGGTGGTGGCCATGGCCGTGCTGGTGCGAAGGATGGTCGCAATGCTCGCCGTGCTCGTGGTCATGATCATGCTCATCCTTGAGGAAATCCGGGTCGATCTCCAGCTTGGCATTCAGGTTGAAGCCCCGCAGGTCGAACACCTCGCTGATCGCCACCTCGCCGAAGTGCACCGCCTTCTGCGGCGCCCGCGGGTTCATGTGCTTGAGGCGATGCTGCAGCGCCGCCAGGTCTTCGGCCGAGACCAGGTCGGTCTTGCTGATGAAGATCTGGTCGGCGAAGCCGACCTGGCGGCGGGCCTCCTGGCGGTCGTTGAGCTGCTGGGCGGCGTGTTTGGCATCCGCCAGGGTGATGACGGAATCGAGCAGGAAGCTCTCGGCGATCTCGTCGTCCATGAAAAAGGTCTGCGTCACCGGGCCGGGGTCGGCCAGGCCGGTGGTCTCGATCACCACCCGCTCGAAATCCAGCTCGCCCTTGCGTTTCCTGGCCGCCAGATCCTGCAGGGTGGTGCGCAGGTCCTCGCGGATGGTGCAGCAGATGCAGCCGTTGCTCATCTGGATGATCTGCTCGTTGGTGTCGGCGACCAGGATGTCGTTGTCGATGTTTTCCTCGCCGAACTCGTTCTCGATCACGGCAATCTTCTGGCCATGCGCTTCCTGCAGAACGCGCTTGAGCAGGGTGGTTTTGCCGGAGCCTAAGAAACCGGTGAGGATGGTGGCGGGGATCAGGGCCATGGGTGCAGTCTCGGATGGGGGTGACCGCCAACTTGTGCGTGGCGCAAGCGGGCGTGGGCGATGGAACTGGGGATAGATGGGGAGTTTAGCGAGATCGTCAAGAGGCAGCCGGTGCAGGGTTTCGCCGCGTCTCAGCCCTTGCGCATGACCACCAGGCCCTTGAGGTACTCGCCTTCCGGGAAGTTGATCGTCATGGGGTGGTCCGGTGCACCGCCCATGCGTTCGTGGATATAGCCGTCCACGCCGGCATCCGTGCCGGCCGAGGCCACGATCTTGTGGAACAGGTCGGCGCTGATGCCGCCCGAGCAGGAGTAGGTGAAGAGCACGCCACCGGGCTCCAGGATCTTGAAAGCCAGGCGGTTGATGTCCTTGTAGGCACGCGCGGCGCGCTCGGCATGCGCCACCGTGGGGGCGAACTTCGGCGGGTCCAGCACGATGGCGTCGAAGGTACGCCCCTCCTCCACAAAACGGCGCAGGCTGGCGTTGACGTCGGCATCCAGAAACTCGGTGCGCGCCGCATCGAAGCCGTTGAGCGCGACGTTGGCGCGGGCCTGCTCGATGGCCGGCCCGGACGAGTCGATCGATGTGACATGGGCCGCGCCACCGGCCAGGGCCGCCACGCTGAAGCCGCCCGTGTAGCAATAGCAGTTGAGCACGCGCTGGAACTTGAGCCGGGCTGCGTAGTCGGCAAAACGCTTGCGGCTGTCGCGCTGGTCCAGGTAGAAACCAGTCTTGTGGCCCTGGGCGATGTCCAGGCCCAGGCGCCAGTCGTGCTCGCGCAGCACCAGCCCGGTCGGCCCCTCCCCGCGCAGCCAGCCACTCACCTCCGGCAGACCTTCGAGTCCGCGCGCACTGGCGTCTGAGCGCTCGTAAAGCAGGCTGAGTCCGGTTTCGGCCAGCAGCGCGTCGGCCAGCACATCCTTCCAGCGCTCGGCACCGGCGCTCAGGAACTGGGCGACGAGGGTGTCGCCATAACGGTCCACGATCAGCCCGGGCAGGCCGTCGGATTCACCATGGACGAGGCGCAGGCCGTCACTACGGATGTCAAAACGTGTCCGTGCGCGAATGGCAGCGGCCACCCGGCTGGCGAAAAAAGCGGCATCGATGCGCTGTTTTTCGTCAAAGCTCCAGACACGCGCACGGATTTTCGAGGACGGACTGAACGCGGCCCAGGCCAGAAACTCCCCCTGCGCAGACTCCACGCGCACCGTCTCGCCCACGTCGCCACCGCCCTTGGCGATGGCTGATTCGAAGAGCCAGGGGTGGCGGCGCAAGAGCGAGCGTTCCTTGCCTTCCTTGATGCGTATCACTTTCATGGCCTGA
Source organism: Hylemonella sp. (assembly GCA_034366585.1). Classification (GTDB taxonomy): domain Bacteria; phylum Pseudomonadota; class Gammaproteobacteria; order Burkholderiales; family Burkholderiaceae_C; genus Hylemonella. The sequence continues at coordinate 6,356 of JAXMMJ010000076.1, forward strand.
ATTGTCGGGCTTTTCCGGGGTTCCCTTCTGCGCCAATTTGGTTAGAGTGGGAGAAACGGGCCATAACCCGAGGAGATAGGTATGCGATTGAAGGACGTCAAGCTGGGAACCAAGCTCATGGGGGGCTTTATCCTGGTCCTGTTTCTGGCCGCCACCCAGTCGATGCTGGCTGTCTTCGGCACGAATGCGCTGAACGCCAACTCCCAGCAGGTCTCGGACCACCTCCTGCCCAGCGCCCTGCACACGGGTTTCCTGGGCACACAGGCCAGTCGCCTGCGCGCGGCGCAGTTCCAGCACCTGCTGATTTTTGGCGAGGACGAACGACGGGCCATCGAAAAGCAGATCGAAGGCCTGCGCGAGGCCGTCAACACCGAGTCGCAGGGTTACGCCGGCATCATCAAGGACGGCGAGGAGAAGACCCATTTCGACAAGTTCCAGGGCGAATGGAAGAAGTACCAGGCGCAGCAGGCCGAAATCGTCGGACTGGCGCGCCAGCGCCGTGACGAGGAGGCCATGGACATCCTCAAGGGCCCCGGGCTGCAGACCTTCGATGCCATGCTGGCCGAGCTGCGTGCGCTGTCGGAGCTCTCGCAGGACGGCTCGATCCTGGCGCGTGACACGAATGCCGAGCTGCAGCGCAATGTGATGATCGGCAACCTGGGGGCCCTGCTCGTGACCATCGTGCTGGGCCTGCTGATTGCCCGCACCCTGAGCCGCGCCATCTCGGGCGGCGTCGGATATGCCGCCAGCCTGGCCAGCAAGGTCGCCCAGGGCGACCTGAGTTCGCCCATCAACCCCAACACACAGGACGAGATCGGCACCCTGCTGCACTCCTTGCGCGACATGCAGGCCTCGCTGGCCCAGGTGGTCTCACGCGTGCGCCAGGGCAGCGAATCGGTTTCCACCGCCAGCGCCGAGATCGCCCAGGGCAACCACGACCTGAGCGCGCGCACCGAGAGCCAGGCCAGCGCGCTCGAAGAAACGGCGGCCAGCATGGAAGAGCTCTCCTCCACCGTGAAGCAGAATGCCGACAACGCCCGGCAAGCCAACCAGCTGGCCCAGACCGCGTCGACAGTGGCCGTCAAGGGTGGCGAGGTGGTGGCCCAGGTGGTGGGCACCATGAAGGGCATCAACGACAGCGCGCGCAAGATTCACGACATCATCAGCGTGATCGACGGCATCGCCTTCCAGACCAACATCCTGGCGCTCAACGCCGCGGTGGAAGCGGCGCGGGCCGGCGAGCAGGGTCGCGGGTTTGCCGTGGTGGCATCCGAGGTGCGCAGCCTGGCCGGGCGCAGTGCCGAGGCTGCCAAGGAGATCAAGAACCTGATCACCGACAGCGTGCAGCGGGTGGAACAGGGCAGTGCCCAGGTCGACCAGGCCGGCGCCACCATGAACGAGGTGGTGGCTGCCATCCGGCGCGTGACCGACATCATGGCCGAGATCAGCGCGGCCAGCACCGAGCAGAGCCAGGGTGTTAGCCAGATCGGCGAGGCCATCACCAATATGGACCAGACCACGCAGCAGAACGCCGCGCTGGTGGAAGAGATGGCGGCTGCCGCTTCCAGCCTCAAGGGCCAGGCACAGGACCTGGTGGAGTCGGTGGCGGTGTTCAAGCTGGCCAGCGGCGCCAGCGCGGCCGGCTCGCCACCGGCGCTGGCTGCGCGGCAGCCGGTGCAGATGCAGGTGCGCGCCCCGGCGCCCAAGCCGGCCTCGGCCCCCACCTCGGGCACGCAGCGCCGCCTGGTCGCGCCCGCCAAGCCCAGGGTAGCCCCGCCTGCCGCAGCAGCAGCGCCGGCCAAGACGCCGTCAGGCGCGGACAGCGACTGGGAGACGTTCTAAAAGACCGTCAGCCCTTGCCCGGCGTCTTGCTGCGCGCACGCGGATGCGCGGCGTCATAGGCCCGTGCCAGGTGCTGGAAATCGAGGCGTGTGTAGACCTGGGTGGTGCTGATGTTGGCGTGGCCCAGCAGTTCCTGCACCGCGCGCAGGTCGCTGCTGGACTGCAGCACGTGGCTGGCGAAGGAGTGGCGCAGCATGTGCGGGTGCACGGGGGTGGCCAGCCCGGCCTGTTGGCTGCGGCGCTTGAGGCGCAACCAGATCGACTGCGGCGTCAGACGCGTGCCGGTGCGGCCGATGAAAAGCGCCGGCTGCTCGGGGGCCACACCCGCCGCGCCACGCACGACCAGCCACTGCTTGAGGGCCGACATCGCGGCCGAGCCCACCGGTACGCTGCGCCGTTTGCTGCCCTTGCCCAGCACGTGGGCCTCGCCGGCCTGCAGGTCAACCCAGCCGCGCGCCGCGGCACTGGCCGTCACGTCCAGGCCCGTCAGCTCACTCACGCGCAGGCCGCTGCTGTACAGCAGCTCCACCATCGCAGCGTCGCGCGCCTCCAGCCAGGGATCGTTGTCCTCGGCATGGAAAGCAGCCAACTGCACCGCGTCGTCGACGCTCAGGGCCTTAGGCAGGGGCTTGGCTGCCTTGGGCGCACGCACATCCTGCACCGGATTGCTGCCCACCAGGCTCTCGCGCCCGAGCCAGGCATAAAACCCGCGCCAGCCCGAGAGAATGAGCGCGATGCCGCGCCCACTGCGCCCGCCGCCATGCATCTGCGCAATCCAGCGGCGCACATGGGCGCTGTGCACCTGCAGCAGGGGCACCTGGGCAAGCGTCGCGAATTCGCCGAGTTTTTGCAGGTCCAGCGCGTACAGCTCGACCGTGCGCTGTGCCAGACGTTTCTCCACCCGCACGTGCTCAAGATAGCGCTCGACCAGTGATTGGTCATGGGCCGCGAGCGCGACAGGCAGGGTCACGACTTACCTCAGCGGTGTCAGCGCGGCGCTGGCCACCTCGGCGATGCGCGCCAGGAACTCCGTGCCCATGGTGCTGGTGTAGCGCTGGGCGTCGGGCGAGGCCAGCACCAGCATGCCGAAGGCCGGGCCATGGTTGCCAGCGTCCAGCGGACGCAGGGGCAGCAGGGCCAGCGAGATGGCCTGCGAGGGATGGGCCAGCCAGTTGGTGGCTTCAAAACCGGAATTGACGCCGCAGAAGGGTTCGCTCAGAGAGTTGGCCAGCAGGCGCGCATCTTCGCTCACGCCCTGGGCAAAGGCCGCTGCGGCGAAATCCGGGTTCACGTCCCAGACGCGGATGGCGACCTGCGGCACGGCGAACAGCAGCTGGATCGATTCGGCAATGGCCTCGGGCAGGGCGTCCGCATCCTGCGTGAGGAAAAGGTCGCGCGCCCAGCACAGCATGCGGTCGGACAGCGCCAGGTTGTCGCTGCCATGGCGGATCATCTCGATCAGCCGGCCTTCCAGCATGCGGATCTTCTCGCGCAGCATCTCGGCCTGGCGCTCCTGCAGGCTGACCGTGCGCCGGCTGTGCGGGCTGATCAGGCGCACGGAAGCCAGCAGGTCGGCCTGGCGCTCGAAGAACTCGGGGTTGGTCTGCAGGTAGTTGGCGATGTCTTGTTCGGTCATGGTGTCAGTCATTCAGAGGATTCACGGGAGTACGGGCACATCGACCTCGCCCTGGAACACGGTGGTGGCCGGACCGGTCATGAGGACCGGCGCAATAGCGCCCCCACGCTCCTCACTTCGTGTAGGTCGCTGCCCCCCGAGGGGGCTGTCGCCGCCTTGGGGCGGCCCGGCGGCGTCGACGCCACCTGCCCACTCGATAGTGAGCATGCCGCCGCGCGTCTGCACGTCCACACGCGCATCGAGCAGGCCCAGGCGGATGCCGCTCACCACAGCCGCGCAGGCGCCGGTACCGCAGGCCAGTGTTTCACCGGCGCCGCGCTCCCAGACGCGCAGCTTCATGTGCGTGCGGTCCAGCACCTGCAGGAAACCGGCGTTGACGCGGCGCGGGAAGCGCGCATGGTTCTCGATCAGGGGCCCCTGGGCATGCACCGGGGCTGTTTCCACATCGGCCACCAGCTGCACCGCATGCGGGTTGCCCATGGACACCACGGCCACCGGCACGGTGGCGCCATCGACCGGCAAAGGCCAGGTCACCCAGTCGCCGCTGGTCACGGGCGTGAGGCCGGCACCGTCGAAGGGGATGCGCGGCAGTTCGAAGATGGGAGCGCCCATGTCCACCGTGACACGGCCATCGGGCGTAAGGCGCGGCTCGATCACGCCGCCCAGGGTCTGCACGCGAATGACATCCTTGGTCGTCAACCCCTGCTCGCGCACGAAACGCGCGAAACAGCGCGCGCCATTGCCGCATTGCTCGACCTCGGCACCGTCGGCGTTGTGGATCACGTATTCGAAATCGAGGCCCGCAGCCGGCGCCGGGCGCACGGTCAGGATCTGGTCGGCGCCGACGCCGAAATGACGGTCGGCCAGCCAGCGGTACTGGGCGGTGGACAGGCCCAGACGGCCGCGTGTCTCGTCGAGCACGACAAAGTCATTGCCCGCACCCTGCATCTTGGTAAAGCGGATACGCATGGCGACAAATTATCCGCCCATTCAAGGTTTATCCTTGAGGCCTCCCTCAGCCACCGACGAGAAAACAACGATGCGACTGCCCGAATGGACCCCCGAACGCAAGCCCCAACCGCAGGACCTGGTGGACGCCATCCTCGCGCGCCGCGGCGGCACCCTGATCAACCTGGACAAGGCCCTGCTGTGGAGCGAGCCACTGGCACGCGGCTGGAACACCTATCTGAAGGCTGTGCGCAGCGAGCTGCCCACCAGCCTCAAACTGCGCGAACTCGGCATCTGCACGGTGGCCCTGTTGACCGGCGCCAAGTACGAGTATCACCACCACGCCCCGGATTTCCTGGGTGCGGGCGGCACGCAGGCGCAACTGGATGCCCTCAACGCTTTCGTCAAGACCGATCCACGCGGCATTCCGCGCGATCCCTCCTTGAGTGAACTGGAATCGCTGGTGATCCGCTACGCCGCGCAGATGACGCTGGACGTGAAAGTGACGGACGAGGTGTTCGACGCCCTGCTCCAGCATTTCAACGAGACGCAGATTGTCGAACTGACCAGCGCGATTGCCACCTACAACATGGTGGCGCGCTTCCTGGTGGCCTTGCAGGTTACGCCGGAAAGCTGACTTCTTTTTGTTGGGCCTCTGTTCCACAGGGCTTCTTTCCCCCACTCACTCCCCCCGCCCTCTCCCGCCCCGCCGGGCGGAAGAGGGAGCCTGATTTGACCTCGTGCTCCGGCGACGGAATCACGGGCGAGGCTTTACCACTGCGACTTCACGCAGAGATTTCGAGGCGACGGTCGTAGTCAATGGCGAGCAATCAGCTCGGCACTACCGCTCCACCATGTCTCGCTGCCGGCACGCAACTGCCGGCTAGGGTCGCGCCTATAAAGTTACGAGGTCTCTACGACCGCAGCCGAAAAGTCTGGGCGGGAAAAGGCGGTGGGGACGTTAGCGTCATAGAAGCCTGGCCGGAAACCAGCCACCAAATCCAGGCCCCCTCTTCCGCCCGGCGGGGCGGGAGAGGGCGGGGGGAGTGAGTGGGGAAAAGAAACCCCGCAGAGCGAGGTCAAAAAACAAAAGGCGGAAAACGTCAATCCGGCTTGATGTTGTTGTCCTTCACCACCTTGGCCCAGATGTCCATCTGACGCTCGATGAAAGCCTGGCCAGACTGGGGTGTACCGCCGAGCACATCAATGCCCTGGCTCTCCAGCCGCTTGGCGACCTCGGGGTTCTTCATGACCTTGTTGATGGCCTCGTTCATGCGCTGCACGATGGCCGGCGGCGTCTTGGCCGGGGCCAGCACGGCCCACCAGGCCGGTGCGTCAAAACCGGCAAAGCCGCTCTCGGCAATCGTCGGCACCTCGGGCAGATCGGGCGAGCGCTTGCTCGTCGTCACCGCGAGCGGACGCATGCGCTTGCTGTCGATGTGCGGCTTGGTCACGAAGACCGAGCCGATGGACAACGGCACGTGGCCGGCGACGGCGTCGTTCATCAGCGGGCCGCCCCCTTTGTAGGGGATGTGGTTGAAGCTCATGCCGCCGTTCTTGCCCAGCAGGGCCATGGCCAGGTGACCCAGACTGCCCGAACCGATGGAGCCGTAGCTCGCGCCCTTGGCCCCCTTGCCAGCGGCCACCACGTCGGCAAAGCTCTTGAACTCGGAACCGGCATGCGTGGCCAGCACCATGGGTGAGGTGCCGATCACGATGACGGTGCTCAGGTCCTTTTTGGAGTCGAAGGGCAGATTGGGAATCAGGCTGGGGTTGACGCCATGGGTGTCAAACACGACGGCGAAGGTGTAGCCATCGGCCGGTGCCGCGGCCACGGCGGCCGCACCGATGGAGCCGGAGGCACCGCCCTTGTTCTCGACAATGATGTTCTGCCCCAGCTCCTGCTGGAGGGAAGGCGCCAGCAGGCGCGAGACCTGGTCCACCGACCCTCCGGGCGGAAACACCGCCACCAGCTTGATCGGCTGTTTGCCCGGCCAGGCCTGTGCAAGCGCGCCCTGGCCCAATCCCAGGCAGGCGGCGCCGGCCAATGCCAGCATCAGGCGCAGGCAAGTTCTTTTTTGCATCATGGTGTCTCCTCGTTGTGTCGTGCAGAATCAATCCATGGTAAGTCCAAACCCGTCCGCGTCCACCCCGCATGAACCCCAATCCAGCCTGCTGGCGGCGCCCCCCTGGCAGCATGAACAGGCCGTGGCCCTGCTGCCGCATGTGCTGCGCCTGACCGCCCCCAACCCGGGGCTGATGACCGGCCCCGGCACCAACAGCTACCTCGTGGGCGAGACCGCCACCGGATGGACGGTCATCGACCCGGGGCCGGATGAGCCGGCGCACATCGAGCGCCTGTGGCAGGCCGCTGGCGGCGACATCCGCTTCATCGTCTGCACCCATTCGCATGCCGACCACGCGCCCGCCGCCCGCCCCCTGCAGGCGCTGTGCGCCCAACGCGGCGGCGCCGCCCCGCCGGTGCTGGGCCTGCCTTCGGCGCCCACCGCCAACCCTACCAGCCACTTCGTGCCGGACCGTACCCTGGTCGACGGCGAACAAGTCACGCTGCAGGGCCCCGACAGCCGACCGCGCCACACCCTGCAGGTCATGCACACACCGGGCCACGCGGCCAACCACCTCTGCCTGCTGCTGGCGCAGGACGGCCTGCTGTTCTCGGGCGACCACATCCTCAATGGCAGCACCACGGTGATCAATCCGCCCGACGGCAACATGACGGCCTACCTCGATGCACTGGACGCGCTGGACACGGCCTGTTCGACCCAGGGCCTGGGCTACATCCTGCCGGCCCATGGCCATGTGATGGACGAGGCACGTACCGTCATCGCGAAACTGAAGGCCCACCGGCTGGCCCGCGAAGCCAAGGTGCGGGTGGCCATGCAGTCCCGGCCGCAGGGCACCCTGGATGACTGGGTGGCACTCGCCTATGACGATGTCCCGCAAGGCGTCTGGCCGCTGGCCAAGCGCTCGCTGCTGGCCCACGTCGAACGCCTGCAATCCCAGGCGGGTGGTACCCCATGAGCGAACCCGTGCGTCTCTCCAAGCGGCTGGCCGCCCTGCTGCCCTGCTCGCGCAGCGAGGCCGAACAGTACATCGAAGGCGGCTGGGTCCGGGTCGACGGCCGGGTGGTGGAAGAGCCGCATTTCCGGGTGCAACACGAGAAGATCGAGCTCGACCCGGAGGCCCGGCTGACCGAGCTGGTGCCGGTGACGCTGCTGCTGCACAAACCCGCCGGCCACACCTCGCCGCAGGCTTTGCTGAACACGGCCAGCCACTGGCGCGACGACCCCAGCGGCATCCGCGTGCTCAAGCGCCACTTCAGCCAGCTCACACCCGCCGTCCCGCTGGAGCCCGCGGCCAGCGGCCTGCTGGTGTACAGCCAAGACTGGCGCGTGACGCGCAAACTGAGCGACGACGAGCGCCTGATCGAAGTGGAAGTGACGGTCGAAGTCCAGGGCGAGGTCTCGCCCGCCCAGCTGGCGATACTGATGCGGGACACCGACACACGCGGGCAGCCGCTACCGATGGTCAAGGCCAGTCTCAACAGCAGCGGTGACGGCCGCAGCAAATTGCGTTTTGCCATCAAGGGCGTGCACCCCGGCCTGATCGCCTACGTGTGCGAACGCGCCAGCCTGCAGATCCTGTCCATGAAACGCATCCGCATCGGGCGCGTGCCCATGACCCAGTTGCCGCCCGGGCAATGGCGTTACCTGCAGGCCCACGAGCGCTTCTAGATCCTGACAAGTCCTGCTGACGGCGCTGCTAAACTGCCTGCGCAAGGTCATAACAGGGGGAGAGATGGACAGCACGACACAGCGCCACGGTATCGCCGCGTACCGGCTGCGGTTTTCCGGCAGCGGCGGCGAGTACTTCCGGGTCTGGATCGTCAACCTGCTGCTGTCCATCGTCACGCTGGGCCTGTACACCCCCTGGGCGCGCCGGCGTACCGCGCGGTATTTCTACGACCACACCATGATCGCCGGCAGCCCGCTGGAGTTCACCGCGCCGCTGCGCAAGATGGTGGTCAGCTTCATCCTCTTTGCCCTGCTGTACGTGGCCTACAAGATCGCGGCCGAGACCGGGCAGGACACCGTGGTCTCCCTCTTCATCATCGCCGCCGCCCTGCTAGCGCCCTACATCTGGGGCAGTGCCATGCGCTTTCGCCTGGCCAGCACGCGCTGGCGCGGCCTGCAGTTGCAGTTCGCCGCGCGCTGGAAAGACGTCTACGTGGCCAGCTGGCCGATCTTCCTGATGGCCGCGATCTGGGTCGGCATCACCTACGGGCTCGATGTCCTGTCCGCCGATTCGGCGCAAGCCGCGCGGGCGCCAGGCGGCAGGCCCGGCCCGGCCTGGCCCCGGGTGGACGCGCCCATGTGGGGGCTGATCGCCATCGGCCTGGTGCTCAGCGTGCTGTGCATCATCCGCGTGGAATTCAACTACAAGAGCCTGCTGGTGCTGCGCGCGGGCATCGGCAAACAGCGCGGGCGCTGGAAACCGGTCTACAGCGACTTCGTGCGGATCTGGGGGGCGACCATCGTCGTGTTCCTGGCCGGCGTGGCGCTGATCCTGGCGCTGGCCGCCGGCGCGGCCTATACCGTCCAGTCCATGTTCAGCACCGTGCGTGGCCCGGCCATGTTCGTGCTGATCTTCTTCATCGTGATCGCCGCCTTCCTGGGCCTGGTCCTCGCCTCGGCACCGGCCCGCGCCTACCGCGAAGCCCGCATGTTCAGGCTGATCTGGAGCAATGTGGGCCTGAGCCAGATCGCCCGCTTCAAGTGCGACCTGTCGCACTGGGCCTTTGTGCGCCTGCGCATCAGGAACATCCTGCTCACGCTGCTGACCCTGGGCTTCTACCGCCCCTTCGCCCGTGTCAGCGAATACCGCATGAAAGCCGACGCGGTCACCTTGCACGTTAAGGGTGGGCTGGACCAGCTGGTCGGCGAACTGGTGCGCCAGCAGGACGCGCTGGGTGATGCGCTGGCCGACGTGGCCGGGCTGGACATCGTGGGTTGAGGCCGGCCATGGCTGAGGCGTCGAAACCTGCTGCCACGCCCCTGCGGGCCAAATGGTTCAACGGCCGCCACAGCCGTGCGCGTGAAGTGCTGATCGTGCTGGAAGCCGGCCCCCGGGGCCCGGCCCTGCATCTGCACGTGGTGGACCTGGCGCATGCCGCCTCGCGCCGCTTCGGCTACGACGAGGTCGAGTGGCCGCCGCAATGGAGCGCCGGCCGCGCACCGGAACGCATCACCGTGGCGCTGCGCGACCACGGCAGCGTGGAAATCGACCAGCCCCTGGCCTGGCAGCAGGCCCTGGCCGCCGCCGGCGCCCGCACCGGCCTGGCCCAGCGCATGCAGACCCGCTGGCCCGTGCTGCTGGGCGTGCTGCTCGTGGCCGTGGCCGGCCTGCTGGCCTTCTACCGCTGGGGCACGCCCTGGGCGGCGGCCCAGCTCAGCCGCCATGTGCCGCTGGAGTGGGAGCTCAGCCTGAGCCAGCAGGCCATGGCCCAGGTCGACCAGGCCTGGCTCAAACCCAGCCAGCTGCCCCCCGAGCGCCAGCAGGAACTGCGCACGCAGTTCACGGCGCTGCTGGCGCGCCTGGAGCCCTCGCTCAAACGCTACCCGGCCTACGCCCCGCGCTACGAACTGCTTTTCCGCCGCGGCATGGGCCCCAACGCCTTCGCCTTGCCGGGCGGTACCTTGGTGATGACCGATGAACTGGTGGAAACCGCCGCCAAGCAGGGCCTGGGCGACGACGCGCTGCTGGGCGTGCTGGCGCACGAGATCGGCCACGTCGAGCACCGCCACGGCACCCGGCTCATCGTCGAGCAGGGCGTGCTCAACGTCGGCCTGGGCCTGGCCCTGGGCGACGTTTCCAGCCTGGTGTCCATGACCAGCACGGTCCTCACCGGCCTGGCCTACCGGCGCCAGCACGAGAGCGAGTCCGATTGTTTTGCCCTCGCGCTGATGGCCAGCGCGCAGCTGCCCACCGCCCCCATGGCCGATCTGCTGCTGGGCATGTCCCAGGCCCGCGAGGGCCGGCCGCCGGCCGCGCAGGGGGAGCCCGCACAGCAGCGCAGCACCCTGGGCGATTGGCTCAGCACCCACCCGGCCACGCCGCAGCGGGCCGAAATGCTCAAGGCCGGACTGGGCGCCGCCGCCTGCCCGGGCTGAAACTCAAGCGTGGAACAGGCGGCCGCGTGCTGCCTGCGTGATGGCCGCCACCGCCGGGTGCTTGATGCGCCGCTCGACCGAAACCGCGTAGAACTCCTCCACCAGCTCCTCGCTGCGGCCGATCACCTCCACGCCATAGTGCGCCACCGTCTCGGCCTCCAGCACGCTGGGGGACATGAAGACGCCCCGGCCCTCGCGACCGAAGGCCGTCATCAGCGCGCCGTCGTCGAACTCGCCCACGAAACGCGGCTGGATCTGCTGGCGCGCCAGCCAGCCGTCGAGCTGCTGGCGCACCGAGGAGGCCGCGCCCTGGATCAGCATGGGCGCGCCGTGCAGGCATTGCGGGAACGCGCCCTGCAGCCGGCTGCGCAGCGCCGGCGCGCAGAAGAAGCTCATGGGCGAGGTGCCCAGGGCGTGGTTGTAGGCCTTGACGCTGATGCGCCGCGTCAGTGGTTCGTCGGCGATCACCAGGTCGAGCCGGTGCAGGGCCAGTTGCGCCAGCAGGTCGGGGAACTTGCCCTCCACGCCGATCAGGCGCACCGGCACCTCCAGGTCCATGGCGGGCTCCAGCAGGCGATAGGCGACCGACTTGGCCACCGAATCCGCCACCCCCACGCGAAAATCCAGCAGGCGCGGCCCGCCCAGCGGCTGACGCAGCGCGGCCTCCAGCTCGGCCCCGAGCGTAAAGATCTCGTCGGCATACCCCAGGGCCACGCGCCCTTCATCGGTCAGCTCCAGCTGGCGGCCGCTCTTGCGAAACAGCTTGCGCCCCAGCCTTTCTTCGAGCAGTTTGATCTGCCCGGACAGGGTCTGGGGGGTTGTATGTAACTGCTCACCCGCCTTTAAAATACCGCCGGATCTTGCAGCCACCCAGAAATAGTGCAAATGTTTGAAGTTCATGGGAACTCTTTCACTTCGATTTTCTCGAACTGATTCGTTTGAAAATTCGAATTTACCGGAATATCAATTGTCCTTACAGTTCTTTGTGCGGGCGCTATCCGTCCGCACAACCTGTCTGCAGAAAGGAAACGCCATGCGTTTGAGCGCCAAGAGCCGGTTTGCCGTTGCTGCCATGATCGATCTCGCCCTGCGTGAGAACTCGGGGCCCGTGCCCCTGAACTCCATCGGGGTACGGCTGCAGATCTCGCTGTCCTATCTGGAACAACTGTTCAGCAAGCTGCGCCAGCAGGGTCTGGTGGAGAGCACCCGCGGGCCGGGCGGAGGTTACGCCCTGGGCCGCAATCCGCAGCAGATCAGCGTGGCCGACATCATCCGCGCCGTCGAAGGCCCGCGGGCGCTTCAGTCCGAGGAAAGCTCGGAGACCGGTGAGGCCGGCTGGCAGCTGACGCAAGACCTGTGGAGCGGCCTGAACAGCCGCATGATGGAGCATCTGCAGTCCATCAAGCTGCAGCAGCTCTGCGAGGAGCAACGTGCCAAGGGCGTACCGCTGGAGACGCGGCCCGCCAGCCGGCGCGGCATCTTCACCCAGCGCAAAGCCGAAGCCGTCAAGACCACTGCGCCGAACTCGGTGTTCGCGCTGGCCGCCGCCCTGGCCGGCAAGCGCTAGAGCAACCCTGCCGCAGGAAAATGGGCGCCGCGATGCGGCGCCCATGGGTAGAAGTGTGAAGTCGGCCGATAAGCCGGATTCTGTGCGCCCGCGGTTGCCCGCGGTGTGACCGCCATTAATCTGGGCCGGGGGTCACCCCACCGGCTCGGTGCTACCTACCCGCACACTCGGGGGGCCCCGTCAGCGTGTGCCTATTTGGTATTGCTGCGCGTAGAGATTGCCCGTTTCACCCGCAGCAGGTTGCCCCGCTGCGACTCGTCTCTGTTGCTCTGATCCTCACCTCACGGTGGAGAGGTGTTACCTCCTACGCTGCCCTGTGCAGTCCGGACGTTCCTCCAGCGCGCCCTTTCGGGACTAGCGCCAGCGGCGGTCTGGCTGACTTCACGGTTCAGATTATCCCAGCAAGCGGCGCCGTCCGCCGCCGCGTATCATGGCGACCTCTTCTGCTTGATCGATACAAGCCCAGGGAATTCCATGATCCGACTGACCGAACTCAAGCTGCCGCTGGAGCACGCGCCCGAGGCGCTGCCCGCCCTCATCGCCAGGACGCTGGGCATCGCGCCCGGCGACATCACCCGCCACACTGTCTACAAGCGCAGCTACGACGCGCGCAAGGCCGAGCTGCAGCAGGTCTACATCGTCGACGTGGAAGTGCCCGCCGCGCTTGAGACGACGCTGCTGGCCAGGTTCGCCCAGAACCCGCACATCCGTCCCAGCCCGGACCTCGTCTACCACCCCGTCGCGCAGGCGCCCGCCCAATTGCAGGAGCGGCCCGTGGTGGTGGGCTTCGGCCCCTGCGGCATCTTCGCGGCGCTGATCCTGGCGCAGATGGGCTTTCGGCCCATCGTGATCGAACGCGGCACGACGGTGCGCCAGCGTACCCAGGACACCTGGGGCCTGTGGCGCAAGCAGGTCCTCAAACCGGAGTCGAACGTGCAGTTCGGCGAAGGCGGTGCCGGCACCTTTTCCGACGGCAAGCTCTACAGCCAGATCAAGGACCCGCGCCACCTGGGCCGCAAGGTCATGCACGAGTTCGTGTCGGCCGGCGCGCCCGCGGAGATCCTGGTCGAGGCGCATCCGCACATCGGCACCTTCAAGCTGGTCAAGGTGGTGGAAAGCATCCGCGAGCAGATCATCGCCCTGGGTGGCGAGATCCGCTTCCAGCAGCGCGTGACGGACGTGCTGCTGGAAGAAACTTCCGAGTCGCCGCCGGGCCGTTCCCAAGGCGACGAGAGCCCCCTCGGGGGGCAGCGGTCACACGAAGTGGACAAGCGTGGGGGCCACAGGCAGAAGCAAATCCGCGGCCTGCGGGTGCTGGACCAGGCCACGGGACAAAGCCATGAGCTGCCGGCGCGCCATGTGGTGATGGCCCTGGGCCACAGTTCGCGGGACACCTTCGCCATGCTCTGGGACCGCGGCGTGAGCATGTTGGCCAAGCCTTTCTCGGTGGGCTTTCGTATCGAGCACCCGCAAGGGCTGATCGACCGTGCTCGTTGGGGTAAATACGCCGGCCATCCCCTGCTGGGCGCGGCTGACTACAAGCTGGTGCACCACGCGAAAAACGGCCGGGCCGTCTACAGCTTCTGCATGTGCCCCGGCGGCACGGTGGTGGCCGCCACCTCCGAGCCGGGCCGGGTGGTGACCAACGGCATGAGCCAGTATTCGCGCAACGAGCGCAACGCCAATGCGGGCATCGTGGTCGGCATCGAACCGGTCGACTACCCCAACGGAGTGGACGATGCGGCCGACTGGCAAGCCGCTTTCGGCGATGCAGACGGCGCGCGCTACGCCCGGCAGGCTGCCGCCATGGCCCGGCAGCAGCCCCCGCAATACCACCCGCTGGCCGGCATCGTGCTGCAGCGCAAACTGGAGGCGCAGGCCTACGTGCTGGGTGGCAGCAACTACGAAGCCCCAGGCCAGCTGGTGGGCGACTTCATCGCCGGCAAGCCGTCCAGCGACTTCGGTAGCGTGCTGCCTTCCTACAAGCCGGGCGTGCACTTGGGGGACCTGGCCCAGGCCCTGCCCGGCTACGCCATCGAGGCCATCCGCGAGGCCCTGCCGGCTTTCGGCCGCAAGATCAAGGGTTTCGACATGCAGGACGCCGTGCTGACCGGCGTGGAGACGCGCACCTCGTCGCCGCTGCGCATCCCGCGTGGCGATGATCTGCAAAGCCTGAACGTGCGCGGCCTCTACCCGGCCGGTGAGGGCGCGGGTTATGCCGGCGGCATCCTGTCGGCCGGCGTGGACGGCATCAAGGTGGCCGAGGCGCTGGCCCTCGACATGCTGTCATGACCCCGGCGCCAGACGACGCCGCGACACCCTGGACACGGCAGGATCAGCTGGCGCTCTGGTTCTACCGTGCCGGCGGCTATCTGCTGCTCAACCTGCTCGACGAACCCGCCTGGCTGGCCCTGCTGTTCTGCTGAACCCTCAGTTTTTCGGCGGCTTCGGGGGAACTGGCGGTGGTGGCGGGGGAAGCGGCTTGGGCTTGCGCACGCGCGGTAGCGGCGGCGTGTCGGTTCCGGGCGGCACCGGCAGGGCGTCGGGCCCGCAGGCGGCGCGTACCGTCGCCCCGTAGGTCGTCAGCGCGTACTGCGAGGGCTCCATCGCATTGCGCTTCTTGAACTCGTTGTAATCGGCCCAGGCCTCATCACAGGTCTGCGCCGTGGCGGCAGTGGCCACGCCCAGCATGACGAGCATGGCCAGCTTCCTGATGATCGTTTTCATGGCATCCCCACTTTCTCGTTGCTTGATGGTGCACCGGCCCTTTGCGTCATGTAATCGACGAAGGCCTGGGCCGCCATGGGCCTTGCGAAATGGTAACCCTGCGCCTCATCGCAGGAAAACTCGCACAACAGGGCCAGCGTGGCCGCATCTTCCACGCCTTCGGCAATGGTACGCAGGTTCAGGCTGCCCGCCATCTGGACGATGGCACGCACGATCGCGGCATCGTCCGGGTCGCTGGCCAGGTCGCGGATGAAACTCTGGTCGATCTTGAGCTTGTCGACATCGAAGCGCTTGAGGTAGGAGAGGCTCGAATAGCCGGTGCCGAAGTCGTCGACCGACAGCTTCACGCCCAGCTGCTTGAGCTGGCGCACGCTGCTCAGCACGGTCTCGGTGTCGCCGATCAGGACGGACTCGGTCAACTCCAGTTCGAGCAGGTGCGGGTCGAAGCCGGTCGTTTGCAGGGCCAGGGCGATGGTCTGCTGCACCTCGCCGCGGCGGAACTGCACGGCCGAAAGGTTGACGGCCATGATCAGCGGCGGCAGGCCGGCAGCGCGCCAGGCCATGGCCTGGCGGCAGGCTTCCTGGATCACCCAGTCACCGATGGGCACGATCAGGCCGCTGTCCTCGGCCACCGGGATGAAACGCGCCGGCGGAATCAGGCCATCCTCGGGATGGCGCCAGCGCAGCAGGGCTTCGACCCCGACCACCCGACCGCTGGCCAGCTCGAACTGCGGCTGGAAGTGCAGCTCAAATTCGCCCTGCGCCAGGGCACGCCGCAGCCCGCTCTTGAGGTGCAGGTGCTCGACGGCTTCGACATTCATCTGCTCATCGAAGAAACGGTAGTGGTTGCGCCCAGCGTCCTTGGCGCGGTACATCGCGGTATCGGCCTTCTTGAGCAGGGTCTCGAAATCGCGTCCGTCATCGGGATAGAGCGCCACCCCGATCGACGCCGAGGTGGTGAGCTCATGACCGTCCACCGTGAAGGGCGACTGCAGCCGCTCGCGGATCTTGAGCAGCACGGGCGGAATGGCCTCGGTCCCGGCCAGGTCGGACAGGACGATGAGGAACTCATCCCCTCCCTGGCGACTGATGGTGTCGGTCTCGCGCACGCATTCGCCCAGGCGACGGGCAATCTCCCGCAGCAGCGCGTCCCCAACGGCGTGGCCAAGCGAATCGTTGATGGTCTTGAAGTTGTCCAGATCGAGAAACACCAGGGCCACTTTGCTGTGCGAGCGCTCGGCATGCGCGATGGCCTGCCCGAAACGATCCTGCAGGAGCAGCCGGTTGGGCAGACCGGTCAGCACATCGCGGTAGGCCAGGAACTCGACCTGCTGCTCCGCCGCCTTGCGCGCAGTGATGTCGGCCGCTATCGCCAGATAACCCGTCACCGTGCCGCTGGCGTCACGCAGCGGCGCTAGCGTGGTGCTGAGGTCGAACAGGGTGCCGTCCTGTTTCTGGCGTTGCACTTCGAGATCGATGATGCTCTCGCCCCGCAGGACCCGGTCGCGCAATTCGGCCGTCTCGCGCTCCTTGTCATGCGGCACGGTCAGCAGGGGTTTGCCCAGGATCTGTTCGGCGCGCCAGCCGAAGAGTTTTTCGGCCGCCGGGTTCCAGGCCGTGACGATGCCGCGGCGGTCACGCGTGTAGATGGCAAACGGCGAGGAGCGGATGATGGTCTGGTTCAACTGCTTCTCGGCATCAAGGGTGCGGTAGGCCTGTTCCAGCGCACGCACGGCGGCCGCCTGGTTGCGCCAGGCGCGCTGGATCAGGTAACACACCACCAGGCTGGTCACGATGAACAGCAAGATGACGGTCAGGGCCTTGTACTTCTCTTCCTGCCAGGTGGCGAGGTAATCGTCCGAGGCCATGCCCAGCACCAGATAGAACTGGGTATCGGCGATGCGGCGGAATGCCGAGATGCGCTCGATGTTGTCGATGATGGAGCGCGCTTTGTAGATGCCCTCGCTGCGGCCGCTGTTCACCAGCTCGCGCAGTTCCGGGGACCCGAACGGCATGCCCACCGCATCGCGGGCCCCCACCGGGGTGGGATGCCGCACGACCAGCCGGAACTTCTGATCGAACAGCGTGAAAGAACCTTTCGTTCCGACTTGCAGCGGAATGAACTGTTCGATGAAATGGCTCAAGGGTACCGAGCCCTGGACCACGCCGGCGAAGCTGCCGTCGCGGTGCCGCAGCGCACGCGAGAAGTTGATGACCCAGCGGCCGGTGATGCGTCCCTGGATGGGGCTGCTGATGACCAGCCCCGCGTCGGGTCGCTCGCGCAGGAGGATGAAATAGTCACGATCTGCAATGCTCAGACGGTTCTGCGGATTGACCAGGGTGCCGTGCGTGAGCACCCCCTGGGCATCCGTCACGCGCAGACCGTCGAGTTCGGGCAGCTGCTTCAACTTCCGATCGAGCAGCGCATTGAGCTCCCGGGTGTCGCCCGCACGCAGCGGGCCCCGCTGCTCCATGGCCTCGGCCAGGCTCTGCAGGGCCAGGTCGATCACGCGCACGGACGCCGCGATATCGTGCTCCATGAGGCGCGACAGGTTATCGGCCGTCACGGCGGCGATCTGCTCGAACTGCTGGCGGCTTTGTTGCAGCGCCCAGAGCGCGAAGCCGATCAGCACCAGGTTGAGCACCAGCACGGCCAGCCACAGCCGCACCATGAAACCGCGTGCGCCGGGTACTGCGCGTGAGGGCGTCTGCTTAGGCTTCATGGATGACATCGAATGCGCGCCCTGTCTGCCCCAAGCGCCGTTCTGTTCATGAGCCCATTGTGGGCATCTCCCTGCCGCGACGCAAGCCCGATGAAAAAACCCGTGGAGGCCTGCGCCCCCACGGGTTTATCCGGATACAGGAAGGATCAGCCCTGTGCGTTCTGCAGCGCGGCGATGCGCTCTTCGATCGGCGGGTGCGTCGAGAACAGCTGGCCGATGCCGCCCGCGATGCCCATGGCGGCCATGCTCTTGGGCAACTCGGCCGTGTGCAGCCCGCCCAGGCGGGCCAGCGCATTGATCATGGGCTGACGACGGCCCATGAGTTGGGCTGCGCCGGCGTCGGCGCGGAATTCCCGCTGGCGCGAGAACCAGGCCACGATGATGGCGGCCAGAACGCCGAGCAGGATATCCATCACGATGGTGGTGACAAAGTAGCCGATGCCAGGGCCCGAGCTTTCGTCGTCGTTGCGGCGCAGGAAGCTGTCCACCGCATAACCGACCACGCGGCTGATGAACACGACGAAGGTGTTCATCACACCCTGGATCAGGGTCATGGTGACCATGTCACCATTGGCGATGTGGGCCACCTCGTGGCCGATCACGGCCTCCACTTCTTCACGCGTCATGTTGCGCAGCAGGCCGGTGGACACGGCCACCAGGGCCGAGTTCTTGAAGGCGCCGGTGGCGAAGGCATTGGGGTCGCCTTCGAAGATACCGACTTCAGGCATGCCGATGCCAGCCTGGTCGGCGAACTTGCGCACGGTATTGACGATCCAGGCTTCATCGGGCGTCTGCGGCTGCTCGATGATCTGCACACCAGCGCTCCACTTGGCCACGGGCTTGCTGATCAGCAGCGAGATGATGGCACCGCCGAAGCCCATGATGAGCGCGAAACCCAGCAGCGCGCCCAGGTTCAGGCCGTTGGCCGTCAGGAACTTGTTGACGCCCAGCAGGCTGGCCACGATGCCCAGCACCACCACCACGGCAAGGTTGGTCAAGACGAACAGAATGATGCGTTTCATGGTTTCCTTCTCAGACAGCCCGACACCCGCGGACCGATGGCGCAAATGGTAAGGGTGAATGTGGCGAATTCAAGCGCGGGCGCGCCATTTCCACACCATTTGTGGCGATTTGAGCGCTCACGTCCCTCGCGGCGGGCGAAAGACTTGCGCATCGGCATAAAAGGCCGGATCGTTGTTCGGCGACCACCAGCCGGGCACGCCCAGCACCGGCAGCGGCACAAAGGGCTTGCCGGCCAGCCGGGACGCCTGCAGATCCTGCGCCAGCCAGGCGTCGAGCGCGTCCGTTGCCAGGTCCAGCGGCACACGGTAGACGTGGGCCGTGATGGCCTTGCGCGGCTGCACCAGCTTTTCCAGCAGGGCGTGACCGAAGAGCGTCAGCTGCGCCTGCGCCCACAGGGGGCGAAGCGTGATGAAGAGCTGCGGCCAGTCGCGCGCGGCCAGCGCGTCCCACAGCGCATCGGGGGCCTGCAGCAAGGCCGCGTTTTCGTCGAACACGGTGATGGCGTCCCGCACCGGGCCGCGCACGGGCAATACACCATCGGCCGCGATCTGCGCCGCCTGCAGCTGGTTCAGGCGCCGCTTGGCGCCGGGAAAACGCAGCCAGACCAGGCCATTGAAGAAATCGTGCAGGCCGTCGCGCGTGGGCACACGCTGCTGCTCGAAGATGAACTGCTCATAGGCTTGGTCTGCCGGCAGCTGGGCCTGGGGCACGAAACGCAGCGAGGCGCCGGCGCCGTCGAGCACTTCGGCGCAAGAGCGCCCGGCCTGCACCTGCTGCGCCAGCGGTTCGCCGACCGGACGGTACGGCGCCAGCCAGGGCGCCGCCCAATCGATGCCCGCCAGCTCGCCGGCCATCAGGCGCGAGCGGGCTTGCCCTGGCGCTTGTCCCGGACCGAGACCTGGGAGGTCCCCTCATGAGCCATTTCGAACAGCTGCGTGGCCGCCAGCAATTTGGTCAGGGTTGCGTAGCCATAGTTGCGCGAATCAAAGGAGGCCTGGTTGCCAATCTGCTGACCCACCGCCCCGACCCGCGCCCAGCCGCTTTCGTCGGCCGCCGCCTGCACGGCATGGCGCAAGAGCGTCACTAGCTTGGCATCCTGCTTGAGCTGGGCCGTCGTCACGCGCAAGGGTGCCGCCGGCGCCGTTTCGCCGGACTCACCAGGCTCGCCGAGCTCCTCGACCCCGAGCTTCTCCAGGAACAGGAAACGCGAGCAGGCGTTGACAAAAGGCTCCGGCGTCTTGGCGGCGCCAAAGCCATAGACCGCCGCGCCCTTGGCGCGCAGGTGCATGACCAGGGGCGTGAAGTCGGCGTCCGAGGAGACGATGCCAAAGGCATCGGGCCGGTCGGTGTAGAGCAGCTCCAGCGCGTCGATCACCATGGCCATGTCGCTGGCGTTCTTGCCCTTGGAATAGTCGAACTGCTGCATGGGGCGAATGGCATGCTCATGCAGTTTCTCTTCCCAGCCCTTGAGCTCGGACTTCTTCCAGTTGCCGTAGGCGCGGCGCACATTGGTGACGCCGAAGGTAGACAGCTCGGTCAGGATCAGACCGATCTTGGCCGCGGGCGAATTGTCCGCGTCGATCAGTAGCGCGATATGCGCTTCCGGTCGCAGCGTCTCGCGCGCGCTCACACCAGCCTCCAGGGCAGCGCCTCGCCCGAACGCAGGGGCTTGAGTTCGGCTTCGCCAAAGGGAAAGCTCTCGGGCGGCGTCCAGCTTTCGCGCTTCAAGGTGATATTGCCGGTGTTGCGCGGCAGGCCGTAGAAGTCGGCGCCAAAGAAACTGGCAAAACCTTCAAGCTTGTCCAGCGCACCAGCGGCGTCGAAGGCTTCGGCGTACATCTCGATGGCGGCGTGCGCGGTGTAGCAGCCGGCGCAACCCGTGGCGTGCTCCTTGAGGTGCACCGGGTGCGGTGCGCTGTCGGTGCCGAGGAAGAACTTCGGGTTGCCGCTGGTGGCTGCGGCCACCAGGGCCTGCCTATGCACTTCCCGCTTCAGCACGGGCAGGCAGTAGTAGTGCGGACGGATGCCGCCGGTGAAGATGGCGTTGCGGTTGTAGAGCAGGTGGTGCGCGGTGATGGTGGCGCCGGTGTACTTGTCGCTTTCCATCACGTACTGCGCAGCCTCTTTCGTCGTGATGTGCTCGAACACGATCTTGAGCTCGGGGAAATCGCGGCGCAAGGGTTTCAACTGCTGCTCGATGAACACGGCCTCGCGGTCGAACAGGTCGATCTCGGGACTGGTCACCTCACCGTGCACCAGCAGGAGCAGGCCTTCGCGCTGCATGGCCTCCAGGGTCTTGTAGGTCTTGCGGATGTCGGTCACGCCGGCATCGCTGTTGGTGGTGGCACCGGCCGGGTAGAGCTTGCAGGCCACCACGCCGCTGGCCTGTGCGCGCGCGATCTCCTCGGGCGGCAGCTTGTCGGTCAGGTAGAGCGTCATCAGCGGCTCGAAGTCCAGCCCGGCGGGCACATCAGCGCGGATGCGTGCGCGGTAGTGCGCCGCCTCGGCGGCCGTGGTCACCGGCGGCTTGAGGTTGGGCATGATGATGGCCCGGCCGAACTGGCGCGCCGTGTGCGGCACGACGGCCGCCAAGGCGGCGCCGTCGCGCACATGCAAGTGCCAGTCGTCCGGGCGGGTGATCGTGATTTCCTGTGTCATGCCGCTATTGTCCCAAAAAGAGAAAAGGCACCCGAAGGTGCCTTGCCGAAAAACTCGCCATGTTTAGTGCGCGAGGATCTTGTTGAGAAAAACCTTGGTGCGCGGCTGGCGGTTCTCGGGATGGGCAAAAAACTCGTCCTTGCTGCAGTCTTCCAGGATGCGACCGCCGACGTCGATGAAGATCACGCGGTTGGCCACCTTGCGGGCGAAGCCCATCTCGTGCGTGACCACCATCATGGTCATGCCTTCCTTGGCCAGGGTCACCATCACGTCCAGCACCTCGCCCACCATCTCGGGATCGAGCGCCGAGGTCGGCTCGTCGAAGAGCATCACGATCGGGTCCATGCTCAGGGCGCGGGCAATCGCCACGCGCTGCTGCTGGCCGCCCGAGAGCTGGCCGGGGAATTTGTCCTTGTGCGCCATCAGGCCCACACGCTCCAGCATCTTGAGGCCGCGGACCTTGGCTTCATCGATGCTGCGCCCCAGCACCTTGACCTGCGCGATGGTCAGGTTCTCGGTCACCGACAGATGGGGGAAGAGCTCGAAGTGCTGGAACACCATGCCCACGCGGCTGCGCAGCTTGGGCAGGTCCGTCTTGGGATCGTGCAGGGGCACGCCGTCGACCAGGATCTCGCCCTGCTGGATCGGCTCCAGGCCGTTGACCGTCTTGATCAGCGTGGACTTGCCCGAGCCCGAGGGGCCGCAGACCACCACCACATCGCCCTTGTTGATGCTGACCGAGCATTTGTTGAGCACCTGCACCGGGCCGTACCACTTCGAAACGTTCTTGATTTCAATCATTGTTTTCTCCAACTCTCAGCGCACGATGGCAATGCGAGCCTGCAGGCGCTTGACACTCCAGGACAGGCTGAAACAGACCACGAAATACACCACGGCGGCCAGCAGGTAGGCCTCTTCCGAGCGACCATAGATCTTGCCGGCATTGGTGAAGCCCTTGAGCAGGTCGTAGGCACCAATGGCGTAGACCAGCGAGGTGTCCTGGAACAGGATGATGGTCTGCGTGAGCAGCACCGGCAGCATGTTGCGGAACGCCTGGGGCAACACCACCAGCTTCATGTTCTGCCCGTAGCTCATGCCCAGCGCCTGACCGGCGTGCACCTGGCCACGGGGAATGGACTGGATGCCTGCGCGCATGATTTCGCTGAAGTACGCCGCTTCGAAGGCGATGAAGGTGATCACCGCCGACACCTCGGCACCGATGGGCCGCCCGATCAGCAGCGGCACCAGCAGGAAGAACCACAGGATCACCATCACCAGCGGAATGCTGCGCATGCCGTTGACGTAGATCGTGGCCGGCGTGTCCAGCCACTTCTTGCCCGACAGGCGCATGAGCGCGAGCACGGTGCCGAAGAGGATGCCGCCGATGGTGGCCACGATGGTCAACATCAGGCTGAAGTAGAGGCCCTTCAGCACGAAGTTGGTGATCAGGTCCCAGTTGTAGAAGGAGAAATCGAGATTCAGATTCATCTCAATGCCCTCCCGATCCACCGGCCACGACAAAGCCCGGTATGCGTGCGCGCTTCTCGATGAACGCCATGATGCGGTTGATGGCGAAGGCCGAGACGATGTAGAGGCCGGTCACCGCCAGGTACACCTCCACGCCGCGCGAAGTTTCTTCCTGTGCCTGCATGGCGAACATGGTGAGTTCGGAGACCGACACCGCGAACGCCACCGAGGAGTTCTTGAAGATGTTCATGGTCTCGCTGGTCAGCGGCGGGATGATGATGCGAAACGCCATGGGCAGCAGCACATAGCGGTAGTACTGGACGGTGGTGAAGCCCATCGCCATGCCCGCGTAGCGCTGGCCGCGCGGCAGGGCCTGGATGCCCGAGCGCACCTGCTCGGCGATGCGCGCCGAGGTGAAGAAGCCCAGGGCGAACACCACGAGCACAAAGCCCGGCACGCCCTGCAGCACATTGAACATGGATGGCAGCACGTGGTACCAGAGGAAGATCTGCACCAGCAAGGGGATGTTGCGAAACAGCTCCACCCACGCATTGCCCAGGCGCACCACCATGGGCCGGTCGGGCAGCGTGCGCAGCGTGCCGATCAGGATGCCCAACACCAGCGCCAGCAGCAAGGCCAGCAGCGCAACCGACACCGTCCAGCCCCAGGCCGACAGCATCCAGTCGAGGTAGGTGATGTCGCCCCCCTTGCCAAAGCAGCCTTGCACCGGCTGCCGCTCGATGGTGTCTTCGCAGAACACCTGCCAATCCCAGCTCATAGGAGCCCTTTCTTTTTACCGTCCGCGCAGCGCCACAGGGGAGTGAGCGTCTACGAAAACGCCCCTTCAAATGGTCCACTTGAAGGGGCGTGCCAGAAGCTTGCGCGCTTACTTCTTGGCGTAGTCTTCCATCGGCTTGTCGTTCGGAGCAGCCCAGGCCGCTTTGGTCGCGTCAGAGATCGGCAGGCCGATCTTCACGTTCGCCGGCGGGATCGGCTGCATGAACCACTTGTCGTAGAGCTTGGCGAGCGAGCCGTCTGCGATCTGGCGCTTGATGCTGTCGTCCACGGCCTTCTTGAATGCCGGGTCATCCTTGCGCAGCATGCAGGCGATCGGCTCAACCGACAGCACCTCACCCACGATCTTGAAGTCGGCCGGGTTCTTGGCCTTGGAGATGTTGGCCGCCAGGATGGAGCCGTCCATCACGAACGCATCGGCGCGGCCCGACTCGAGCAGCAGGAAGCTGTCGGCGTGGTCCTTGCCGTAGACCTCCTTGAAGTCGATGCCGCCGGCGCGCTCGTTCTTGCGCAGGGTCTGCACCGAGGTGGTGCCGGTGGTGGTGGCCACGCTCTTGCCGGCCAGATCCTTGATGCCGTTGATGCCGGAGTTGGCCTTCACCGCGATGCGCACTTCTTCCACGTAGGTGGTCACGGCGAAAGACACGTCTTTCAGGCGCGTGGCGTTGTTGGTTGTGGAGCCGCACTCAAGGTCGACCGTGCCGTTCTGCACCAGGGGAATGCGGTTCTGCGAGGTGACCGGCTGGTACTTCACTTCCATCGCCGTCATGCCCAGCTTCTTGCGGATGTCGGACAGGACGATTTCGCCCATTTCGGTGTGGAAGCCGACGTACTTGCCGTTGCCCAGGGTGTAGCCCAGGCCGGACGACTCACGCACGCCCAGGGACACACTGCCGGACGCCTTGATCTTGGCCAGCGTGTCGCCGGTTTGAGCCAGGGCGCTGCTGGCGGCCAGTGCGGTCACGGCCCATGCGAGCAGGTGTTTCTTCATATCTATCTCCTTGCTTGTGAAAAAAAAGAAAGGTCCACGGTTGTCGTCGGGATGCAATCCCGTTCAAAGGCGGGGACCATGAATGATGCGTTGCATGCAACCTCCGTACCACCCGGGAAACCCCACTCGGTAAAGGTTTGCACCAAGTCAGCCCGCCAATGTAGCCAGCGCCGCGCGCGAACGCCAATGCCGTTTGCAGCGCCGGTCATGCAATCCGTTCATGTCCGAATTTACCCCAATGGTCGAGTCTGCCCATCCACGATAGACACTTCCATCAACCAGGAATCAGGAAGCCCCCAACCGTTGGTGAAGGTCGTTCCAGAACTTCTCCACCGGACCCTTGGCCTTGCGCGCAGCAGGCCGTTCGCGGTAGATGCGGATGTCCAGCGCCGTCTCCAGTCCGCCACCGGCCGAGACCAGCTTGCGCGCAGCCACTTCGTTGCGCACCGCGCTGGCCGGCAGGAACGCAATGCCGTGCCCCTCCAGCGCCATGGCCTTGAGCCCCTCGGCCATGTCGGTCTCGTAGATGCGGTCCAGATGGACCGGCACACTGCTTTGCTTGAGCATCTGGTCCACCGCACGGCCGAGATACGCGCCGGGCGCATAGGCAAGGTAAGGCTGTGGCTGGTTGACCAACCCCGGCAGGGCATGGCTGGGAGCACCCGCGGCATTGGGCCTCACATAAGGTGCCAGCAACTCGCGACCCAGCGGCAGCATCTCGTAGCGGTTGGCATCGAGCTGGATCGGCTGCGACTCGTGGTGGTACGCGATCAACAAATCACAACTGCCCTCGACCAGGCGCAGCACCGCGTCGTGCACGTTGAGCGCAATCAGGCGGCTCTTGATGGGACCGCAGGTTTCGCGCAGACCCGAGAGCCACGAGGGGAAAAACGTGAAGGCCAGGGTGTGCGGCACGGCAAATTCGATCACGTCCTGTGCCGCCGCCGTGTGGGCCCGCAGCATGGCACGGGTGCTTTGCAGGGCCTGCAGCATTTCCAGCGCCTGGTCGTACAGGGTCTGGCCAGCGGGCGTGAGGCGTGTGGGATAGGACGACCGGTCCACCAGGTCGGTGCCGGCCCAGGCCTCCAGCGACTGGATGCGCCGGGAAAAAGCCGGTTGGGTGACGTGGCGCAATTGCGCGGAGCGGCTGAAGCTGCGGGTTTCAGCCAGGCTGACGAAATCTTCGAGCCACTTGGTTTCCATGGGGCGCGATTATGGCGCGGCGGTGATGCGAAGGAGTCCTACCCTTCCAGCACCAGGCGCACCGAAGCCACGTACAGCTGCTCCATCGCATCCAGCGGCTGCACCGCAGCGGCGCGGTCCTGAAGGTGGCGCGCTTCGTCCATGCGCTTGTGCCCGTCCAGCATGATCAAGCCATTGGCGTATTCGGACAGCGTGATGGCGGAGTCGGGGTTGAGCGCCAGGGCCTTCTGGTAGAGCGCCAGCCCGGCGTCCCTGTTGGCGCCGTGCGTCATGCCACCCACCAGCGCGCCCACCTTGTCGATCACTTCCGCGTGGTAACCCGCCAATGCCAGGTGTGCGTCGGCGTGGCGGGGCGCCAGGGCGATGGTGGTCTCCAGCGCCTGGCGGATCTTTGCGCCCAGGCCTTGCGTGAGCGCCTTGGCCACGCTGATGCACTGGCTGTAGCGGGCCAGCGAGTAGGCGTGCCAGTACCACGCACCGGCGTTGTTCGGTTCCCGCTTCTGCAGTGCTTCGGCGCGGGTCGCCGCCTCCAGCAGCAGTTGCTGGCGGGCGTGTTCGCGCGGCTCCAGGTAGTTGGCGTAGATGCAGGTGGCCTTGTTGGCCACGTTCATGCCGGCGTCACCCAGCGCAAGACCCGCGTGGACGGCACGCTGGAACTCGCCGTTGTGAAACATCACCCAGGCGTCCAGCACGTCGGCCCGTTCGGGCCAGGGTTCGGCATCGCCCATGTGCAGCCGCCCCCACTGGTGTTGCAGGTGCGTGCCGTCGAACCGGGGGGTCACGGTCCAGGGGAAAGGGGTCCAGGTGTCCATCGTTGTCTCCTCGTGCGTCAGGCACTGGGGCTGTAAGCCGCGGTGAGATGGATCAGGTGCTGCCGCTGCGAGCTCTCGAGGTAGGGCGCCAGCAGGTTGAGCACATGGTAGGCGCCGCGCATCAGGGCCTGCTGTGCGTTGTCCGGCTCCAGCGCGTGACGCGGATCGCGCACGTATTCGAAGCTCAGCCAGTAGGTGAGCACCACCACCATGCTGTCGGCGGTGGGCTCCATCTCGCGCGCGTCCATCGTCACCGCACTGTGGCGGCTCAGCGCCGCGAGCAGGTGGCGGATGGCGCGGGTCTTGTTTTTCAGCACGTCCTGAAAGTGGGTCTCCAGCATGCGATTCTTCGACAACAGATCGTTGAGGTCGCGGTAGAGAAAGCGGTACTCCCAGATGATCTCGAACAGCGAGTGCAGGAAGAACCAGGCGTCCTCGACGTTGCGCACCCCTTCGCTGGCACCCAGCAGTTCGCCCAGCGCTTTTTCGTAACGCTCGAACAGCGAGTTGATCAACTCGTCCTTGGCCGGGTAGTGGTAATACAGGTTGCCCGGACTGATGCCCAGCTCTGCCGAGATCAGCGTGGTCGACACGTTGGGCTCGCCAAACCGGTTGAAGAGTTCGAGCGTGACCTCAAGGATGCGCTCGGCGGTGCGGCGCGGGGCTTTCTTGGCCATGGCGCTCAGCGGCCCAGGGCCGGTTCGCCGAGCTGGCGCTGCAGATCGTCCAGGGTGGCGTGCAGTTGCCGGCCCACGGCGGTCTGGGCGGGCACAGAGGGCTCATTCACCAGGCGCATGTCGGGGTCGCGCAGCGCCGCCGTGTTCAGCGTCACGCCGTGGCGCGCCAGCTTGGGCGCCAGCTCGGCCTGTCGTTGAAGCAGCATCTTGCGCGTCTGCTGGTAGGCGTGTTCGGCGAGTTCGCGCCGCTGGCGGTAGCTGAAGGTGTTCGCGGTGAAGAGCTTGGCGTCGCGCTGGTCGGGCTCGATCAGCACGATGTCGCTGCCCGGGTAGAGACGCTCGTAGTTCTTCATGCCCAGCTCAAGCCGCGAATGGATCATGGAGCGGAAGGTCTGGCTCATCACCGCTGGAAAGCCGCCCTCGACCAGCGAAGGAATGTGGTCGGTCTGCTCGCCCACGGCGTGCGCCCGAAACGGAACGAGCGGATTCAGGCACAGCAGGAGACCCACGCCTTCGTCGAGCGACACGGTGGCGTGCAGGGTCTTTTTGAGCGCGCCGTCGACATAGTGCTGGCCATCGATTTCCACCGGCGGAAACAGGCCGGGCAAGGCAGCGCTGGCCTGGATCGCGCGCGAGATCGGCACGTGATCCCAACCCGCCTTGCCGAACGGTGCGGCCTCGCCCGTGTCGAGCTGCGTGGCCACCAGCGTGAGGCGCGCGCGCAGTTGGCGGAAGTCGTTGGTGCGCCCGGGCTGGCTGAACATCCGCTCGATCTGGTGGTGGATGCCCTCGTTGTCCAGCAAGCCGGTGGGCATGACCGCGCCGAGACGTTCGAACGCGTTGGTGAATGCCTTGCCCTGCACACCCCAGGCCCACAGCGCGCTGCCCAGCAGTCCGGGCAGGCGTTGCAGTCGGCTGCCGAACTCCTTCCAGGCGGGCTTGAGCAGCCAGGCCGGATCAAAGTTGTCGGTACCACTGCGGTCTTCAATGAACGCCTCGCAGAGCTCGCGCGGCGTGATGCCGTTGGCCAGGCCGGCGGCGATGAAGCCCCCGGCGGAAACGCCGACATAGTGGTCGCAGCGGTTGAGGTCGAGGCCCTTGAGGCTGTCTGCCAGCGCGCACAGCGCGCCGATTTCGTAGATTGCACCGAGCGGTCCGCCACCGGCCAGTGCCAGGGCGATGCGGGGGCCCGCTGCCTTGCCAGGACGACTTTTCGCCGGCCTTGCAGAGGGCTCGGGAGGGGCTTCGCGCGGTGTCGTCATGCGTTTGAGTGTAGACCGCCGGGGCCACCAAAAGTGCTGCGTTGCAGCATGGCGCACAGGCGCAAAAAAGGGGCGCGAACGCCCCTGTTTGAAGTGATGCCGTCAGGCCTCAAGGCACTTATGCCGCAGCGGCCTTGCGGGTGGTCTTGCGAGCCGCAGGCTTGGCCGCGACCTTCTTGGCCGCGGGCTTGGCGACAGGCGCCTTCCTGGCCGGTGCGGCTTTGCGCGCTGCGGCCTTGGCAGGCGCCTTGCCCGCGAGTTGCTGCACGTGCTGGTTGAGCGCGTCGATGCGCTTGATCAGCGCGTCCACGTCGCGGGCCGAAGGCACGCCCAGTTTGTTCAGGGCCTTGGCCACGCGCTCTTCAAAGATCGACTCGAGCTTGTCCCACTGGCCCGAGGCCTTGGAGGAAATGTCGGTGGCCATGCTGCTGACCTTGTTGGTGGCTTCCGAAATCCGCTCTTCGGCCACGGCCTGGGTCTTGCGCTGGATCGACAGGCCTTCCTTGACCAGGGACTCGAAGGCCTTGCCGCCCTCTTCCTGCGCCTTGGCAAAAGCGCCGAGGCCGGCCAGCCAGATCTGCTGGGCCGAATCCTTGATGGCGCCGGAGAGCGGCGAATTGAACGCTTGGGCCGATGCCTTCTTGTCGCTGCCGTTTTTCTGGATCTTCTTGACCATGAGGTGCTCCTGTGGATTGCAATGAATGGACAGGCCTGGGCCCGAGTGCGCTCACTGTACGGGCAGGCCACCGACCCTGTGTAGGGGCACAAGACTAATGCCGGCGCGGCGTACGCGGGTTTTTGCGGAATGGGCGCGGGCACTTGGTGGACAAGAATGGAAGGCGTTTCGCATCGCCCACACCCCATCTGATCCAGGAGACCTTCATGCATTACTTCGTCACCGGTGCCACCGGCTTCATCGGCAAGCGCCTGGTGGGCAAGTTGCTCCAGCGCAAAGGCTCGGTGGTGCACTTCCTCATCCGCAAGGAAAGCGAAGGCAAGGTGGCGGGGCTGCGGGAGTACTGGGGCGTGAGCGCCGCACGCGCCGTGCCGGTGTTTGGCGACCTGACCGCCAAGAAGCTCGGTGTGTCGCTTGAGGAGACCAAGGCGCTCAAGGGCCAGATCGACCACTTCTACCACCTGGCTGCGGTGTACGACCTGGAGGCCGACGCCGAGAGCCAGATCGCGGTGAACGTGGACGGCACGCGCAACACCGTGGAGTTCGCCAAGGCCATCGGCGCCGGCCACTTCCACCACGTGTCGTCCATCGCAGCGGCAGGCCTGTACGAAGGCGTGTTCCGCGAAGACATGTTCGACGAGGCCGAGGGTCTGGACCACCCTTACTTCATGACCAAGCACGAGAGCGAAAAGATCGTGCGCCAGGAATGCAAGGTGCCGTGGAGCGTGTACCGCCCGGCCGCCGTGGTGGGAGACAGCCAGACCGGCGAAATGGACAAGATCGACGGACCGTATTACTTCTTCAAGCTGATCCAGCGCCTGCGGCAAATCCTCCCGCCGTGGATGCCCAGCGTGGGTCTGGAGGGGGGCCGCATCAACATCGTGCCGGTGGATTTTGTGGTCGACGCGCTCGACCACATCAGCCACCTCAAACGCAGCAGCGGTGCGTGCTTCCACCTGGTGGACCCGATGGGTTACCGCGTGGGCGATGTGCTCGACATCCTGAGCAAGGCGGCGCACGCGCCGAAGATGAACCTGTTCATCAACGCGGCGCTGATGGGCTTCATTCCCAAAAGCGTGAAGAAGGGCTTGATGGCGCTGGCGCCGGTGCGCCGTGTCTACAAGGCCATCATGCAGGACCTCGGGTTGCCCGAGGAGATGATGACTTTCGTCAACTACCCCACGCGCTTCGATTGCCGCGACACGCTCGCCGCGCTCAAGGGCAGCGGCATCGCCTGCCCGAATTTCAAGGACTACGCCTGGCGCCTGTGGGACTACTGGGAACGCCACCTCGATCCCGACCTGCACATCGACCGCAGCCTCAAGGGCACGGTGGCGGGCAAGGTGGTGCTGGTCACCGGTGGCAGCTCGGGCATTGGCCTGGCAGCGGCACACAAGTTCGCCGAGGCGGGCGCCATCACGATCATCTGCGGCCGCGACCAGGACAAGCTCGACGAAGCCTGCAAGGAAGCCGAAGACAAGGGGTACAAGTTCATTGCCTACCCAGCCGACATCGCCGACATGGCGGATGCCGACCGTTTCGTGCAACTGCTGGTGGCCAACCACGGCGGCGTGGACTTCCTCATCAACAACGCCGGTCGCTCGATCCGCCGCGCCATCGAAGGCAGCTACGACCGCTTCCACGATTTCGAACGCACCATGCAGCTCAACTACTTCGGCTGCCTGCGCGTGACCATGGGCCTGCTGCCCGGCATGGTGGCCAAGCGCAAGGGCCACGTGGTGAACATCAGCTCCATCGGTGTGCTGACCAACGCACCGCGCTTTTCTGCCTACGTGGCGAGCAAGGCCGCGCTGGACGCTTGGACGCGCTGCGCATCCAGCGAGTTCGCCGACCAGGGCATCAGCTTCACCACCATCAACATGCCGCTGGTGCGCACGCCCATGATCGCGCCGACCCAGATCTACAAGAACGTGCCGACGCTTTCACCGGAAGAAGCGGCCGACATGATCGCGCAGGCCTGCATC
This sequence comes from Hylemonella sp., assembly GCA_034366585.1. Lineage (GTDB taxonomy): Bacteria > Pseudomonadota > Gammaproteobacteria > Burkholderiales > Burkholderiaceae_C > Hylemonella. Next base: position 37,539 of record JAXMMJ010000076.1, read on the forward strand.
TTCAAGCCGGTGCGCATCGCCACGCGCCTGGGGATCACCGGTCAGGTGATGCACGCCATGGTGCCGCGCGTGGCGCAGATCGTGATGAACACCAGCTTTCGCATGTTCCCGGATTCGTCGGCGGCGAAGGGAGAGAAGGGGGCGAAGTCGCAACTGTCGGCGGAGGCTGTGGCCATGCAGCAGATGATGCGGGGGATCCACTTCTGATTTCTGTGCTGCTGCTGGATTGCTCCAGTTGCTGGCAGGGTCTCGGCCCGGCCAGCGGCCGGAGCAAACCAGCAACATCAAGAAAACTCAGTCAGCCCCACTCTGCTGCAAAGCCCACATCCCCGAATAAACCCCACCACTCGCCACCAGATCCGAATGCGTCCCCCGCTCGACGATCTCCCCGTTCACCAACACGAGAATTTCGTGAGCGTCCACCACCGTGGACAAGCGGTGCGCAATCACCAGCGTGGTCTTGTTGCGAGCCGCAGACTTCAGCTCCGCCTGAATGGCCCGTTCGTTGGCCGAATCCAGCGCTGACGTCGCCTCGTCAAAGATCACGATGGGCGGGTTCTTCAGCAGGGTGCGGGCAATCGCCACACGCTGCTTCTCGCCGCCCGAGAGCTTCAAGCCGCGCTCGCCCACCATGGTGCGGTAGCCCAGCGGCAGCCGCTCGATGAAGCTGTGGATGTGCGCGGCCTGCGCGGCCTGCACCGCAGCGTCGTGCCCGGCCTCGGGGCGGCCGTAGAGGATGTTGTATTCGATGGTGTCGTTGAACAGCACCGTGTCCTGCGGCACGATGCCGATGGCCTGGCGCACGCTGGACTGCGTGACGCCCTTGATGTCCTGCCCGTTGATCGTGATGCGGCCGAAACCGTGCGGTCCTGGCTCCGCATCGGAAGCTGCGTTCGTGACGTCATAAAACCGGTAGAGCAGACGCGCCAGCGTGCTCTTGCCCGAGCCCGATGGCCCCACCACCGCCACCGTCTTGCCCGGCGGAATCTCGAAGCTGATGCCGTGCAGGATCTCGCGCGCTGGCTCGTAGGAGAAACGCACGTTCTCGAACGTCACCGCCGGCGGGCCGTCCAGCGCCAGCGCCTGGGCACCGGGCTGGTCGGCGATCTCGCGCTCCTTCTCCAGCAGCACGAACATCTTGTCCAGGTCGGTCAGGCTCTGCTTGATCTCGCGGTACAGCACGCCCAGAAAACCCAGCGGGATGTAGAGCTGGATCATGAAGGCGTTGACCATCACCAGATCGCCCAGCGTCATCTCGCCGCTCACCACGCCCTGGGTGGCGCGGTAGAGCATGAGCACCAACGCCACCGCAATCACCAACTGCTGGCCGGCGTTGAGCATGGACAGCGTTGTCTGGCTCTTGATGCGGGCGCGGCGCAGTTTCTCCAGCGCCTCGTCGTAGCGGCGGCCCTCGAACGCTTCGTTGTTGAAGTACTTGACCGTCTCGTAATTCAACAGCGAGTCGATGGCGCGGGTCTGGCTGGTCGACTCCAGCTCGTTCATCTCGCGGCGGAACTTGGTGCGCCACTCGGTCACCACCACGGTGAAGCTGATGTAGAGCACCAGCGCCACCAGCGTGATCCACACATAGCCCATGTCGAACTGGGTGCCCAGCAGCGCCAGCACCATCGCCACCTCGATCAGCGTGGGGATGATGCTGTAGAGCGAGTACGAGATGAGCGACTGCACGCCGCGCGTCCCGCGCTCGATGTCGCGCGTCATGCCGCCCGTCTGGCGCTCCAGATGGAAGCGCAGGCTCAGCGCATGCAGGTGACCGAACACCTGCAGCGCGATGCTGCGCGTGGCGCCTTCGGTGGCCTTGGCAAACACCAGTTCGCGCAGTTCGGTGAAGAGGCTGGTGCACAGGCGCAGACCGCCATAGGCCAGCAGCAGGCCCAGCGGCACGACCAGCAGGGCTTCCACGCTGCCGGGCTTGATGCTCATGGCGTCCACCAGCTGTTTCAGCAGCAGCGGCACGCTCACGTTGGCCATCTTGGCCGCCACCATGAAGGCCAGCGCCAGCACCACGCGCACCTTGTAGTGCCACAGGTAGGGCAACAGGCGTTTGAGCGTGGCCCAGTCGGAGCGCTGGGGTTTGGTGCCTGGAGCGCCAGGGGTGGCGGGCAGGGCAACGGCGGCTTGGGAGGGGTTGTCTGGGCGCATGCGTGAGAATCGTGAGCAACTGGAGATTGTGACCATGACCAACAAAACAAGCCCGAATCCCGAAACCACCCTGCCGCACGACAGGGAACTGGTCCTGAAGGTCATTCCCATGCCGGCGGACTGCAACGCCCACGGCGACATCTTCGGCGGCTGGGTCAAGGCCCAGGTCGACCTGGCCGGCGCCGTGCTGCCGGCGCGCTATGTGCGAGGCCGCATGGCCACGGTGGCGGTGAACCAGTTCATCTTCAAACAACCGGTGCGCGTGGGCGACATCCTGAGCTTCTTTGCGCACGTCACCCG
>JAXMMJ010000077.1:0-14817 GCA_034366585.1 Hylemonella sp.
GCCGCCGCCGACGGGCCCTTGCGCATCGAGGGGGGTCGGCTCGGCGTCGATCCTGGGCGACATCCGCTTTGTCGAAGCCGCCCGGGCGATGGGCGCCGACATCGCCGAGGAAGCGAACGCGCTGGTCGTTCGCCGCGGTGCGTGGCCGCTGACGGCGATCACGCTCGACTGCAACCACATTCCCGACGCCGCGATGACGCTGGCGGCGATGGCGCTGTACGCCACCGGCACCACGCGGCTGACCAACATCGCGAGCTGGCGCGTCAAGGAAACCGACCGCATCGCCGCCATGGCCACCGAGCTGCGCAAGCTCGGCGCCACGGTAGAAGAAGGTGCGGACTTCATCCGCATCACACCCCTGGTGAGATCCGGCTGGCAACCGGCCAGCATCCACACCTACGACGACCACCGCGTCGCCATGTGCTTCTCCCTGGCCGCCTTCAACCCGGCCGGGCTGCCGGTGCGCATCCTGGACCCCAAGTGCGTGGCCAAGACCTTCCCCGACTATTTCGAGGCCCTGTTCTCGGTCAGCACCCCCGCGGCCGGCGCCGTGCCGGTGCTCTGCGTGGACGGCCCCACGGCCTCGGGCAAGGGCACGCTGGCCGCGTGTCTGGCTGAGCGCCTGGGTTACCACCTGCTGGATTCCGGCGCGCTCTACCGCGTGACCGCGCAGGCCGCCCTGCGCGCCGGGCTGGCCCTGGAGCCGCAGAACGAGCTGGCCATTGCCGCCCTGGCCCAGCGCCTGCCCGTGCGCTTCGAAGGTGAGCGCGTGCTCCTGGACGGCGAAGACGTCAGCCACATCATCCGCAGCGAACAAGGCGGCATGAACGCCTCCAGGGTCTCGGCCCTGCCGGCCGTGCGCACGGCCCTGGTGGCCCTGCAGCACAGCTTCGCCCGCCTGCCCGGCCTGGTGGCTGACGGCCGCGACATGGGCACCGTCATCTTCCCGGACGCCCCCCTGAAGGTGTTTTTGACCGCCAACGCCGCCAAACGGGCCGAACGGCGTCATAAGCAGTTGATTTCAAAGGGAATTTCGACTACAATCGAAACCCTTCGTGCCGATCTGGAAGCGCGTGATGCTCGGGACATGTCCCGCAGCGTTGCACCTCTCGAACCGGCACAGGACGCCCGGTTGCTGGACAACTCGGATCTGTCGATAAAAGAGTCGGTGGATCTCGTGCTGGACTGGTGGCAGGGCAAACAGCCGTTCAGACCCGTCTGATCGGCCAAGAGGCCCGCCCGGCTCCCCTCGCGCAGCAAGCGCTTCGGCCGAGTGGTTCAACAACGCAACCCCGCGGATCATCCGCAAAAATCGCCGTCGAAAGCTACCCCCCAGTCGCAATGGTGCGACTGTCACGCCATGGCCCTCAAGCCATGGACGCCCAGATGGTCTAGGAACTTACATGTCTGAATCTTTTGCCGCCCTGTTTGAAGAATCCCTGACACGCACCGAAATGCGTCCGGGCGAAGTGATCACCGCTGAAGTCGTTCGTCTCGAACACGGCTTCGTCGTCGTGAATGCCGGCCTCAAATCCGAAGCCTACGTGCCGATCGAGGAATTCAAGAACGACCAGGGCGTGCTCGAAGTCCAAGTGGGCGACTTCGTGTCGGTGGCCATCGGCTCCATCGAAAACGGCTACGGCGACACCATCCTGTCGCGCGACACCGCCAAGCGTCTGGCTTCCTGGATGAGCCTGGAAAAGGCCCTGGAAACCGGCGAATTCGTCACCGGCACCACCAGTGGCAAGGTCAAGGGCGGCCTGACCGTTCTGGTCAACGGCATCCGTGCCTTCCTGCCGGGCTCGCTGGTCGACACCCGTCCGACCAAGGACCTGACACCCTACGAGAACAAGACCCTGGAATTCAAGGTCATCAAGCTCGACCGCAAGCGCAACAACGTGGTGCTGAGCCGCCGCGCCGTGGTGGAAGCCTCCATGGGCGAAGAGCGCGCCAAGCTCATGCAGAACCTCAAGGAAGGTTCCGTGGTGCAGGGCGTGGTCAAGAACATCACCGAATACGGTGCCTTCGTGGACCTGGGCGGCATCGACGGCCTGCTGCACATCACCGACATGGCCTGGCGCCGTGTGCGTCACCCTTCCGAAGTGGTGACCGCTGGCCAGGAAATCACCGCCAAGATCCTGAAGTTCGACACCGAGAAGAACCGTGTCTCCCTGGGTTTGAAGCAGATGGGCGACGACCCGTGGATGGGCGTTTCGCGCCGTTACCCCACCGCCACCCGCCTGTTCGGCAAGATCACCAACATCGCCGACTACGGCGCGTTCGTGGAACTCGAGCCGGGCATCGAAGGTCTGGTGCACGTCTCCGAAATGGACTGGACCAACAAGAACGTGGCCCCGTCCAAGATCGTGTCGCTGGGTGACGAAGTCGAAGTCATGGTCCTCGAGATCGACGAAGACAAGCGCCGCATCAGCCTGGGCATGAAGCAGTGCAAGGCCAACCCGTGGCAAGAGTTCGCGCAGAACACCAAGCGCGGCGACCGCGTCAAGGGCCCGATCAAGTCGATCACCGACTTCGGCGTGTTCGTGGGCCTGGCTGCCGGCATCGACGGCCTGGTGCACCTGTCCGACCTGTCCTGGAACGAGCCGGGCGAAGCCGCCGTGCGCAACTACAAGAAGGGCCAGGAAGTTGAGGCTCTGGTGCTGGCCGTGGACGTGGACCGCGAGCGCATCTCCCTGGGCATCAAGCAGCTGGACCAGGACCCCTTCACGACCTTCGTGTCGGTCAACGACAAGGGCTCCTCGGTGACCGGCAAGGTCAAGACCGTCGACGCCCGTGGCGCCGAGATCGACCTGGGCCAGGACATCCTGGGCTACCTGCGCGCCAGCGAAATCTCGCGTGACCGCGTGGAAGACGCTCGCAACGTGCTCAAGGAAGGCGACGAAGTCACCGCCGTGGTGGTCAACGTGGATCGCAAGACCCGCAACATCCAGCTGTCGATCAAGGCCAAGGACCTGGCCGACGAGCAGGGTGCCATGGCCAACCTGAACCAGCAGTCGGCTCGCGAAAGCGCCGGCACCACCAGCCTGGGCGCCCTGCTGCGCGCCAAGCTGGACACGTCCGAGAAGTGATGTGCATGGGGCACGCCGCTGCTGAGCGGCGGTGTGCCCCTGCCAAACACGCGAACGTCACCCTGACATGACCCGCTCCGACCTGGTTGAAGAACTGGCCGCCCGTTTTGGGCAGCTGACCCACCGCGACGCCGAGTTCGCGGTCAAGGCCATCCTGGACGCGATGAACGATGCGCTGGTGCGTGGGCACCGCATCGAGATCCGCGGCTTCGGCAGCTTCTCCATCAACCGCCGGCCGCCGCGCATGGGGCGCAACCCCCGTAGCGGTGAAAGCGTGGCCATTCCCGAAAAGCGCGTCCCCCACTTCAAGCCGGGCAAAGCCCTGCGCGAAGCGGTGGACCAGCGCACCAGCGAAATGCAGGCCAACGAACCCAAAGTTTGAACGCCCTACTCGCTAGAATGCCCTCACCCGGGGGACATTGATGAAACAACTGACATGGCTGCTGAAGTGGATACTGAGGGCAGCCATTTTTTTTGCCCTGCTCGCCTTCGCCCTGAACAACCAGCAGGACGTCAGCGTGCACCTCTTCTTCGGCCACGACTGGACCGCACCGATGGTGCTCGTCGTTCTGGCCGCCTTCGCCCTGGGCCTGGCTGCCGGCGTGCTGGCCATGCTGCCGCGTTGGCTCAAGCAGCGCCGCGCCGCGCGGCAGTTGCGCCGCCGGGTCGTTGCCGAAAGCGAACTCGCCCTCACCACCATCCAACCACCCCATGAATCTTGATCTGAGCTGGATCCTGCTCGGCCTGCCCGCCGCCTTCATCCTGGGCTGGCTGGCCTCGCGCCTGGACCTGCGCCAGCTGCGCATCGAGAACCGGCGCAACCCCAAGGCCTATTTCCGCGGCCTGAACTTCCTGCTCAACGAACAGCAGGACCAGGCCATTGACGCCTTCATCGAGGCCGTGCAGCAGGACCCCGACACCTCGGAGCTGCACTTCGCCCTGGGCAACCTGTTCCGCCGCCGCGGCGAATACGAACGCGCCGTGCGTGTGCACGAACACCTGCTCTCGCGCGGCGACCTGTCCGAGGCCGATCGCCAGCGCGCCCAGCATGCTCTGGCGCTGGACTACCTCAAGGCCGGCCTGCTGGACCGCGCCGAAGACGCCCTCATCAAGCTCGAAGGCACCCCCTTCGAGGCCCAGGCCCGGCTCGCGCGCCTGGCCAACTACGAACGTTCGCGCGACTGGTCCCTGGCCGCCGAGATTGCGCGCCGGCTGGAAGACGCCGAGCACGGCAGCTTCAGCAGCCGCCTCGCGCACTACCTGTGCGAGCAGGCTGCCGCCCACCTGGCACGCGGTGAAGTCGCCGCCGCCCAGAACGTGCTGCAGCAGGCCATTGACACCGCCCCCAGCGCCCCGCGCGCGCGCATCGAGCTGGCCCGCCTGCAGATGGAGCAGGGCCAGGCCGCCCAGGCCTGCGTCACGCTGGAAGCCGCCCTCTCCGCCTGCCCGCCTGCCACGCCGCTGATCGCCGCGCCACTGGCGCAGGCCGCCGTGGCCAGCGGGCGCACCGTGGCCGTGCTGGCCAAGTTGCAAGAGAGCTACGAACAGACGCCTTCGCTGGACGTGCTGGAGGCCCTGGTGACGCTGCAGGCGGCCGCCGGCAGCAGCAACACCAGCACCCGCGACTGGTACGTGCACCACCTCGAGCGCGAACCCTCGCTGGTCGCCGCCGCCAAGTGGATCGCCGGCGAGAAGCTGGAGCACGAACAGTTCCACCCCCTGGACCCGCGGGCGCGGGACCACGCCGTCAAGCCGCTCACGCGCTACCGCTGCGCCGCCTGCGGCTTCGAGGCCAAGCAGCATTTCTGGCAATGCCCGGGCTGCCAGACCTGGGACAGCTACCCCGCCCGAAGAGTAGAAGAACTATGAACGTTTCAAAAGCACAACTCGCCAAGTCCCGCGTGCTCGTGGTGGGCGACGCCATGATCGACCGCTACTGGTACGGCGCGGTCGACCGCATCAGCCCCGAGGCCCCGGTGCCCGTGGTGCGCGTCACGCGCGAGGAAGTGCGCATCGGCGGCGCGGCCAACGTGGCCAGCAACGTCGTCTCGCTCGGCGCCCAGGCCACCCTGCTCACCGTCGTGGGCGACGACGACGCCAGCCACACGCTGGAAAAACTGGTGGCCCAGACCGGCATCACCCCGCACTTCGGCCGCGACGCGGCCCTGCAGACCACGGTGAAACTGCGTGTCATCGGCCGCCAGCAGCAGCTCATCCGCCTCGACTTCGAGAACAGCCCCAAGGGCGAAGTGCTGGCCTCGCAGACGGCCGACTTCATCAGGCTGCTGCCGCAGCACGACGCCGTGCTCTTCTCCGACTACGGCAAGGGCGGCCTGGACCACGTCCACCACATGATCGAGCACGCGCAAGCCGCCGGCAAACCGGTGCTGATCGACCCCAAGGGCTCGGACTACTCGCGCTACAGCGGCGCCACCGTCATCACCCCCAACCGCGCTGAGCTGCAGCAGGTGGTGGGCCCATGGAGCAGTGAAGAGGATCTGCGCGCCAAGTCGCGCAAACTGCGCGAGGAGCTCGGCCTCACGGCCCTGCTGCTCACGCGCAGCGAAGAAGGCATGACGCTGTACGACGCCGCCGGCGAGATCAGCGTGGCCGCCCAGGCGCGCGAGGTGTTCGACGTCACAGGCGCGGGCGACACCGTGATCGCCACCCTGGCCGCCCTGGTGGGCGCGGGCGTGCCGCTGCGCGATGCCATGCCCCTGGCCAACAAGGCGGGTGGCATCGTCGTGGGCAAGTTCGGCACCGCCACCGTCAGCTACGCCGAGCTGTTCGGCGCACAATGAAATTCTGAGGACTCAAACATGACACGCGTAGTGGTTACCGGGGCGGCGGGGTTTATCGGCGCCAACATCGTCAAGGGCCTGAACGAGCGCGGCATCGACGACATCATCGTCGTCGACGACCTGAGCCAGGGCGACAAGTTCCGCAACTTTGCCGACCTCAAGATCGCCGACTACGTGGACCTGGACGACTTCTATCCCAACTTCGAGGAAGGCCACTACGGCAAGGTCGAGGCCGTCTTCCACGAAGGCGCCTGCAGCGACACCATGGAGCAGGACGGCAAGTACATGATGGACAACAACTACACACTCTCGTGCGAGTTGTTCCAGGCCTGCCAGCGCTACGGCACACGCCTGCTCTACGCTTCCTCCGCCGCCACCTACGGCAATTCCGAGACCTTCCGCGAGGTGCCCGAGTTCGAGGCCCCGCTCAACGTCTACGGCTACTCCAAACTGCTGTTCGACCAGCGCATGCGCCGCGAGCTGGGCAATGACTTCGAGAAGGCCAAGATCCAGGTCGCGGGTTTCCGCTACTTCAATGTCTACGGCCCGCGCGAGCAGCACAAGGGCCGCATGGCCAGCGTGGCCTTCCACCAGTTCAACCAGTTCCGTGCCGAAGGCAAGGTCAAGCTGTTCGGTGAATACGGTGGTTACGGCCCTGGCCAGCAGATGCGCGACTTCGTCTTCGTCGACGACGTGGTGGCCGTCAACCTCTGGTTCTTCGACCACCCGGGCAAGAGCGGCGTGTTCAACCTGGGCTCGGGCCGAGCCCAGCCCTTCAATGACGTGGCCGTGGGCGTGGTCAACACCCTGCGCGGATTGAAGGGCGAAGCCGCCCTCGCGCTGGAGAAGATCGCGGCCCAGGGCCTGATCGAGTACATCCCCTTCCCCGACGCGCTGCGCGGGAAGTACCAGAGTTTCACGCAAGCGGACCTGAGCAAGCTGCGCGCCGCCGGCTGCGATCACCAGTTCGCCGACGTGCAGACCGGCGTGGCCCAGTACGTGAAGTGGCTGGCCAGCCGGGCCTGATCACCTTCGCCCATGAAAAAAGCCGGCGGGATCCGCCGGCTTTTTCTTTGGACGCTCAGCGCCTCACTTGCACTTGAAGACCTCGTAGGAGCGCTTGCCGTATTCGAGCGAGTTGCCCTTGACCACGGTATCGCCGCCCTTGTCGATGGCCTCGTTGCGCGCCATCTGCAGCAGGTTCTCTTCCACCGCCGCAGCGCTGCGTGTGATGGGCCCCAGGGAAGACAGCACGCTGAGCGTGGAACGCCCCAGCGACTTGCACTTGGTCACTTCCGTGTCCTTGGCCAGGACGACCTGGTCGGCACCGACACGCTCGCCAATCATCGAGCTGGCACAGCCCGACAGGCCGGCGGCCAGCAGACCCAGGGCCAGGGTGTTCATCAAGTTCTTCGATAGCTGCATAGTCTCTCCAATCAACAACAGAAACACGAAGCCCGAAGTCTAGCGGCTCTGCGTGTATCCAAATGAAAAAAGCGGGATCAGAGGCCGAGAGTGAATTGACCGTGGTCGAGCAGGCCATGCAAGCGCCCCCAATCAAGGCGCAAAGCACAGCCGTAGCTCGGGCTACGGCGAGCATTTGCAACGCCGAGTGGGGGTGCTTGAGGGGGATGAGCGGCCATGGGCAATTTGCTTTCGGCCTCTCAAACGCCCGTGAGCTTGCGGTAGGCCTCGCGCGTTGCGGGCGACACCGCGGCAAGCACCTGCGCGTGGCTGGTCTGGTGGCGGGCCTGCAGGCGCGCGGAGGCGATGGCCCTGGAGCGGCAGAACCAGTGGCAGCTGTGCTGCATGAGGAAAAGCTCGGCCGACATCGTGAAGGCCTTGTCGCGCAGCGGGAGCTGGCCGCGGTTCTCGGCGGCTGCCGCGATGCCTTCGGCATGGATGGCCAGCAGGTGGCGCATGTCGAAGGACTGGCGCGGAAGGAGCTTGTCGGCGTAGGGGAAGGCAAAACCCAGGGTGCTGACCTGCGTCTGCCCGTTCCAGACCTTGGAGAAATCGGTGGCGAAACGCTGGAACTGGCTGTTGAGCTCGACCTCGGCCGTGCCCAGCATGCCCCAGATCTGCGCGCGGCGCGCCTCATCGTCTTCTCCGAGTGCGCGCAAGTAGCCCTCGGTGACGTTCTCCATGAGCTTCTCGATCTGGTACTGGCTCAGGTAGCCGCCCAGCAGATAGATACGACGGCGCTGCTCGCGCACCTTGAGGAACTGGTAGCCGATCACAGGCGCCAGCATCAGGAAGAATATGAAATCCATGGGCTCGCTACAAACACAGAGAAAGCGGCAAGTGTAGTGGGCCGCTGCCGGGTCAGCCTGGCCTGCCGTAACCGCCCCCACCCGGCGTGTGGATCTCGAACACATCCCCGGGCGCCATGGTCGTCTGGCCTATATGGCCCAAGGCCTCCACCTGGCCATTGACGCGCACCACGCGGTTGATACCGGCTTGCCCCGGCAGCCCCCCGGCCAGACCGAAAGCCCCGGACTTGCGGCCATTGGACAGGATGCCGGCCGTCATGTCCTCCAGGAACATCACACGGCGCACACCGCCGTCACCGCCGCGCCAGCGGCCCGCGCCGCCCGAACCCTGGCGGATCTCGTAGCCCAGCAGGCGCACGGGGAAGCGGAACTCCAGCACCTCGGGGTCGGTCAGGCGCGAGTTGGTCATGTGCGTCTGGACGACCGAGGTTCCGTCGAAGCCCTCACCGGCACCGCTACCGCCCGAGATGGTCTCGTAATACTGGTAGGTCGCGTTGCCGAAGGTGAAGTTGTTCATGGTGCACTGGCTGGCGGCCATCACACCGAGGGCGCCGTAGAGCGCATTCGTGATGCAGCTTGAGGTCTCCACATTGCCCGCCACCACCGAGGCCGGCGGGTTGGGGTTGAGCATGGAGCCCGGCGGGATGATGACCTTGAGCGGCTTGAGGCAGCCCGCGTTGAGCGGGATGTCGTCGTCCACCAGGGTGCGAAAGACGTAGAGCACCGCCGCCATGCAGACCGCCGTGGGCGCGTTGAAGTTGTTGCTCTGCTGTGCGCTGGTGCCCGTGAAGTCGATTTCGGCGCTGCGGGCCTTCGCGTCCACGCGGATGGCCACGCTGATCTGCGCGCCATTGTCCAGCGGCAAGGTGAACCGGCCATCCTTCAGGCGCGTGATCACCCGGCGCACCGATTCCTCGGCGTTGTCCTGCACGTGGCGCATATAGGCCAGCACCACGTCCAGCCCGAACTGGACCACCATCTTGCGCAACTCCTGCACACCTTTTTCGTTGGCGGCGATCTGCGCCTTGAGATCGGCCAGGTTCTGCTGCGGGTTGCGGCTCGGGTACTCCCCGCTGGCCAGCAGGGCCAGGATCTCGGCCTCGCGCAGCACCCCGCGGTCCACGAGCTTGAAGTTCTGGATCTGCACGCCCTCTTCCTCGATGCGCGTGGAGAAAGGCGGCATGGAGCCCGGTGTCGTGCCCCCAATATCTGCGTGGTGCCCTCTGGAGCCGACGTAGAACGTCGGGTCCGTCTTGCCCTCCAGATAGACCGGCGTGATCACCGTCACATCGGGCAGGTGCGTGCCGCCGTGGTACGGGTCGTTGAGCATGTAGACGTCACCCGGCTGCATCTTGCCGGCGTTCTCGCGGATCACCGTCTTGATGCTTTCACCCATGCTGCCCAGGTGCACCGGCATGTGCGGTGCATTGGCGATCAGGTTGCCTGCGGTATCGAACAGCGCGCAGGAGAAATCCAGGCGCTCCTTGATGTTCACCGAATAGGCCGTGTTCTGCAGCTGCAGGCCCATCTGCTCGGCGATGTTCATGAAAAGGTTGTTGAAGACCTCCAGCAGCACCGGGTCGGCCGTGGTACCTGCGGCGTAACGCTGCTCGCGCGGTACGCGGCGCGTGAGCACGATGTGGTCCAGCGTCGTGAGCTCGGCTTCCCAGCCGGGCTCGACCACCGTGGTGGCGTTCTTCTCGGCGATGATGGCCGGGCCGGGGATGCGGTCGCCCGCGCGCAGGTCCTCGCGCACCACCAGGGCCGCCTCGTGCCACTGACCACCCGAATACACACGCACCGTCTCGCGGCTGGGCACGGCGCGCGCCGGGTGCAGCGTGTGGCGCGGCTCGGCTGGTGCATCACCGGCCACCACGGCCTCCACCGAGACGGCCTCCACGATCAGGCGCTTGCCCAGCATCAGGAAAGCGAAACGCTGGCGATAGGCGGCCTCGAAGGCAGCCGTGATCTCCGGCACCGAGCCGTACGCCACGATCAGCGCCGAATCGCTGCCCTCGTAGCGCACATGCACACGGCGCTGCACGCGCACCTCAGCGGCGCTGAGCTGCTGGCGCTCCAGTTCGCTGCGCGCGGCCTGGGCCAGCGCATCCAGCCTGTCGGTGATGGTCGGCAGGGCTTGGGCATCCAGCGGCAGCTCCACCGCCTGCTCGCGGATCACGTTCTGGTCCGCCAGGCCCATGCCATAGGCCGAGAGCACACCCGCCAGCGGGTGCACCAGCACCCGTGTCATACCCAGCGCATCGGCCACCAGGCAGGCGTGCTGGCCACCCGCGCCGCCGAAGCACTGCAGGGTGTAGCGCGTCACGTCGTAACCCCGCGCCACCGAAATCTTCTTGATGGCATTGGCCATCTGCTGCACGGCAATGCTGACAAAACCTTCGGCCACATCCTCGGCGCTGCGTCCGGTCTGCACGGCCAGGGCCGCGAATTTTTCGCGCACCACGGCATCGTCCAGCGCCTCCTGGCCAGAGGGCCCGAACACATGGGGGAAATGCGCTGCCTGGATCTTGCCCAGCATCACATTGGCATCGGTCACGGCCAGCGGGCCGCCGCGCCGGTAACTGGCCGGGCCCGGGTTGGCGCCCGCGCTCTGCGGCCCCACACGAAAGCGCGCGCCGTCGTATTGCAGGATGGAGCCGCCGCCCGCGGCCACCGTGTGGATGCTCATCATGGGCGCGCGCATGCGCACACCGGCGACCTGGGTCTCGAACTCACGCTCGAACTCGCCAGCGTAGTGGCTCACATCGGTGGACGTGCCGCCCATGTCGAAACCGATCACGCGCGCCATGCCCGTCATCTCCGCCGTGGAACTGTTGAAGGCCAGCTCCGCTGTCCGTGCCATGCCCACGATGCCGCCGGCCGGGCCGCTGAGGATGGCGTCCTTGCCCTGGAAGGCGTGCGCGTCGGTCAGCCCGCCCGAAGACTGCATGAAGAAGAGGCGCACGCCCGGCATCTCGGCCGCCACCTGGTCCACGTAACGACGCAGGATAGGCGAGAGGTAGGCGTCCACCACCGTGGTGTCGCCGCGACTCACGAACTTCATCATCGGGCTGGTGCCGTGCGAAGTGCTGACCTGGGTGTAGCCGATCTCGCGGGCGATACGGGCCGCCGCCTGCTCGTGCGCGGTGTAGCGGTAACCGTGCAGGAAGACGATGGCCAGGCAACGCAGGCCGGCGTCAAACTGCGCCTGCAGATCACGGCGCAGCGCCGCCTCGTCCAGCGGCGTCACGAGTTCGCCGCGTGCACCCATGCGCTCCTCCGCTTCCACCACCGCGCTGTACAGCAGCTCGGGCAGCACGATGTGGCGGTCGAACAGACGCGGGCGGTTCTGGTAGGCGATGCGCAGCGCGTCGCGAAAGCCGCGCGTGGTGACCAGCAGCGTGGGTTCGCCCTTGCGCTCCAGCAGCGCATTGGTGGCCACCGTCGTACCCATCTTCACGCAGTCCACCTGCTGCGGCGTGATGGGTTCGTGCGCCTGCAACCCCAGCAGGTGGCGGATGCCGGCCACCGCGGCATCGCGGTACTGGCCCGGGTTGTCCGACAGCAGCTTGTGCGTGACCAGACTGCCGTCGGGCCGGCGGCCCACGATGTCGGTAAAAGTACCGCCACGATCGATCCAGAATTGCCAGCGGTTCTTGCCTGCGTCTGCCATGCGCATCCCCTTCACAAGCTCGCGGCGGAGCGGGCCGCCTGGTCGTAGACGCCCGAGAGTACGCGCAGCAGGCGGGCCAATTCACCGATGTCGCGGTTCAGCCCTTCGTCGGCCTTGAGCGCGTTGATCAGGCAACTTTCGCGGATCTCGCGGTAACGCTGCACGTAACGACGCCCCTCCTCGGTGGCGGCATAGGTCACCTCCTTGCCGCTCTTGCGCGAGGCCACCACGCCCAGGCCCTGCAGCTTCTTGAGCGCGTAGTTGATGAGGTGGGTGTCTTCGACGTTCATGATGAAGCTGATGTCGGCCAGGCGTTTGTCGCGCGCGCGGTGCGTCACGTGGTGCAGCACCAGCACGTCCAGCGGCGTGAGGTCCTTGAGGCCGGCGGCCGACATGCAATGCACGATCCAGCGGTGGAAGGCGTTGCCCGAGACGATCAGGCCGAACTCGAATTCGCTCATCTCGGCGCTGCGCGGCGAGACCAGGTGCGCCGACGACACGATGGGCGCCTTGCCCGGATCGGCCCCGGACACGGTGGACTTCTTGGCCATGGACAACGCTCCTTTTTGGGGCAGCGACGCCCCGTGTTCTGTGCCGGATTATAGAAATCATGAAAACGATTTGTTGACAATTTGTCGGCATTTAGGGAATATCCCTATGACACCTCGGCCCGGCCGCCGTACAGTTCCCGGACCCCTTCATCAACCACCGTGGAGTGCCCCATGCAGCGTCGTCATTTCTCTCTCGCCAGCGTGACGCTGGCCCTGTCCCTGGCCGGCGGCAGCGCCCTGGCCCAGACCAAATGGGACCTGGCCGCCGCCTACCCGGCCAGCAACTTCCACAGTGAAAACATGGCGCAGTTCGTCACCGAGGTCGACCAGGCCACCGGTGGCAAACTCAAGATCACGCTGCATGCGGGCGCCTCCCTGTTCAAGGCCCCGGAGATCAAGCGCGCCGTGCAAGGCGGCCAGGCCCAGGCTGGCGAAGTGCTGTTGGCCAACTTCCAGAACGAGTGGCAGATCTACGGTGCCGATGGCCTGCCCTTCCTGGCCGACAGCTACGACGCCGCCATGAAGCTCTACAAGGCCCAGAAGCCGATGATCGAGAAGAAGCTGGCCGAACAGGGCCTGGTGCTGCTGTACTCGGTGGCGTGGCCGCCGCAGGGCATTTACACCAAGAAGCCCATCAACAGCGCGGCGGACCTCAAGGGCGTGAAGTGGCGCGCCTACAGCCCGGCCACCGCACGCATTGCCGACCTGGTGGGCGCCCAGCCCGTCACCGTGCAGGCCGCCGAACTGCAACAGGCCCTGGCCACCGGCGTAGTGGAGTCGACCATGACCTCGGGCGCCACCGGCGTGGACAGCAAGCTCTACGAAAACCTCAAGTACTACTACGACACCCAGGCCTGGCTGCCCAAGAACATGGTGATCGTGAACAAGCAGGCCTTCGACGCGCTGGACAAGCCCACGCAAGGCGCCGTGCTCAAGGCCGCCGCCACGGCTGAGGCGCGCGGCCTGGCCGCCAGCCAGCGCGTCAACACCGAGACCCTGGCCAAGCTCAAGGCCAACGGCATGCAGGTGCTGGCTCCCTCGGCGCAACTCAAGGCCGACCTGAAGAAGGTGGGCGATGTCATGCTCAAGGAATGGCTGGAAAAAGCGGGCCCCGAAGGCAAGGCCCTGGTCGACGCTTACCAGCGCTGATCCTCCGTCATGCCTGAGACCCACCCGGGCGCCATGCGCCGTTCGCTCGACGGCCTCTACGCCCTCGGCGGCGTCCTGGCCGCGCTGTGCGTGCTGACCATCCTGGTGCTGATGATCGGCGCCTCGGTCGGGCGCATGGCGAACTGGCGCGTGTCCTGGATCAACGACGTGGTGGCCTGGCTGTGCGCTGCGGCCGCCTTCCTGGGCATGGCCTACAGCTTTCGCAACGGCGACTTCGTGCGCGTCACGCTGCTGCTCGAATCGGTCAGCCCCGCCGTGCGGCGCTGGCTGGAGATCGCCTCGCTGGCCGTCGCCTCCGTGGCCATCGCCTACCTGGGCTGGTGGGCGGCGCGCTTCACCTACGACAGCTGGCGCTTCAACGACATCGCCGGCAATATGGTGGCCATCCCCATCTGGATCCCGCAGATGAGTTTCGTCATCGGCTCCGCCATCCTGGTCATCGCCGTAGTCGATGAGTGCGTCACGGTGCTGCGCGGCGCCAAGCCCAGCTACGTAGCGCGTGTGGAAGAGCGCCATGCGCGCGGCGACTTTTCCGAAGAACTTTAAGGAACGTTGATGGGCTTGCTTGAAATCGGGGCCCTGCTGCTCTTCCTCATGCTGCTGATGCTGGCCGGCGGCGTCTGGATCGCGATGACGCTGGCCATCGTGGGCTGGGTCGGTCAGGCCTTTTTTACCAGCACACAGCCAGGGATGAACCTGTTCTCCTCTTTCTGGGAGACGGCCGCCAGCTGGGAACTCGCCGCGCTGCCGCTGTTCATCTGGATGGGCGAGATCCTCTACCGCACGAAACTGTCGGAGCAGATGTTCGATGGCCTCTCGCCCTGGCTCTCGCGTGTGCCCGGCCGCCTGATGCACACCACCGTGCTGGGCTGCGGCATCTTCGGCTCGGTCTCGGGTTCTTCGGCCGCCACCTGCGCCACCATCGCCAAGGTGGCCCTGCCCGAACTCGAGCGCCGCGGTTACGACCGCAACATCGCGCTCGGTTCGCTGGCCGCGGCCGGCGGCCTGGGCATCCTGATCCCGCCCTCCATCACCATGGTGGTCTACGCCGTCGCGGCGGATGCCAGCGTGATCCGCCTCTTCCTCGCCGGTTTTCTGCCGGGTTTCCTGCTCATGGGCCTGTTCTCGGGCTACATCGCCTGGTGGAGCCTGCGTTATCCTGCCAAGGTGCCGCCGGCCGAAGCGCCGACCGGCTTCATGGACAAGCTGCGCCGCTCGGGCAGCCTCATCCCCTGCGGCCTGCTCATCGTCTTCATCGTC
>JAXMMJ010000078.1:0-30015 GCA_034366585.1 Hylemonella sp.
GTCGTTGCTCCCGTTTCGCGCGCCATGCCGGCCGAGATTGCGGCCATGGACTGGGATGCTTTGCAGCAGGCCGTCGCCGGCTGCCAGGCCTGCGGGCTGTGCCAGAGCCGCAAGAACACCGTGTTCGGTGTCGGCGATACGCAGGCCCGCTGGCTGGTGGTCGGTGAAGCGCCGGGCGAGAACGAGGACATCCAGGGCGAGCCCTTTGTCGGCCAGGCTGGCCAGCTGCTGGACAATATGCTCAAGGCGGTCGGGCTGAACCGCCAGGGCACGGGGGCCCAGGGCGTCTACATCGCCAATGTGCTCAAGTGCCGCCCGCCGGCCAATCGCAACCCGCAGCCTGAAGAAGTGTTGCAGTGCGAGCCCTACCTGCGGCGCCAGGTCGCGTTGCTGCAGCCGCAGATCATCCTGGCGCTGGGCCGTTTTGCCGCCCAGTCGCTGTTGCAGCACAGCGTGCCGGACGTGGCTACGATGCCGCTGGGCAAGCTGCGTGGCCAGGTGCACAGTTACGAAGGCGTGCCCGTCATCGTGAGCTACCACCCGGCCTACCTGCTGCGCACGCCGCAGGACAAGGCCAGGACCTGGGCCGACCTGTGCCTGGCCATGGACGTCATGCGCAGCGGCGCCCCCGCCTGAGTCAACGAATCTGGAGCATCCCTCATGAAAAACAAACTGATCCGCCTCGTGCTGATATTCCTCGCGGTCGTGGTCCTGCTGGCCATCGGCTGGGTCTGGATCGCCTTGCACTGGAGCTATTCCGACGGCGAGCGCGCGGGTTATGTGCAGAAGCTCTCGCGCAAGGGCTGGCTGTGCAAGACCTGGGAGGGTGAGATTGCCATGGTCACCATGCCGGGGGCCATTCCGGAGAAGTTCGAGTTCTCCGTGCGTGACGACGACGTGGCGCAGAAGATCAACCTGCTGGCCGGCAAGCGTGTCGTGCTGGACTATCGCCAGTACAAGTTCATCCCCTCGACGTGCTTCGGCGAGACCGAATACTTCATCGATGGTGTCCGGGAGGTGGTGGACACCCCTGCACAAACGCCTGTGCAGCCGCTGGCACCCGTCGTCTCACCAGGCCAGCTGACGCCGGTGCGTTGACACACCGGCCGTGGTCATGAAGCCCCGCACCCTGGCCTTCATCGCCACCCGCCCGGACGGCTACATCGCGTGCAGCAACGGCAGTCTCCGCCGGCCGAAAGGTTGATGCCATGTACGAGTCGAAGAAACAGACACCGCTTCCCCATGCCAGTTTCCTGCGGCGCCTGCTGCTGCACCTCTTCCTCGCGCTGGCCTTGCTCGGCGTCTCACTGCTGGCCGGCATGGCCGGTTACGCGTATTTCGAGCAGCTCGATTGGGTGGATGCCTTCATCAACTCGGCCATGCTGCTGGGCGGCATGGGGCCGGTCCATCTGCCTGTGACGACCGGAGGCAAGCTGTTTGCCGGGTTTTACGCCTTGTACGCGGGACTGGTGTTCATCGTCACGGCGGCCCTGATGTTCACGCCGGTCATGCACCGCCTGCTGCACAAGTTTCACTGGGACTGACTTCCACTTCAACCACAAGAGGAGACAAGCATGAGACAAGCACTGCAGAAAATGGGCTGGCGCACGCTGGCATGGGCACTGGTCCTGCTGGCGGGCAGCGGGCTGGCCGGCGCGGCCGACTACCCGGCGCCCAAGTCGGGCAGCTGGGTCATCAAGAACTTCCGCTTCAACACCGGCGAGGTGATGCCGGAGCTCAAGGTGAACTACCACACGGTGGGTGAGCCCACGGGCGAGCCGGTGCTGATCCTGCACGGCACCGGCGGTTCCGGCCGGGGTCTGCTCAGCCCGGGTTTTGCCGGCGAACTGTTCGGGCCCGGGCAGCCGCTTGATGCGGCACGCCACTACATCATCCTGCCGGATGCCATCGGGGCCGGCGGCTCGTCCAAGCCTTCGGATGGCCTGCGCATGGCCTTTCCGAAGTACAACTACGAAGACATGGTGCGCGCCCAGCATGCGCTGGTGACCGAGCATCTGGGGATCAAGCAGCTCAAGCTGGTGCTGGGCAACTCCATGGGGGGCATGCACACCTGGCTGTGGGGCGTCATGTACCCGGACGCCATGCGTAACCTGGTGCCCATGGCCTCGATGCCGGTGGAGGTGGCCGGGCGCAACTGGATGATGCGCCGCATGCTGATGGAGGTGATCAAGCTTGACCCCGACTGGAACAACGGCAACTACACGCGCCAGCCGCGCGGGCTGCAGGTCGCGCAGCTGTATTTCAGCGTGGCCACGCTGGGGGGCAACCAGGGCCTGCACCAGATCGCACCGACACGCGAGAAGGCCGACCAGTACATCACCGACCAGCTGGCCAAGGGCTCGGCGAGCGATGCCAACGACATCCTCTACCAGTTCGATGCCCTGCGCGACTACAACCCGGCGCCCCGGCTCGAAGCCATCCGGGCCCGCCTGCTGGCCATCAATGCCGCCGACGACGAACGCAACCCGCCCGAACTCGGCATCATGGAGCGCGAGCTCAAGCGCGTGAAAAACGGCAGTCTCTATCTCATTCCCGCCAGCCCCAACACCCGCGGCCATGGCACCACCGGACAGGCCAAATGGTGGACGGCCCAGCTGCAGGCCTGGCTCGCTCAGGATGCAGCACGACGTTGAAACGCCCACCGAGGCCCGGCTGTTCCTGGCCCTGGTGCCGGACGGGCCGGTCCGGGCCGAGCTGAATGCGCACACCCAGGCCTGGCGCTGGAACGACGGGGTACTACGCTACGCCCCAACCGACTGGCACGTGACCCTGCATTTCATCGGCCCGGTGCCGCGCAGTCGCGTGGACGCATTGCGGGCCGGGCTGTCCCAGCCCTTCACCCCCTTCGAATTGCGCTTTGGCGAACCTGTGTTGTGGCCGCATGGGCTGGCGGTGCTCTTGCCGATGGCCACGCCGCCCGCCTTGCAGGCGCTGCATGATCGCCTGGGCGCGCAGTTGCGCCGGCTGGGTTTGCGCACCGACGAGCGTCCCTACCGGCCGCACCTCACCCTGGCACGCCGCGCCGAGCAGGCCGTGCCGCCGGCGCCGCCGGCCTGGGGCTGGAGGGTTTGGGAGTATGTGCTGATGGAGTCGACCGGCCGGCCCGAGGCGCGCTACCGCGTGCTGCAGCGTTTTGATGATCGCGGTCAAGTCGATGGCGCGACGGCTTGAAGCACAATCCTTTTCCAGGAACGCCCCATCACCCCGAAACCGCCATGACCAACAAGACTGCCGATGCCCCGCTGTCCATCGAGCTCTATGACGAGCCCGGTCACCTGATCCGCCGTGCCCAGCAGATTGCCGTTTCCAAGTTTCACGAGGTGCATGGTCGCCACGTCACGCCCATCCAGTACGCCATCCTGCGCACCCTGCACGAGACCCCGGGCATCGACCAGGTCACGCTGGCGCAGCTGATCGCGCTGGACACCTCCACCACGGCCGACATCGCCGCGCGGCTGGAGACCAAGGGCTGGATCCTGCGCGAGGTGCTGCCGCGCCGCCAGCGGCGCCTGTCCCTGACCCCGGAGGGTGAAGAGGTGTTGCTGGAGCTCAAGCCCGGCGTGGACGTGCTCTACCACGGCATGATGAGCAGCCTGGAGTCGGCCGAGCAGAAGGAGTTCATGCGCCTGCTGCGCAAGTTCGTGCACCTGCACGACAGCCAGAACCCGGCCGAGGTCCGCAAACTCCGCCTCGCGTCCAAGGCTTGAGGGCGCCGGCTCCCGGCCGCTGGTCGGAAACCCCCGCCAGATCAGGGTAAGTCCGGACTTTTCGGGTTTGACAGGCGGTATTCATTCAGTACAATGAATGACATTCAGTATACGGAATGATGAAGTCCGTCTATTTTTAACCCTCACAAGGAGCCCGCCATGTTTCCCAAGAACACCTGGTACGTCGCCGCCACCCCCAACGAGATCGACGAAAAGCCGCTGGGCCGCACGATCTGCGGTGAGCGCATTGCCTTCTACCGCGGCGAGGAGAACAAGGTCGCGGCCGTGCAGGACTTCTGCCCGCACCGTGGCGCGCCCCTGTCCCTGGGTTATGTGAGCGAGGGCAAGCTGGTCTGCGGCTACCACGGCCTGGAAATGGGCTGCAACGGCAAGACCGTGGCCATGCCCGGGCAGCGCGTGGGCGGCTTCCCGGCCATCAAGGCCTACCCGGTGGTCGAGCGCTACGGTTTCATCTGGGTCTGGCCCGGTGAGCCGGCGCTGGCCGACGAGAGCAAGATTCCCGTGCTCGAGTGGTACGACCATCCCGAGTGGGCCTACGGTGGCGGCCTGTACCACATCGCCTGCGATTACCGCCTGATGGTCGACAACCTGATGGACCTCACGCACGAGACCTATGTGCACAGCACATCCATCGGCCAGAAGGAAATCGACGAGACGCCTTGCAAGACCGTGGTCGAGGGCGACATGGTCGTCACCAGCCGCTACATGAGCGGCATCCTGCCCCCGCCCTTCTGGAAGGCCGCACTGCGCAGCAACAACCTGGCCGACGACGTGCCGGTGGATCGCTGGCAGATCTGCCGCTTCACGCCGCCCAGCAACGTGATGATCGAAGTGGGCGTGGCCCACCAGGGCCATGGCGGTTACGACGCGCCCAGCGACAAGAAGGTCTACAGCGTGGTGGTGGACTTCATCACGCCCGAGACCGAAACCTCGATCCATTACTTCTGGGGCATGGCGCGCAAGTTCAACCCGAAGGACAAGGCGCTGACGGCCACCATCCGCGAAGGCCAGGGCAAGATCTTTGCCGAGGACCTGGAGATGCTGGAGCGCCAGCAGCAGAATCTGCTCACCTATCCGGACAAGAAGCTGCTCATGCTCAACATCGACGCCGGTGGCGTACAGTCGCGCAAGATCATCGACCGCATCGTCGCGGCCGAGCAGGCGGCGACGGCTGCCGCCACGAACTGAGGACCCGGCATGAGCTCTGTCAACCTGCAGGTGCGCGTGGCCCGCAAGGCCCAGGAGGCGCTGGACATCGTCACGCTGGAACTGGTGGCCGTCGACGGTAAGGCCTTGCCGGCCTTCTCGGCCGGCTCGCACGTGGACGTGCAGCTGCCGGGCGGTATCACGCGCCAGTACTCGCTGTGCAACGACCCCAAGGAAACCCACCGCTACCTCATCGGCGTGCTGCGTGATCCGGCCACGCGCGGTGGCTCGGCGGCCGTGCACGACAGCGTGAAGGAGGGCGACGTGCTGCAGATCAGCACGCCGAAAAACCACTTTCAGCTGGCGCATGACGCGAAGCAACACCTGCTGCTGGCCGGCGGCATCGGCGTCACGCCCATCCTGTGCATGGCCGAGCGCCTGGCCATCACGGGTGCGGCTTTCGAAATGCACTACGCCACGCGCGCGCCCGAGCGCACGGCCTTCCGTGCCCGTATCGCGGCCTCCAGTTTCGCGGACCGTGTGCACTTCCACCACGACAACGGTGACGCCGCGCAGAAGCTGGACCTGAAGGCGCTGCTGGCGAGCCCCCAGGCCGGCACGCACCTTTACGTCTGCGGCCCCAAGGGCTACATGGACGCGGTGCTGGGCACGGCGCGCGCCGCCGGCTGGCCCGAGAGCCAGCTGCACTACGAATTCTTCGGCGCGGAAGTGACGAAGTCCGACAGCGATGCCGGCTTCGAGATCAAGCTGGCCAGCTCCGGCCGCATCATCATGGTGCCCAAGGACCAGACCGTCACCCAGGCCCTGGCTGCATCTGGCGTGGAGGTCATGGTGTCCTGTGAGCAGGGCGTGTGCGGCACCTGCCTGACGCGCGTGCTCGAAGGCATGCCTGACCACAAGGACAGCTACCTGACACCGGAAGAGCAGGCAGCCAACGACCAGTTCACGCCCTGCTGTTCCCGTTCCAAGACGCCGCAGCTGGTGCTCGATCTCTGAGCCGACGGTGAGGAAGGGGCCCGTTCGGGCCCCTTCTTACAATAGGGCCATGACTTTCCTCGACATGCTGCGTGCCGCCGAGCGGCAGAACGATTCCATGCTCTGCGTGGGCCTGGACCCGGAACCGGCGAAGTTCCCCGCCGCCATGAAGGGCGATGCCAGCAAGATCTACGACTTCTGCGCCGCCATCGTCGAGGCCACGGCCGATCTGGTGATTGCCTGGAAGCCGCAGATCGCCTACTTCGCTGCGCACCGCGCCGAAGATCAGCTGGAAAAGCTGGTGGCCCACATGCGCCGCGTGTCGCCAAAGGTGCCGGTGATCCTGGACGCCAAGCGCGGAGACATCGGCAGCACGGCCGAACAGTACGCGAAAGAGGCCTTCGAGCGCTACGGCGCCGACGCCGTGACCCTCTCGCCCTTCATGGGCTTCGATTCCATCCAGCCTTACCTCAAGTACCACGGCAAGGGTGCCTTCCTGCTGTGCCGCACCTCCAACCCGGGGGGTGACGACCTGCAGGCCCAGCGCCTGGCGAGTCTGCCGGGTGAACCCCTGCTCTACGAACACATTGCCCGCCTGGCCCAGGGGCCCTGGAACACAAATGGCCAGCTGGGCCTGGTGGTAGGGGCTACCTACCCGGCCGAGATCGAGCGTGTGCGGGCCGTGGCCCCCACCGTGCCCTTGCTGATCCCGGGCGTGGGCGCGCAAGGCGGGGACGCCGCAGCGACGGTCAAGGCCGGCTGGCGCGGTGCGGGTGGAGGCACCACGGCGCCCATCGTTGTCAACACCTCGCGGGCGGTGCTGTATGCATCGAGCGGCACCGACTTTGCCGTCGCCGCGCGCCGAGTGGCGACCGAGACCCGCGACGCATTGCAAGCCGCCCGTACGGGTCTTTAACGGACTGGCCTCCTGAATATGCTGCCCAAGTTCCGGCTCGATCCCCAAGCGCAAGCCGTGTTGGATCGCGCACAGGCTCAGGGCGCCAAGCCGCTGAGTAGCCTGGCGCCTGTGGTGGCCCGGGCAGCCTACAAGGTGGGGCGATTGCCTACGCAGCCGGTGCCGCCGCTGGAGGTGGTGTGCCGTGAGTTGGCGGCGCCAGGGCCGGCTGGCCCGATTCCGGTGCGCGAATATCGGCCTGCGGCGTATGCGCCAGCAGAGGTTCTACCGGCCCTGGTCTTTTTCCATGGCGGTGGCTGGGTGGTTGGCGACCGGGATACGCATGACGTGCTGTGTCGTAGCTGGTGCCTGCAGGTTCGCTGTGCCGTGTTTTCTGTGGACTACCGGCTGGCGCCAGAGCACCGCTTCCCGGCGGCCTTCGAGGACGCTTATGCTGCTACGCAATGGCTGGCGCAGCAGGCGTCGAAACTCTTTATCGATGTCGGACGCATGGCGGTCGGAGGTGACAGCGCGGGGGCCAATCTGGCGGCCGCAGTCGCCTTGGCTTTACGCGATGCTCCGCAGCCCCGTCTGGTGGCGCAGCTGCTGGCCTATCCCGTCACGGATGTGTGCGGTGGTACCGCGTCTTACCATGACTGCGCCGAAGGATATGTGCTGTCCGCAGCTGACATGCACTACTTCCGGAACCACTATGTAGCCGATGCATCGCAGTACACCGACTGGCGCGTCTCGCCCCTGCGTGCTTCCTCCCTCGCCCAGCTACCGCCGGCGCTGGTCGTGACGGCAGGTTTCGATCCGCTGCGGGATGAGGGGCGCCTCTACGCCGACAGCTTGTCCGCTGCGGGAAACGCCGTGCAGTTCGTGTGCTTCGAGCG
Organism: Hylemonella sp.; assembly: GCA_034366585.1. Taxonomy (GTDB): domain Bacteria; phylum Pseudomonadota; class Gammaproteobacteria; order Burkholderiales; family Burkholderiaceae_C; genus Hylemonella. Next base: position 7,683 of record JAXMMJ010000078.1, read on the forward strand.
GCAGATGCACGGCTTTCTGGGCATGGGGGGCGTGATCGAGGAAGCCAATACCGCCGTGCGGCTGTGTGGCGACTGGCTTGGTCGCTATTTGCGTTGATTGGCAGCGTCGGCCTGGAGGATCAGCGGTAGGCCGCCCAGGAACGAACGCACCTGCAAATCGATGACGCGCTCGACCGGAATGGCCGACTCATTGTGATAGATGTGTCGCCGTATGGCCAGGTGGGAGATGGCGCCATGCAGTATCCAGGCAATTTCCTGTTGCTCGGCGCGGTTCGCCGGCAGGGCCAGACCGGCTTCATGCGCGGACTCCTCGATCACCGTGTCGAGCAGTTGCATGATGATCGAGCTGATATAGGTGGATGCCATCTCGACCTCTGCGAGCGAGGCGTAAAGAAACAGCCGCATCCAGCGCCGCGTGAGTACCGCGTCGTAATACTCGCGATAAAAAGTATTGAGGCGCTGTGCGATGGGCTTGCTGCGCTCACGCAACTGAACAAACCAGACCGCCTTGAATACCCCGGCGATCTCGGCCTCATACACGGCACTGAGCAGCGCCGACTTGCTCGGGAAGACGCTGTAGAGCAGGCGTTGTGACACGCCGCAGGCTTCGGCCAGCGCCCGTGTCTGCGCGGTGAGCCCGTATTCCGAGAAAAACTCGAAGGCTTTGCTGAGGATCTGCTCACGTCTCTCGGTCGCGGGCATGCGCACTGTGGAGCGGCGTCCCACGCGTGGTGCCGCCGCGCTGGCCGGTTTCTGGCGCGCAGCGGTCAGTAGGTCGGATTTGGCTTTCATGCAAGGTTCCGGTGCAGTCTACACAGTCCGTGGCTTTGATGGCAGAATAAATCGTCAAATGACGAATTGAGGGCGACGTGCTGCTATGGATAACGTCGTCAATCGCAACTTTCTATACAGGTGGTGGAACATGATTCTCGAGATGCGTACCTATCAAGTTCAAGCGGGCAAGGCGCCCGAGTTCCTGCGAATTTACCAAGACAATGGCCTGCACATCATCACCCGCTATGCCCGGCTGATCGGTTGCTGGACCAAGGAGTCGGGCGTCCTGAATTCAGTGGTTTTCCTCTGGGCGTATGACGACATGGGCCACCGCAGCGCGCAGCGAGCCAAGATGGGGCAGGACCCGGAGTGGACCGCTTTCGTGCCATCCATCCTGCCGTATCTGGTGCACCAGGAAAGCGTCTTTCTCAATCCGGTGGCCTTTTCCCCGATCAAATAAAAGTACTGCGCCCGCACGGGTGGGCCGGGAAGCGGCCCACCCGGGTCCCAGGGCGGAAGAGCCCGCGACTAGGGAACACCCTAATATATCGTCACTTGACGATAAGCTTGTGTAAGACAACAATCGAGACAGGGTTGGAACTGCTGGGTCTGCCGCGTGCGGGTCGCCGGTGGTGACCCCCCCGGCCTTGGCCGGAACCATCAACATCAGGAGTTGAAAATGAGCAATGCGTGGACAGACGGATCGAATCGGCGGGACTTTCTCAAGTTGACGGCGGCGGCCGGCGTGGCGGGCTCCGGCCTGATGTCGCTGGACGCGCAAGCACAGGCGGCGGCCTTGAATTTCCACACTTGGTCGGCGGGTGTCGATGTGGTCAAGAGCCACCTGACGGCCTTCGAGGCCAAGACTGGCATCAAGGTCAATTACAGCAACGCGCCCTGGGCCCAGTACAGGGACAGCATGGTGACCAAGTTTGTCGGCAAGGCGCCTATGGATGTGATGTGGGTGTCCGACAGTTGGCTGCCTGAATGGGCCGATGCGGGCTGGCTGGCGCCCATCAACGGCTACCCGGAACTCATGAAGTACAACGCCGAGACGGATGACTTCTGCAATCAATCCATGCAGTACCAGGGCAAGCAGTATGGCCTGACCTACTACTCCGACTACATGGCCTTTTTCTACGACGCCGAAAAGCTCAAGAAAGCCGGCATCAAGGAGCCGCCCAAAACCTGGGAAGAGGTGGTGCAGCAGTCACTGGTGCTCAAGAAGGCCGGCATTTCCGAGCATCCGCTCATGCTGTCAATGGCGCGGGAGAGCTGGCTGATCGAATTCCTCACGGCCATGGTGTACTCAAATGGCGGACGCTTCGCGGACGACCAGGGCAACCCATTGATGCAGGACCCGCAGCGCGGTGCACACAAGGCGCTGCAATGGATTGTTGATGCCGTCAACAAGCACAAGATCGTATCGCCAGCCTGCGTTGAGACGGGTGAGCTCAATGGCCTGAAGTCCTTCACTTCGGGCAACCACGCCTTCGCCCTGCTGGCCCGTTACCGTGTGCGCACGCTGAACGACCCCAAGCAGTCGTCCATTGCCGGCAATGTGAAGCAGGCGCTCATGCCGGCGGGTCCTGGTGGCTCCAATGCCACCGTGGGCTGGATGCGCTTTTACGGCATGACTCCGCAAGCCGCAGCCGACAAGGCACGTGCCGCCAATGCGGTGAAACTGATGGAATGGTTCGGTGGCAAGGCGGACGGCAAGTATCAGTTCCAGAAGATGATGTTCACGGATATTGGATCGGGCTTTGGTGTCAAGGAGCTGTTCCAGGACCCCGAGGTGAAAGCCATCTACAACAAGTATTCCGACATCTCAATGTACGAGAAGCAGCAGAAGCTTGCCCGCAAGAAGGACGTCATTTCACGCTGGTTCGGCGAATGGGATGAGGTCAACGGCACGGCCTGGCAGAGCGCCATCATTGGCAAGAGCAGCGTTGCCGACGCGCTGAAGAAGTCCATGGTGGCCTGGAGCGACATGCGGAAATAAAGGCCAGGGCGGCGGATGGGTTCCGTTCGCCGCGTTGAAGCCCTGCCAGGAGACTGACATGACAAACCCGTTTGCGGCGCTGCGCCGACTACTTCCTGCGCCGGTCAGTGCTTACGACCAGAAAAGCGCCATGCAGCTGCTGGCGCCCATGATGCTGGTCCTGCTAGTGGTGGCGGTTTTCCCTGTGCTGTACTCCTTCTGGATCAGCCTGTTCGACCTCAAGCTCACGCGCCCACACCGCGCGCCGTTTGTCTGGTTTGACAACTATGGCCGCATCTTCCAGGACGCCCTGTTCTGGGAGTCGCTGCTGCGCACCTTCACCTTTACCGTGATGTCGGTGGCAGCCATCATGCTGATCGCCATGCTGATGGCGCTCTTGCTCAATGAGGAGTTTCGCGGCCGGCGCATCCTGTCGGCTGTGCTGCTGATCCCATGGGCCATTCCCTATGTGGCCAACGGTCTGATGTGGAAGTGGATCTACGACTCGGGTTACGGCGCGCTGAACGGTCTGCTTCTTCAGCTGGGGCTGATCGACAAATACATTGTCATGCTGGGCGACGTCGACAAGACCATGGGTCTGATCACAAACTCCTTTGTGTGGAAGGAGGTCCCGTTGGCCACCATACTCCTGCTGGTCACGCTCAAGTCCATCCGGGCTGACCTGTACAGCGCTGCCAAGGTCGATGGTGCCAATGTCTGGCAACGCTTTCTGCACATCACGTTGCCGGCGTTGGTCCCGGGTTTCACGCTGGTGATGATCTACGAAACGATGATGGCCATTCGCCACTTCGACCTGTTCTTCATCCTGACCGAGGGTGGGCCCGCTGACGCCTCGAACGTGCTGGCCTGGCAGGTCTATGTTGAGACCTTCCGCAAGCTGTCCTTCGGCACCGGCGCCGCCCTGGCCTACATCATGGCCATTGCCACCTTCACGCTGGCCTTCTTCATCATCCGCAGCACGAGCAAAAAGCTATGAGACTCGATCTACTGGGCAAGAGAGTCCTGCTATTCGCGGGTTCGCTGCTATTCGTGCTGTACGTGCTGGCGCCGATAGGCTGGCTGCTGTCGTCGTCTTTCCAGTCGGAGGCTGAGATCACCTCCATCCCCCCGCACTGGATCCCGCACGCACCCACGATGGAAAACTTCGAAGCCATCTTCAAGGCCAAGGATGAGGTGATCACCTATGAAAACCGCAAGCAGGGTGACACCGCAAGCGGGGGGTTCATTCCCTCAACGGCCAAAAACCTGTTGCCATCGATGTGGAACAGCCTGCTGGTGGCGGTGGCTGTCGTTATCTTGAACCTCTTGGTGAGCGTGCCGGCGGCCTACGCGCTGGCCAAGATCCGCTTCATCGGGCGCAAGGCTTCGATCTACTTCATGCTCACGACGCGGGTGATCCCCGACATTGCGCTGGTGGTGCCGTTCTTTCTCTTTGTGCAGCGTCTGGGCTTGCTCGACAACCTTCTTTCGCTGGTGATCACCTATTTGGCGATCACCGTGCCATTCTCGATTTTCATCCTCACGAACTACTTCGAGTCCCTGCCCGATGAGCTTGACAAAGCCGCGCGGGTGGACGGCTGCTCTCGCCTGCAGACGCTCACCCTGGTCTATCTGCCGCTGGCGTTGCCTTCTCTGGTGGCGGTGATCCTGTTCACATTCCTGACCAGCTGGAACGAATTCCTGCTGGCCCTGATGTTTACCCAGACGCCGGCTGCGCAGACCATGCCTATCGTGGTGGCGTCGTTCACGTCGGACTTCACCATCAGCTTTTCGTTCATCAACGCAGCTGGAGCGCTTGCCATCATTCCGCCGGTGATCATCGCCGTGATGTTCGAGCGTTACATCGTCTCCGGCCTGACGGCTGGTGCCGTCAAAGGTTAAAGGAGAATCCAATTGGCTCGCATCCGTTTTGAAGGCGTTGGCAAACAGTATCCCAATGGCTACGTTGCCCTGAAGAGTCTGAATCTTGACATCGCCGATAAGGAATTCCTCGTGCTGCTCGGCCCCTCCGGCTGCGGCAAATCGACGACGCTCAACATGATCGCCGGTCTGGAAGACGTCACCGAGGGCAATCTGTTCTTCGACCACGAGGTGATGAACATCGTGCCGCCCCACAAGCGAGATGTGGCGATGGTGTTCCAGAGCTACGCGCTCTATCCGAACAAGACCGTCTACGAGAACATTGCTTTCGGTCTAAAGATGCGCAAGCATTCAAAGGAAGAAATCGACCGCCGCGTGCGCGACGCGGCACGTCGCCTGGAGATCGAGCCGTTGCTCGATCGCCGGCCCGACCAGCTCTCGGGCGGTCAGCGCCAGCGCGTGGCACTCGGGCGCGCCATGGTGCGCCAGCCACAGGTCTTTCTCATGGACGAGCCGCTGTCCAATCTGGATGCTGCGCTGCGCATTTCCATGCGTGCCGAGATCAAGCAGCTCCACCAAGCGATGCAGACCACTTTTGTCTATGTCACGCACGATCAAGCCGAGGCCTTGACCCTGGCCGACCGCATCGTTGTGATGAAGGGTGGTGTGGTGCAACAGATCGGCGCGCCGGATGCGATCTACGAACGACCCGCGAATATGTTCGTGGCCTCCTTCCTGGGCAACCCCTCGATCAACTTCTTGGAGGGGCAGCTGGTGCAGCAAGGCGCTGCGCTGCAATTCCGGCGCGGCGAGCTCAGCCTGAACTTGCCGACCGACGTTGCGCAGCGTCTGGGCGCTGAGGCGGGCCGTGCAGTGGTGATGGGCCTGCGCGCCGAGGACGTTGAGCCCGCGGCCGAGGCCAACGGCGAATGTCTGCAAGGGCGCATTCTGTCGGTGCTGCCCGTGGGTTCGGACCAGTTCCTGGAACTCGAGGTCGAGGGGGCCAAGACGTTCCTGCGTGTGGGCAAGGAAGGTCAATACAAGGTGGGCGAAAACGCTCGGCTGAAGGTCAACCTGAACCGCCTGCATCTCTTTGACCAGCAGAGCACGAACAATCTGCTCTGGACGGCATGAAACCTGCTGCATTTGCCTACGCCCGTCCCGACTCCATCGACGATGCCCTGCGTCAGCTGGCAGCCGGTGACGGGCGGTCGAAGGTGATTGCCGGCGGGCAAAGCCTGGGCCCCATGCTCAACATGCGCCTGGCTGTGCCGGCCGAGCTCATAGACCTGAACGACTTCACCGAGCTTGCCTATATCCGCGATGTCGGCGATTCGATCGAGATCGGTGCGCTGACCCGGCACCACCAGCTGGCGGAATCTGCGCTGGTGCAGGCACAGTGCCCTTTGCTGGGACAGGCGGCACGCACCATCGGCCACTACGCAATCCGCCAACGTGGCACGCTGGGTGGCAGCCTGGCGCATGCCGACCCGGCCGCACAATTGCCGCTGGTGGCCGTCACGTTGCAGGCCCGTATCGAATTGATCAGCGTCCGGGGGCGTCGAATTCTGCCTGCAACAGAGTTCTTCCTTTCCGCCATGACCACGGCCATCGCACCGGATGAAATCATTCGCAGCGTGCGCTTTCCGAAGGCCGCGATAGCCGAAGGCAGTTCCTTCAAGCTTTTCAATCGGCGTCACGGTGACTTCGCCATCGTGGCCGTTGCCGCATCGCTGGCGCTGGAGGGTCAGCGCATCGCACGTCTGAGCCTGGGTGTCGGCGGTCTGGATGCGGTGCCACGGAATGTGGACGCTCTGGTACAGCCCGTGTTGGCCCAGGTGCCGCAAGCTGGCTGGACCGAGGCAGCGGCGCGCGCCGTGCTGGCGACGCTGGTGCCTGTGGACGATGCCCGCATCCCGGCGCAATACCGCCAGGAGCTGACCCAGACACTCGTCCAGCAGGCACTGACGCGTGCCCTGGAGCGTGCTATCGCGAAGCGGGATGGAGGATCGTCATGAAAGGGATGGAACCAAAGGACATCACGCTAACCGTCAATGGTTGTAACCATGAGATCAAGGTTGTGCCGCGCAAGCTTCTGGTCGACGCGCTGCGTGAAGATTTGCGCCTGACCGGTACCCATGTGGGTTGCGAGCATGGCGTCTGCGGCGCCTGCACCGTGCTGGTCGATGGCCGGCCGCAGCGCGCCTGCCTGACTTATGCCATCCAGATGGAAGGCCATGAGGTTGCTACCATCGAATCGGTGGACCGTGACGGCCGTCTGTCCACCTTGCAGCAAGCGCTGCACGAAGAACACGGCCTGCAGTGCGGCTTTTGCACGCCGGGCATCGTGATGACCTTTGAGGCTTTTCTGCGGCAGAACCCGGAGCCGGATGAAGAGGCTATCCGCGAGGCGCTGTCCGGCAATCTCTGCCGCTGTACCGGCTACCAGAACATCGTGAAAGCCATCGCGAAGGCCGCCGCGCGGATGCGTCAGGAGAAGGCATGAGCCAAGCGCAATTTCATTACATCGGTCAGCATCTGCCGCGCAAGGAAGACTACCGCCTGCTGACGGGCCGTGGCCGTTATGTGGATGACGTCGAAGTACCCGGGGCCCTGCACGTCTGTTTTGTGCGCTCGCCGCATGCCCATGCACGCATCCTCGCCATCGACGCGAGTGCGGCGCGCGAGATGCCCGGGGTGGTGGCCGTATTCACGGGCGCCGACATCGCACAGTGGGTCACGCGTCTGCGCATGGCCCCGCCGATCGAGGGTCTGCAGCCGATGGAGATGGATGCGCTGCCTATTGAAAAGGTGCGCTTCCAGGGTGACCCGGTGGCCTGCGTGGTGGCGGGGGACCGCTATCTTGCCGAAGACGCAGCCGAGCAGGTGCAGGTGGACTATGAGCCACTGCCGGCCGTGAGCTCGATGTGGAAGGCGCTCGAGGCAGCGGCACCACGCGTTGATGAAACCCTGCCGAGCAACCTGCTCTCGCACCAGCGAGCGGTGTTTGGTGATCCGCAGGCGCGCGCGCAAGCGGCGCATCGTGTGGTGGAGAGCACCTTCTCTATGCACCGGCAGACGCATCTGCCGATCGAGACCCGCGGCTGCGTTGCGATCTGGGATGCAGGCCGGGATCACCTGACCTTTCACGTCGGCAACCAGGTGCCACACCCCTATCGCACCACGCTAGCAGGGCGCTTGCGGCTGTCGGAGTCGCAGGTCACCGTCATCTCGCAGGACGTTGGTGGGGGCTTCGGCCAGAAGATTGCGCTCTACCGCGAAGAACTGGTGGTGGCGGCGATTGCGCGCGAGCTGAAGCAGCCGGTGCGATGGCGCGAAGACCGACTGGAAAATTTGCTGGCCTCCTCGCAGGCGCGGGAAGATTTTTGTCGCACCCGCGCCGCCGTCGATGCCGAAGGCCGTCTTCTGGGTCTGGAACTGGAGATCCTGGAGGACTTCGGTTCCTACAGCTTTTATCCGGGCAACTACCTGGCGCGTGTGGTGGCCTTGATCCTGACCGGTCCCTACAAGGTTCAGGACTACAGCTACGACGTAAAAGTGGTGCTGAGCAACAAGGTGGGCAACGGCCCCATGCGCGCACCCATGGCCATCACGAGCTGGTTGATGGAGGGCACGCTGGATGCCGTGGCGCGTGAACTCCAGCTTGACCCGCTGGCAGTGCGCCGCCTGAACATGCTGCATCCCCAGGATCTCCCCTACCGCATGGCCACGGGCGAGGTGCTGGAAGATATCACCCCGCGCGAGACCCTGGAGGCCGCCGTGGCCGCGATCAACTATGCCGACTTCCGGCGTCGCCAGCAGGAGGCGCTGGCCCAGGGGCGTTACCTGGGCCTGGGCATCTGCACGGTGGTCGAGTCTACGACCTATGGTTCGCGCTTTTACAAGGCCGCCGGCATCCAGGGTTCGGGTCATGAGGCGGCCTGGGTTCGTATCGAGCCGACTGGCGTAGTCAACGCCTCTACAGGCCTGGGTCCCACGGGTCAGGGTTATGAAACCTCGCTCTCCCATGCTGTGGCCGAAGGGCTGGGGGTGCCGGTGTCTCAGGTGCGGATTCATCTTGGTCATACCGATATCGCGCCCTATGGAATGGGCAGCCGCGGTGCCCGCGGCGGCACGGCCGGCGGCGGAACGCTGTATTTGTGTGCAGGAGAGGCGCAGGCCAAGGTGCTGGCCATCGCGCGCCATCACCTGGGGCTGGACGCGTCGGTCGCCCTGCGCCTGCGCGAGGCGCGGGTCGAGCGAGAGCGCGACGGGGTCTGGTTGCCCAGCGAGCTGAGCTTGGCGGACGTCGCGCGCAAGGCCTATCTGGACCCGACCAGCCTGCCCGAAGGCATGAGCCCTGGGCTTGATTTTCATACAACCTATGACCCGCCACCCATGACCTACTCCAACTCCACCCATGTGTGTGAGGTGGAGGTGGACGCCGTCACCGGTGCGGTTCGCTTCGGCCGTTATGTGGTGGCTGAAGACTGCGGTACCGTGCTCAGCCCGGTGGTGGTGGAGGGGCAGCAGCTCGGAGCCATCGCCATGGGTTTGTCGGGCACGCTGTACGAGCATATTGAGTACGACGAAAACGGACAGAACCTTTCGGGCACGCTGGCCGACTATCTGGTGGCCACAGCGCATGAGTTGCCGCACATCGAGATCCTGTCCATGCACACACCCAACCGTTCCACGCCGGCTGGCATCAAGGGCATGGCCGAAGGCGGCGTGATGGGCGCCATCGGCGCCCTGTGCAATGCGGTGAATGATGCGTTGCATCCCCTGCGCGTGGTCGCCGACCGCCAGCCGCTGACCCCCATGTACCTGCGCGGGCTGATCCGTGAGGCCCAGCATTCTTGAATGAGGAAACACCATGAGCAATCAGAACAAGCCGCGCATCGGCTTCATCGGCCTGGGCAATATGGGCCGCCATATGGCCGGCCATCTGCTGGCAGCGGGACATCCGCTGTGCGTCTACAACCGTTCGCGAGACAAGGCCGATGAACTGATCGCGCGTGGCGCGAGCTGGTGTGCGACACCCGGTGAGGTGGCTGCGCAGGCCGAAGTCATCATCACCATGGTGGGCTATCCGCAAGACGTGGAGCAGGTTTACCTCGGCGAAGGCGGCATCCTCGCACGCGCCCGGAAGAATGCCTTGCTGATCGACATGACGACGTCCAGCCCCGAGTTGGCGGTACGCATTGCCACTGCCGCGAGCAAGATGGGCTGCCGATCGCTGGATGCGCCGGTATCCGGTGGAGACATCGGCGCGCGGGATGCCAAGCTGGCCATCATGGTGGGCGGTGAGCAGGCTGCCTTTGATGCAGCACAGCCTATTTTGCAGGTGATGGGGGCCAACATCGTGCGACAGGGCGGCCCTGGCGCCGGTCAGCACACCAAGATGTGCAACCAGATCGTGATCGCTTCCACCATCATGGGGGTGAGCGAGGGGCTGGCCTATGCCAAAAAGGCGGGACTGGATCTTTCTACCGTGCTGCAGTCTATTGGCGGCGGCGCGGCGTCAGGCTTCCAGCTCACGGTGATGGGGGGCAAGATGATTGCCGGCGACTTTGCACCGGGCTTCTACATCGAGCACTTCATCAAGGATCTGGGCATTGCCCTGGCCGAGGCCGAGCGCATGCAGCTGGATTTGCCGGGCCTGGCCTTGGCACGCAAGCTGTTTGAGGGGTTGGCTGGGCAGGGGCTGGCTCGTCTGGGCACACAGGCCCTGATCAAGCGTTACGGGGGGTAAGCATGGCACTCGAATTCTCAGGTGAGTACCGCATTCCGGCGCCGCAGCAGCGCGTCTGGGCCGCGCTCAATGACCCGGCGGTACTGCAAGCCTCCATCGCCGGCTGCCGGCAACTCGATAAGGTTTCGGACAAGGAGTTCAGCGCGATCGTCGTAGCAAAGGTGGGCCCGGTGTCGGCCACCTTTCGCGGCAGCGTCGAACTCAGCGAGATCGATGCACCCAACAGCTACACCCTGACCGGGCGTGGCCAGGGCGGCGCTGCCGGTTTTGCCCGCATGACAGCGCGCGTGCTGCTTCGCACCGAGGGGGACGACACCGTGCTGCAGTACACCGCCAACGCCGACATCGGCGGTAAGCTGGCAAGCGTGGGCAGCCGTCTGGTGCAGTCCGTGGCCAAGAAAAACGCGGATGACTTCTTCTCGTCGTTTGCGCGTCAGCTCGGCGCTCCTGAGGCTCTTCCGGCCGCAGAGATCGGTGTCCCCGCCGACGCGCCCACCAGGTCCGCGCGGTCGGGCCAGGCAGGGGTGCCGGTGGTTGGCGGTGGCGGCTTGGGTGCGCTGGTCCCGGCCTGGTTGCTGCTGTTCGTCTCGGGGCTGAGTTTCGCCTTGGGCTATTGCGTAGCCGTTTTGCGCTGAGGCTGGCGAGTCCTGGGCGAACGGAGTTCTGTATGGCGATTTCGGTGTTTGACCTTTTCAAGGTGGGCATAGGCCCCAGCAGTTCTCACACCGTTGGGCCGATGCGGGCGGCGCGCATGTTCGTGAGTGCGCTGGAACAGGCGGGCCTGCTCCAGGCTACAACCACACTCAAGGTCGAACTCTACGGCTCGCTTGGAGCCACCGGCAAAGGGCACGGCTCCGATAGCGGTGTCATGCTCGGTCTCATGGGGCATGCGCCGGATACGGTGGCGGTGGACACGATTGCCGGCATCATCCAGCAGGTCCGGGCCGAAGGCCGGCTCACGCTGGCCGCTGGACCGAGCATTGTGTTTCGCGAGAAAGAGCATCTTCTGATGTACCGCCGCGAGGCCTTGGCTGAACACCCCAATGGCATGCAGTTCAGTGCCTATGGCGCGGATGGCGTTCTGTTGCGGCAGTCCAAATACCTTTCGGTGGGCGGTGGGTTCGTCGTGCGGGTAGGCGGCGAGATCGAGAAAAGCCTTCCGGGTTATGCGGATGTGCCCTACCCTTTTGCCTCAGGCGAACAGTTGCTGGCGCTGTGCCAGCAAGAGGGCTTGCGCATCAGCCAACTCATGCTCGCCAACGAGCGGACCTGGCGCAGCGAGGCCGAAATCCGCGAGCAGCTGCTCCAGCTCTGGCGAACCATGTGTGCCTGCGTGCAGCGCGGTCTGTCACAGGAAGGCGTGCTGCCGGGGCCATTCCGGGTGCAGCGGCGTGCTCCTATCCTGGCGGCGCAATTGCGCGCGCGCGCAGAAAAGACGCTGGGCGATCCGCTGTCGGTGATGGACTGGGTCAATGTCTACGCATTTGCCGTCAACGAGGAAAATGCAGCAGGTGGGCGTGTCGTCACGGCGCCCACCAATGGCGCAGCAGGCGTGATACCGGCCGTGCTGCACTACTACGACCGCTTCGTGGCGCAAGCCAGTGAGGACGGAGTGATTGACTTCTTGCTGACCGCTGCGGCTATCGGCATCCTCTACAAGCTCAATGCGTCGATTTCGGGCGCCGAGGTTGGTTGCCAGGGTGAAGTCGGCGTAGCCTGTTCGATGGCGGCAGCCGGGCTGGCGGCGGCGATGGGAGGCAGCCCGGAGCAGATCGAGAATGCGGCGGAGATCGGCATGGAGCACAACCTGGGGCTGACCTGCGACCCCGTAGGCGGGCTCGTGCAGGTGCCCTGCATCGAGCGCAATGCCATGGGCGCTATCAAGGCGATCAATGCCACGCGCTTGGCTTTGCAGGGCGATGGTCACCACGTGGTGAGCCTGGACAAGGTCATCAAGACCATGCGCGAGACGGGCGCAGACATGAAGACGAAATACAAGGAAACATCGCGTGGCGGGCTGGCCGTCAACATCGTGGAATGCTGAACCATGCGCGGTGATGAGGAAGAACTGAACAAGGACATGCCATGAAACAGATGGAACCGGCTATGGTGGCGCAGTTCAACGCGCTGGCCACATTGCGGCGCGATATACACGCTCACCCTGAGCTGGGTTTTGAGGAGCACCGCACGGCGGCGCTGGTGGCGGACAAGCTGAGCGAATGGGGTATCCCCGTGCACCGAGGGCTGGGCGGCACGGGCGTGGTGGGGATACTCAAGAGCGGCACGTCACAGCGTGCGATCGGGCTGCGTGCCGACATGGATGCATTGCCGCTGCAGGAGTTGAACACCTTTTCACATACCAGTCAGCATGTCGGCAAGATGCATGCTTGCGGGCATGACGGTCACACCGCCATGTTGCTGGCAGCTGCCCAGCATCTGGCCAGGCATCGCAACTTCGATGGCACGGCCTACCTGATCTTCCAGCCCGCCGAGGAGAGCGGCGGTGGTGCACGCGACATGATTCGCGATGGCCTGTTCGAGAAATTTCCGATGGAGGCTGTGTTCGGCATGCACAACTGGCCGGGCATGCCGGCAGGTGCTTTTGCACTCAGCCCGGGGCCGGTCATGGCTTCCAGCAGCGAGTTCACGATCACTTTACGGGGCAAGGGCGGGCACGCCGCCATGCCCCATAACACCGTCGATCCGGTGCCGGTGGCGTGCCAGATGGTGCAAGCCTTCCAGACCGTCGTCAGCCGCAACCTCAAGCCTATCGATGCGGGCGTGATCTCGGTCACCATGATCCATGCGGGGCACGCCAGCAACGTGATCCCTGACAGCTGCGAGCTGCGTGGTACGGTGCGTACTTTCAAGATGGACGTGCTCGACACGATCGAGGCGCGCATGAGGCAGGTTGCCGAGCACGTCTGCCTGGCCCACGGCGCGACGTGTGAGTTCCAGTTTGATCGCAAATATCCCGCTACCGTCAACAGCACGCCCGAAGTGGAGTTTGCGCGGGCTGTGATGACGACACTTGTCGGCGCCGACAAGGTGTTGGTGCAGGAGCCCACCATGGGGGCGGAGGATTTTGCCTACATGCTGCAGGCCAAGCCCGGGGCCTACTGCTTCATCGGCAACGGCGACGGTGTGCACCGCGAGATGGGACATGGCGAGGGGCCTTGCACCTTGCACAACCCCAGCTATGACTTCAACGACGAACTCATCCCCCTGGGCGGCACGTACTGGGTGCGTCTGGTCGAGGCCTGGCTCGCGCAGAAATAAGGTATCAGGATGTTACCGGCCCCTCGCCAGGCTGACATTTAGTCCGCAAAAAACTGGCGACGGTGCATGGTGTCGGGCAAGAGCATGCAGAATGACATCTGAACGAGTCGCGGCCATGGCCGCATAGGAGAGATTGTGATGATGAATTTTCTGAAGCGCTTGCCCGTCTATGCGGTGGTGATGTCGATCGCGCTGAGCGGCTGTGCCGTGATGGCTGAGGCTCCGGGCGGGGCTGGCCGTGACCGCGATCGTTACGAGCGACGTGACGACCGCAGAGATGACCGACGCGACGACAGGTATGAGCGGCGTGATGACCGACGGGACGGCCGGCGTGACGATCGCGATGACGATCGCCGTGATGACAGGCGTGACGACCGCCGCAGCGGCTCAAACGTGCAGATCAACATTGGCGGCTATTTTGGCGAGCGCCAGCGCGCCTCGGTCTACGAGGCCTACGGCCAGCCGTCGCGTGCCAACTGCCCGCCCGGCCTGGCCAAGAAGAACAACGGCTGCCAGCCGCCCGGACAGGCCAAGAAGTGGAGGATGGGCCAGCCCCTGCCGCGTGACGTGAGCTACCGCCCCGTCGAGGCTGACATCCGCGTGCGCCTGGGCACGCCGCCGGCCGGCCATGAGTTCGTGCGCGTGGCGCAGGACATCCTGCTGATCGCCGTTGGCACCAGCATCGTCATCGACGCCATCGAAGACCTGCAGCGCTGATCAGGCAAGGCGCAGCGAACCCGCGGGGACAGGCTTCCATGGCAAGAAGCACTGCCCGTTTCACCTACACGCGCAGCCTGCGCCTGTCGGTCGGTATCGCGGCGCTGCTGTTCATCTGCTTCGGCATCTATGTCCAGGCGGAGAAGCAGATCGACCGCGCCAACGAAGCGCGCTACCGCTCCCGCCTGCTGGCCGACGAACTGCGGCAATCGTCCGATGACCTGACCCGCATGGTGCGCAGCTATGTGCAGACCGGCAACCCGCTCTACAAGCAGTACTTCTCCGACATCCTGGCCATCCGTGACGGCCGCAAGCCCAGGCCGCTGGGCTACGACGGCATCTACTGGGACCTGTTCGGGCCGGAAGGGCGACCGCCACGACCGGACAGCGACCAGGCCATCAGCCTGCTGGACCTGATGCGCCAGGCCGGATTCACGGCGGCCGAGTTCGAGCGGCTGGAGCAGGCCAAGGACAACTCGGACGCGCTGACCGAGATCGAGCACCTCGCCATGAACATGGTCGAGACCCCGGGCCCCGATCTTGCGCAACGGCGCCAGCAGGCCAGCGGCATCCTGCACGACGTGATCTACATGCAGGCCAAGGCCGACATCATGCGTCCCATCGGCGAGTTCTATGCCTTGCTGGATCAGCGCACGGCCGGGGAGGTCGCGGATGCCGTGCGCCGCGCCGAATGGCTGCGATGGCTGGTGGTGGGGCTGGGCGCCGCCCTGCTGCTGGCCTTGTGGGACAGCCTGCGCAAGCTGCGCGCCACCCTGGGCGGTACGCCGGACGAGGTCTACGCCCACATCGTGCATCTGGGTCGGGGGCAGTTCCAGGACCCGATCAACGTGCCGGCGGGCATGCAAGACAGCGTGCTGGGCTGGCTGCAACAGACCCAGCGGCAGCTGCACCAGATGGAAGTCGAACGGCGTGTATCGGACGCCCGGCTGGTGCAGCTGGCCGACTACGACCCTTTGACCGGCCTGCCCAATCGCCGCCTCTTGCAGGACCGGGCGCAGACCGCGCTGGGCCGCGCCCATCGGCATGGCGAGGCACTGGCCCTGATGTTCCTGGACCTGGATCGATTCAAGAACATCAACGACAGCCTGGGGCACCAGCTGGGCGATGCGCTGCTGGTGCAGGTGGCGCAGCGCCTCAAGTCCCTGCTGCGCGAAGAAGACACGATCTGCCGCCTGGGCGGCGACGAGTTCGTGCTGCTGTGCCCGGGCACCGACGCAGCCAGTGCCGCTCATGTGGCGCGCAAGGTGCTGGCCCTGGCGGCGCAGCAGTACCAGATCGGCACGCAGGAACTGGCGGTCACCTGCTCGATCGGCATCGCCATGTACCCCTCGGACGGTGACTCGCTGGAGACCCTGTCGATGAGCGCCGACACCGCCATGTACCGCGCCAAGCAGGCCGGCCGCAACGGCTTTCGCTTCTTCAAGGCGGAAATGCAGACCCACTCCACCCGCACCTTGCAGCTGGAGAACGCGCTGCGCCGCGCGCTGGCACTGGGCCAGATGCACCTGGAGTACCAGCCCCAATTCAGCCTGCACAACGGCGAGGTCACCGGGGCCGAAGCCCTGCTGCGCTGGCACCATCCGGAGCTGGGTGTGCTGTCGCCGACCGAGTTCATTCCCGTGGCGGAAGACAGCGGGCAGATCCTGGAGATCGGCGAATGGGTGCTGCGCACCGCCTGCCAGCAGCTGCACGCCTGGCAGGATGCCGGCTTGCCGATCCGGCGCATGGCGGTCAACCTGTCGGCCCTGCAGTTCCGCCACCCCAAGCTGCCCCGGCAGGTGGAGCAGGTGCTGGCGCAAACCGGCTTGCCTGCGCAGTGCCTGGAGCTGGAACTGACCGAGCGCGTGGCCATGGAGAACCCGGAAAGCGCCATCGCCATGATGGATCACCTGTCCGAGCGCGGTGTGCAGATGTCGATCGACGACTTCGGCACGGGTTACTCATCGCTCAACTACCTCAAGCGCTTCAGGATCTACAAGCTCAAGATCGACAAGTCCTTCGTGCGGGATATCGCCGAGGACCCGGACGACCGCGCCATCGTGACGGCCATCATCAGCATGGCGCGCAGCCTGGGCTTCCTGACCATCGCCGAAGGGGTGGAAACGCCGGGGCAGCTGCAGTTCCTGCGCGAGCACGGCTGTGACGAGGTGCAGGGCTACCTCTACGGCCGGCCCTTGCCCCCGCAGGAATTCGAGCAGCATGTGCGCCAGCACCTCGCCCGTCACCCTGTCGTATCGCAGGCGGGCGTGTCGGGTTGACGCCTTAGAGCAAGGGACGCAGGTAGCGCGCGGTGTGGCTGGCCGGGTTGGTGGCCAGTTCCTCAGGCGTGCCCATGCCCACCACGGTGCCGCCGCCGGCGCCGCCCTCGGGGCCCATGTCGATCAGCCAGTCGGCCGTCTTGATGACGTCCAGGTTGTGTTCGATCACGACGATGGTGTTGCCCGCGTCGCGCAGCTGGTGCAGGACTTTCAGCAGCAGGTCGATGTCGGCAAAGTGCAGGCCGGTGGTCGGCTCGTCCAGGATGTAGAGCGTGCGCCCCGTGTCCCGCTTGGAGAGTTCCAGCGCGAGCTTGACGCGCTGCGCCTCGCCGCCCGACAGCGTGGTGGCCGACTGGCCCAGCTTCACATAGGACAGGCCCACGTCCAGCAGGGTCTGCAGCTTGCGCGCGATGGCCGGCACGGCCTTGAAGAAGGCATAGGCTGCCTCCACCGTCAGGTCCAGCACCTGGGCAATGTTCTTGCCCTTGTAAAGCACCTCCAGCGTCTCGCGGTTGTAGCGCGCACCATTGCACACGTCACATGGCACGTAGACGTCGGGCAGGAAGTGCATCTCCACCTTGACCATGCCGTCGCCCTGGCAGGCTTCGCAGCGGCCACCGGCGACGTTGAAACTGAAACGACCCGGGCCGTAACCACGTTCGCGCGCCATCGGCACCTCGGCCATGAGGTCGCGGATGGCGGTGAACAGGCCAGTGTAGGTGGCCGGGTTGGAGCGCGGCGTGCGGCCGATCGGCGACTGGTCGACGTTGATGACCTTGTCGAAATGCTCGATGCCCTCGATCTCCTTGACCGGGGCCGGCTCGTCGTGCGCGCGATAGAGCTGGCGCGCCACGGCCTTGTACAGGGTATCGTTGACCAGGGTGGACTTGCCCGAGCCCGAGACCCCGGTGACGCAGGTGAACAGGCCCACGGGCACGTCCACGCTCACGTTCTTCAGGTTGTTGCCGGTCGCACCGATGATCTGCAGGCGCTGGAGCTCGGTGCGGTCCTTGCCCTTTTGGGCGGTCTTCGGTGTTGCATCAGCCGGTTCGCCGCGCAGCGGCAGCCAGGGGGTGCGGCGCTTGGGCAGGGGGATCTTCAGGGTGCCTGCCAGGTACTGCCCGGTCAGCGAATCCGGATGGGCCTTGACCTCGTCGTACGTGCCCTGGGCCACCACACGCCCGCCGTGCACGCCGGCACCGGGGCCCATGTCGATCAGGTGGTCGGCCGCGCGCATCATGTCCTCGTCGTGCTCCACGACCAGCACGCTGTTACCGATGTCGCGCAGATGGCGCAGGGTCTCGATCAGGCGGTCGTTGTCGCGCTGGTGCAGGCCGATGCTGGGTTCGTCCAGCACGTACATCACACCCGTGAGACCGCTGCCGATCTGGCTGGCCAGCCGGATGCGCTGCGCCTCGCCGCCCGAGAGTGTTTCAGCGCTGCGATCCAGGCTCAGGTAGTTCAGGCCCACGTCGTTGAGGAACTTCAGACGCAGGCGGATTTCGCGCACCACCTTGTCGGCAATGCCGGCCTTGGCGCCGTGCAGCTGCAGCTGCTCAAAGTAATCAAAGCATTCGCGCAGCGTCAGGTGGCTGACCTCGAAGATGGCACGCGCCTGCGGGCCTTCACCGAGCTTCACGTGCCGCGCTTCGGGGCGCAGGCGCGTGCCCGCGCAGGCCGGGCAGGGCTGGGTGCCGCGCAGCCGGGCCAGGTCTTCGCGTACCAGGGCCGAATCGGTCTCGCGGTAGCGCCGCGTCATGTTGGGGATGATGCCCTCGAAGGGGTGGGTCTTGCTGACCTTGCGGCCCTTGGAGGCGCCCGAGTCCATCACGTAGCTGAACTTGATCTCTTCCTCGCCCGATCCGTGCAGCAGCACCTCCTGGATCGGCAGCGGCAACTCCTCGAAGGGGTCCTCAAGCTTGAATTTGTAGTGCTTGGCCAGGCTCTCCAGCATGGCGAAGTAATAGGCGTTGCGCCGGTCCCAGCCCTTGATGGCGCCACCGGCCAGGCTCAGGCTGGGGAAGGCCACTACCCGCGCCGGGTCGAAGAACTCCTGCTGGCCGATGCCATCGCAAGTGGGGCAGGCCCCCTGCGGCGAGTTGAAGGAGAACAGACGAGGCTCGAGTTCGCTGATGGAGTAATGGCACTGCGGGCAGGCGTAGCGCGCGTTGAACATGTGCTCAGTGCCTTGGTCCGTCTCCAGCGCAATCGCACGGCCCTGGGCGATGCGCAGCGCGGCTTCGAAGCTCTCGGCCAGGCGCTGGCGCAGGGCGGCGTGCTCGGGCTCGTCGGCGCCGCGCACCTTGAGGCGGTCGATCACCACGTCGACATCGTGTTTCTCGGTCTTCTTGAGCGTGGGCAGCTCGTCGAAGTTGACGGCCTGGCCGTCGATGCGAAAGCGCACGTAGCCCTGCGCCTGCATATCCTCGAAGACTTCGGCGAATTCACCCTTCTTCTGGCGCGCCAGCGGCGCCAGGATCATCAGGCGCGTGTCGGCCGGCAGGGCCAGCACGGCGTCCACCATCTGGCTCACGGTCTGTGCCTGCAGTGGCAGCTGGTGGTCCGGGCAGTGCGGCGTGCCGGCGCGCGCGTAGAGCAGGCGCAGGTAGTCGTGGATCTCGGTCACCGTGCCCACGGTGGAGCGCGGGTTGTGGCTGGTGGCCTTCTGCTCGATGCTGATGGCCGGCGACAGGCCCTCGATCAGGTCCACGTCGGGCTTGTCCATCAGCTGCAGGAACTGGCGCGCGTAGGTCGAGAGGCTTTCCACATAACGGCGCTGGCCCTCGGCGTAGAGCGTGTCAAACGCCAGGCTGGACTTGCCCGAACCCGAGAGGCCCGTGATCACCACCAGCTGGTTGCGCGGGATGTCCAGGTCGATGTTCTTGAGGTTGTGCGTTCGCGCCCCGCGGATGTGCATGGCCTGCTGCTGCAAGGCGTGGGCCAGGTAGCGGCCGGAGACTTCTTCGGCGAGAACGGGGGGGCGCTGGCCTTCAGGGGTGGAGTTCAAGGGCGGCCTATGGGCAAAACCATCCATGATAGAGAATTCCTGAGGGCCTAGCACCCCGGCCGGCCGGATCGGGGACAATACAGGCCTTGCCCGCCCCTGCGCGGGCCTTCTCAATTCCGGTGCCCGCTTTCCCGTGTCCTCCACAGTTGCCACACCCGCCGCCAGCCCCGACGCCTACGCCATGACCGCGCGCGAGCGGCGCGCCAGTGCCTCACTGGCTGCCATCTTCGCCCTGCGCATGCTGGGTCTGTTCCTGGTGCTGCCAGTCTTCGCCCTGGAAGCCGCCCGCTATCCCGGCGGAGACGACCCGGTGCTGATCGGCCTGGCCATGGGCATCTACGGCCTGACCCAGGGCCTCCTGCAGATCCCCTTCGGCATGGCCTCGGACCGGCTGGGACGCAAGCGCGTCATCATCGCCGGCCTGCTGGTTTTTGCCCTGGGCAGTTTCGTGGCCGCCCTGGCCGGCAGCCTGACCTGGCTCATCATCGGCCGTTCCCTGCAGGGCGCCGGTGCCGTCTCCGCCGCCGTCACCGCGCTGCTGGCCGACCAGACCCGCGACGAGGTGCGCACCAAGGCCATGGCCCTGGTGGGTGCCAGCATCGGCCTGATGTTCGCGCTCTCCCTGGTCCTGGCGCCGCTGCTGGTGACGTATATCGGCCTGGCCGGCCTGTTCACGCTCACGGGCTCGCTGGCCCTGGCCGGCGTGGCCGTGGTGATTTGGTGGGTGCCCACCGAGCCGCTGCAGCACAAGAACCAGCCGCGCGGCAAGCTATCCGAAGTGCTCACGCACGCCGCCCTGCTGCGTCTGGACGTAGGGGTCTTCATCCTGCACGCCGTGCAGCTGGCCATGTGGGTGGCCATTCCCGCTCTGCTGGTGCAGGCAGGCCTGCCCCCGGCGCAGCATTGGTGGGTCTACCTGCCGGCCGTGCTGGCATCTTTTGTGGTCATGGGCGCCACCCTGTTCCCGCTGGAGCGTCGCGGTTACCTGCGCGCCGTCTTCCTGGGGGCCATTGCCCTGATCGCCCTGGTGCAGCTGGGTCTGCTCTGGGCGGCGCAGGCGCCGCACATCGCCTGGCTGGCCTTCATGCTCTTCCTGTTCTTTTGCGGCTTCAACGTGCTCGAAGCCAGCCAGCCCAGCCTGGCCTCGCGCGTGGCCCCGCCGCACGCGCGCGGCGCGGCCCTGGGGGTCTACAACACCCTGCAGTCCCTGGGTTTCTTTGCCGGTGGTGCGGCCGGTGGCTGGCTGCTCAAGACCCAGGGCGTGCCGGCGCTTTTCATCGCCTGTGCGGTCGGCATGGGCCTGTGGCTGCTGCTGGCCTGGCCCATGGTGGCGCCCGGTCGTAAAGGCCCATAATTAACAAATATCTGGAGGAATTCCCCATGGCATCCGTCAACAAAGTCATCCTGGTCGGCAACTGTGGCCGCGACCCCGAAATCCGTTACCTGCCCTCAGGCCAGGCCGTGGCCAACGTCAGCGTGGCCACCTCCAGCCGCCGCAAGGACAAGAATTCCGGCGAGATGATCGAAGACACCCAGTGGCACCGTGTCACCTTCTATGACCGCCTGGCCGAAATCGCCGGCGAGTACCTCAAGAAGGGCCGCCCGGTCTACGTCGAAGGCCGCCTGAAGTACGGCAAGTTCACCAACAAGGACGGCGTTGAGCAGAACACCTGCGACATCATCGCCACCGAAATGCAGCTGCTCGGCGGCCGCGAAGGCTCGGGCGGCCCGGCGGACGACGACGGCGGTGGCGCCCCGCGCCGCAGCGCTCCCCCGGCCTCGCGCCCGGCGCCCAGCGCTGCCCCGCGCCCGCAGGCCCCAGCCAAATCGGCCAGCGGCTTCGAGGACATGGACGACGACATCCCCTTTTGACCCTCCAGGGAGACCTCCCAGGCCCGAAACCCCGCTCACCGCAAGGTCAGCGGGGTTTTTTGTCGCCGGGCCTTGTACTCCTGGGGGTATGCGGTGTATACTGCACCCAGTATATGGAGAAAGCCATGAAATCGATCCACACCATCGCCTTTGTCGTTTCCCTGGCCGTTCTGGCCGGTGCCCCTGTTCTGGCCCAGGGCGGCGTCACCGTGCCGACGGTCCAGATCGGGGCGCGTGCCGTGTCCACCGGCTACGAGATCGATGGCGTCATCGAGCCGGTCAAGCAGAGCGTGGTCTCGGCGCAGGCCTCGGGCCGCGTCGTCAAGCTGCTGGTCAAGATGGGCGATCGCGTCAAGGCAGGCCAGCTGCTGGCCACCATCGACGACCAGGAAAGCTCGGTCGGCGTGCAGCGCAGCGCCGCCCAGGTGACGCAGAGCGAGGCCGAGCTGCGCAACGCCCAGGTCAACTACGAGCGCACGCGCAACCTGCAAAGCCAGGGTTTCGTGAGCCAGGCCGCGCTGGACGTGGCCGAAACCCAGTACAAGGCCGCCCAGGCCGGCCGTGCGCAGGCCGCCGCCGGCGCGCGCCAGTCGGCGCTCTCGCAGGGCTACACCCGCGTGACCGCGCCTTACGACGGCTGGGTGTTGCAGACGCATGCCGAAGCCGGCGACCTGGCGGTGCCGGGCAAGCCCATCGTGACGGTCTACGCGCCGCTGCCGCTGCGCGCCGTGGTGCAGGTGCCGGCCTCCCTGGCCGACAGCACCCGCGCGGCCAAGGAAGTGCTGGTG